>DIYN01000015.1:134709-382925 GCA_002429065.1 Verrucomicrobia bacterium UBA6053 | reverse complement strand
CACGCTCGATGAGCGCCACCGTTGGGCTCACAGTTCCCAAGGAGGTGACTAAAATGAAAATAATCCTCATATTAATTGTAGCCTTAGCAGGCCCGTTAATGGCAGAAGAATTGCCCTTAGAATCCGCACGGTATATCTCCATCGAAAATGAGATACCATCTTGTAAAATTGCGGCACACCCTGATGCCGTAATTAAGACCATTGGCAACATGATCACTCTTGAATACTTAAACGACAGTCAGTCTAAAATAACAATAACCAAGAAAATTCCGAATGGATTAAAGTCAGAGATCTATATTATTGCTGAGAAAGAAAGGTTGAGATCGTCAAGTCAAGATGAATATGAAAAGCTCACTTCGATTGAGCTTAGGGCCGATAAAAGCGACAAACTGAATGATTCAAATGGTGCCCAACAAGGCGCCGCATCTGAGCCGCTAACGCGGCCGGATGGGCTTTGACCAAACCACTATCTCGAATGCGCCAAGGGCAAACGTCTTCACCCCGACGTGTGTACTACCTGATGACTCTTGACAAAGGTGTATCCTGAAGGATACACTTTAGGTAATGGAAATTCGCAAGACAGACACGTTTTCCAAGTGGATGCAAAAGCTCAAAGATCCAACAGCTAAGGCGAGAGTTTTGGTTCGGATCGCACGGCTTCGAGAGGGAAATCCGGGGGATGTAAAATCTGTGGGCAAGGGTGTTTCTGAGATGCGGATTCCCTATGGACCCGGTTACCGGGTTTACTTCTGTCAGCAGGGAGATCAGCTGATCATCCTATTGGCAGGAGGTAGCAAGAAAACGCAAAGCAAAGACATTCAAACCGCCATCACTCTGATGGAAAACCTGTAGGTGATATCATGCCTAAAACAAAAACCACAACCTTCGACATCGCAGAACATCTTAGCACCCCTGAGGAGGTGGCAGCCTATTTGGAAGCTTCCATTGAAGAAGCCGATGGGGATGCCGCATTCATCGCCAAAGCCCTTGGAGATATTGCAAAAGCAAAAGGCATGTCTCAAGTCGCACGTGATACCGGCCTCTCCCGTGAAAGCCTCTACAAAGCTCTCTCTGGAGACCGCACCCCTGGATTCGATACGATCCTAAAGGTGATGAAAGCGTTGGATCTGAAAATCCACGCCGAAGCGATTGCCTAGTTCAACCAGACCACCCTCCCGAATCAGCTGACGCTGATCCGGCCAGCCTAAAACGTTGAGGCTGTCGAAAAACGTCTGATTCTATTGTTCTGCCATTGAGAAGCCGCAAGAGGTTGTTAAGGCTTAAAACATGGCCCTCTATAAATCTTACGACTACGCACAGACGCAGATGGTTCCCATTGCGCTAGACCAACAACTCGTTCCCGGAACCCTGGAATATGCCAACCACACGGTGATCGAAGAGCGGGTGGACACCTCCCTGTTCGATGAGAAGTACAAGAATGATGAGACAGGCCGGAAGGCCTATGAATTCACATGGCAGGTTTATTTCATATGCTAGAGCATTTTAAATAAAACTATATCCACAAGAGGTGAACCAATTCATGGCATCCTGCTGAGTGACTCCCTCAAAAGCGTTTTTGATCGCCAGGAGGAGTTGGGTTGTGGTTCTGGCTTCCTGAGCACGTAGGCTGGTTTTGATTTTACTCCACATCTTTTCGATGGGATTGAGATCAGGAGAGTAGGCAGGTAAGAAGAGAGCCTTCGCTCCTTTGCTTTGGATCACTTCGAGGCAGACCTGTGCTTTATGAGCCCGGAGATTATCCATGACCACCAAATCCCCTTCACGTAATGTGGGAGAGAGAACTTGCTCAAGGTAAGCTTGGAATACCGCGGTGTCTGTAGCGCATTGATAAGGTATGGAATTTTTCGCACATTTAGAGCGATGTTGTGGTTCACTAAGGACGACCATGAGCGAAAAGACACAGACAGGCCCGGAGAAGGGCAAGATCATTCAGATCAATGAAGCCGAAGTAGAAGACCTTCTGGGTCGGAAGGTACGCGAAAGCGTGGAAGGGACGCTGAACGGACTATTGGACGCGGAGGCGGACGAGTTATGCGGCGCAGGGAGTTACGAGAGAACTGATGGGCGGAAAGATACCCGTGCAGGCCACTATGAGCGGAAGCTGCACACCAAAGCCGTTGAAGTGAACCTGCAGGTTCCCAAGTTGCGAACCCTGCCGTTTGAAACCCAGATTATTCAGCGATACCGCCGTAAAGAGAGTTCGGTGGAAGAAGCGTTGATGGAGATGTATCTGGCTGGGGTGAGTGTCCGGCGTGTGGAGGACATTACCGAAGCCCTTTGGAGAACACGGGTAAGTCCCTCGACTGTAAGCGACCTGAACAAGAAGGTGTATAAGCGCATTGAGGACTGGCGCAACGCACCGATCGAAGGTGAACACCCCTATGTCTACCTCGATAGGATCGTGCTGAAGAGAACCTGGGCAGGATCGGTGAAGAACGTCAGTGTCCTGGTGGCTGTTGGAGTGAACGCAGAAGGCTACCGGGAGGTTCTGGGTGTGATGGAAGGTCCAAAAGAGGATAAAAGCGGCTGGGAATACTTCCTTCGGCACCTGAAAAAACGAGGCCTTAAAGGTGTTCGACTTGTGATCAGCGATAAGTGCATCGGGCTGGTCTCCAGTGTGGAGGAGCTCTTTCCTGACGCGGAATGGTAATGGTGTACGGTACACTTCTACCGCGATGTCTGGAAAGATGTGCCAAGTCGCTAGGTGAAGACCGTGGCGGCCATGCTCAAAGCCATCCACTCTCAGGAAGATCTCGAGGCCTCCCGGCAAAAAGCCAGCCTGGTGGTGGAAAAACTGCGGGAAATGAAACTCACCAAGGCTGCGGATCAAGTGGAGCAGACGGCGGAAGAGACCCTGAGGTACCTGAAGTTCCCTCGGGAGCACTGGCGGAGCATCAAAACCAATAATCCTCTGGAGCGCATTATGAGGGAGATCCGAAGGCGAACTCGGGTCGTCGGAGCCTTCCCTGACGGAGAAAGCGCCCTGATGCTCGCTGCCGCTCGCCTCAGGCATATCTCAGGCACCAAGTGGGGGTCCAGACGCTACCTGGACATGGACCGACTCCGGGATCACGACAAGGACTCTATGGAGGCGATCGCCTAAGCGACGCCCCAAACCCCGGTCGGGGCGCTGCGAAGACTCCGACGAGTTGGGCGGGGCCCATTCCGCCCCGGCTGATAAATCTCGCCTCCGCATCGCACCCGACCTTCCGATTTATGCGCCTCTGGCGTAAACAGAAACACACAACCCTACACAAACACGGACCACGACTCAGAAATAAAAGTGCGAAAAAATCTGGACGCTACCAGCGCATTCCACCGCCATGCACGTGGTAAGTCCATCCAAGCGGATTGAAGAGATCATGGTCGTGGTGCACCAATGACCATGAGGAGCCTGCGCATGTAAACGGGTACCACGCAGAGAACGACCTCTGAGCCGGGTCATATTGGTTTTTGCACCTGATTCATCGAGAATCCACGATGACCAGGAATTGACTGAGGTTCTTATCCTTCAGATCTGTATTCCGCCAAAGCTGTTTGCCACTGTCCATGGACAGTGCGGTGATGGCACTGGTATTGTTATCCCCCCAACGTAAAAACCCCTTTCGGACAGATGGCGATTCCTGTAAAAACACCTTCTCCCCTCCCAGGTCAATATTCGCCCTGCTGACGGGATCCTTCGTATCTACCTGCCAAAGCAGCTTACCACTGTGAATATCCAGACAAGCCACCCGGCGACCATAGGCCTGAATCAAACGGTCCTTGTGCGCCACCAGCGTAGCTCTGGTGCCAACGGATTTAGCGCTGCCTTCTCCCAGTTGGTACGTCCTCTCCTGGATGACTTCAGCTTTATTGTCTTTTAGTAACGCATCATATTTCCCCGTTGGAAACATAAAGCGCAGTCCCTGATCGTAGGAGACGAGGCGCTTACCAGTGTAATGGTTATAGAGCACGGCTGGTTGCAGGTAACCGTGCGGAATGGTGATGACGCCAGCATCGCAGGAAACAAACGTTAGACGCATATCTTCAATTTTCCCAAAGACCTCCTTTTCGTCACCCTTCCAAAGGGGTACTCCCGAATACGCATCCACCGCCATCATACTGGCCCGCCTGTTGATATCACCTCTTTGCCCTGGTGGGTTCCAACCATTCTGCACTACCGTAACCACACCCTGTGCAGTGCGGAGCTGGGCACCTCTGAACGTTTGGTCCCACCAGCGCAACCGGTTGGATGGAGCCACCGCCGTATCCTCGACAATTCCGGTTCCATGCGGATCAGCCGCATAATGTGTCCAGTCACCATGGCGCTCATCGGCTGGATTTCTCCCGGATTTCCAGGTCTGTCCGTCACGTGTAATCAATTGGCCACCGGGACTCAGCAGGTTACGGGCTTCCTCAAGGCTAAGCCGACTGTCATCCCCAAGCACAACCAGATTCACCGTATGCTCAGCCAGAGTTCCAGCTTTGTCAGCAGACCGCACCGTGACAAACGGTACCAAATCTGCAAGCGCCTTCTGACTCATCTGAACCTTCTCCTCGGCAACCCGTACCCGCACCAGCCAGGTTCCTTTTGCCCCAGGTGCTGGGCAACAGAAATCGATTGTGTACCACTGACGATGGCAAGTCCTCCCGGGCGGTCAATGGGCGCAATCTCATCCCCTTGCCCTTGTACAGGCAAAGCACTCAGCAGCAGCAAAAATGGCACGATGAATTTTCGGTTTCTTTCGATTCGTTTCGCGATAATCATTCTATTTCTGCTTATTCTTCTTTGTTACCATACTCTGGCAATACTACTATTTAACGCCATCTGCCTTGATTCGCTTGAGCCGAGTATTAAATGCCTGTACTTTTTCATAATAGGCACCCTTTTTCTTCTTCGGCAGACCGATTTCAGGAACCTTGATACCGGCGGCTATCGCTTCGCGTAATTCTTCATCCGTCATTTGCATGCGTGATCCAGAACGTTGAGCTTGGTTTCGCAACACATCCGTTCGGTTCAACCAAGGGAGGTTGGCGTACGGCATGGGGTAGGTGGTCCATCGCTTACTGAGATCAACAACTTGCCGGTTATCTGAGTCAGGATCAATCCATACACTAGACATACCATCAGGTGCCTGGGGGCCGAAGCCTTGTTTGTGCTCAAATTGAATGCCTAATTTACCATTCACGATATCCAGGCGGTGTAATGCTAGCGAGGAAAGTCGGCGATTCCTACCGCCGTGACCATGACGATGGTTGCCGTCCTTATTGGCGCTCGGCCCGGTGTACACACTGCTGCGCCAAGCCACAGAACCACTGGCTGGATCAAGGCCCCAGATCAATAACCCACCGTCGGCTTGGTTGTGGATGCCAGCAGCAACGGCGATATTACCTTCAAACAACTCCACATTCGTGGCTGGCCAGAGTGATTCTAGCTGACCGGACAGATAAATTTTGTGGTGGTTGCGAGCTGCCAAAAAGCGCCAGTGAGTGTCACCGGTTTCAGCATTGACCGCATAAACGTATCCATCACGACTACTGAAATACAATCGACCGTCATGTAACACTGGTTGACCAGGAATGCGTCCGCCGACCTGGATGCTCCATACGGCGGTGCCATTACGAAAGCCTACCATGCGATGTCCATGCAAATCAGCCTTGTAGACCCAATCGCCAATCTGGATGGCTTCGCCCCAGCCATGGTCATCATGAAAAATAGCATCACGGGCTGTAACGGGGCCATAATATCCTCGGTCCCATGTCGCTAAAATTGGCGACTGACGATCTTGTTCTATCGCCAAAATGTCACCGCGCGGTTGTTGATCGCGTCCAGGGAATGCCTTGGCGGGCTGGAGGCGGTGTTCCTCGGGAATCAGGTCAGGCACTGGCTGTGTGGTCATTGCAAACTGGGTCCAGATGTGTTGCACGCAACTACATTTTTCTGAGCTTTCCGTAAACCACATGCCGTGACTTGGGACAAAGCCATCGCCACAATGTGGATGTTGGAAACCAATTTCTCGGTAGCTCACTTCGCCGTGCGACACCGTGTCGGCAAAGGCGTAACTGGCAATATAGGTCAGATTAGGCGTCGCCGCGGAACGCTGGCAGCCCATATTATCTTGCGTCCGGTGCGACATGAAGCCGGTTTGCGCATCATAGAGAAAAATCGTATAAGAGCCGTGATATTCGATCAGCCCATTGCGATATAGCATGGCCATATTTGAGGCGTCCTTGTCGTCGATTTTCGTTGCTGCGATCAAACCTTCCTGATTGTCTCGAAAGTAGGCTTCTAATTCTTCCTTGGTCATGCCTTCTTTTCGCCGTGTCACCATTGATTTACCTTCGTTTTTAATGCGGTTGGCTCCACGTAGCCAGGCTAAGGAGCCGTCTTGCATCCGCAAAGCACCGACGTAAGCGAGGTGCGAAGCCCAGCTATGGTGATCACTGGCGCAAATGAAAACCATATCTTCTTTAACAATTGGAATAATTTGACTGATTTCGCGAAACGGAACTTGGTTGTTCTTTTCTCGGGACGATTTGCGAGCCAAAACTTCGGGTACTAGCGCCTTCCAAACCACCTGGCCTGTAGCAGCTTCCAAACGCACGATGTTAACCGCGTTTCGTGCGCCATAAAAGCGCACACGCTGCATCATCTCAGATCCTTCGCTGAAATAGATGTCTTTGCCATTTTCACTGATGGCTACCGCATAGGTGTGTGCCTCGGGGGACGTATAGGTCCAAAGCCGTCGCCCGGTCTCAACGTCTAACCCTACAACTTGGTTACCTGCGGCCTGGATCAACAACTTTCCATGAGCAGCAGCAAACATATTGTGTCCTTTTTCTTTCTTTGTTGAAAACCCGACAGCTCTTGCTCTTTGTGTCTGATTCGCTTTCAATCCTTCCGTGAAACGCTGGATGAGTTGACCCGTGCGAAGGTTAAAAGATGCCATCATATATTCTTTACGCTCGCGCGGATGTTTCTGCATCGCTTCATCAGTAAAGACACTGGTAATAAACGTATCGCCGATGATCAGACGCGGGGTCTCTTTCTTCCCGGGTATCCGGTATCGTGGCACTCCATTAAACGCATCGCGCACCAGAAAGGAGTAGCCCGTATGGGCTTGATTCCCAAAACGCAGGGGCAGTCCATACTGCCATTTTTTTACTGCCGCTTTTTGTTCTTCAGGAGGACGATGGGTTAAAGCTTTATGAATTCTTTTACCGCTAGTCTGATTCGGTGCACGGTCCCCCATGACAATAACTCCCTTGCTGACCAAGGTGGAATTGTTTTGTCCGACTCCACCTTCACCCAACCATTGTAAGCCATTTGGCAGATCTGCTACTGTATCCTCGCTGAACAAATTGCCGTTCGCCATACCATAGACATGCGTCCAATCACCAAATCCTTTGGGCCAGGTCTTTGTTATCTGTTGCCACTGACCATTGCGTCGCACCAATGCGACTCCGTATTCCGGTGTGAGCACTCGCTGTACTTCGGAAACACTTGGCGCCCTTGGGGCCAATGCATCCGCATCCAGTACTAACAAGGTTAAGGCATGTTGACGATACGGCAGCGTCGTCAATGTTGCGTAGTGTTCCGCCGAAGCCAGGCCGGTTAAACGCGCCTGATGTATGGCCTCCCGGGCCGCATTGATTGCTGTTAAATCCGTGTCGGTAACATGAACCAGCCAGCGACCACTTTCTGCCAAGGTAATCGCTTCTCCAGGATTCGCTATTCCTGCAAACACCGCTAATCCGGCCTCCTGTTGTTGGCTGGCTTGATGTAGCACCTGCTGTGGAAAAGCAGCGCCAAGATCCATCGGTTCAGCTGCGTCTACCCTAACAAGGAATACACACCAGAACGAAATACGGAGAAAGTGTAAGAAGTGGCGCATGTTAAAGCCTCCATCTATTTGTATAACATCACTCAGGTGGTTTGGGGTGGGCCCGAGTGATGCGTTTATGGTTTTGAGTAATTGAATCATTTCGTTCCTTTTTCAATCATCTAAGTTAGCTTGAGGTATTTGCTCAGTAGCACCCCACCAACCCTTCTGCTCATCGTCTTTCATTGATGAGAATGGTTTGTGGACGGGCAGGATAGACTCGAATCAACGTCCCTTGCTTGAACATCTTTTGTTTCTCTTCTTCGCTGAGTTTCTTGCCCAGATAGTAGTACTCTGCATCAGCAGGAATTTTGTATGTTTGCTTTCCGGACAC
Source organism: Verrucomicrobia bacterium UBA6053 (assembly GCA_002429065.1). Taxonomy (GTDB): domain Bacteria; phylum Verrucomicrobiota; class Kiritimatiellia; order SS1-B-03-39; family UBA6053; genus UBA6053. The sequence continues at coordinate 374,708 of DIYN01000015.1, read as the reverse complement.
TGGCACACCTTCGATCTCAGGTGACTCGAGTTTCACCTCTTCGCCTTCGACAGAGCTGATAGTGCCCCAGGCAACTGCTGCTTCTGACTCGGTGGCAATGATGTCGGACACGCTCCGACCACGACGAACATGTCCAACAAAGAAACGCCCCGGTGTATAAGGTGAGATATTCAAGCTGTCATCATCTACAAAATAACCATCCATCATGTAATGCTGTTTACTGTATATCCCACGCCAGACAGGCGCGGCTTCCTCGGGACCACCCGCCAAGAGATAAGATGCAAAAGCCTTTGTCTCTCTCAAATCGGGCGTGTCAGTCATCCTGAAATAGTCACGTGTATCCAACTTTTTTTTCACCGGATTCCCAGGCAGCATCAATCCGAAAAATTGACCCCGGAGTTGATTCTTTTCTGCCTTCCAAGGCCGCTTGGTATTACGCTCACTCACTAAACTCTGCCAATCGCCAAAGCCAGCGGGAAGAATCTCGACACGAGCATGAGGACGAGGCGCCTGCACAAGAATGGCAGTACGCCCCTTCATCAAGGAAGACATCCTCTTCTTGATCTCTGTCGTAATCTGCGGATTGGTTTTTTCCCCCTTGGCTTTCATATCCACACTATCAATAAACGCCTGTCGCAGATCACTGACATCCGGATACTCCACCCTCTTGACCCATTGACTCAAATTTGCATTTTTCCATGACCCTGATTGATTTCCCGATTTCACTACTGCATTGTCATCCAAGACAATCTTCGTCTCCAGCCAGGGATAATAAGAATAATTCAGGTTTATAACTCCATCCGCATCTGCAGCACGGGTGGAGCCGGACAGTGCCCAATATGATTGGTGCTTGGTCCCCATTTGTGGGCGTGCAAGGGTCAACTCATTGCCCTCAAGCTGAGTCATGTACCCAACCTTATGATGATGAGCACGTGTCACGACACGCAAAAAATACCAACTGGATTGGTTCTCAAAGGTACTGATCCGGGCCCCTTTGATCAGCAAAGGTGCTATCTCTTCTTGGGTCACCGGGATATCATCAATATAAAAAACATCAAAAGCGTTTAATGGCTGCGTGATATACATTTTCACGTTACCATGAACATTCTTTTGCATGGCCGCATGTGGCGTAGGAGAACTATAGGGAGAGTACAGTGCCTTAAGTTTGAGCATGACCTGCTTGCTAAAAACACGGACTCTTTTTCCATCTTTATCGCGATGGGTTTTCTTTATTTCCTTCTCGTAGACATCCTCGATAACCCCGTCAAAGATGGTGGAACTGGCGTAGAGTGGCGACACAAGGGTACCGATAAGCAAAACAAGCAATGCCACGACAAAATGTGCCCGAGAGAACAGCGCGTTGTTTTTATGTGAATACGACATAATTTTCCTCTTTATTATTTTCTACTGTGTGAATGGGAGGTTTAACGAGGCACCATACTTCATATACGATCACCGCTTATTGATGAGAATGGTTTGGGGGCGGGCGGGATAGACCCGAATGGCCGCACCAGCGACAAACAGCTCTTTTTGCTGATCTCCAGAGAGCAACTGCCCATTGTGATAATACTCCGCATCGGCATCAATGGTCAGGCGTTGTGCACCGGATGGGCTGACGTTGGGGATTTCAGGAGCCTCAACTTCAACAGACAATGCTTGCGTTGCACCCTTGGGCGAGTGGATCGCTTGAATCACCCCCCAACCAGCCGGTGCTTCTGATTCGATGTGGACGGAATCTGCAAATGGTCGCGAACGGCGCATGTGGGCAACGATCCAGAGGCCAGGTCTGATGCCACGCCAGTCGGAATCCCCCATACCAGCATTGAAACCATCGATCATATATTCCGGGTGTTTGGCATTGCCGTGCAGGCCTCGATAGATGGTTTTACCAAATTTTTCACCGTCCTGCGGCCGGCCGCCTCCGAGCAGGAAGACTTTCATCGCCGGAACATCTTGAATATTTTCCCCTTTTCTCTCGCGGTCGGTATATCGTTGGATGTTCAGTTTTTTGATTTCTAATTTAACGTCTGACAAAAGAATACCGGCAAACATGCCCTGCATCTGCTTGCCCCAGCGGGAAAATGGACGACCGGTGATCAGATCCCAGCGGCCAAAGCCACCGTTGTCGATGATTTCAACGCGCATTTTTGACCGAGCTGCCTGCACGACTACCGGAGTGCGACCCGCAAAATACGCCCCTGCACGCTTGTAGAGCTCTGCATTCTGGTTGGTTAATTCGCCACGTGATGCCGTTCCATTCATGGTTTCGATGGGCGGTAAGGTAATGTCCTCAAATTGAAAGGGTTCCATTTCCTTAATCCAGGGGGTCAACGCAGGTTCCGTCGCAGGCTTCTTCTCGTCCCCAATTTGAATGATGGCATCTTCGGCCAAGGGTATCTCTGAAGCAAGTGGCGGGTAAAATCCCGGATGTAAATGAATGTAGCCATCCTTCATCATTCTCGCCCCCTTATTGAGACTGTCTTTATCCGGTGGAAAAAAGCCTCCTTTATGTGACGGCAACTGAGGACGCCTCAGCGTCAAAGTTGGCTGACCATCTTTCGTTGTGAAATCTGTCATGAAGCCAAGTTGGTTACCAGCCGTTCGACTCGCCACCCGGAGATAGTAAAAATGTGCACGATTTTCAAAGGTGGTGATCCGTGCACCCGGTACGAGGAGTGGCAGGACCTCCTCTCGGCTTACCGGAATGTCGTCGATGTAATAACTTTCAAAAATCTCGATGGGTTTGACGACAATCCCCCCCAGCTTGCCTTCAGCTGTTGTTAGAATACGCGAGTGCGCCCCAACAGAGGTATAGGGACTGTTGGCCGCGCGCATGAAGAGGGTAATCTGCGTGTACGGCACTTTCTTTTTGTTACCGTGTTCATCTTTGATGGATTTTTTCTTCTCGCTGCTGTCGACTTTTGTAATCACACCATCGAAGATGATGGATCCGGCATATAGGGATGACACAAAGTTCCCGACAAACACCACAAGCAAAGCAGCCATGAAATGGGTCGGAAAGAACCGCACGTTGTTTTTGTATGAATTCGACATATTTTCCTCTTTGTTCTTTTTCTACTGCGTGAATGGGAGGCTTTCAGAGCTGCCCTGAAATCTGAAGTTCCTGATTTTATTTTTCGACAAGTTGGATACCGGCATAAAACGCTCCCTTCAGCGTCATATTCAGTTCTGATCCTGTGACATTGCGCAAGATGATGACATTTCCATTGGGATGTTTATCCGTAATTTCCTGCAGGTGCCCGTTCCACCGGTGAGTTCGAGCCAACGGGGCAAAGGTCGCTGAAACCCCATTGGCTTTCACCACAACGGTGTTACTGGGCGGATTTGCTTTCTTTCGACGTTTTTTGGCCGTCTTGCTCAGGTCCGCTCCCTTGTGAACCCACCATGCATCTGCGGGGGTCTGTTTCGTTACGTCACCCAGTACATAGACAATCACATCATATGTTTTATAGGGGACGCCTTTGATCATCAGTTGTTCGGTTTCCAAACCAATGTTCATCAGGCGTTCGATCGGGGAACGACGGGGAATCCCTTGTTCACGATAAAAGTTTTGCTGATTGGCTCCCTTCGGTAGCGTCACAACCAGATCGACGGGATGCCCCTCATTATCCAGCCACAAATACTGCATCGATCTTGCATCAGGGTCGGTGGACAGACCATGCTTGGGGTAAATAACGCCAGGCGTTTTACCTCTGCCAGGGTTCCGATAGGCCAGTTGGTTCCATGAAGTGGAGGGCACAAGGCCACAGCGTTCTCCGGGATAGGTACTGTGAAACAAACCATCTCGTGCCGAATCTTTTTCAAAATCAATACTGATGCTGCGGGCCGATGAACCCGGCACCCTGATCTGCAGAGTCTCCCGGATGAATCCCCCGCGGCCATCATCGGCTTCAACCATGACCGTATGAGGTCCTGCGGTTAGAATCCGTGTGTAAGATGAAGCACCCTCCGGAAAGGTTTCGCCATTAGGCAAATGCCAGTTCAAGCGCACCGCATCCCCTTCTGCGTCCGAAACCTGCGCCGTAAACCGGACCGTCTGCGCTCCATCCATGCGCGACAACACTTCCGACTGCACGCGCAACTTCGGTGCTGTATTTCCCGCAGCCAGCGTACCACCCTGGGCAATGGGGCCACCCAGACTCAAGCGGTCCGACCCTGGATTCCTGGCATCCAATTGACTTCGGAACACATGTTCAGGCCCGACAACAAAACGGGTACCGTCTTCATGCTGCAGCATGATACGACTGTAGAACACATTGTCTCCCCACGGGGTTCCCTTGCTCAAGTACATAGCGGGGTGGAAAAAGGAGAAACGATGCAAGCCCTTGCGCAGCTTGACCACGGTCCGGCCGGGACGGGAAACATGAAACCGCGCCCGGTTTGTGTAGGAGATCTTCTCACCAATCTGAATCCGCGTCGATTTCAACCCATCCAGGAACAAGGTATATTCACCATCCCGTGGAATCGCCAGGTACCCGGCATACACCACAAAATGTTTCGGTCGCGATTGCGCAATGCTGTTCCACGACAGATCATTGATCTGACCATCCGACTTGAAATCATATTGGTTCGTTTTCGATTTCGGAGCACGTGGAGAGAGAATGTCTTTCGACTCTGCAAACATCTCCCACAATTGGTAATGGACTCCTGGCACCACCTTGCCGGGGTTTTCCGGGAGACGATACCCCTGCGCATCCAGGACACTGAGCGTGTAGCGAACACTATTATGCAACCCGCCACCATCCATTACCCGCAGAACAATCTCATGTGTTCCAGCCGGTACATTGCTCAAGGTCAAGTCTTTGCCTGTTGACGTTTTGCCAATCGCGCTCCACGCATACTGTAATGGGGTCTGATCAGGGTCGTACGAATCCTTGGCACTCAATACCACACCATTTGCAGAGGCCGAGATTTCCGTGATTCTGGCTACGGGTGGGCGGTCCTGTACCGTAATGACCCGCGAAGCGGTGGATGTGCTGCCATCGGATGCTTTGGCAACCAGGGTCACAGTATATTCCCCATCCGCAGTAAACGTATGGTTCACCTTTGTGCCTGTTCCGGTCCTTCCATCCCCGAAATTCCACGTATAGGTGAAGTGTTTTCCTGTTGTGCCACCCTGCCCAACACTTCGGGCGGCATCAAACTGCACGCGCAACGGAGCCGCACCAATGCTCACGTCCGCATCCATATATGCAGCGATACCCGTTTGTTCCGACTTCCGTTCACTCAGCGCTTTCTGCCCCGCAATACCCGCTTGATACAGCGCCATCACTTCACCCGCCGTCAGACGGCGTTTGTATATGGCGAATTCATCCATGTCCCCTTCGACAATATGCTGGGCATAGCGCTCGCCACCTTTAATGCGTCCCCCCAACAGCATGGATCCGGCACTCACGGGCCCTGACTTTCCTTTGCCCCCCACTCTCGCCTTGGCACGGCCAGCAAATTCCCCATTTACGTAATACGTCAACAATCCGCGTTCAACGTCTTTCACCAGAGTCAGCATATTCCATTCACCCTCTGTATTGGGATACGGAACGTTCAATTGCCCATGGGCCCCGGCAATCATCGCAGTTGGCCCTGGATGAAATCCCATATGGAAATTCCCCATCGCATAGGGTTCCACCAACAAGGCATGCCCACTGCGCGGCTGATTGAATTTTAACCAAAAGGTGATGGTGGTCGACTGAGGCCCCACATGCCACAAGGACTCATTTGGCAGACGCACGGTCGTCATCACTCCCGTATACCCAAGCGGATGCTTGAGTTCGCCTTCTTTGGCCATGTTGCTGGCATCCGCGAGAACCGATTCCATCACCCCGGATGGACGAAACGGATACGCTTGGCCATACATACCGGGACGAAGATGTTCAGGGCGAATATTAAAAGCAAAGGCATCTTTACTGCGGCCAAAAGCCTCACGAAAATACCCTTCGTCTCCCCGTTGTTCATAATCCGTATAATCAAAACTCATCAATGCATCCGGACGCCCGGGATGCTTGACAGTTTCATCGGTCACGGCATCAATTTTCGGATCAATGCCACGTGCAGCGAAGGAGTCGACCTTACCCGTATCACCACTCGCAGCCATAAATTTCAATTGATTCCCATCAACCGCGATCCGCAAGCCACCTAAACGAACTCCATCACCATCCGCAACCAGCTTTGGATGCATTTTATCCTTGTTGACCGTAAACACCTTCAATCCATTCGCTTCCTGATGAAGAAATTCGGCAAAATAGCCGCTGTTCATACGAGGATTGGTTTTCTTGCCACTACGAATGACCACGACGCCTGCGGCCCCCGACCGACCACTGAAATCCGTACCAATCAAGGATCCATCATCAAAACGCACCGAAGTGGATTGATTTTCATGGAAAAAATGCGTTTCAATCGGCCCCTTTTTACTCCACAGTCCGATTTCGTGTTTCCGACCCAAACCGCGTACCTTTAATGGCAGAGATGGCCAGGGGGTTTTGCCCGGTTGCCCCTGCTTTGCCGTGTATAAGGTTACCAGGACATCATCGGATGTTCCGCTCCACCCGCTACGCAGAACATAATGTCCATAATGTTCATCCCGATAGGATGTCGGTATGATTTCAGAAGGATGTTTCGGCTTCACACCGATGGGCCAGTTCACCAGTCCCAAAATCGCATGGTGAGGATAATTGATGGTATTCAAACGGTTCTGATCAGCCTGTTTGAAATAGTTCTCAAAAGACCATAACGCATAGGGATGATATTTTTTAGGGATCGCACCAAAGCCTACGACAAAGCGGCCGGAATTACTCAAACTCGATCCCGGGGTCACGATATCTCCACCATACCCTTGACCAAAGAGCTCATGCCGAACCAGATACACCGGGTTCCCTTTGCCATCGATACTGGTGGCCCCCACCCAACGCATCGTCACCCACTGTAAATTCTCATTCGAGGAAATGTAGTCACGCCCCTTCACATTGCGCAATGCCTGAAAATACGTTAACATCGCTGGATTGGCCGCAACATGGGATGGCCCCTGTCCTTCTGCAAAGAAGCCTCGCGGACCAAATCCAGCCAGGGCATCTGCAGCTTTTTTCTCATTCATGTCGATCCATTCACTCACCGGATACCCGGCAACCTCAGGATCGTTCTCAAGAGCCAGAAGTGCCAACCCCACGCCACCCGTGATCGCACCATAATGATTCGAATGCCGACCGTGCTTTGGTTTTTTCACCATATCAACAAAGCTGTTTTTCCCTTTGCGCAACGCTTTGATTTCCGACGGGGTCGCATCCGGAAGTGGGTACAATTTCTCGTCGTACGTTACGATATAGTGCGCGAGCTTTTTGCGGAACTCCGGTGTCCAGGCCTCATAGCAGAGGTCGTAAGCCAGAGCTGTCCAGCCCAGGGATGGCCCAATACGCAACTGTCCATCCGCCCGGACCATCGAGTAACGGCCAGACCCGTCACGATCCCGCACCATCTTGAAACCGACCTCAATGCACTCCTGAGCCAGGTCGGCATAGCGCTGTTCACCCGTCAGTTGATACAACATCCCAAACCCGGCTGCATGGGAAATCGTATAAGCTCCTTCAGGCAGGGACACTGTTCCGCCATAGCCACGCTTCAAGGTGCTATAATGCTCCGGCATCCCCTCGCCGCCTCCCAACATCTCTTTCAGACGACGCACAAATATTTTGCCCTCCGGGGTCCCGGCACGGCGCCTCAGTTCAGGAACATCCTGTTTGCGAAACAGCAGCCGCGGATGCTCCCCCGGTTTGATCGGACGGTGATTTTTTACCTCGACTCGAGTGAGGGGTACCGGCTCAATGGCCGCTACACGCGCGCCCTGTAAAAGAGAAAGTAGCAGCAGAATCGCAAACGGAATTTTCATAATCAGAATGTGAAGTAATTTTAACAGTCGCCCCCAGGCTCTCAGGGTGAGCCTCACAGGTGGCAGCAAATGTGATCTAAATGACGGAGAAAATTATACACGAGTTGAGAATTAAATATACACGCCCATCCGAATCTTATATACGTTTATCCGATCAACCCTCCTCAAAGGATCGTCGATGAGCATACCTGAAACCTTGATGAAAAATTGGCTGTACTGTGGAATTAAAGTACACGGAGCCTGGTCGATTACCGATGAGAGGCACTATAAACTGCAAGTCGGAGAGCACCTCATGCTCCTCGTGGTCGAATCAGGTCGATTTGAGCTGACCCTGCCGAAAGGCAGCTTTGTAGCCAAACAGGGAGAGGCCATGCTGTTAGCTCCGAGCACCCTGTACCCACTGCATTTAAGTGAAAATGCCCGTCTGGTGGAAATCCGGTTCTCCCTCATCCCCGCAATCGGAGTCCGAAACCCCTTCCACATGGTGCAACTGCCCGTGACGGCAACGGGAACATGGCCAAATGAAGTCTGGCGTCTCCCGGAAGGGATGAACCCACAGAAACACTCCACCTGGTATTCTGCGGATGACGAATGGAGGGCCAGACGAGTTGTAGATGAGTTGCTTCATCTGTTTATGGAAAGGGCTTTCGCAGAAAAGAAAGCCCTGTTGGCACATACCCCGCCTGGTTGGTTTCAGGATGTTCTTCAGGCTGCTGAATTGAAACTATCTGACCCGGACTTTACCCCCGGAAATTTTGCACAACTTGCCGGTTGTTCGGCGGACTATCTGAACCGAATCATCCGGGAAACCGAAGGGACAACCACATCGGGATTCCTACGAAAACTTCGCATCAAAAAGGCATCCTATATTTTAAGACACGAATCCAATGTCTCCAGTACTGAACTTGCGGAACGATGCGGATTCACATCACAACGCCAATTTCGGGAGCAGTGGAGATTGGAAACAGGACTAGGGATTCGCGAATACCGGAAAACCCTGCGTTAGCGTCCCTGAGGCAACTAAAAAGCCCCATACTTACACAGAATACCTCGGGCTACGCTCCAAGTCGTTCCATAGGAACGTTCAACTCAGGTTTCAGGAGGTGACCGACGTAATGAATAAAACAAAAATCCAGGTTAGTTTCCCAATCCACGGCAACGAATTTCAGAAGGTGTCAAATGGAAGCGGGTTTTCATATCCCGGGTGAACGCAGCCGCATTGCTGTACCCCAGGTCCGCACTCAGTGTAGAGATCGGACCCGATTGGGAACGCAGCGCTCTCAGGGCTCTTTCCGCCCGGAGGTCGCGGTAGAACTGAATGGGGGTACACCCATACTGACTTTTGAATTTCCGAGCAATCTGACGCGAGCTCTTCTGAAAGACACGCTCCAGCTCTTTCATATCCAGATAAGGGTGACGACAGTTTACTAAATAGGTTTTCACGTTCCGTATCCAATCTTTCCCATGCAAATCCGGAAAAGACAGGCTCTCCAAAAGAGCCAGCAACTGCGCGTCCAGAAATACCCCACCCCTCTCTTCCAGGTCCAGCCATACCTCCCACATCCAAGCGATCACGTCTCCTACTCTTCGCTGCGGGTCTGGAACGACCTGGGGAGCGGGCGGAGAAACGCGCTCCCCTTCCCATTGAAGCACCCACAGACTGCAATGGTTTTCAGGAAAAGGATGATGGCTACACCCCTTAGGAATGCCGATAAAATCTCCAGCCCGAACCACGTGTTCTGTGTTGTTCACTCGAACACTGTATTCCCCATTGATGACATAAATAAGTTCATGCCAAGAATGCACCTCATCGACATGGTGTATCGTTGCTGGTGGATACGTGATTCGCCAGATTGCCCGGAAACACACCCCCGGAATCGTTGCTGATTGTTTGCGCCAGTGATCTTTGGACATCGATGTCCTCCCATAAAACACCAATGTATCGAAAACAAGAAAACGTCCATTTTATGCAAGTGGTGTCCATTATAGATGGTTGTGAACCGGGATAAAGATTCGGTATGGTCAAGGTCCATTTTAGATCCTCCACATCATATAAATCCATGGTTTTATGGTGGCTGCCCTCCTCGTTCAACAGGTGACTTGCCCCCTCCTGAAAGCACCCCATACCGCCTAGATCACATTCACATTCACATTTACATTCAAGTAGACCCACCGAAACAGACAGGAATCATCTACCATGCCATTTCGATTCAACGTATTCTTCTTAGTAGTAGCCACGCTTCTAACTCATCAATTTATTGCAACAGCCACTGCGAATTCAAATATCACTCCTCATCTTACGCAACCGGGAGGTTTGGCTGTGTTGGTTGGCGTGGAAAATACGGATTCTGCCATCGAAATTGTGAAAAATGGTAGTTGGCTCACTCACATCATCGCCAAAAACCCAACACGACACCAAGCGATACGAGAAGCTGTCGACGGCTGGGCAGGGCTGATCAGTGTCGGTCAACTGCGTGCAGTAAACGGTGAACAAACGTTACCGTTTCACACAGACAGTGTGAATGCGATTGCTGTCGACCGTTCAAACATACCCGCCTCCAAAGTGCCGGATGCAGAATTGCACCGCGTGCTTGCCCCGGGCGGAGTGTTGCTGATTTCCAGAAACAAGACCTGGGATGTAAAAATCGAACCCGAAAATCCCGGCTACGACGGCTGGTTAACCTATGGGGCGAACATGCAGCAGACAGGTCGCAATAATGATACTGAAGTTAAGCCGTCCAATAGTGTGAAATGGTGGAGCAAGGTCTCCCCCAGTTCAGATCTTCGCGCGAACGATGGAATCGCGATCATGACGAGTGGCCGCAGAGTAAAAGGGGAAATGAGCGGTCGCGATGTTTATTCAGGCGTCCCCATCTGGAGGGGCACAACTGGACACACAGGGTTTGACAGTACACCCAGCGGACTCATTGTCACAGAACACGGTGCAATTCATTTCAAACCCGGTAAATTACAACCCGCGATTCTTACAGATTTAAAAACCGGGAAAACATTGGTGACCTATGAAAAAGGCGTCAAAGTACCCCTGAAGCCCGTAGGCCGACATCCACCTGTTCAGATGCCCAAAGAGGAGCAAGCCAAAATCATGGGACGGAGAATTGGCAGCCACAGAAGGAGCGACCTCGTTGTGCTGCTTGCCCATGAGAATTTCCTATACCAGTTCTTCGGCCCGGACATTGTGAAATTGGACATTCTATCCGGAGAAAAGTTATGGTCTCACAAACTTCAGCATCCAATTAGCCATGCCGTATTAAGCCATGACGGGAACACGTTATACGTGAATGAAGCGTATTCAGTGAATGCCAATCGTGCACGTTGGGGGGGGTATCCTTCCGAAGCGGTGAGTGCGTTTGACCTCTCCAAAAAAGAAGGTCGCTTACTGTGGCGTTTTGATCTGGATGATCAGAAAAAAGGGCCAGCCAAGAAGATAAAAGAATGGGGTGCACGGGATAAGCATGAAACCAGTGAATTGATGGCTCTGCCAAATGGGAATGTGGTGGTTTATAACAAATACACCAACCTAACGGATGACACAAAACATGGCGTATTGGTGTTGGAGGGTAAGACAGGTGAAATTGTGTATGAGTCACCCGTCGAAACCAAGAAACAAACCCATATGACAAATAATGCGATCTGGTGGCAGGATCAGCTTTGGGCATGGGGCCCCATGTCACCAATGAAATCATACAGCTTAGAGAAAGGTTCCACGGCAAACTTTTATCGAGGTTTAGGCGGAAACCAGCGGTGCACACGGGTCACGGGCACGGAAAATTATATGATTTTTGGATTTACGAGTTATTTTGGAAAAGAAGGGGACTGGACACAGACGGGCATTGCACGCGGTCATTGCTCCGAGCCTGCTTACCCCACATACGGAAGTGTTATTTTCATCTCAGACACCGTGTGTTCCTGTTACAACGGGCCACGGGGCACGTTTGCATTGGTGCCTGCAGAAAAACAGGAAGTGTACCCGGAAGAGGAGCGTTTAGGGAATGCACCCATCTACCCAACAACGCCTTCGGTCGATATTCCTGAGACCGCATTAACCCACGAATGGCAACCAAGCAAGTATCTCGCGTATTTTCTCTACGACCAAACTCCTGCGGTACAGGCAGGAAAATACTCGCTCTCCGCAGACGTACACCGACATTTGCTCACCGCGAAACAGGGAGATCGTGTCGCATGGACCTGGCGGGCTGGTGCCCGGATTTGGACGGCTCCCGCAACCAGCAACACACATGCGTATGTTGGTTCATCAGACGGCCGGGTAACCTGTCTTGATCTTGCAACTGGAAAACCCTCATGGTCTTTCCTGGCGGCACCCATGGAAGGCTACGCTGTTGTGTCAGGCCAACTGGAAAGCCGTTGGCCCGTCTACCATGTACTGCTGCATGAAGAAAAGCTGTATGTAACTGCCGGACACCACAATGAAGTGGATGGCGGAATTTGGTGCTACCAGCTTGATCCCAATACCGGGAAGGTGCTCAGGCAGACGAATCTCTACACCGAACCCTCTGTCGTTCAAACGGCAGCCAACGAAACCAAGAGACAGGATGCGCACCGTTGGCGCGGAAACCGCGATGTGATTTCCCGCGGAATTATGAACAATGGTTTTATGTTAAACCAACAAGGCAAACCGGTTATTATGAATCGCTGGCTGTATAAAAGGGGTTCGAGTGGAAGCAAATGGGGCTACCATTGGCCACTCAGCGTTAAAACAAAGAACACTGCCGACAAGAACAAGCAGGATCCGGACCGCCCCACAACCCGTCATTTCAACGTGAAATTCGAAGAATGGAATGGGCAAACCATAAATCCATACACCACGGATCAGATTTTGTCGCGTACGAAGAAGAAAAAGTAACCATTGACAGACGATTCGAAACAGAATCGAAATCCCATTTATCTTCCTGATGCTGGATATCGAACCGACAAATCCTCTTGCTCAAGCAACTGCCGCATTCTAAATGTCCTGAATGATAGCGTCGGATACCGAACACGAGAACATGAACCAGGTGGCAGGACACACCCTGTGGAACCTGTTCGGCATGGTCACCCCCCTGGTGGTCGCGCTGTTTGCCATTCCGGCTCTGGAGGACCACCTGGGAAAAGAACGTTTCGGTGTGCTGCTGGTGATCAGTCTGCTGATCGGCTACCTGAGTGTGTTTGATCTGGGAATCGGTCAGGCCCAGGCGTATCTGATTGCGGACAGCCGGGGGCGCAAACAGGAGCATACCATTCCTGCCCTTTTCCAGACCTCTTTGTGGGTGATTCTGCTGCTGAGTACTTTATTGGGAGGACTCCTGGCGTTCTTCAGTGAGAATCTGGCCACCCGGTACATGGAGGTTCCCCTGGAGCTTCAGCAGGAGGTCCGGCTGGCGATCCTGTATGCGGCGGGAGCCATTCCGTTTGCCGTGCTGGCACCCTGCCTGATCGCCACCTTGGAGACCTATCAGGAATTCAAACGGATCAACCTGATCCGCATCCCCACCAGCGCCTCTTATCTGGTGGATAGGAAATCGCTTTTCGCGTGGTCGCGGCGAAGAGCGGTTTCAGGTTTATGAGGGGTGCGACCATGAGGTGAGAATCGCGGGCAGAGACCTGGAAGTCAAGACGAAGCGACCCATGACCCGTTCGTCAATGAGGGAGACAATCCTCATCTCGCGCTGGCAGGTTGGGCAAATGAGGGGATCGGCCTCCCACACCTTCTTAATGAGATCGCGCCATTTTTTGGAAGGAATGCGGCGGGGCTGGTGTTCGGACACGTCGATGACCCGCCCCGGCGGGCAAGTCTCCCTGTCCTCATCCACCTCTTCGGCCTCTTTCTCCTCTTCGGCGCGTTTCTTCCGCTGTCCCCGCATTTTATTGGAGTACCAGCCATAGTAGCGAACGAGTTGAAAACTCTAGTCGGGAATGTGCTGGGTGATGGCCGCGATAAGCCGACCGAAGGGAGACAGGCCAATGCGAAGCGTTGGCAGAGAGCGCAGCGAACGGCAACTCGCAAGGGCTGAAGATCTGAAAGTTGCGGTGAATCTTGGGGTTCATGCCGGAGCGGTAGATCACGGTACCTTCCTTGTTGACGGTGTTGGGCGGCTTGAACTCCATTTTTTCCAGCGAGAACGGATTGCGGATGATATAGCGGGCGACGCGCTCCAGGTCTTCTCACTCGTCGGGCTGGATGCGGCGGCTGCGGTGGACATTGAAGCCGGACTGTTTCCAGCTCTTGAGCATGCGGGCGCGTTCGGGTTGCAGGAGACCTTGCTTGCTGAGGAAGGTGATGAGCTTGGCGCTGAACAACTCCTCCACCGCGTTCATGCCGTTTTCGGGAAGGACGAGGAAGCGTTCGTCGCGCAAGAAGAGCCCGTCGGCCATGAGCAGATGTAGGTGAGGATGGAAGTCGAGATACTCCCCGAACGTATGGATGGCCATGACGATACCGGGCATTCCCCGCCCCGGCGGGCAAGCCTCGAGCTGGTCCAGGGAGATGCGCATGACATCCCGGACGCATCCGTAAGCCGACGCTCGCTAGGGGAAAGGGTCAGGGCAAAGGGGCAAAGAGTCGGGCCGGGGGCAAAAGATCAGGCCGTGCATTTTAACATGCCTCTTCTATCAACCCGCCTAGACTTGCTTTCTCCTCCAATATTTTACGGGGAGATCAATCGTCACGATACGAACGCGAGTCCAGTCATCTTCATCCTGATGAACATGCACCTTTAGGAAGCTCAGTCCCCTTTCGTTTCCCATCGTTTTGATTTGCCCGTAGCGGGGCGGAGCGGGTATGAACAACGGCATGAGCACGCCCCCACCCTCCTTCAAACGGATCCTTCTCAAACTCAGCGGGGAGACCCTGCAGAATCATGAAACCGGGATGAATCTCGATGCGGATGTCATTCACGGAGTCGCCACCCAGGTAAAAGCAGTGGTCGAATCCGGCATTGAAGTCGCCATGGTGGTTGGCGGGGGGAATATTTACCGGGGGCTTTCTGGAGAACAACACGGGATCAACCGGTCCCAGGGGGACTACATGGGCATGCTCGCCACCTGCATCAACTCCCTCGCCCTCCAGGCGATTCTGGAGCAGATCGGAGTTGAGACCCGGGTGATGAGTGCGATTACCATGCCGCGGGTCGCAGAACCATTTATCGTCCGCCGCGCCACCCGTCACCTGAGCAAAGGCCGGGTGGTTATTTTTTCCGCAGGAACCGGAAATCCGTTTTTCACCACGGACTCGGCCGCAGCCTTAAGGGCTTCGGAAATTGGTGCCGACTGCCTGATGAAAGGCACCAAAGTGGACGGCATCTATGACAAGGACCCTGTCAAACATCCAGATGCCACCCGCTACGAAACCCTGACCTATCAGGAAGCCATTGAGCAGCAGCTCCGGGTGATGGACACGGCGGCCTTCTCCCTGTGTCAGGAAAACCATATTCCGATTGTGGTGTTTAACTTTTTCAAACCCGACGAACTGAAACGCGTGGTGAATGGCGAAAACGTCGGCACACGAATTGAAGCATAACGAACAGGAGACCCCGATGGACGAACTGAATCTGATCACGATGGAAGCGGAAGAGAAAATGGGCAAGGCCCAGGAATTTCTTCTGGAGGAATTCTCCGGTCTCAACACCGGTAAAGCCAGCCCGGCCATGGTGGATAAAATCACCGTGGACTATTACGGGTCCCCCACCCGGATTCAACAACTCGGCAACATCTCCGTTCCAGAGCCCCGACTGATTGTCATTTCCCCTTTCGATCCCTCGGTGTTGCCGGAGATCAACAAAGCCATCCTGGCCGCCAACATCGGCGTTACACCCATGAATGACGGCCGCGTGATCCGCATCCCGATTCCGGAGTTGAGTGAAGAGCGCCGCAAAGAAATGGTCAAGATTGCCGGACGTAATGCCGAGGAACAGCGTGTCGCGGTTCGTAACGTCCGCCGCGAGGCCAACGAAACGGCCAAGGCCATGCAGAAAGACGGGGACATTACTGAGGATGACCTGAAACAGGCGCTGGATGAGATTCAGAAGCTGACCGACAAGTACGTCAAACAAATCGACGACGCATTGGCTGCGAAAGAGAAAGACATTCTCGAAGAGTAGGTCTTCGACTCACTGACTTAAGCCGGGCTGGAAAGCAATTCCTCCCACTGATCCGTGAGGACTTCATAGCGGAATCCACCGGCATGCTCGTTTCCACGTGCGGCAAACTGTGCGTGTTCTGAGGGATTGGAAAGCAGGCGGGTCAGATATCCTGCCATTTCTCCGACATCACCGGGAGCGGCGAGCCAACCCGTTTCTCCGTGCAGAACCACTTCCGGAATCCCTCCGGCGGCGAAAGCGACACAGGGAATACCGCAGGCCTGGGCCTCCAGCAGAGGCATGCAGAAGGTTTCATCTACGGACCCATTGATGAACACAGTGGCCATGTTCACCCAGTACATCATCTCTCCCCCCTCCACCGGTCCGAACATCAGGATCCGCTGTTCCAGTCCTGCTTCCTTTATCGCCGTTCGGATTTCTTCCTCGTAGTCCGGACGCTCAAAGTATCCCCGCATCACCAGCATGGCATCCGGCACAGTGGCCTGGGCCTGTATAAACGCCTTCACCACATTCAGTGCACCTTTGTATTCCGTGTAACGGCCGACAAAGAGCACGATGGGGTTCGCAGTGTGAAGATTCTCAATCTGTCGGTCCGCAGAGCACCGCTGCAGGTCGACGCCGTTGTAGAGCCGCTGAGCGTGAATGCCCAGGCGGCTGGTTTCCTCTAACAGGAAATCACTGACCACCCACACCCGGTCTACCTTCTGCAACATCCGGTGCCCATAGGCCCTCACCTGATCAAGCTCACGAGCGGCGTTTCCGGTATAAAACCGGCTGTCGGCCACGCCGTGGTAAGTAAAGATCACCTCATATCCGAACACCCGTTTCAGCAACAGAGCCCACCATGCCTCATTCGGTAGATCCACAAACACATGCGTGGGACGGAATCGGCGCAACGTCAGGAACAGCTTCACGAGCACATAGGGAAAGGCGACCAGCCGCCGGTAGAACAGGGCGCGATATTTACTGGGAATGAGTTCCGAACTGGAAACGCCTTCGGGAATCAGGGAGTCCTGCGCCTTAAAATAACTCAGGATGTGCACCGCATACCCTCTGCGCCGGAGTTCACCCGCGAAACCCAATTCCCGGTTGATCATGCCCGCTCCGTCGCGGACGATGTTAAGGAAAAACAGCGGACGGATGTCGGGTTCAGGAGTGGACATCATCGGGCTCGAGCTCCTCATGAATCAAATGTTGCGCAGACAAAAACAATCCCACCTGCACCCAGAAAAACGGGGTAATCGGATCGAAACTGAACTGAAAGCAAATCAGCACACATACCACCGGCAAAAACGTCATCCACATCAGGGAGAGTGTCTCCGGGGATGGGTCTTTCCGGATCGTGCGGTAAAACAAATCGAACAGCTTCCAGATAAAGACCGACATCAACACTGCCCCGAGAATCCCGTTATCGAAAAACACGGTCAGCATCATACAGAATCCGGCGTGGACAAAATAGCCGCCCCCGGCTGCCATGGCTTCAATCGCAGAGCGGTCGAAATTTTCTCCGAGCAGGTGAGGCGCCCAGAACGTCCAGGCAAAATCCCCATGTCCAAACAGAAAGGACTGCAGATCCGACTGAGCTGTTTTCTCGACCATCGCACTCAGTTCACGCATCCGGTATTCACTGGCACTTTCTCCGGAGGGTTTGCTCAAGCTGGCAAACCGCCCCACCAGCACATCCGCAAAGCCGGGAGCCAGAATCAGCAGCAGCAGCAACATCCCGGCTCCCATGAGCAGGCTGCGCCGGATGTACACCATCAACCGGGGAAGATATCCGTTCCGTATCGCACTCAGAAACAGAATGCCCAAACAGACAATCGTCGCCACCCAGGCTGCCCGGACAAACAGAATCACCAGGAACAGGCCATGCCCGCCCAGGCTGAGGAAGAGAGTCCGCGCTTTCAGCAAAGCCGTTTCTCGAAACAGCACCTGCGGGAGCAACAGGAGAAAGGTAGCTCCCACGAAACTGCCCAACACATCCGGTTCGCGAAACACGCCGAAGGGTCGTCCAAAGAAAATGACATCGCGGTGGTGCACGTAATGGAAATGAAACAGATTCGACAGCAGGATCTGCAGGAACGCGACCACCAGAATCGCATTGGAAAGATACACCCACCCTTTCAGAAACAGATACAGCGTCTCTTTCTTTTCGATCAGCACATGTGTCAGCAGTCCGGTACAGAAAAGGGTCCCATAGAACAGAATGTATTTTGCGGAGAAGGCCGGGGTCATGCCCGGCGGAAGATTCTGAATGAAAAACAGGGTCAGTACTTTTCCCATCAATGCCAGTCCGAGTGGAATCCAGACCCCGCCCTCGCGGAACAGCACCCGAATAGCCGATTCCTTAGACCCCAGGAGAAGTTTCCAGGCCAGCCAGACCATCCCGGCCAGCGCCAGAGCATTGTAAGCCCGCACATTCAGACCGCCCACCTGAATTCCAAGCTGATCTTTAAAGGGCGCCGTAAAGACCATCAGGCACAGAATCCAATACGGCCGCTGGAGGGTGAACACCCCTGCGGCGGCCAACACCGGCAAGGCAGTCACGATAACCGCCAGAGGAGAGCGTTGGACCAGCGCCAGTCCCACGCAACCTCCCATGGCGATGGCGACGGTCCAGGTACCCATCTGGGGCCGGATGGCAGGTAAGTGTCCGACCTTCATGTCGGCTGCCCCTTTAAGCGTGCATAAACCGTATACAGCTTCTGCATGTGCACCGTTTCAGAAAACGAGCGCGCCGCTGCGTCCCGCGCCCATTGGCCCATCTCCGGCAGCCGGGATTTCTCCGTCAAGACCTGCCGGAAAATGCGCACCAGCGCATCCACATCCTCATTCGGGAACACCCATCCGCTTCGACCAGGCTCCACCAATTCCGCATTGCCTCCACTGTCACTCACCACACAGGGACGGCCGGAGGCCAGCGATTCCATGATGGACATGGAGCAGTTTTCAAACCAGCGGGACGGGATCACCGATACCGCGCACTGTCGGAGTTCCTCCACCACCTGATCTGGGGAGACCCGTCCGAGCCAGCGAATATTCGTCAGTCCCTGTTGTCGGGCAAAGGCCTTGAGTTCCTCTTCCAACGGTCCCTCACCGGCAATGGTCAGGGGTGGAGAGTTATCTCCCAGACGGGCCAGGGCTGAGAGCATCAAATCCACTCCTTTTTCCCAACACAGGCGACCTGCATACAGAAATCCATTTCCCGGCGGGGTCACGTTTTTCGGCAATTGAGCGAAATTATGAATCACCTCTACCTGTTCCGGGGAGAGGCCTCCTTCAATCAGGCGGTCCCGCATGAACCGGCTGGGCGCGATAAAACCGGCATAGTCGTTTTCATAGGTCCTGCGGAAGCGATGCCAACCGGAGGAAACGGCGGAAAGTGTACTCACGGGAAGGCTGTCCTGACAGCAGCGATGCAGAACACAATTCAGCACCGACCCTTGTAGACACCGGGTGCAGGTCTTGCCCTTCACAAACAGCGAATAATTCGGGCAGACCGGCTTATAGTCATGCGCGGTCATCAGCACCGGAATCGACTCCGGCATCTTTCTGAACAGCGCAGGCGACAGTTGATTGTACACATTGTGAGCATGAATGAGGTCGGGTTTAAATGCCTCACATGCTTCCAACAGGAGCTGACGCATGGCACCGGTCACCGCATGTTTCAGAGCACGCCCCACCTGCTCCGCTTTCTGGCCTGGGGGCAACCCACGGCCGAACTCCAGTCGGGGACATTCAAATTTCCGGAACGCGACCTGCGCATTTTCCGGGTGTTCCATCCCGAACAGGGCCACCTCATGTCCATCTGCCTCCAGGCACTGGGCCACATACAGCATGTAGGTTTCCGCTCCCGCTCTCGGGTAGAGAAACTTATTGACCATCAGGACACGCATCAGGCGGCCCCTCTTGCCGATATCAGTTTACGCAGCGTACTCTTGGCCACATCCGGCCACCAGGGAAAATACGCCAGCAGCAACAGGAACAGAATACCACCGTTCACCACCAGGGCCACGGGCGCAGTGAGAGCACGGAAGGGAAACAGAGCCAATGCGGTGATACAAATAAACAACAACCCCTGGGGAATTCCCTGGTACAGATCCGGCCAGATCCGATGCTTTCGTAGCAGGAGGCCGATCTGCAGCAGGGTCAGTGTTTCGGTCAGCAACGTGGTGACCGCTGCCCCGTACATTCCCCATCGGGGAATCAGCACCAGATTGGCCGCCACGTTAAAGCAGGCGGAGCAGGCATTGATTTTGACCACCTGCTTTTGCAGTTCCATGGCTTCCAAAGTATGTCCGAGCAAGTTGGTCAGGGAGGCCAGGAGAATCAGAGGCGCCAGCACCACAAACACCTGGCCGGAACTGACAAAGGAACTCCCGAACAACATCGGCAGCAGGGACGGTCCGGTGTAAATGCTTCCCACCATGAGCGCCCCGAACAGCAGGACAAACACCTGCAGGGATCCATTAACAAACCACCCTGCCTCCTCCACCCGACCTTCTCCCCGAAGCTGAAGAATCCGGGGAAACAGAGTCCTACATACGCCGCCACTGAGCACCACCATCACCAGAATAATGCGGTAGGCGGCATTGTAATGTCCTACTTCGGCAAAACTGAAATGTCCCAGCATCACCGAGTCCACGTAAAAGGAAATCATGACAAACAGGGCCGTCAAACTGAACGGAAGCCCCTCCTTGAGCAACCGTCCACCTTCGCGGAAGGTCCAACTCCCGCGGAAATCGGGGCGGCAATACCGCAGGGCATACAATGAAATCAGTGCCCCTGCCCCATTCGCTACGACGTACAGCCAGGCGAGTTGATAACCGGAGGTAAACCAATTCACACACACAAACAACAGCGCCAGATTCAACACCCGGGATACGACCGGTACCAGAAGGTCCCCGCGAAAATCATGCTTGGCTCTGGCCGGTGACAGAAGCAAATCGGAAAGCCTTTCCAGAAACACCGCCAAAAAAGCCCCGGACACCGCAAGCGGATGACCTTCGCCCCAGCGGACGACCTGATCAATGCCCACCAGCAGTCCCCAGGCCGCCACGCCCAGAAAAACTTTCAACACCATGAGTCGGGCGAACAGTTTTTCCTGTGGACGGTCATCTTTCCACCAGGCCTGCAGAAACAGTTTGCCGAACCCCATGTCCACCAGCGGAATCACCATGCAGGCCAGACTGAAGTAATAAAAGAACTCGCCCACTCTTTCGTCCCCCATCAGCCGGGACGCCATCAGCACCAGGACAAAAGCACAGATTTTCTCAAAAAACGTGACCAGCGAAACCGCCAGACTGGTACGTCCCATGCTCATGAATCGGAGCCCTCTTTTTCATGGTCACGCCAGGTCGCGACCGGCACCTTGAGTTCTTCCGAAAGTTGGGACGCGACGTGAAAGGTGGGATCGGCCACCTGGATGAGATACGCCAGGGCAAGCCCCGCCATTGACCCGACAATCGCCGCCGCAATCAGGGTCGCTTTTTTGCGGGGAAACACCTGCTCGGTGTCCAGGCTGGGAGGATCCAGCACCGTGATGCTGCGGCCCTCTTTCATTTTCACCCCTCGGGACAGCTTCAACTTGTCAATCTCCTCCACCAGTCCCTTGTAGGAGGTACGAGCATCCTGCAGCCGCCAGAGCAAGTCTTTATGCTGAATGGCCAGAGTGGCCTGGGTGGACATTTTCTTTAAATAGCGATCCAGCAGCTCTCTGTTTTTTTGGATTTCCTCATCCAGCCGTTTCAGACTCGCGTTCTCCGCAGTGGCAATCACCGACAGGCGGTTCCGCTGCATCTCCAGTTCGGCCAGCTGACGCATAATCAGCGGAACCGGACCCGCATCCACCGTGTCCTCCGCAAACTGAGGGGACTCCGCCTGCAACTGCACTCCCGATTCGTGATACGCTTCCCGGTACTGCTGTTCAAACTCGATCAAATCCTGTGTTCTCGCCTCGATATCCGCTGACAACTGCTGTTGCCGGATCCGCAGGTAGTCCTCATTGGCGTCCAATTCATTCAACAACAATTCCAGGTAGGTATCCCGATAACTTTCCACCACCGTCTGAGCGACGGTTCTCGCCAGTTCCGGCTCGTTCATATGCACAATCACCAGCATGATTTCCGGATTCACGATCTCAGTGGTGACATTCTTATGCAGTGCTTTGACCGCAGAACGCTCCGCTGCGATTTTGTCCTCCGCGCCACCGTCGTTCTGCCCCCATCCTGTAAACTGAGAAATCAGACTCTGGCTGGGGAGCGGACGGGAAAGATCCAGGCGTTTCGCCACCTCCTCCAGCACCCGGTTGGATTTGATGATTTCCGACTGCACCTGAATATGGGTATCCTCCTGCAGACCTTTTCGCTGAATCTTCAGGAGCCCGCTTTCCTCATGCCGGTCTTTTACCCACAGCTTAAACACCGACACATATTTCGGCTGTACAAACAGCAGCAACACTCCGGAAAACAGCACCGCTATCACCGGAGGAATCACAATCCACTTCCAGCGGAGAAAAAACAGATGCAGCCAGTCCCGTGCACTCATGATGCTCTCCGGAATTTCTTGCGCAGCCATCTTGGAATGCGTTCACGCCCCCCATGCAATACCGCATACACCAGCGGCGTTGTGGTTGCATTTAGCTGCTGCATACTTTGTTTCACCTGCTGACGGGTGGACGTTTCCGCTCGGACCACCAATACTGCGGCATCCACCTGAGTTAAACACGCCAACGCGGCTCCATCCTCCAGCAAATCAGGCACTGCCACCACCAGCAGATCATATTCGTTGCGCAACCCGGACAGGTCGCTCTTTTGAAGAGCATCCGGACTCTCTTCCGATGCTCCAAGAAAGTAAACGGACCCCTCATACAGGTCCGAAAGCAAGCGGGTGATCTGTTCCCCGGTTTCCGCAACCCCATCCGGATCCACCGGAGAACTCACCAGAAACACCTGATGACCGTCCCGCTGATGCGACAAGATGAGTTCCTGAACCAGTCTGCGGAACGCGGTCATGGCTGGACTCCCGGGAGGAAGGATTCAAGCGGCAACCCGGATGGAGGAGACGGCGGCTCCGTTGCCTGAAGATCCAGATTTACATCCGGCGACACCGGAGGACGGACCGCCGGAATAGCAGCCCCGGTCAACCCGACCCCGGCCGCCTGCTGTGCCACCCGCAACACATCCGACACCGTTGACAACGCGGAACGTTCCACCGGCTTGGATGGAACCAGAATGGTATCGCCCGGTCCGGGAACAAAGGCCATGAACGCTCTTCTCCCTTTCTTCTGAGCAGCCGACTTCACTTCTCCGTTGGCCAGGATGGCAAACACTTCTTTCTCGTCGGCATCCTCCAGAAGTCCTCCCGTTTTTTCAATGTACTCTTTGATACTCAGCCCCTCCTCCCAAACAAAGGTATTGGGTGAAAACACCCGACCGACAACGGTGACCGTCACCGTGAAGGCGGGAATGTCCAAAGCATCGCCATTCTCCAGCACCAGGTTATGGGTACTGGATTCAAAATCCGGATTCAGGAGATCAAGGACAACCCGCCCATCCACCTGATAGCGGGCCATGTTGGCAGCGAGCCGGTTCAGTCCCTGCAAACTTGCCTGACCCGCCAGTCCCTCTCCCCCATGACCGGTACGGAGCAGAACATCCCGATTGCGGGCAAACACCTCTTCGGACCGGGCGATCATCTGCTCCAGGCGCTGTTGCTGCAGTCTCCTCACCCGGTCACGGGTAAACACCGCTCCCCGCAGATCCGCCGAGGAGGCCAGTCCACCGGCAGCCTCCAGCAGATCCGCCACCTGCGCGCCATGCGGCAGGACATATTCACCGGGAAACCTCACCCGGCCGGTCACCCGGGCATTCACCGCCATTTTCTGCACCCGGCGGATCACCACCGCATCCTGATTCTGCATGAGGATTTCGGCGCCCCCCTCTCCTTGCAAAACGGGATCCAGTTCAAAATCGAGCGTCTCCACATCCAGCCGGGTCCTGTCCGCAGAAAGCCGTCTACGGACCAGCGTGTTCTTCCCCAGGTACGCTTCTTCGGTAATCCCTCCGGCCAGGGCCACCACATCCGCTAAGCGCATCCCCGACGTCAATGGATAGATCCCCGGCCTGCGCACCGCACCCTGAATGGTGACCTGCGGTGAATTCTGGACCTCATGCTGACGAAACACCTGAACCCGGTCCAGGGGTTGGAGTTCCAGATGTTCGCCGCCCGACATCACGGCCCGGATATCAAACCACAATACCCGCTGACGAACTTCTCCCCTCCCATCACCCGGAGTCACATCAAACGCCGTTGGAGCTCCCGTCTGCCGCACCACCGCCAGACGCGACAGGCTGGCATCCAGATAAAAGCCTTTCGACAGTTTCAACAGACCTTTTAAGCTCAGGCCTTTTGTATAAGGATAAAATCCCGGACGGATCACAGGCCCCGAGATATGTACCGAATTCGAAAGATCCTGTTCAGCCGTCTGAAACACCACCACATCCCCGTCCTGCAGCGCATGTTCCGAATGTTGCTCCACATTCAACTGGGACAGCACACGTCCTTGTCCCTGGATCATCCGCTCCATCAACACCCGCTCTTTCAGGGTAAATGCGTTGAGGCCTCCTGTAGTTTCCACCAGATGTTTCAGCGTTTCCTCTTCTACGAGTTCATAGATCCCCTCATTCACAGGACCCACCACGGCCACGGTTTTTCCCAGAGGCGACACATGAACCGTGTCCCCATTAACCAGCAGTCTGTCCCGATGCTCTCCATCCCGAATCAGGGCATACATATCCACCACCTGCACCGGTTGGCCTTCACGAATCAGCGACACCTTGCGCAGGCTTCCCTTTTTCATAGGGCCACCCGCAGCCGACAACGCCTCGATGAGACTGGTGTTTGCAGGCAACAAGCGCACTCCGGGTTCTTTGACAAAGCCGGTGAAATTGATCCGAATGGCCTGCAGGTCTCCCACCGCCGTGGTCAGTTGCACGTCTTCATACTCCTGGGACAATCTGCGTTGCAGATGTTCCCGGAGCTTGCCCACCTCAATGCCTCCGACCGACAAGGCTCCCACATCCTTGAGAAAAATTTCTCCGGCCTCCGACACCGTGAACTGCTCATCCAGTTCCAGAGAGCCTGTGGCCTGAATCAGAATCACATCGCCCTCCCGCACCTTGGCCGACGGGTCGACCGGACGACGGGAATTTTGGTCTGGTTGCCGGTCAAAGAAAGCGTATCCGATCTGACGCAGGTTCTGTCCCCCCGACAGACCCGGTGTTTCGTGATACAACTGCTCGATCCGGCTCCTTTCACTCGCGGGAGGCCCCGACCGAGGAAGGGCTTGTGCAGAGGAGGAGGTATTGTGAATGGTGACATTCACGGTGGACGAGTTCCCATGGTCGGAAGCGGTCGAATGAGATCCTGCGGGCTCTGCCATGGGAGCTGAAAGCAACTGGGGCCGAAACGGATCACCGGGCTGTCCGCCGCCTTTCCCACGGATCTCCAGCTCCTCCGGAGAAGGCAGGGTCACCTCTTTCCCCGGTACGACCGGCGTAACCTGCCGCTTGGCATCCAAACGGGAGGCCAGCCAGTCCGGGTTCCGGGCTCCCACATTCGTCTGATACGAAACCGGGTCCGGGGCGGACCTGCAGCCCGCCATCACCACAAACACCAGGAGTACACAGAGCGTCTCAATCCGTTTCTTTGTCTTCATCATGGATGATTCCTGCATCAGTTAACGTTTCGTGGATCGTGAACACCTTTTCCATTTTCACCAAACGGAAGAGTGTTCGTACCTGCTCGGTGATTCCCACCAGGACGACACTGCCATTTCTGCCCTCAATCACCTTGCGAACCCCCAGCAAGGCCCCCAGCCCACAGGAATCCACAAACTGAACGTATTCCATGTTCAGCACGACCTGATCCGCCGTGTTCACCACCTCGGCCATCGCCTCTTTAAATCTGCGCACGGAAGCCGCATCCAATTCCGTGATCTCCGGGGTCACCACCCATTTTCTGCCATACTTTTTGATGAACGGTGTCGTCATATTCGTTCCTCCTCATGGGACAACCGGTCCGCTTCTTTTTTAGGAAAAAGAACGTGGGTCAAATACCGGATCAGAAGAGCCAGGTCATAGCGGATGGATTTCGACACCGAGTACACGGCCTCCGATGCATAGCTCAAATCTTCCGTGGCCCCGGAACCATGCACCACCCGCGCTTCATCAATCAGCCCACCCGGATTCTGCGCATACAACTTCTGCCGCGCAGGATCCATCTGCATGACCGACTCCCGTACCTGTAAGGGAAAGCCCACCAGCCAGACCTTCCCCCGAATAACCTGCCAGATATTGACGCAGACAAAATGGACAAAATGCTCCCGGCAATTCCGCCATGAAGAAGGAGTGCCTTCACATCGCAGCACCAGTGTCCGAGACCGGCCCAGGTTTTCGCCAAAAGGAGAGCGGACATAGGCCACCTCCTGTAGGGGGGCTTCTGACGGCGTTTTGCGAAGAAGACGATACAACAGGCGCAACAGCATCCCCGGAACCAACAGCACACAGGCGGCCATCCATTGCGCAAACCAACGCGGCCCCAGACGCAACCCGCTGGTTTCCATACTGCCGAGGATAAAATCATCCTCCACTTCCAGCACCCCGCCCAACCGGGTATTCATCATCCGGTTGCGGTCCACAATCGCATCGGTCAGGTCGAGTTTTTCTCCGACGTAGCTGTTCTCCAGCACAATACTGCGTTGCACCTGACTCTGCGTATCAATCAGCACGCCTCCCTGAATGGCCACTTCTGGGCCAACCGACACTCCGGCATTCAGCCGGCAGTTCGGCCCCAGAAACACCGGAGGCCGAATCTGTGCTGTCGGATGAATCACCACATTACGCCCCATCCAAACCCGGTCCTCCTGCAGACGACCTGATACCTGGAGTCCCCTGCACTCCGTTTCCATCGCAAACCGCATGGCTGAGAGCATTTCGGACGGGGATGTCATTCGGTACCATGCCTCCACCTTCCGGGCCCCCACCTGCTTCAAAAGCTCCCGAAAACGCTCACTGGCGCTATCTTTTATGCTCAGCTCCCGCCCCCGAACCAGAAACCAACCCGCCTCTTCATCCGGAAATGCACAGGGAGCCTGAGTCTGATCAGTCAGAATCGGCTCCGCTGGAAACCGGCTGGCGTCGGCCACCAACACTTCCTCGTCTTCCGGCACATGAATCCCCGACAAAGCGGAAAAAGAATCCTGCGGATCCGGGGCGAGATGATACAGAATCTGAATGCCCCAGCGGGTTCCGTCCTCCAAAGCAGATTCGATCCGTTCGGCATGCTCATCCACAATCACATCCACCCGCTGAATGCCGGACTGAGCCAGATACTCGACCACATGCTGAAGAAACGGCCGGTCAAGCAAGGGCAACAGAACGGACGG
Source organism: Verrucomicrobia bacterium UBA6053 (assembly GCA_002429065.1). Lineage (GTDB taxonomy): Bacteria > Verrucomicrobiota > Kiritimatiellia > SS1-B-03-39 > UBA6053 > UBA6053. The sequence goes on along the minus strand of DIYN01000015.1, from coordinate 347,251 downwards.
TGCATACCGGGACAGCGACGCCATCCCGGGCGGAGAATGTGCAACATCCAGAATAGCCCTCCCCACCTTCATCAATAAGCTCCTTTCCCCAACAACACGGCCGGAATGGTTTTAACTAAAATCAAGAGATCCAACCAGAAACTCTGACTGTCGATATAGGCGACATCGAGCTGAACCTGTTCCGGAAAAGCAATATCTCCGCGGCCGCTCACCTGCCAGATACAAGTCAGGCCGGGAGTCACATCCAGGCGTCGACGATCTGCCAGGGTATACTTTTTCACTTCATCCACCGTGGGAGGTCTCGGTCCCACCAGCGACATGCTTCCATTTAACACGCACCAAAGCTGCGGAAGTTCATCAATACTCAGCTTGCGGATAATTCGACCAATCCAGGTAATCCTGGGATCCTTTTTCATTTTAAATGTGACCCCTTCCTCTCCATGATCACTCTGCTTCCGGAGTTCCTCTTTGAGAGCCTCGGCATTCACCACCATGGACCGGAATTTCGGAAACGGAAACTCCCGTCCCCATTTCCCCACTCGGGTCTGCACAAAGATGACCGGTCCCCTGTCCGTCATCCAGATGCAGAGGGCCACTACGGCAAACAGCGGCAGCAGCAGACACATGGCCACCATCGAAACTCCGATATCCATCAGACGTTTGAGCGCATAGGCACTTCCAACCACCAGGAGCCATGCATATTTTTTCCCAAGAAACCGCCGATAGGCTCTGCGACGCCCCTGTCCCTCCATCAAAGGCAAAAACCGGCGTTCCAGTTCTTTCTGAATCAGAGGACGGCCTAATGACTCCCCTCCAATCGAAATCTCATCCCTGCGGTTCACGTCCTGTATCCCTGAACGAATTCACAGATTCCTCCTGGCTGTTGTAGATCGGCAGAATGCGATGCATCTGCACCAGTTCAAACAGCGTGCGGACCGGTGCGGTCACAGAGCACAGACACAACTGCCCTCCACGTCCCGCCAGTGTCCGCATACAGGACAGAAACGCGCCCAGGCCCGAACTGTCGACAAACTCCAGTTCGCTTAGATCAAAAACGACCTGAGTCAGCCCCTGCAGTTTTTCCGATACCTCCTGACGAAAGATATCCACATTTCCGGCATCCAGATGCTTTTCGTGAATACACAGCACCTGAATCCCCTGGTGATCACGGATGGTTATGTTCATGGTCTCCCTCTGGGTTATGGTTGATGTTTTTTTCCAAAATGATCGCGTTCCGACCGTCGTCCAGCCGGGCATACTCCACCCGGTCCACCGCCTGCTCCATAATAAACATGCCAAAGCCGCTTTCCTGGCGGTCATCGATTTTCTCCGGGGAACTGGACCGTCCGGCAAACCCGTCTCCTGAATGGAGCAACTGCACCCTCAGGCTCCGGGTCATCCGCTCCAGCAGGACCTCAATCACCTCATCACATTCGCCATGATACCCGTGATTCACCACATTGGTGAACGCCTCATTCACCGCCAACAGGATTTCATTCATCGCATCCGGAATGTCCTGACAGAACGACTGACAAAAGTCTCTGACCGCCTCGAGCTCGGCCATATACGCCTTAAATTGCCCCGTCTTCTGATCCAGAATCGTGCGGCGTCCCGTCGGGTTCGAACAGGCAATCAGAACCGTTAAATCATCCATCTGAACTCTATCCTGGGAAAAACGCGCCACCTCCGCAAACAACTGGTCCATCATGGCTTGCGGATTGGATTCCGGACAAGTCTGCAAAAACGCCTTCAAGCGCTCCATACCGAAGGTGTTTCCATGAGGATCGACCGCTTCAATAATCCCGTCGGAGTAGAGCACCAGCATATCGCCCGCCTCCACCGTATGCATCTTCTGCACATAGGTTTCCCGCAGCGAGAATCCCAGCGGCATGTTTTCTCCCGGAAGCTCGCTGACCGATCCGTTTCGGTGCCGGATGAGTCCGGAGGTGTGCCCACAGTTCACCATCTGAAATTCATGCCCATCCGACGCCAGCCGCACGTAGGTACAGGTTACAAAACTTTCCAGCTCAATCAGGGTGGGAACAACATCCGCATGCAGCGACGCCACGATTTCCCGGGGTTCCGGGGCTTTATGAGGAGAGCCGGACAGCAGCATCCGGCTGATCGACCGCTGCACAGCGGTTTTGGTGGCCGCCCCCAGCAACGCGGCTCCCACCCCCTTGCCCATGCCATCGCCAATGACAATATCCGCAGCTCCGGAACGAAGCGGGATCACATCAAAGAAATCACCGTCGACTTTTTGTGACGGTGTGGAGTGGGCCGCAATATGAAATCCGGCCGCCTGCATGGTTGCCGGACCGGTCAACAGGGTCTCCTGAATCCGCGCGGCAATTCCCACTTCCTGCTGACGGGCATCCGCCAGTTGCTGGCCGGCCCAGCGGCGTGCCTCTTCAATGCCAAGCGCGGTCCCGAGAATGACCGACAACTCCGCATCCTCCTTGTCCAGGATGAAGCGATGGGCATAACACATCCCAAGTACCCCCATCACCTCCTCTCCCCGGCGCACCACCTGTGCCAACAGGGTTTCAATCCCCTCCGGCCAGTTCCCCGGCGTCGATTCCCGACGGAGAAGTACGGTGCCCATTTCATTGGCCGACGCTAACACCTGCTCCCAGAGAGACCCCTTGATTTGCTGCACGGGTTCACTCTCTACCTCAATGTTCCATCCCCCGACGCAGGTTAACTGTCCCATATCCCGCCGCCAGTACATGGCCCGCACGGCACTCAGCAGACGGCCGCCTGTTGAGGCCAGCAACTGCAGATTCAGATTGCTGTCCGGCCCCAACCTCAGGAGTGTCCGGTTCAGTTCGGCAAACTGCGACTGGACCCGCTTCCGGACTTCGAATTGCCCGATCTGACTGCCCATGCTGGTGAACAACTCCGTCAATTCGGTTTCATCCACATGCGCTTCCCGGCGGTAAAACTCAAAAATGCCCAGAACCTGCTGCTCCATGATCACCGGAAAGGCAACCCCCATGCTGAGACCGGCTTGCCCCGCGAATTCAAAGCGCCTGGACCTAGTTTCATCTTCTACCCCGGGCAAAAGAATCACTTCACCGGTTTCCCAGACTCTGCCAGGCATTTCGTCTCCGATCCGGAGCTGCACCGTCCGGCACGCATCCAGAAACGCCTGCCCCTCGGTTTCAGTCGATGACCACGTGGCAACCGGCTGCAGAACTTGATCGGCACGATGCACTTTCCAAAATACGCCCACCTCCCAGTCCAGACCGGTGCCGATGGCCTCCAGCACCAGTGGAACCGCCTTTTCGAAAGAGGCCGTTTCTGCAAGAATTTTGGTCACCTCCTGTTGAGTGGACACGCGCATTTCTGATCGTTTCCGGGCGGAAATATCCCGCAGGTAAGCGGTAAAAAATACCGTGTTCTTGATCGAGATCGGCGTAATCGCCAATTCAACCGAGATGCGGGCGCCGTCTGCCCGCACTGCGGGCACCTCAATCCGTTCTCCCAGAACCGGTCCTTCCCCGGTTTGCAGATACGTCGTCATCCCCTTGTTGTGCGCATCCCGCAGCTCCTCAGGGACAATCAGGTCCACCATCAGCTTTCCCACAATATCCTGTCGCTGATACCCAAACATGCTTTCCGCAGCCGCATTAAACTCCACAATTCGCCCTTCGCGGTCGATGGTAATGATCGCGTCCAATGCCGATGTCAAAATGGCGGCCCGAAAGGTCTCGCTCCCCTGCAATTCCATCAAGACCCGCCGCTGCTCCAGACTGTCCACCACCTGACGGGCCAGCAGGTGCAAAAGGGACCTCTGGGTCTCAGTCAATTTTTTGGGTTTGGCATCCACCACACACAGTGTTCCCAGCGCATGACCGTCTTGGTCCAGCAGCGGAACACCTGCATAAAAACGGACATGGGCATCTCCGGTCACCAGAGGGTTGTCCGAGAAGCGCGGGTCCAGAGTGGCATCCGGCACTTCCATCATTTCGTCCTGCAAAATGGTATAGGCGCAAAACGCAATATCCCGTGGGGAGGAAGCCTCTGTGAATCCAACTTTGCTTTTGAACCATTGGCGGTCTTTATCGACAAATGAAATCAGCGACACCGGCACTTCGCACACTTCCGCCGCGATCTCAGTAAATCCATCAAACAACTCCTCGCTGGGCGTATCCAGAATGCCATAGCTTTTTAACGCCGCAAGACGGGCATCTTCATCCGGTGGGTAAGGTGCAGCGGTCATGTCTTAGCCCTCGTACAGCTCGTAAAGTTGTTGAATATGGCGATCCACAGAAAACAGGGTTTGTGCCCGTTCCCGGGCTGCGGCTCCCAGTTTCTGTCTCAGTTCCGGATTTCCCAGCAATCGAATCAGCGCATCGGAAAAGGCTTCCGGATCCTGGGGAGACACCAGCAATCCGGTTTCTTCATTCACCACAATCTCCTCTACCCCATGGCCCGAGAACCCCACGACCGGCACACCCACACTTTGGGCCTCCAGCGCAACCAGACCAAAAGGCTCCAGTCGAGACGGCATGGCCACCACATCACAGGCGGTCATTTCTGAAAAAGAGTCCGTGGTCATCCCCATGAAGCTCACATGCCCGGCGATTCCCAGTCTGTCTGCCTGTTTGCGCAGCTCCTCCTCCGCCTCTCCCTTGCCAAAAACCCGTACCTCCACCTCCTCACATTCCGCACACACCTGCGGCATGGCCTCCAGCAGCACATCCAGGCCCTTGTGAGGAACCAGCCGTCCGAAAAACCCGATGCGGCCCTTTTGTTTTTGGATCTCACTCGTATCCGGACTCTCAAACAAAGGATTCGGCAATACAGAACCCTTCTTGTCCATCCAGGGACAGCTCTTTAGGAACACCCGCTGGGTAAAGTGTGAATTGAAGACCACGTGATCCCAGTGCCGACCCAGACATCTCCACAACAGACTCGTGAATCCTTTGCGTTCAGTCCGCAACATGGAATCGCCGTGTTCCGTGTAGAGTACCTTATGTTTCTTCAGAAAAGGGAGCTGCAGAAAAACAGCGGGGGAATCGCAATGACAGTGAATCACCTGAGGATCGAATTCGTTCACAACAGCACACAGCTTCATCGCCCTGCTGATCTGGAACCCTCTTTGCAGGCCCAACGCCCAGCACGATCCCGCGAACCGGTCTGAATGGATGATCTCCCCCTCATCTTTCATCATACAGATGCCGGCCTGCCAGGAAGCCTGCTGAGCCTGTGCGAGCTTTAACACGTATTGCTGCGCGCCTCCCAGGCCACCATCCCAAAGGACATGCAAGACCCGCTTTTTCATGACGCCACCCCCTCCATGACCTTCCGGTACACCCGCAATGTCTGATCGGTGATACGGTCCCAGTGGTACCGTTCCTGCACATGTTCCCGGACAATCGTCCCCAGCGATTCCACAAGCTCCGGGTTTTCAATCGCCGTTTCAAGAGCGGTCGCTAATTGCGGGACCGAATACGGATCGACCACAAATCCTCTGGCAAACGCCCGGTCTCCCAGCACTTCCACCGCCGTGGGGATGCTGCTGACCACGGGGCATATCCCGCGGCTGGCCGCCTCCAGCAACGCAATAGGCAGACCTTCGATTTCACTAGGCAGCACAAACAGGTAGGCATGCCGGAGAAACTGTTCTTTTCGTTCGCCGGAAATCGAGCCGACAAAATGAATGCGGTGATCTCCCTCCGCCTGTTGGCGCAGGTCGCGCACATAGTCTCCCGCATGACTCACAGGTCCAGCAATCACCAGATCCATCCCGGTCTCCAGTTCCCTAAAGGCCTCAATCAACCGATGCGCCCCTTTCTCCGGAACCAGTCTGCCCATATAGAGCACATACTGCTTGGAACGGAATCCTTCCGGAACCGGCACCTCCTCTTCCTCCATGACATCACAGCCATTGGGAATCGAAAAAAACAACTGGCGCAAATAACGCATTTGAAAATACACTTGCAGGCTCAGGGACACACAAATAACCGCATGGGAAAACCGTACCGCACTCCATTCTCCGAGCTGAAGAATTTTTGAGGCCAGCCACCCCCATTTCGCCCGCTGCCAATCCAGACCATGCACAGTCACCACCACCTGTTTTTTTCCAAACCAACGGGGAATCCAGGCCAAAACCGAGCTGGCCATGGCATGGACATGTACCACATCCACATTGCTGCGGGCCGCGTGGATCATGGCACCCAGTGCGTATACCGCCGTCTCCAGATGCTTGGAATACAAGGTGACGGTATTGTGCAGCCTGACCCCCTCCAGCTCGGTTCGCTGGTTATACCGGGGACGGCAGTAACAGGTCACCTCCACGCCTTCACGCACCAGACGTGTGGACACTTCCCTCACTGCTTTTTCCACACCTCCGACCCCTTCTTCAAGAGACCGGAGTCCCACCATCGCCACTTTCAGTGCCGGAGATGGATCAAGAGGTGTGACCATGTCAGAAACAGCGGTCATAGGTCTCCAACACTTTTTTTACCGTTCGTTCCCAGGTGAAATTCTGTACCTGCTGCCGTCCGTCAGACCGCATCCGTTCAACAGGAAGGGTCCCTTCCACGGCTGCGCATAAGGCTTCTGCAATGGACGCGGTATCCTCTGCGTCCACATAGTACGCCGCCTCTCCACCGACTTCCGGCAGCGAGGTGTTGTCCGCTGTAATCACCGGCGTTCCGCAGGCCATCGCTTCCAGAACCGGCAGACCAAATCCCTCATAGCGGGATACATACACCGACACCAGGGCTCCGGTGTACAACGCGCGAAGCTGGGCATCCGTCACCTTCCCTGTAAATGTCAGGTTTTCCCGGATGTCACCGAAGGCCTCCACCACAGAAGCAGGAGGATCCCACACTAGAACCAGATGTTGCCCGGGGAACCTCTTCAGCACCTCCCGAAAGGCCTCCAGCAAACGCGGTGTATTCTTACGACCGGTTGAGCATCCCACCGCCAGAAGGTAACAAGAGGGCAGCTTCAGATCCTTGCGTGCCTTCTCCAGCGCCTCTACATTGGTTTCAGGATAAAAAACCGTTTGATCTACTGCCCAGGGCACAACATCAATGCGGTCTTCGGGAACCTTGGTTGTCAACAGAATGTCCCGTTTGGTCGCCTCCGAAACGGCAATGACCCGACGGCATTTCTCCAGAAAAGACGGCACCAGCCTGGCCTGTCGGGAATGGGTATGAATGGCGGGATCCGGATGCGTGAGGAACATCATATCATGAACCGTCGCCACGCAATTGGAGGGGGATTTCAACGGCAGATAATGATCGGTCGCATGATAGAGGTCAGCGGGCAATGCGCGTTCAATCACGCCCCATTTCCGCATCATGCCTTCGAGAAACTGCGGCAGACGGAGATGGCATGTCCGCTTCGGTTCGGTAAATCCTCCTGGGCACCCTCTCACGCACCGGAAATAGAGCGAGATCTCATACTCCGACGGGACCCCACATAAATGCTCATAGAGAGAGGCGGTGACCCTCCCTACTCCTGCCCCCCTGAATAGAAACGGGGTTGCATCAAAAACTAGACGCCTTTGGACCAATGCTCCCTCACTTGATTTCCTTCCATGAATCTCCTTCCGTTAATGAGCAAAGTATACTGAGGACCGAAACGACAATCCAGACTTATTTTACTTCCTCACCTGCGGCCTCCAGGCTCTCAGATAATCTTCTTCAGAGCCCAACAGCAGGGAACCGTACCGAAACGAAAGGATTCATGCCCCCGAACCTCTTCACTCAGGTTTGGGGGGAAACAGAGACCAGACAAGGGGATGTCATCAGGCCAGATTGGGGGCCAGCCAGCGGCGGGCTTCCCGAACGGTCATCTCTTTCCGTTCCGCATAGGAGCGAAGTTGATCTTCGTCGATGGTTCCTACGCTGAGATAAAAGGAATCCGGATGACTGAAATACCATCCACTCACAGCCGCACCGGGGAACATGGCATAGCTCTCGGTTAACGACACCCCGATTTCCTCCTCGGCATTTGTGAGCTCGAACAGGGTTCCCTTCTCCGTGTGATCCGGACAGGCCGGATACCCCGGGGCGGGTCGGATTCCCTGATACTGCTCGCGGATCAGGTCTTCGTTGTTCAGCGTCTCATCGGGGACATATCCCCAGAAGTCTTTGCGTACGACCTGATGGAGATACTCGGCCAGGGCCTCCGCAAAACGGTCAGCAAGAATCTTCACCATGATCGCATTGTAGTCGTCCTGAGCCTCCTCAAACGATTTGGCGAGTTCCTCCGCACCAATGCCTCCCGTCACCACAAAGCCTCCGATGTAGTCACGCAAACCCGTGTCTCTGGGTGCGACAAAATCCGCCAGACAGGCATGCGGCATGTCCTCACCCGTGCCCTGCTGACGGCGGAGATGATGCAGCCGGGTCAGTTCGGTCGAACGGGTCTCGTCGGTATACACCGCTATGTCATCGTCGTCCACAGAGTTGGCCGGCCAGAAACCGCATACCGCATGTGCCGTCAGTTTTTCACCTTCCACGAGGTCTTTCAGCATGACCTGGGCGCTTTCATAAAGTTCTGTTGCCTGGGTTCCAACCACTTCATCCTCGAGAATTTGCGGGAAGGGTCCATGCAGGTCCCAGCCATTAAAAAACGGCCCCCAGTCGATGAAGGGTACGAGGTCCCGCAAGGGAACATGTTTCACCACTTTGGTTCCCACGAAGGAGGGTTCCGGTGGCGTGTACTGGTCCCAGTCAACCGGCATCTTGTTTTCACGTGCCGCCTCTAAATCCGCCAGCACCAGTTTTCCGCCTTTCCGGCGTTCACGGTACCGCTCGTATTCCTCCTCCACTTCCTGAACATAACCGGGTTTCTGTTCCTTGGAGAGCAGTTTGGCGGCCACGCCCACTACCCGGGAGGCGTCAGGGACATGGATGATAGGCTCTTCGTATTCCGGATCAATCTTCACGGCGGTGTGCACTTTGGAGGTCGTCGCCCCCCCGATCAGCAGCGGAATATCAAATTCCTCGCGCTTCATCTCGGAGGCCACATGCACCATTTCGTCCAGGGAAGGCGTAATCAGGCCACTCAAGCCGATCATATCGGCATTGTGTTCTTTCGCCGCATCGAGAATGCTCTGGCAGGGAACCATGACGCCCAGATCGACCACCTTGTAGTTGTTACACTGCAGCACCACCCCCACGATATTCTTGCCAATATCGTGCACATCCCCTTTCACCGTGGCCATAATCACGGTGCCGTGTGCTTCGCGTTTTGCACCGTCCGCGTCTTCAAAGAACGGCTCCAGATAGGCAACCGCTTTCTTCATCACCCGGGCGCTTTTCACCACCTGCGGCAGGAACATTTTTCCGGAACCGAACAGGTCCCCCACCACATTCATTCCGTCCATAAGCGGACCTTCGATCACCCCCAGGGGATGCCCCAGTTCCACCCGAGCCTCTTCGGCATCGGCTTCAATGTATTCCTGGATTCCTTTCACCAGGGCATGGCTAATACGGTCGGTGACTGAGGTTTCCCGCCAGGCTAAATCTTCGACCTGTTCTTTCTTTTTGCCCCGGAAGCCTTCGGCAAACTCCAGCAGCCGCTCGGTGGCATCCTCGCGGCGGTTGAAAATCAGATCCTCCACCCGGTCACGCAGCTCGGGGTTGATCTCCTCGTAGACTTCCAACTGACCGGCGTTCACAATGCCCATGTCCATCCCTGCCTTGATGGCATGGAACAGGAAGGCGCTGTGCATGGCCTCACGAACCGGATCATTGCCGCGGAAACTGAAACTAAGGTTACTGACCCCGCCGCTGATGTGAACGAGGGGAAACCGTTTCTTCAGTTCCCGGGCCGCTTCAATGAAGTCAATCGCATAGGTGGCGTGTTCCTCAATCCCGGTACCGATGGCAAAGACGTTCGGATCAAAAATGATATCCTGCGGAGCAAAGTCCAGCTCATCCACCAGTATATGATAACTGCGGCTGAGGATCTCCACCCGTTTTTCCAGGGTGTCTGCCTGTCCATTGGTGTCGAAGGCCATGACCACGACTGCCGCACCATACCGATGAGCCAGTTTCGCCTGTGCCCGGAACGGCTCTTCCCCTTCCTTGAGGGAGATCGAGTTCACCACGCATTTCCCCTGTACGCACTTCAGTCCCTCTTCGATGACGGACCACTTGGAACTGTCCACCATCACCGGCACTTTGGCAATGTCGGGTTCTGCCATGACCAGATTCAAGAACGTCCGCATCGCGGCTTCTCCATCCAGCATGCCTTCGTCCATGTTGACATCGATGATCTGGGCCCCGTTTTCGACCTGCTGACGGGCGACATCAAGGGCCTCCTCGTACAATTCTTCTTTGATGAGGCGGGCAAACTTCCGGGAACCGGTCACGTTGGTACGCTCACCCACGTTCACAAAATTGGTTTCCGGGCGAATGACAAACGGTTCCAGGCCACAGAAACGGGAATACGGCTCCACCTCCGGGATCTGACGTGGCGGATACGGCGCGACCGCCTCTTTGATGGCGCGGATATGGTCCGGACTGGTGCCGCAACAGCCGCCGATGATATTCAGAAGTCCGTCTCTGGCAAATTCACCAATGACATTTGACATCTCTTCGGGTGTCTCATCATACTCCCCGAATTCATTGGGCAGACCCGCATTGGGGTGACAGGTGGTGTAAGTGGGGGCCACCTGAGAGACTTCCTCCAAATGAGGACGAAGATCTTTTGCACCCAGAGCGCAGTTAAATCCAACCGCGACCGGATTGAGATGTGCCATCGAGTAATAGAAGGCTTCCGGTGTCTGACCCGAGAGCGTACGGCCTGAACGGTCGGTAATGGTGCCTGACAGCAACACCGGTACTTTTTCCGGCCAGGCTTCCAGTACTTCCATCACCGCAAACGCGGCAGCCTTCGCATTGAGGGTGTCAAACACGGTCTCAATCATCAACAGATGCGCCCCACCCTCCAGGAGCGCCGTGGCGGCCTCGTGATAATTTTCCCGCAGTTCGTCGAAGGTCACGTTGCGGGCGCCGGGGTCCTGTACATCCGGGGAGATGGAAGCGGTGCGGCTGGTGGGTCCGAGGATGCCGGCGACAAAGCGGGGGTGATCAGGCGTGGACAGCTCATCCGCCACCTCACGGGCATTTCTCGCAGCCTCGCGGTTCAACTCCGGCACCAGATCCTCCATCCCATAATCTGATTGAGACAAACGGGTGCTGTTGAAGGTATTCGTCTCCAAAATATCCGCACCTGCCTCGAGGTATGAGCGGTAAATGTCACGGATCAACTCCGGCTGGGTCAACGTAAGAAGATCATTATTCCCCTTCAGATCCGACGGCCATTCCACAAAGCGATCCCCACGAAACGCCTCCTCCGACAGCTTGTGCCGTTGGATCATGGTTCCCATCGCCCCATCCAGGATCAGAATGGATTCGGATAGGCGTTTCGTAAATTGGTCAAAGAGATTCATCCTTTATGCTTATATCCGGATTAACGGATATAGCAAGCGGGATATAGGGAATTCACCGTCAAAGCCACAAAGACAGTATCAGGTGCACTGTGTCCGTTTTCGGTCCAGATACATCTGGTGGAACAGCAGCCAGGGATCCAGTTGAACCTCCTGCTCACCTCTGCGAATACCAAACACGAAGTGCGTGTGTTCATAGGCTCCAGACAGCACACCCGCTGCTTCTGCGTAGTGCGTGCCTGCAGCCAGTGGTGCCCCCTCCTCCACCAGGAGTCGTACATGGTGGTGGGACTGAAGAAACCAACTGGTGTCCTCCGTCCAGTGATGCCAGCCCCGCCATCGGTTGTTGTTTGCCCCATCGATACCCACTTTGGCAAAATCGGCCTGTTCATGAATCTCTAGCGGAGTCCAGAGTGGGGTTCCTGCCGGATGATTGATATCCAGCCCTCCGTGACATTCACATCCATCGTAAGGTCCCATCCAGACATCCTCACCCCGATAACAGTCCTCCACACGCAGGGTCTCCGGAGGAAGCGGGCACCATGGATGCAGCAGGACCGGACAGATCCGTTCCCCCGCCGGCCAGATCGCGAGGCGACATGTTTTTCGGGGGAAATAGCGAGAAGACGGCCCATGCTGCTCCAGCACGTCCTGTACGTCCCGGGTGGCATCCAGCCACAGGTGCAGTCCCATCACGGTCGGAGGATGGGTAAAATTCCGTTGGGAGGGGACTCTACGGGTAAGATGCACCTCGACCCCATCGATCACAAGCTCCGCCCGGAATCCGTATTGCACCACTCCCTCCCGGCCCGGAGCATAAGGAAGCGGCCCTTTCTGAATTCCACTGACCATTGCCTTCTTCAGGGTGACCACCCGGGTCTGCCCATCAGAGATGGTGAATCCGGACGGACTCTCCCGGATCCAGTTCAACCCCGAATAAGAGCCCCTGAAACGAAAGGTCTTCCATGCTTACACCACCCGGTTCTGGCGGATACACTCCGCATACCAGCGGGCACTTTCCTTCGGTGTGCGCTCCAGGGTGTTGTAATTCACATAGACCAGACCGAAACGGCGGGAATATCCCCAGGCCCATTCAAAATTATCCATAAAGCTCCATTGGAAGTAACCCGTCACCGGATACCCCTCGTCCACGGCACGGTGAACCTGACGGAGATAAGAGCGAAGGTACAGAATGCGCTCCGGATCGATCACTTCTCCGTCAAAGGTCAGGGTGTCCGGATTGGCACATCCGTTTTCGCTGACAAACAGCTCTTTTTTGAATCCACACACCTCGTTCACATTCCGGAAGGCCCAGTACAGAGACTCCGGCACAATGTTCAGCCAGGGCATGTGCAGACGGGGATAGAAATCCGAACAGGGCAGTTCTTCGTACCCCTGCTCATTGTCGGCGGCACGTACATAGGTTCCGGAGTACATGTTCACGCCCAGTCCATCCACAGGGGTGGATATGATGTCAAGGTCACCGTCCAAGACCTCCGGCATCTCTCCTTTCGCTTCCCGCTCCTTCAACCAAGGCTCACTGAAATTGCCGGTCAGCACCGGAAACAGAATACAGCCGTTACACCAGGCATTCTGAAAGGCGGTTTGCGCGGCCTTCACATCAGCAGGACTTTCGGTCAGCGGTACCGTGGAGGCCAGATTATCCACCAGTGACACCGTACAGTCTCCCGGAGAAGCCGCGCGGATGGCCTGCACCCCGAGTCCATGACCGAGACAGGCATGATGAATCGTCTGCCATACCTCCTTCCACGAATCGACCATCACACCGGGAGCGTGCTCTCCCCGTCGGCCGACACCGTACCCCATTATGGTAAAACAGGGGATTTCGTTGATCGTCATCCAATGAGTCACCCGGTCACCCAGGGTTTTCACCATGAGGGTGCTGTAGTCGGCAAAATCGGTTGCCATCTGACGAGAACGCCACCCTCCATATTCCTCATGCAGGGCCAGCGGAGCATCCCAGTGAAAAAGGGTCGCATGCGGGGTAATCCCATTCGCCAGCAGGCAGTCCACCAGACGATTATAGAAATCGAGTCCCTTTTCATTCACCGCACCCGTGCCCTCCGGAATCACCCGGGGCCAGGAAATGGAAAAACGGTAGTGCTTGATACCGAGAGAGGCCATCAACTGGATGTCCTCTTCATAGCGATGGTAGTGATCGCAGGCCACATCCCCGTTCTCACCGGTTCTGGTCCCGCCCGGTCGGTGACTCAGCTCATCCCAGGTACTGGGACCACAGCCATCCATTCGGGTGGCACCTTCAATCTGGTAGGCAGCCGTCGCCACCCCCCAACGGAAATTTTTGGGAAAGGTATAGGAGGAAGAGGTCATTCCGCCCGGTTACCCTTCCCCGCAGGAAAGACAATTCCTTTCCTGGGTCAAGCCGAGGTCACCGCATCCAGAAACCAGGCCACAGTCCTCAACGGAGAGAACACCTCATACTGAATCCTCTTTCGTTTCCTCCGCGTCGATCTGGCGATTGGATTTGATGTTCAGCCGGATTGCCCGGGCCATGACTCCCAGACCTGCACCCAAACAGACAAATAAAGGCCAGGCCTGCATCATGGTCGGGCAAAAGTCCACATCCTGCCCTGAAGCCAGGGTGGCAAGAATCAGGTACTGAATCCCCAGTCCGAGCAGCGCGCCACCGATCAGCCAGTAAATGAGCCGTTTGTTCATAGAATTCAGGTAACAGGATTGAGTCGGACAGAAAAGAGGACTTTTAATTTAGATGGGAGGATCCCAACCATGCATTCATCTTAGACCAAAGCGGAACAAAAGAACGAGTCCAGACTCTCTCAATAAAGGGAAAATGCCAACCCGTGCGCTCTAAAAAAATATCCCATATGGATCGGAGAACTTCCGTTCGACCCGAGTTCCCGAGAAGCACCATATCTATACGCCACTTAAAACACCCCAGACTGGAACACCAGGAGGATGATGCAGATGGTGATTCCCATCAGGATCGCTTTGCCAACCGGCGTATCCCAAAACACTTCCATCCCCGCAGCCAGCGAAAACCCGGTTTTCACATCAAACGAATAGGCAGTCCCCTGCAGCAGACCTTTCTCCAGCGGAAGAATCTCTAGGATATCGTGCTCAAGTTTGTCCTGATCAAACCAGCGGAGCTCTTCCGCAAACAGCATCGGAATGACGGACGGCGGCACATACATGGCAGATCCTTCCCCCAGAAAGCGATTCGGTTTTACCCCGACCAACCGCCATTCCTGCTTCACACGGATTTCCAAACCATAATCAGGGGGTTTTTCTTCTGAATTGATCCCCGGCAGATACTTATCCTGATGCTCCTTCCCCTCCCCCGTGTACCGCACCTCAATCGACTTCACGTGACGCCCTTCCACCAAGACGGTGACAACAAAGATGAGGAAGAGAACTCCAAGTATGCCGCTTGAAAGGTGTCTCATTGTCTCTCTTTCCTCACACCTGCGGATAACGGAACACAGTGTCTTTATGGACGACATGTTCCGTTTCAAACGTCACGCCTTCCTTCTGAAGCAGAGATTTTTTCCGTTCCACTTCAGGTCCTTGTTTGTGTCCCGAAAATCCTCCCAGGTGACGGTCACTTTTGACGACACGGTGGCAGGGGACCTTGGGAGCAAAGGGATTGTGACGCAGCGCCTGTCCCACGGCCTGTGCAGAACCGCAGCCAATTTCTCTCGCCAACTCCCCGTAAGTCGTGACCCGTCCTTCCGGGATTCGGGAACAGGCATCATACACCCGCTGCTGAAACGGGGTGACGTTCTTCATTTCTGAAACCGCTCCAGAGGACGGTCCGGATGATTCAGCAGAGCCTTGAGAGCATTCGAACGGTGCGAAATCGAATTCTTCACCTCCGCCACCAGTTCGGCAAAGCTGATCGAATGCCCCTCCGGCACAAACAAAGGATCGTATCCGAAACCGCCTGCACCGGTGGCCGTTTCCTGGATGGCCCCCCTGCATTCTCCCCGGACGACCCACTCGTTTCCATCCGGCCCGCACAACGCGAGCACACACACAAATCCCGCCTGACGATTCTTCACCCCTGCCAATTCCTGAAGCAGTTTCCGGTTGTTTCCGGCATCATCCCCATGACGTCCGGCATATCGGGCGGAATAGACCCCGGGAGCTCCGTTGAGGGCCTCCACGGCAAGACCGGAGTCATCTGCCAGGGCCCAGTCGTTTAAAAAATCGCGAAGACCCCGGGCTTTGATCAGAGCATTCTCCTCAAATGTGACCCCGGTCTCCTCAAATTCAGGAACACCCGGCAGCTCTTTCAGGCCACGGAGTGGAATGTCCAGCACGGCCTGAATCTCCTCGATCTTATGCGCATTTCCGCTGGAGAGGGTCAGAATCCGGCTCATATTTTTCGGTTCTCCCGGGCGTAGGTTTCCCGCATAAACGCTCTCATTTTCTGCAGAGCCTCGTCCTGAAGCTGTTTGATGCGGGCACGGGTCAATCCAAATTCCTCCCCGACCTCCTCCAGGGTGAAGCCTTCGACATATCGGCGCTTGAGAATGATCTGCAGCCGTTCCGGAAGACGGGACACCGCATCCCAGACTTCATTTCGCTGCACCTCTTCCGCAGAATCTATCTGGTCATGATCCGCAACCAGATCATGCAGAGAGGATTGTGTATCGCCCAGCACGGCATCCAGTGACATCGGTGTCTGCGGCATCCGCTGCCATTGTTTCACCAGCGGCAGCAGACGGTGAACACGCTCGACCGGCAGTTCCACCAGTTCCGCAATAATCTGCTCACTGGGATCCGTCCCATGCCGGTCTTTCCAGTTTTTCATGACCTCCAGAATTTTGGTCATGTCATAGCTGGGTTTCATCCCCAAGGCCCCGGTCCGGATATGATCCCGGAAGAAGTTCCGCAACCGATTCTGAATCGACCGTTGCGAATAGGCATAAAACGGCACCCCCCGGGTGAAATCAAACTTGCGGATCGCATTCCCGAGCGCGCGGGATCCCTCCTGGAGGAAGTCGGAAATCCAGATCTGCCCGATCCAGTAGAAGGGACGGACACAGGCCACCACCAACTGTCGGTTGGCAATAAACAGTTCCTCCTCCGCGGCCTCCATTCTCGAGGCATAGATCAGGGTGTTGTGAAGCGCATCCTTCCAGAATTCCGGGTCATCCGTTTCCACTTCTGCCAGACGACGGATATGGAAACAGCTCCAGTAAATCTCCCGAAAGAGTTCCGTGATCTGTTCGGATTGCAGAATTTCCACCTGACCCCGGTCAGCCAGAAAACGGGTAATCGGCTGGGTTAAACTGTCGGCACGTCCATATCGGCGTTCCTGACGGATGGCCTGCGGCTCATACGCCGGATCGTGAAATTCCGGAATCTCCAGCATCAAAAACGGAAGCCCCACGGCAGCTTCCCGCACATCCTGGCGGTCCTGCTCCATCGCTCCACTCATGCGGATCTCCAAGAGGCGGAAAAAACAGGTTCGAAACTATGGCTGTCGATCATCAAAACTACCCTACCCGATTTCAGCGGGACTGTCGCATAAAAAAGCGGTTTGCCCAGGATTGCAACTCTGAAGAGGGGGCCCATTTGCGGATTTGCTCCATTGCAGACGGGATATGCTGTAAAAACCTCTTTGTTTCCGGCCTGGCCCCGAGTCGACCGTATGCTCCCAGAGCCTGAACCAAACGTTGCACCGCCCCTATCCGGTACTCTTCCACGGTGATCGATGTCCCGGAGAGACGGTTATACATCTCAAGCGCTTCCACTTGTTCCTCCGGACTCCGTCCCACATAGGGATCGGCCAAGAGCGACCCCAGGTCATAGACCCGGGGACCTAACCGCATGCCCTGAACATCGATCAGGACCGGTTTCCGTTGATACCACAGCACATTGGTACTCTGCAGGTCGCGGTGGAGAAGCACGTCCGGCTGGTTCTGAAGCCCGTTTGCCATGTCGGCCAGCTCGTTCAGAAGTGGAGCCGGATCGGTCTCCGGATCATGTCTGGCGAGGAATTCCTCCGCAAACAGATGGTGCTCCCACTGATACAGATCCGGTCCGAATGCCGGCTCCAATTCCAACCGCTTGGGGACACGGACCGCATGGAAGTCTGAGATCAGTTCCATCACCCTGCGCATGTCAGACCGATTGCGTTTCACACTCCCGGTCATCAACCGCTTCCGCAAGTCTTCCCGACCGACATCCTCCATCCACACCTCCCGGCGGTCACGTGACACCCACTCCACATGCGGAACCCGAACCCCCTTGCGTTCGAGAAAGCGGAAGTGACCGGCCGTTCGGTCATTTTCAGGTCGCTGATCGCCGCTCCGGGCACAGATCAGGGTTTTCTGCGGCAGATGAACCCGGAGGAATGCCCGATCTGACCCTCTCGCCTCCAACACTTCCACCGCCTCCACATTCTGAAACGGTCTGGGGTATGGGGCATAATGCCGGGGGGACACGATCAATCCTGACGCGTTCCGTCTGGCACGAATTCTGGCCCCGGGCCCCACCAGAGTCTTCCCGTCCAGACGGGCCTGTGATGAGACCTCCGCTCCAGGCAAAATCAAGGCACGGCCTTCAAGTTCAAGAACCCGTTGCGGAGTACCGGCATCCTCCCACTGGCTGTCGGGAACGGTCACCCCTCTAACCTCAAGCCCCTCGGAAAGGGCGCGGTCATAAAAATCGATGACGGAGGAAAACGTTTCCTCCGGAGGAAGGTACGAACGGACGCGGGGGGAAATCAGATGCAGGCCGCTGAAGGTCATGCCACCTCCCCGAAAATCCGTGATCCGGCCTTCTTGAACCGTGACCGTGCGGGGCCCGCGGTCGGGGATCATCCACAGGGAGGCCAGCGGTCGATGCCGGGCAAAATCACGGAGAAGTGGGACGGGGTCCAGTTCCTGCACCACGTCTGCATTGCAGAGCCAGAACGGTTCATTGCCGATAAAAAACTCGAGGCGTTTCAATGCACCGCCCGTTCCCAGAATTCCCGGTTCGTAGGAAAGAGTCAGACGCATCCCCGTCGGACAAAGTCCCGGCAAGGCGTCCATTATCCGATCCGCCCGGTGGTGCAGATTCACCGCCACCTCCTGAACGCCCCATGCAGCCAATTGACGAAGCACCCTTTGAATGAGCGGGACACCGCGAATCGGGATCAGGGGTTTCGGACAGTCATGCGTCAGCGGAGCCAAACGCGAACCGAATCCTGCGGCCAACACAATGGCCCGGCGGGGAGGCTTCACGAATCCCCGCCCGGAGCTTGAAGATCAAACGCAAGCAGCCGGCATTCAATGGATCCGTTGTACAGGGTTTTGCGGAATGCCAGTTTCAGGCCGAAGCGTTTTGCAAGAGCAAGGTTGCCTGTGATCACCAGCGCACGGCCGCCGGTGTTCAGTCCTTTCAGCCACTGCCCCAAGTCACGGTAGAGTTCCGCCACGTCATCCTCTGCGGAAAGACGTTTGCCATACGGGGGGTTGCAGGCAATCCAGGCCGGACCCGGCGGAACCGTGCTGTCCCGGAAGTCACACTCTTCAAACTGTATGAGATCCTCCACCCCTGCTCTCTCCGCATTTTCACGTGCGTAGCGGAGGACCGTGGGGTTCAGGTCAGACGCGCCAAGACCGGGAATCTCGTCCCGGGAACGCTCCTGAGATTCCGCCTCATGACAGAGTGCCTCCCACTGTTCAGGCTCAAAGTCTTTCAGGGCAAACAGACCAAAATGACGACGTATCAACCCGGGAGCCCTGCGCATCGCCATCCAGGCTGCCTCAATGGCAAGCGTTCCACTGCCACCAAGAGGGCTGATGAGCGGGGTGGTGCCGTCCCATCCCCCGCCAAGCAACATGGCTGCTGCCAAGGCCTCCTGCATGGGGGCCCTGCCGCCGGCCTCCCGGTATCCCCGGCGGGAAAGCGGGGGACCCGACAGATCCAGAGACAAGGTCATCCGGTCATCCACCCAATGCAGATAGAGACTGGCACCATGATCACTCGGACCTGTGTCAGGTCTGCGGCCGTATTGCGTTCTCAGCCGGTCCATCACGGCATCTTTCACTTTGAGAAAGGCGAAACGGTCGTCGCGAATCTGGTCGGTCTGCACATGGCCATGCACCCGGAGGTAGCCGTCAGCTCCCAGATGATCTTCCCAGGCATACTTGATCACCTTGTAATAAAGCACCTTGGGGGTATGCACCCGGGCGGACAACACCGGAAGAAGCACCCGGTGGGCCGTGCGGAGGTACAGCAGCAATCGCATCCGGTCGCGGGCATCAGCCCGGGTTTCCACCGCAGCCGGCTCCTCCCGGACCACCTCCAGACCCAAAGCACGAATTTCATCGGCCAGGATTGGAGCGATTCCCAATGCGCAG
The DNA here is from genome assembly GCA_002429065.1 of Verrucomicrobia bacterium UBA6053. Classification (GTDB taxonomy): domain Bacteria; phylum Verrucomicrobiota; class Kiritimatiellia; order SS1-B-03-39; family UBA6053; genus UBA6053. The sequence continues at coordinate 327,466 of DIYN01000015.1, read as the reverse complement.
GTAACAAGGACTGGATCAGACATGAGGGTCCTCTGTCAGGAAAGCCTGTGAAGTGCAATCCTGTATGGGGGGAAGGAATGACACGCAGATCCGGGTTTCCATCTCTCCTCTCAACCCGTCCTCCCCATTCTCCTTTCTCTCTGCACTCGGAGGCCTTTCCTCCTTTTCACCACAAGACGAGTGATGGTACAAGGTAGGCATGTCATCTCCAATCCCGATTGCTGTACTTCCCGGTGATGGTCATGGCCCGGATGTGATTCAAGCGGCGCAGCGAGTCCTCGAGGCGGTGGGTGAACGGTTCGGGTTCACATTTGCCTTCACGTCCTACCCTCATTCCGGATCCCATTACATGGAGACCGGTACGTTATTGCCGGATAAAGTCGTGGACGAATTGCGGGAGTATCCGGCGATTCTGTTTGGAGGCGTCGGGGACCCACGGGCAGAGCCCGGACTCCTGCAGCGGGAAATTCTCCTGAAGCTGACCGATGGTCTGGACCTGTTTATCTCCCTGCGTCCGGTCCGGCTGATGCCGGGAGTGAAAAGTTACCTCCGCAGCAAAGGGCCTCAGGACATCGACTATATCATCGTCCGCGAACACTCCGGCGGCATGAACGGTCAGATCGGAGGGTCTCTCCTGAAGGGCACTCCGGAAGAAGTGGCTCAGGAAAGCATGATCTACAGCCGCGGTCAGGTCGAACGCTGTCTCCGTTATGCATTCGAACTTGCAGCATCTCCGGGGCGGAAAGGGATGCTAACCCTGAGTGGAAAATGCAGCCTGCTCCGCCACGTGTACGATCTCTGGATGCGGGTGTTTGAAGAAATGGGGGATACCGAATTCCCTGATATCCAGCGGCGGTACTATGGTGTGGATGACATCTGCATGGAACTGGTCCGTCACCCTGAGAATTTTGATGTGATTGTGACCGGCAATCTGTTTGGTGACATTCTGGCGGATGTGGGCGCCGTGAGCCAGGGAGGCATCGGGTACGCTCCTGTGGGCAGCATTCATCCCGGAGGCCCCGGCATGTTTGGGCCGATGAGATCCAGTCCGGACTTTTATCAGGAAACCCCTCTGCAGGCCAACCCGATGTCCGCCATCGGAGCCGCCGCCCTGCTCCTGGATCACGTAGGCAAATCGGAAGCGGCCCGGGTGGTGGAGGAAGCCATGATGATCACCACCGCCACGGAAGTCATCGCAGAAGGGGCCATGCTTTCCCATTTTCATACCGCAGAGGTTGCGGATATGGTCGTACAGAAAGTCCGGACTGTGAACCCACCTGTTCCAGCATCCCCCTCCCCAGCCGTAGTCCCGCCCTTGAACTAGTTGCCAGGAAAGTCCGATCCTCTTCAACCCGGTGCACAGACCAGGGAGCCGAAGATGGTAACCCGCCTTTGCAGGAAGACGGCTGTAGACCGGACCCTCTGCCTCTCATGTGCAAGGGCGTGGACCCTCCCGGCTCCCTCTCCCCCGAAAGATTCATCATCTTGACACAAAACGAAGCTTTACTTCCCTGCCGGAGATGGTGAGGCACCTACTCGCCATTCGATGGCACTGAGACACAACCCAACCTATCCCTATGAAAAAATCACTCGTACACATTATTGGCCTTCTTCCCGCACTGGTTCTGATCGGTTGCGGTGGGGGGACTCCCAAACCTGCCGCCACGGCGGATGCCGCCGTCACACAAGTCGTGGAAGGCTTGCAACAGAATCAACCGCAAACCATTTGGAACGCCCTGCCCGCAAGTTACCAGCAGGATGTAAATGGTCTGGCCCAGGAGCTTGCGGGAAAAATTCCTGCCGAACTTCATGGCAGCATCGCCTCCGTCTCCAAAAAACTGGAAGAGGTTCTCACCACAAAAAAAGAACTGATTTTGGCAAACCCGATGGCAGGGAGTGCGCCCGTGGATGTTGCCGGTAATTATGATCAGATGGTTGCGATCCTCGGGATTCTCAACAAGAGCGATCTCATGGACCCTGCGAAGCTGAAATCCTGCGATGTGGGTGCTCTTCTCTCCACAACAGGTGCGGAATTAATGAAGCATGCGTCCTCCGTTACCTTCGATGATAAAATGGCTCCTCCGGAAATGAATGACATGCTGGAAATGAATGAAAAACTCAACTCCTTCAAAGCGGAATTAGTATCCGAAGAAGGCGACACCGCGGTGGTCCGCATGACCGTGGACGGAGAGGACCCCGAAGAGGAAACCTTCGTCAAAGTGGAAGGAAAATGGGTTCCGCAGGAAATGTCTGACGGATGGGACGAGATGATTACGGAAGCAAAAGAAGGCATTGCCCAGATCAACATTACCCCCGAACAAACGGCCCAGGTGCAAACAGTCCTCACCATAGCTGGCAGTGTACTGGACCAGATCAAAGTCGCAAATACTCAGGAAGAACTCCAGCAGACTCTGGGTGGAATCATGAACATGATTGGCGGAGGAATGTGAGTCTGTCAGTCGACTCCCCCTCTCACTACCCGCCCCCCGGTACTCCCGGGGGGCTTTTTTTTGTGAGGATCCCCGATGCATTCCGGCACGAATATGGCAAAAGTAGCATCAATCCTTTTTCCATCCAAAAAATTCGGCATTATTTCAAATGATTTGCTTGCAAGATCTTTGATTTGCATGCAAATCAAAGGAAACACACCCCAACAATGCCATGATCGAAGTCTTTCATCATCTGTTATATGATATCAGTCGCGGACTCCGCGACCTGGCCCTGTATACCATCCATCCGGAAGACCAGAATATGATCGAGGCCGAATTGCTCCGGGAAGGGGTGGCCTACATGTTCCGTCCGATCGAAGACGGACGCGTCAATGTCTATTTTGGTCATCAAGCCTGTATTGATGTCGTCCAGACCTTTGAAGGCTGCCCACACTGCCAGCATACCCCTGAACAGGACTTCATCCTCGGGATTATGCTTGGATATGACCGGACCCGCCAATGCGAACGCTTCCTCGAACGTCGCAGACTGTGTGCTGAAAAGAAAAAAGGCTGCCACACCTTCCGCCCCACCCTTCAATTTGTGCGGGGACAGGAGCACGAGCACTCTGTGGCGTAAGCCAGATACATTAGGACCGCAGCCCGTGCGGGTGAAATGCCCTGGTGAGATCGAAGCGTATGCCTGTGAAGACTGAGGTTGGTCCCTGCTTTCTTGGCAGATCTGAACCCTGCGGGTGCCACCGGCGGCAACGGAGGCCGCAAACAGCCCCTTTTCTTTCCACATGCATGAACACCTGCTGATGCATCGTGCTGTTTCGACAGACCGGCAGGGAAACGAGATCACGGAACAAAAAAAGAGTGCCCATGGTTGTGAGCACTCTTCTGTCTGAAACACCCTCAGGGTTCAGACCGGGTAGAAACCACCCTTCATGACTTGCCACCCTGTCATGACTTAACTGTGTCCCTTATGCTTTCGGCAGATGAATAATGGCACCTGCTTCCGGGCAAACCGGGATGCAACGGGGGCCACCCAGCACATCCGAGCAGTCATTGCAGACATCCGCTTTGATGGCGTAGAGGGGGCTGCCTTTTTCAACAGCAGTCACGGGACAGGCAGGACGGCAAGCGTCACAGGCGGTACAACGGTCAGTAATTTGAAAGGCCATAATTTTACTCCTTGGTGAACGATCTGTAGTCAGTATGCAGCAACTCTTGCAGACTGACAAGGGTAAATTTTCATAAAACGTTCATTTTAAACATTTTACATATATTACAGAAAAATCAGGCGCGTTTCAACCGCTTGAGCAAACACCTATCGGGTAGGTATATAAACCCCCACTGTGACCTATCATACGTGCGTGAGAACAATAGCAGGTGGGATCCGAAACACACCGGGGACCTCTCGGGAAAAAGCCTCCCCGATTGTTCCAGAACATGATTCTGCCCATTGCCCGGTAAATGAACGTTGAGTGCGATCCAAATGGTATGATATGGAGCCCTGTATATGACGGCACCTTCCTCTTCACCCGTGTGGCTGGGCATCGACCTTGGCGGAACGAAAATTTTAGCAGAAGTCTTCGACTCCAACTGGAACTCACTGGGCGCAAAAAAGAAAAAAACCAAAGCCGAACTGGGGCAGAAAATCGGAATCCAACGGGTCCTGGAAACGGGCAGGCTGGCCATGGAGGAAGCCGGGATCGACCCTGCAGGACTCAAGGGCGTGGGGATCGGGTGTCCGGGGGTACTGAATCTGCAAACCGGAACCTTAGTCAAAGCCAGTAACCTGAGCTGGGAAAAGGTTCCGATCCAGCGTCTCCTGGAGAAGGAGTTCGGTTGTCCCGCGGCCGTCGCCAATGATGTGGACGCCGGGACATACGGAGAGTACACCCATGGAGCCGGCAAAGGGGCCCGGACCGTGCTCGGAGTTTTTCCCGGTACCGGGATCGGTGGAGGCCTGATCTATGAAGGGAACATCTTCCGTGGGAGGAAATGGAGCTGCATGGAGATCGGTCACATTCAGGTGGTGCCGGACGGCCCACGATGTGGGTGTGGTCGCCAGGGATGCCTGGAGGCCGTGGCCGGGCGGTTGGCCATCTCCACCGCAGCATCTGCCGCTGTCCTGCGTGGACAGGCTCCCTGGCTTCAGGAACATATCGGCAGTGACCCTGCCGATATCCGCTCAGGGGCTCTGGCCGCCTCGATTGAACACGGGGACGAGGTCATCCGTGAGATCGTTCAACAGGCCTTCCGCTGCCTGGGCCAGTTTCTCAGTGGGATGGTAAATCTCCTCGCGCCGGATGTTCTGGTGATTGGAGGAGGGCTTGCAGAAGCCATGCCCGACCTCTGTCTTGAAACACTTGAGGAGGCCATGCAGCCCAAAGTGATGGACGCTTTGCATGAGGTCTGTAATGTACAACTCGCAACCCTGGGAGACCATGCCACTTCTCTTGGGGCAGCAGCATGGGCCCGACATGAGGTGGAGGCATGAGTTCAAGAAAGAGCCGCACATTCGCGGCAATCGATATTGGGACCACCGGAGTCCGGATGGCTCTGGCGGACATTGACGACAAAGGCCAGATTCATTTTCTTGAGAAACTGAATCAATCCGTCCGTTTGGGTCGCGATGTGTTCTCCATGGGTCGCATCCGCAGAGGCACCATTGAGGAATGCGTCCGGATTCTGGAAAGTTTCCAGCAGGTGCTCGAGGAATATCAGGTTCGGGAGGAGGATATCCGTGTGGTGGCCAGTTCCGCAGTGCAGGAGGCGACGAACCGGGAAACACTGGTGGACCGGGTTTCGATGGCGACAGGACTTGAAATCGAAGTCATTGATGATGCCGAAGCAACCCGGCTCACGTACCTGAGTGTACTCCCCTTCCTGCAGGACAAACGGAGGAAAAAGAAAAACGCCAACACCATGGTCCTGGAGATTGGCGGAGGCCGTACCGAAATGCTGGAGCTCGACGGACTCAACATCGTGGGGTCCCGCGTCGTCCGTTTGGGATCTCTCCGCATCCGGAATTCACTCGAACAGCAGCGTTCGTCCCTCAAACAGATGAAAGAAGTGCTGGAACAGGAAGTGTCAAACACCCTCCTTCAGATCAAGGATCAGTTTCAGTCAAAGGACCTTTCCATGATCCTGCTGGGGGGAGAAGCCCGATTCATGGCCAATCAGGTCAATCCCGACTGGGATCGGAATGAGCTGCAGACGGTGTCGATGAAAGACTGGAAACAGTTGGCCACGGAGTTATTGGAAAGTTCTGTCGAGCAAACGGTGGAACAGTATCACCTCACCTTCGCGGAGGCGGAGACCCTTGTCCCGGCCCTCTATGCCTACCAGCGTCTCGCGGAAAAACTGGGATGCAAACAGCTTCAGGTCAGCGGTCTCACCATGCGGGACGGCCTGCTTCGGGAAGCCGCCCAGCGGGATGGATGGACCGAGAGCTACAAAGAACAGATGCTCGAATCGGCCATGAACCTGGGACGGAAGTTCCACTTGGACGAGAATCATGCCAAAGAAGCCGCAGGCCTCTCCCTCCAGTTGTTTGATGAGCTGGTGCCGGAACATAAATTAGGGCAGCGCCACCGGGTCCTGCTCGAAATCGCAGCTCTGCTTCACGAAATCGGCAGCTTTATTTCCGCCACCAGTCATCACAAACATTCCATGTATATTCTGGCCAATGCCAGCATCTTTGGACTTGGACAGCGGGACAGCCGGATTGTGGCGAATGTGGCACGCTATCATCGTCGTTCGATGCCGAAGTCCACTCATCCCATGTACCAGTCACTGTCCAGACGTGACCGCATTGTGGTACAGCAGCTCTCCGCGATCCTGCGGGTGGCGGACGCCCTCTCCCGGTCCCGCGGCAGGCGAATCAAGCGCATCGTGTGTGAACGCCGTGACGAGACTCTCTTTATCCATGTCCCCGATGTGGACAACCTGCATCTTGAGAACAGTGCTCTCCGGGTGAAAGGAAAAATGTTTCAACAGGTCTTCGGTATGAACGTCATCTTCGTGAAAGGATAATCCATGGCAGCCCCACGCTTCATCAACCGCGAGCTTAGCTGGCTCGATTTCAACACCCGGGTTCTGGAGGAGGCGCAGGACGCCGGCAATCCCCTTCTGGAACGCCTCAAGTTTCTCGCCATTACCAGCAACAATCTTGACGAGTTTTTTATGGTCCGCATCGGCTCCCTTCACCTGCTGATGGCAGAGGGCCGCCGGAAACCGGATATGTCCGGGATATCTCCCCGGGAGCAGTTTCGAACCGCCAGCGAAAAGGCTCACGAACTTGTGGAGACACAATACCGCTGTTTCGAGCGGGAGATTGAACCCGCTCTGAGAGAGGCGGGCATTATACGTGTCACTCCGGAAAGTGCGAACGGGGAGCAGCGGGATCAGCTCCGCCGCCTTTTTCTCGAAGAGCTTGCCCCCACGCTGACTCCGGCTGCGGTACGGATCAATGGCACCCAGCCCCATTACGCCAATCTGAAACTCCACCTACTCATTCGTCTGAAAGATGAAACCGTAAAGGGGAAAAAAATCCCCCGTCTCGCGATCTTACCGCTGATCGGTTCGGTGGACCGGTTTATCTCCCTGCGCGTGGAGGAGGGTTACGGCTATATGCCGTTGGAGGATGTTGTGGCCATGCACATCTCCCATTATTTTCCGAATGACGATGTACTGGAAGTGGTTCCCTTCCGGATCACCCGCAATGCGGACATGGCGGTTTCCGAAGATGAGGCCTCCGACCTGATCAGTCAGATGGACGAAGTGCTCACCGCCCGGAAAACCAGTGGCTGTGTGCGCATTGAACTCGGCTCCTCCGCCACCCGCGTAGCCGAACGGCAGTTGCGTCAACTGTTTGAGGTCGGCGATGCAGAGCTCTACCGGGTCAACGGACCTCTGAACTTTGCTGATTACTTCGCCCTGGCTGGCCTTCCCGGCTATGACAACCTTCGTCAGGAGGAATGGCTGCCTCAACCGGAGCCCGGGCTTGATTTATCCAAACCGCTGTTCGAACAGATTGCGGCGAAACCCCGCCTGCTTCACCATCCGTTCCAAAGCTTCGACCCGGTGGTCACGCTGATCGAACAGGCCGCAAGGGATCCGCAGGTCATCGCCATTAAACAGATCCTCTACCGGACCAGCAAAAACAGTCCGATTGTCAAAGCGCTGATGGATGCCGCAGGCCGCGGAAAAACCGTCACTGCGATTGTGGAGTTGAAGGCCCGCTTTGATGAAGCACGAAACATCGAATGGGCCCGCACCATGGAACAGGCCGGGGTTCAGGTCATTTATGGGGTCAAAGGATTCAAAACCCACGCCAAATTACTCATCATTGTCCGCAGGGAGCCATCCGGTATCCGCCGATATATGCACTTCGGCACCGGCAATTACAACGAAGGCACCGCCAAACTGTACACAGATGTAAGTTACTTAACATGCGACCCCACCCTGGGTGCAGATGCGTCCATGTTTTTCAACACCATCACCGGATTCAGCCAGCCGCAAACCTTCCAGCGCCTGGCCGCCTCCCCTCTCACCATCCGGGATACCCTGGTGCAGCTCATTGAGGGCGAAATTGAACGGGCCAAACAGGGAGAACACGCCCATATCCGGGCCAAGTTCAACTCTCTCGCAGATGAGGGCATGATCAAAACCCTTTACCGGGCCTCCTCAGCCGGCGTACAGATTGATCTGCTGGTGAGGGGAGTCTGCTGTCTGCATCCGGGTATCAAAGGACTGAGTGAAAACATCCGGGTCGTCAGCATTGTGGACCGTTTTCTGGAACACTCCCGGATCTTCTGGTTCCGCCATGGAGGGGACCCGAGGGTCTTTATTTCCTCTGCCGACTGGATGACCCGGAACCTCGACAAACGGGTGGAACTGATGACGCCGGTGGATGAACCCGATCTTCGCGAACAACTGGAGGACATTCTCAAAGCGGGATTTGAGGACACCGCGAAGGCAAGGGAGCTGGGCCGGAACGGACGCTATACCCGGATAACTGCCGAAGACAACGAACCCGTGCAAAGTCAGGCCCTTTTGTTTGAGAGAGCGTCAAGCCGGGCCAAAAGGACCCGCAGAAGTGCGCGTACCACGTTTGAACCCCACCGCCCTCAGAAGACCCGAAGGAAGCGACGCTCATGAATACCCCTGACATGATTGGCCAGCGGGTTTCCCGCTGGGGCGAAGGCCCCGTGTGGTGGGACCGTGACCTCTGGTATGTCGACATCGAAGGCCACACCCTGATCCGGGTCCATCATGGAAAGGGACCGGAAACGTCATGGAACATGGGTAAACGGATTGGATTTCTCCGCCCCTGTGAATCAGGGAAACTGATCTGGGGCGGGGATGGAGGTCTCTATTTTTTCGATCCGGATTCGGGCGAATCCACCCCCATCGTGAACCCGGAACCGGATCTTCCGCAAAACCGGTTTAATGATGCAGGCACCGCTCCGGACGGACGCCTGTTTGCCGGTACGATCGCCATGGACAAAACCCAGGGTGCCGCCTCCCTGTATCAGGTGGATGCCAGTCTGAAACCCGTGAGTATTCTCTCGGGTCTTACAAATTCAAACGGCATCGCCTGGTCGCCGGACGGCTCAAAGGTCTATCACATTGACACCCCTGCCCGACAGGTTCGTGAATACCGCTATGTGGGTGGAGAGTTTTTGCATGCAACGGTCGCAGTGGATACCCACCCTCTGGTTCATGCGTCACCGGACGGGATGTGCGTCGATCAGGAAGGCCGCCTTTGGATCGCCTTTTGTCATGGGGGCTGTGTGCTGGGCTGTGATCCGACCGGCCGGACAGCCCCAATCCGGATAGACCTTCCCTGCAGGGAAACCACGGCCTGCTGTTTTGGCGGTCCGACTCTCAGTGATCTCTATGTCACAACCGGGATGAACGGTCCCGAAAATGATCCCGGAGGAGGACGACTGTTTGTCATTCGAAACATGACGGTGCCGGGAATGCCTGTTATCCCCTTCAAGGATCAGCCCTGATGTCGATAACCGCTCCTGTTGCTCTGGAAAGTACCGTCATCACCCACGGCCTGCCCCGCCCCGAGAATCTGGAAATCGCGTTGGCCATGCAGGCTTCCGTCCGGGCAGGAGGCGGAGATCCCCGTTGCATCGCGGTCCTCAACGGACACATTCGGATCGGTCTCAGTGATGAGGAACTCGAAGCCCTGGCTCACCGGGAACCGGTTCGCAAGTGCAGCCTTCGGGACCTTCCTCTCATGAAACACAGCGGAGAATGGGGAGGCACCACGGTGTCCGCAACCCTTCACATCGCCCAGAGGGCAGGCATCCCCGTTTTTGCCACCGGGGGAATTGGAGGGGTTCACCGGGGTGACGCGGACGATGTCAGTGCAGACCTTCCGGCTCTGGCAGGCATCCCGGGCACAGTCGTCTGCGCCGGACCCAAATCGATTCTCGATATCGACCGTACCCGGGAACGGCTTGAAACCGATGGGGTCACCGTCCTGGGATGGAACACCGACACCTTTCCCTGCTTCTACTGCAGAGAAAGCAATCATGCTGTGGACAAGCGGGTCGAGTCTGCACATGAGGTCGCAGAGATCATGCTCGAACGGGATCACTTAGGTCTGCAGGCCTCCCTTCTCGTCGTGGCGCCCTGCCCTGAAACCCATGCACTGCCAACAGAAGAAGTGAACCAATGTGTCATGGAAGCCCAAATGGAAGCGGATGAACTGGGGGTAAGTGGCAAAGATCTCACACCTTATTTGCTGAACCATCTCGCTCAGCGCACCCATGGACGGAGTCTGGCTGCAAACCGCGCTCTCCTGCTGAACAATGCCCGGATCGCCGCTGAGATTTCCCGCTCTTATTCCATACTACAGATGTAGATGGTCCAAATCCTCTTCGCCACCGCAGAACCTGCAGAGGACACACGCACTTATCCATGAAAGGTTGGGTTTCCTGCAGGGGGAAGGTGGAGTTGCGAAGGAGGAGGACTTGGAGTATCTTTTCGGCGGAGATAATTCACCTACGAGTCGTAATCAGGCGGGTTCTGGCCCGTCCTATGTTCATATGAAAGCCATTCTGACGTCACTTTTTCTTCTGCTGTCCCCCACTCTATGGGCCCAATTCAGCTTCGACCAGCCTTCAAATACGACAGCCTGGCTGGAAGCCGCGACCTCTTCCATTGTGCCGGGAGAAACGATTGAGGTCGCGGTCGTTTTGGAAATGTCGGATCACTGGCATACCTACTGGCGGAATCATGGCGACTCGGGCGGACCCACAGAAATCACCTGGGAACTTCCGGAAGGGTTTTCAGCCGGGGACATCCAGTGGCCAACACCGGAACGGTACAACGTGGAGGGGCTCATCAGTTTTGGATACGAGGGGACTGCGGCTTTACTTGTTCCGATCCAGGTGCCGGCAGACCTGACCACTGGTAGTACGGTGACCCTGAAGGCCAATGTGGACTGGCTGGAATGCAAGGATGTCTGCATCCCGGGGAATCAGGATGTGACCTTGACCCTGCCTGTACGTGACACTCCCGGATCTCCGAACGCCTCGTTTGTGAAGTACCGGGCCGCCCAACCCAGAGACTTCATGGGTGACATCCGTCTGACCAACACCCCTGAGGGCGTCCGGTATGAGATCGAAGTACCGGAAGGGTCCCCCATGGCGATAGCTTTTTTCCCGGGTGAAGTCGGACTCTGGGTGTTGGAACCTCCACCCGTCCTTCAGCAGGAGGGCACCCGGGTGAGCATCGACCTGATTCAGAACGAAGGATTCCCACAACCGGACGAAGTAGAGGGTGTGCTCCGGTTCGCTGACGGAACCGGATTACAACTTCGAGCAGGCTTTGACAACACACCGGGTCCTGCCCAAGCCGAGGGTGAGACACCGGAACCCACCCGGGGAGTGGCGGCCTCCCTGCTCCTCTCCCTGTTGGCCGGCCTGGGAATGAATCTCCTGCCCTGCATCTTTCCTGTCCTGGGATTAAAAATCTCCGGTTTTGTCGAGCAGGCTCACGGTGACCGCAGCCGACTCCGGAAACATGCGCTGGTTTTTGCAGCCGGAGTTCTCGTCTCGATGTGGATTGTAGCCGCAGGAGTGATCCTCGTGGGGGGGGCCTGGGGAGCCCAGTTTCAGGACCCGCGTCTGGTGATCGGCATGCTGCTGATCCTCACCTTTTTCACCATGAATCTGTTCGGAGTGTTTGAAATGGGTCTGGGCCTCACCACAGTGGGGGGAGGTCTGACTCAGAAGCAGGGGTATGGCGGTTCATTTTTTCAGGGAATTCTGCTGACCGTGATCGGGACTCCCTGTACCGGCCCTATCCTGGCAGGAAGCATCGCCTGGATGCTTACAGTCGAATATTACATCAGCTTCCTTGCTTTTACGCTGATGGGCATTGGCCTGGCCTTCCCGTATGTCTTACTGGCCTTTTCCCCGCCCCTTATCGAACGTCTTCCCCGTCCGGGCAACTGGATGGTGACATTCAAAAAAGCCTCCGCGTTTGCGCTGGTTGCCTTTATCTGGGTACTGCTGTACGTCCTCCGGAAACAGATTCCGGTGGATGGCTTGGTGCAGGTGACCGGCTCCTTGCTGCTGGTGTGTTTTGCGGCCTGGGTTCTCGGAACCTGGGACACCTTCTCCCGATCTAAAACCACAAGACTCGTTGCGAAGGGGGGCACCGCCTTTGTATTGGGTTTCGCCATTTACACCGCCTTCACCTACAAAGTTCCCCTTTCTGAACTTGATGCCGCTCTGCAGGAGAAGATCGAAAACGGCACACCGATTCGATGGACAGATGTTACACCGGAACTCGCGACAACCCTGCTCGAACAGGGCGTTCCCGTTCACTATCAACCCTGGAGCCCCGAAAAAGTGGAGGATCTGCTGGCCAGGGATGTTCCCGTGTTCATTGACTTCACCGCGGAGTGGTGCACAATCTGCAAACTCAACAAGCCCGATGCACTTCATAAGGAGAGTGTCATGCGGGCCTTCGCGGAGAAAGGGATTGTCACCCTCAGAGCGGATTACACCAAATTTGACCCACTCATTGGTGAGGCCCTTACCTCCTACGGACGCCGTGGGCTCCCGGTATATGTGTTGTACAAAGAGGGAACTTCAGCCCCCGTCTTCCTTCCGGAACGTTTGCGGAATCCATCCTACATACTGGATGCATTGTAAGCACCTTTTTTGAGAGGCGGTGTAAGGATCTCTCTTATTTCTCGACATCTTTTGATATCTGTCGATTCGAGACAGGATCCGTCGTATACACAATATAGGAATAACCCTCAGGAGAACCCCATGAACATAAAAACCACTCTGTTGACCGGCCTGATGCTGGTTGGAGCTGCCTCTCTTCATGCCAAACAGGCCCCCGCTTTCACCCTGACTGACACCAATGGCACCGAACACTCCCTGTCCGATTTCGAAGGGAAAGTGGTCGTACTCGAATGGTTTAACGAAGGCTGTCCCTTTGTAAAAAAACACTACGTGAAAGGCAACATGCAGGCCCTGCAGACCGCTTACACAGAAAAAGGTGTCGTTTGGCTCCGGATTGTTTCTTCTGCTGAAGGGAAACAGGGCTACAAGAGCAACGAACAGCACAACGCGACTACGGATAAATGGAAAGTCACCTCCACCGCCCTGCTGGTGGATGCAGATGGAAAAGTGGGCAAAAGCTATGAAGCCAAAACCACCCCCCACATGTTCGTGATCAGTGCTGAAGGTCAGATCGCCTACCAGGGGGCCATTGATGACAAACGCTCAACCAATGCCGATCACATTCCGGATTCCAAAAACTATGTGAAAGCGGCTCTCGACTCCCTCCTGGCAGGTGAGAAAGTTGAAGTGGCCCGTACTGCGCCCTACGGCTGCAGCGTCAAATACTAAGTCAACTTCCACGTGAACGTTGCCACGCCCCGTGCAAGCGGGGCGTTTTTCGTAATGAAGCTTCGAATAGAGTGTAGGTCTCCGGCCTGGAAGTATGACAGGCCGGAGGCCTATCCTCCCTCTCTCCCATCCCCACCCTTTCTCTCTTAAGGCACTTCCAATGCACATCGCTCTTCATATGGAGCTTAGGCCTCCGGCCTGAGAACATGACAGGCCAGAGGCCTATCCTCCCTCTCTCCCATCCCCGCACTTTCTCTCTTAAGACGCTTCCAATCCAGATCGCTCTTCATATGGAGCTTAGGCCTCCGGCCTGAGAACACGACAGGCCGGAGGCCTATCCTCCCAGTCCCCGCCCTTTCGCTAAAGGGCGTTTTCCGTTGCAAATATACGGATTTTCCTCAGAGGAACGACGCATGCTGAACTCTCCTTTCCAACTTGGCCCGGTGACCATCCCCAACCGGGTGTTGTTGTCGCCGCTGGCGGGTGTGAGTGATGTGCCTTTTCGCCGGGTCTGCCAGGAGTTGGGTGCCGGATTGGGGTATATCGAAATGCTGTCCGCTGCAGGACTTCCGTACGGGGGGCGCAAACTCGACGAATTGGTCGCCCGCCATCCGGAGGAACCCCTGCTGGGTGTTCAGGTGACAGGTGCCACCCCGGAGATTCTCAAAACCGGTATTGAAGCCCTGCATACCCATCCTGTGAAGATGGACACCCTGGATCTGAACATGGGCTGTCCGGTGAAAAAAGTCGTGAAGCGCGGTTGCGGCAGTGCCATTGTCAAAGACCCCGTCAATGCCGGGAATCTGGTACGGGCTGCCAGAGAGGCGACCGATCTGCCGGTCACCACCAAAATCCGCATCGGCTACAACAAACTGAATCTCACAGTAAAAGAGGTTTGTTCCGAACTGGCGAAGGCCGGAACCACCATGCTGATCATTCACGGCAGGGTGCGGGAGGACAGCTACAGTGATCCGGTGCAGTATGATCAGATCAAGGCCGGATTCGACGCGGCCCGCCATGCCGCCGGTGACTCCAACATCTGGATGATCGGCAACGGCAATATTTTTGATCTCGCCAGCGCAAGACGCATGGTGGCGGAAACCGGATGTGACGGGGTGCTTATCAGTCGCGGCTGTCTGGGAAACCCCTGGATCTTCAAACAGGTTCTGGAAGACAGCGAGGTGCATCCAAACCTCGATGAATGGCTCGACGTGGTCATGCGGCATATCGACTATCACGAGGAGTTTTACACGGAAGGACGGTATGCCGCCATCCGCTTCCGCAAGCACCTCCTGTGGTATGTCAGTGGATTTCCCGGCAGCCGGGCCCTGCGGGGTGAAATCGGTAACCTGGACCGCATGTCGCAGGTACGCGACGCCCTGAAAGCCTATGCCGCCACCCTGCCCTCCGATTTCCCACGCTATGGGGATCAGAACGAATACAAACGCACTCACGACTACGATCCCAAATTCGAAATGGACCGCTCTCATGACCGGGGAGTGGAATATTACGAGGATGCCGAATGAACCGGATCCTGTTTGAGGCCGGGGAGCTGCAGGATGAAATGGTTGTGCTCACCGACCACCGGGCCGAACACATCCGCAGGGTGCTGCGTGCAAAGGTGGGGGATGAGCTGAGGACAGGAGAAATAGACGGCCCTCTTTCCTCCGCGAAGGTACAGGAACTCAAGGAAGAGCGGGTCGTGCTCCACATCACCGAAGGCGCCATCCCCGGGAGACCCGACGTCGATCTGATTCTCGCCCTTCCCAGACCCAAAGTGCTGAACCGGCTTCTTCCCCAGATCGCCACCCTGGGCGTCGACCGTCTGTTCCTCTGCAACGCCAGCCGGGTGGAACGATATTATTTTGACTGCCATGTACTGGAACCGGAGACTCTGCGTACACGACTGATCGAAGGCCTGACTCAGGCCGGTGACACCCGCCTGCCCAAGGTGAAGGTGATCAAACAACTTCGCCATTTTATGGAGGATGACTGTTCCTCACTGTTCAAAGGAAGCCGTAAATGGCTGCTCCACCCCGGAACCGGAAGACTCCTGCACGCGGTCTCAACACAGCCGGGCCGCCACGTACTGGCCATCGGACCGGAGGGAGGCTGGGTGGAAGGCGAACGGAATGGATTTCATGAGCTGGACTTCGAGCCGGTTCAACTCGGCACCCGTATTCTGCGCAGTGACACGGCGGCCATCGTCTCACTGGGTATGCTCACCTGCTCAGGAGATGCCTGATGAGTGCTCCCGCCTGGAGACTATTGGCCGAACACCTCAAACGTCTGGCCATTCCCCGGGGCCGGAAAGAAACCGGGATGTTTTCCCTCGAAGGCACCCGCAGTATGGAACGGGCTTTGCGAAATGACGCCCCCATCGAGGAGGTGCTGATCTCCGAGCGGTTCAGGAACAGCCGCATCACCCGGGAACAGGAGGTCATTCAGGAAATCCTCGAACGCGGTCTACCCCTGCGGGTTGCACCGGATGAGGTGCTGACCGAATTGGCCGGTGGACGGGGGCTGGGAGATGTCTTTGCCGTCATGAAGATCCCCGACCCTGATGACCAGAGTGTCTGGTTTCGCAAAGAGGGCCGAACATTGTGGATTGTGGGCTGGAACCTCGCCGACCCCGGCAACACCGGAGCCGTGATCCGCAGTGCACTGGCCTCCGGAGCCAGCGGGTTTGTTGCGGTCGGGAACACCGACCCCTGGCATCCGAAATCAGTTCGCACCAGCATGGGAAGCCTGTTTGCCCTTCCAGTAAAACGCATGGAGGATTCCAACGATTGGGTGGACCTTTGCCGTCAACATCAGGTCGAAACCTACGCCACCGTCTGCCGCGACGGAGAACCCCTGCCTCAGGCCACACCCACCCAGAAACGAATCGCTCTGGTGATGGGCAGCGAAGCGTTTGGCCTGCCGGAGGATCTTGCCGCCCAGCTCGACCGCCGCATTACCATCCCCATGCCCTCCGGGGTCGATTCATATTCTGTGAACGCCGCAACGGCCGTTGCGGCCTATGCCCTCATGAATGCGTGAGGAGTTCCTCTCCACAAGCAGGCCTGTCCACACTGTCCACAACCACCCCTCTTTTCTGGTCCACCCCGTCCACTAAGGCCCCCATCTCCAACCGCAGCGGGTTGTGCCGCGGTTTCTCATTGCACATTGAGCGGGATGGAGTATGCAAACGGCGCACACCTAAAGGAAGCTTATGAAACGCATCTATAATTTCAGCGCCGGACCTGCCACCCTCCCCACCGAAGTTCTTGAAGACGCTCAGAAAGAGCTGCTTGATTATCAGGGTTCCGGCATGTCCATCATGGAAATGAGCCACCGCGGCAAGTACTATGATGCCGCTCACCAGGAGGCACTGGCCAACTTCCGGGAACTGCTTGCCGTCCCCGAGGATTACTCGATCCTGTTCATGCAGGGAGGTGCCACCAGCCAGTTTTCCTTTGTTCCCATGAACCTGCGTCTGGAAGGTGAAACTGCGGATTATATCAACTCCGGGGCGTGGAGCAAAAAAGCCATTGCCGAAGCCAAGATCCTCGGCAATACGCACATTGCGGCCGACTGTGGCAGCGAGATTCCCACCCGTCAGGCACGTCAGGAGGAACTGGACCTGACCCTCGGTGCCGCCTATCTTCACTGCTGCTCCAACGAAACCATTTCCGGTGCTCAAATTAAGGAATTCCCGGTGTCCGATGCCCCGCTGGTCTGCGACATGTCCTCCGATATTCTCTGCCGCCCTCTGGACATCTCCAAATTCGGACTGATTTACGCCGGAGCCCAGAAAAATCTCGGTCCTGCCGGGGTGTCACTAGTCATCATCAAAAACGAACTGGCCGAACGCGTCCCTGAAACCGTTCCCGCCATGTTCCGCTACTCCACGCACTTGAAAGCGGATTCCCTGTATAACACACCGCCGACCTTTGGCATCTATCTGCTCTGCCTGGTCAGCCGTTGGCTCAAAGCCAAGGGCGGCGTGGCGGCCATGGAAGAGATCAACGAACGCAAAGCAGGCAAGCTGTACGATGCGATTGACGCCTCCAGCTTCTACTCCGGCACTGCCGTTGCCGAATTCCGGTCCACGATGAACGTAACCTTCCGTCTTCCGACCGAAGAGTTCGAAAAGACCTTTATCGCTGAAGCGGCAAAACAGGACATGGACGGACTGAAAGGTCACCGTTCTGTCGGCGGCATCCGTGCCTCCATCTACAACGCCTTTCCCGAAGCCGGTGTGGATGCCCTCGTCGCCTTCATGAAGGACTTCGAGCAGACCCACGGCTAACTCGACATCGAAGTCGGGATCGAACCCGATAACGATGGCGATCCCGATAACGATTGGGAAAGCAGGTATTTTCTCTCCACGCGTTCCGCGTGACACGCATCGCCTATCTCCCATCTCCCATCTCCCATCTCCCATGAAGGGATTTCCCCTTTTTTCGCATTGCAATCCGGACGGGATTGCCTTAGCACATCCCTCCCGCATCCCAATGCACCCGTAGCTCAACTGGATAGAGCGTCGGCCTCCGGAGCCGAAGGTTGCAGGTTCGAACCCTGCCGGGTGCACCATCTTTTTCCGGGAGGAGAGTCCCATGGAAGCCAGCAGCTTCGACGCCCTGCGCAGTGATCTGCGCCAGAATGACCAACTGAGACCGGTCACCATCCAACCCGGCATTGCACCTGCCGCCGCCGGTTCCTGCCTGATTTCCTTCGGGAATACCCAGGTGATCTGCGCGTGCACGGTGGAGGAAAAGGTTCCCGGCTGGATGCGATATCAGAAAGTTCCGGGCGGATGGCTCACCTCCGAGTATTCCATGCTCCCCTACTCCACCGAAGAGCGCTCCCAACGCCCGGGCATGCGTCCCAACGGCCGCAGCATGGAAATTCAACGTCTGATCGGTCGCTCTCTCCGTGCGGCAGTGGACCTGAAAAAACTCGGCCCACGCACCCTGAATCTTGACTGTGATGTTCTCCGCGCCGACGGAGGCACCCGCACCGCCTCCATTACAGGAGCCTATGTGGCACTGGTGCTGGCCGTGCGGAAACTGCAGAGCGAAGGGCTGCTGAAACAGGACCCTCTTACCAACCAGATCGCCGCCGTCAGTGTCGGCATCGTCAAAGGCACCCCCATGCTCGACCTCTGTTACGAAGAGGATTACGCCGCCTCCACGGATGCGAATACGGTCATGACCGCCGGGGGCTCCTTCATCGAAGTCCAGGGCACCGCCGAAGATGGTGCCTACACCCGGGCCGAACTGAACGCCCTGCTGGACCTCGCGGAAAAGGGCAATCAGGAGTTGATCGGACTTCAGAACAAAGCTCTCGCAAGCGCATAAGTGCTTGCGAAAGAGATGGCGGTTGGGAGACAGGAGGTCGGGTAACATGTCCCCCCGGTCCACGTCCTGCTCCAAAGAGCAGCGTCCACCGAGTCCATAAAGGCCACCCTATCTCGTCACATCCAAATGAATAAAGAAGGGGTCATTCGGAGCCAGAGGCTGAAGGCTGCGTAACACGACCTCTTCCAGATCATCGGACAACGGCGTCACCTGAATGACTTCAAACAGATTGTCGCTCCAGTTGTTGGCCGTGAGATCCGTGGTGGCCTGGGGTTGGTAGGTGAGATCTCCAGGAACGCGGAGCCGACGAATCGTAAATACCGCATAGCCCTGTGCATCAATCGTCAGCCGCGGAAGAGAATCCAGATCCGTTGGATTGTTGTCCACAGATTGACGTGGATTCAGTCCAAACGCCCGTTTGTACAGGTTGGAGATCCCGTCATTAGAGGCACTGACATTGTCCCCGGTCAACGTCCCACTTTCAATTTCACTGGGAGTGAAGTATTTGCCCAGCCAATAGTCGTGTTCCACACCGGGCAAGGGATCGAGGAAGAAGACAATCTGGCTGGAGCCCACAAATCCCGTCCCGGCAATCTGTCCCTGATTATTGATCACCTTTGCCGTGCGGAATAATCCGCTCTCCGGGAGAATGACCTGATTGAGATCGATCAGACTCCCGGTCCCTTTCCACAGGAACGCGAGTCCTCCGTCTAGCGGATGGTTTGCAGTCCCGACCGCGTGGTCAAAGTCGTTGATTCCATATGCGACACTGCCGGTATCCCCGAAGGTTCCCAAATCGACTGGAACGGTAGAACCCGCAGCCCAAAATGTTGCCCGGGCGGTGGAGCTGGACCAACCGGAGGAAGGGCTGGAAAGCCCGACCGCAGCTCCGGAACGGTTAATATCCTGTCCCCAGGAACTCACATAGGTCGTAGGTAATGGATCCAGCAGGGTGATGCCGTTATCCCAGCGCAATGCTCTCCATGCTCCGGGACCAAAGTCATAGTCGATTCCTGTGGAGTAGTCCCCGGTAGTTCCCACCCGTTCCCAGTTCACATTGCCTCCCGGATTCGTGGAACCTGGATCATTAAACCGGCGATAGTCGGTAAAGGCATTTCCATCCGCATCCCCCTCGAAATGCAACCTTCCTGACGCATCGACTCCAACCACAGACTCGGCCGTATATCCACCAATGGTTGCGGAAAGATCGGTTGGTGTTCCGTTATCCCATTTCACTGCCCGGCGAACGCCACCTGCACTGATCGATTCCCCATAAATGACTCCGGAATCATCCACCGCTCTGGCTTTTGCACCTGTATCCCCCCCAAGAGGGGACAATGACGTCACGGATCCATTTTCCCAATAGGCAGCCTGTACATCCGTCGCATTCGAATTGCCGTTATGTCCATAGCCGACAAACAGCCCCGACGCATTCATGCCCTCCACTTCTGCACGTAATTTTCCAGCCGGAAGGGCATAGGTGGTACGGCGGTAATGGGGGGACACGACGATACTGATCGTATCAAAGCCATACCCTCCGTTTCCGTCAAAGGCGGCCACGGCGTAGGTCCAGAAACCTGCCGGTGCCGACATCTCAGTCAGAGCATAGGGTGCGGTGGCATCTGCACCCAGGGAGACACTATCGGTATTGGAAAACCCATAATCATCATCGCTCTTCAACCGGTAAAACCGCACTTCAGACACACTGCCGTCAGAATCAGACGCGGTTGCGGCCAGATTCACATCCTCCAGAGCGAAGAACGACTCCTCATACGTCGGGGAGTCAAAGGAGACAACGGGCGGAACATTGCCATTTGCAGAACGGAACGCCGCAATGGCCGCCTTGGTATTGCGCAAGGTCTGGGCGTTGTTACTTTCGAGCGTTTCCCCAATGGCCACACCGGTTGCAGTTCCCATGTACGTAACATCAGGATTCGAGAAATAAGGCACCTCGCTACCTGGAGCATAGGCCATCACCGTCCGGAGCTCTGGACTTCCGGAAGGGGTAAATCTCCAGCCGTGTGAATAGGAATAGAGCGGGTTGTTGGTATTATCATTCTGCCGGTCATGGCGGAGGCTCAGGTTGTGCCCGACTTCATGAATAAAGGTACTTTCCGCCCCCGCGATTCCGACCACAGAATACCCGAAATCAGCCGCATTTCCCCCACCATTGTAGAGAAACGCAAGCCCTCCCGAACCGGTACTGAACAGGGAGACCAAATCCGCACCACTGGCATTCCGCCAGCCAGGCACCGATGCAAATGCCCCATTCCCCAACTGTATATTATCCAGGTCGGTGTCATTGTCGATTTCAGTGTAGGCGACCTCCTCCACCCGGACCAACCGCAGACGGATCCCAACCTCGCTGTTGATAAACACACTGTTCGCTCGTGCCAGGGCCAGATCAATCAGGGCCTCAATTTCGTTTGTGCCGCCCGCAAGGTTCCTGGCATTCACGGTGTAGACCACCATCACATCGATTTCGGTGAATGTGAGGCCGTCTGCGGAACCACCCTGCTGACCGGAACCGTTAAACACACTTCCTTCCACCGGATTGGAGGCGGCCGTTTCACGGATCAACTGATGCAGTTCGGTACGGGCCCGGTTTTGCGCAAGACTGACCGGATGCCAGGGGCTCGCATCCCTTTCATGGCCACCCGGGCAGGGAGGCAGAGAAGCCGGGTCCCATTCTTCCGCGACCAGGCCACCATCTGCACTGGAGCGAATCCGGAAATGCCCGCGTCCCGGCGTTTCCAGATGCCCTGCCACCGCATCACCATTGCGGGCCAGAATAAACTCTCCCTCTCCGTTCGCGAGGGATCCCGAGATCACCCAGCGATCCGGCCCCAAGTGTTCGGTTCGAACGGTCTCTCCCTGAAAGTGAGCGTCCTCAAACAGATCAAATCCAACACGGGTCGGGATCTCCCCCAGGGGATCCGGCGTCTGCAGTTCCCGCCGCCGAATCACCACACTGGAGGGCTCCTCCTTCACATGAACTCCCGCTCCCCCGACAAGTCGCATCTCCACCATCTCGTGATCATGAATCCCGGTCATGTGTTGCGCACCCTCTTCGCGGGCGTTTTCAGGCCTGAGTGCCTGCCGTCCGGCCCACAGTCCGAAAACGATAACCGCAAGTGCAACCCCGAATCCAAGCAGTCGGTGAGTTGAATGGAGAACGTAATGTTTCATAGGAGAAAATTATCCTGTATCGCCAGAGAATCGTCAAGCATGAGAAATGAAGATAACTGTTAGAATAACCAAACCCCCTCTGGCGACATTTCGTACGGACAGGATCTGGGCATCAGGCCGTTGGAACCGGATAGGCCACTCACCAAGTCCGCTGCGCCTTTCGCACACGGTACAGCCGCTCCGTGAAGCCACCGTTCTGCTCAAAGGCTTCAGCCAGCCTGGCCACCTGACGGTCCAGCAGCGAGCAGGCCACTGCCAGCAGCACCAGGGCGGCATTGGCGGAGTACTCCGGGTAGCGTTTTGTGGACAGAGTGGACGGTGTTGACGAAGTGGACGTTGTCTTTTCAGTACCCGCACGATGTCCACTGCGTCCTTCCTGTCCACCAGGTCCACTCCTGCCACCCTCTTTCCCCCTCACCACCTCCACAATCCAGGCCGCCACCTCATCCGCACTCGCACACCGGCGGTCCACCAGTTCCTGCCGGAGCGGATGGTCACGCTCCCACACTTCCAGCCCCCGCTGACGCAGAAAGTCTTCATAATCCAGTTTCAGCTCTTCAAGACTGGCCCGGGCCACCTGGGTCAATTTCATTTCTGTTTTCTTGGACGTCGCCGACGCCTGGGAACCCTCTGCAATATTCTGAACCCCTGACCGGGCCGCCTGCACCATTTGATCCCGGGTCCGACTGTACGGGTCCACATATCTCTCACAGAACCGCACCGTCACATCATACACCAGCTGCGCCACCTGAAAGCTCTTCAGCTTGCGATACCCGCCATGTTTCGGAATCAAGTTGCTCACACAGACACCTTCCCACAGCTCATACGCCCAAACAAGATAAACTATACAATTGTTTTATCTTCAACCCCTGCACAACGTCCACGAGGTCCATAATGTCCACCCTGTCCACAAAATCCTAACCAACCCAATCTTGCCTTTCCCGCATCCTCCCCACACAACCCCCGCATGAGTACCCCCATCCCCAACAGCTACTGGGTTCGCCCCGGATCCTTCCTTGCCGGTGAATACCCCTTCGACCCGGCCAACCCCGCCAAACTCCAGGCCCTCCTGGATGCGGGTGTGACCGTCTTCATCGATCTCACCGAAGAGGGCCACAACCCCGACTACCATCAGGAGCTGATCGGAGCCGAACATCACCGCATGGCCTCCGAGGATGACGGCACCCCTACCCGGGAGCACATGGAGAAGGTGCTCGATCTCCTCGACGCCTCCATCGATGCCGGAAAGATCCCCTACGTGCACTGCAAAGGCGGTACCGGCCGCACCGGAACCACGGTTGGCTGCTGGCTGGCCCGTCACGGAGAAAACGGCGAAGCGGCCTACACCGAACTACAGGACCTCTGGCAGGCCTGCGCCAAATCCGCCAAAGGCCCAAGTCCCGCCAAGGAAAACCAGATCGCCTTCGTGAAAGGCTGGAAGTAGGCCGACCGGCCCCGCAACCTCCGCTACCCGAACGAGTCCAGACGAAGCGAATCCTGGACCAGGTCACGGTGATCGGCTCTCACCCCGACCTCGTCCGCATAGTCCCGCCACCGTGCCACCACGGACTGTACCTCCTGCAGAATCCGTTTCGCTTCGCCCTGTTTGAGCAGGGCCATCTCCCCGCAGGCCTCAATGTCTGATAAGCGGAACCCATCCTGTTTGCCATTCAGGGTCATCTGATGGCTTGACGTCCATTTCCCCGCGGGATTGTAACTCCAGGTGACATCATACGCAGGTGAAAGGGACCACGCTCCCCTGCGGTCCATTAGAAAGGAAATGTTCTTCACATGGTCATCCTGATTCCGGGCCACCACATTAAACACCATTCGCCGGAACTGCTGTACCCGTTGCTCCCGGCTGAGGCCGAGAGAGGTCATCACCAGGAAGGCCTGCTCATAGCCGTAGGCACCGGCCTGATTAAAATCAAGATGGGCCAACCCCGCCAGAGACTGAAGGTGCAACTTGCCCCCGTCCGGAGTCCGATCGAAACGTTTGGTCATAAAATGCCGCCGCCCTCCCTCCTCAAACAACCGGCAGGGCATCATCTCAATCCCGGCGTCCCGGGCCATCCGGGAGTAAGCATATTCAATCGCGCCATACCCTTGGGGATCCTCCAGCTCTTTGTCCCGGTTGTTTTTGACGCCATCAAACTTCATCAGCCAGTATTCGAATCCCTCTCCGACCAACACCTGCCCTGATTTCACCTTGTTCGTTTCCGGATTCCAGGCGAGAATCGCTTTCGCCCGCGCACCTCCGGCGGACGTCCCGACCCGCAGAATCTCCCGTATCCCCTGCTCCTTGTCAGGCCCCGCCAGCGTGGTGGAGAGAGAGGACCGGTGTGAGAGAATTTCCGAGGCCAGCGACACCAACTGATCGATGTCGACCGGATGCGCGGTGCGGGCGTGTCGGGGACGCGCCGGCTGAAACTCCAGGGCCCCCATTCCGCGTGACCCGATGTAACACAAACGCTCCACCGCGCTGGAGGAACCCGCCGCACGCCCCTGGGTCGCAAGCCAGGCATCCATCAGCGCATGACCGAATTTGTCCGGAAGCGAATCCGCCAGCATACCCGGAAGACCGTGAAAGCTTTGCCGGGGCAGTTCCGGAAACTGGTACACCCTGGACGAAAGCGGCATCATGAGCGGTGACAGCTCAATGCCGCTGCCCAGAAAGGCCGGACTGTACTCAAAGGCAGCCGTCGTTTCCTGGTCGCCCAGCGACAGATAGCCAATCTCGGTACCCCACATCGAAAGGATGGCCGATTCCGTCACCCTTCATCCCCCCAGGTCCAGGTCCCCCCTTTCGGCGGATTCGGGGCCGGTTTCGACGCCCGCTGCGGACGTCCCCGTTGCTCCCTGACAAACTCCCGCGGACGCGGCACCGCTTCCGGAACCAGGAGTTCTAAGTTGCTTAAAAGCCCCAATGCCCGCAGCACCCGGATCAGCGTAGGCGACTGCGTCGGCTCCCCCGCCTCAAGACGTTCCAGGGTGCGTTTTCCCACTCCTGCCTCCCGGGCCAGCTCGGCCTGAGTCAGGTTTAAGCCAATTCGAACCTGCGCCACACGCCCCCCCAGCTCTGCCAACACCGCCGTATCTGAATGGAGTTCATCGTATTTCATAAATCGCATGATATGACGATTTAAACATCTAAATCAACTTAATTCGTAATATATGACGATAAGCAATCAGCCCTTCATCAAGAGCAATGAATTCAGGCAGAAACTCTGTGCCCTCTGTTGAAAACCAATAACTGCACCCTGAGCCGCCAATAACCAATGCCCTCAGAAGCCTGCCTCTCAAAAAAACTACGGTCGACTTGCATCTGTGTCTATCTGTGTCCATCTGTGGTTAACACCTCAAAACCCTCTTCGTGAGACGATAAAACCAAAATCTAAGCAACTAAGAATCTGTTTCAGAGCCAAAGCCTTTGTGTCCCCCGTGCCTTCGTGCGATACGAAAACCTCAACCCATGAACAAAAAAGATCTCCATCACCAATGCCTTAGCCAACTGGAGGCTCAGGCCAAAGCACTGGAGGCCGCAGCCCGCAAAACCGCCTCTATCGCCACTGATGAGGAACACAAAGCCCGCAGCAAATACGAAACCTTTTCCCTCGAGAATTCGTATCTGGCCCGAGGCCAGGCCAAACGGGTGGAGGAAATGAGAACCGTAGTCACCAAAATCCGCGCCATGACCATCATAGAACTCCCCGAAAACGCCGAGGTCCAAATGGGCGCGGTTGTTGAAGTGACCGATCCCTCCGGTGAAACGGAGTGGTACTGGATCGTCCCCGCCGGAGGCGGAGAAGAGGTTCAGGTAGGAGCTTGCCACGCCGACGGCGTGGAACGCACCATCCAACTCCTCACCCCGAACTCCCCCTTGGCCAGGGCACTCATAAGAAAACGCGCGGGAGACACCATGACCTTTGCAAAGCGAACACTCCGGATCCGGTCGGTTCACTAGACGAAACCTCTCTTTTCTTCTGAGCGTTTGGAAGGGTTTCCCCGGGCAAGCCACCTGCCAGGCCCTCATATCCCACTGGACCTACAGATCAACGATCACTGCCTGCCAAGGGGTTTAGATTTCCATCCTTTTGAAGGAGCCGAGGGCCCGATCATTTGACAAATGATCATTTTTCATGCACAGTTTCATGCATGAGCATTAAAACCATCAGCCTGGAACTCGATGCCTATGAGAAGCTGCGAAAGGCCAAACGGGGGAAGGAATCCTTCTCTCAGGTGGTGCGCCGCGCTCATTTTGATCCACCGGATCATAGCGGAGCGGCCATCATCAAAGAGCTCTCCGCCGTTTATGGCCGGAATCAGGGGATGACCGGGGAGGAACTGGACCACCTGGAACAGCTGGATCAGGAGAACCACCGGCAACCCGCCCTGGATCCCAGCCCCTGGGAGGATGAAGAACGGGATGAGGAACTCAATACGTGATCCTGGACACCTGTTTCCTCATCGACCTTCACCGGGAACTGGCCGGAAGGCCAGCCCGGGGAGCACGTGCATTTTTGGAGCATCATCCGGACACTCCTTTTGCCATATCCGCCATTACCGCCGTGGAATTTCTGGAGGGGTTTGCAGACGAACGCCGGGGAACCCGCTTTTTAGATCCGTTCCGTATTCTGCCTCTCGACGCTGCAGTCGCGGTGCATGCGGCCCGGATCCGTCGTCAGCTGCGCAGGCAGGGAGCCCCCATCGGAGACATGGACATCCTCATCGCCGCCACCGCCCTGCACAGCCGTATTCCACTGGTCAGCCACAACCTCAGCCACTTTCAGAGGATCTCCGGTTTGGAATGCATCGGGTACCGTGAGGGATGACTTCACAGTGCTCCCGCCCCCCGAAGGTCGTGATCGCCCATCTTCCGGAATTCGGAATCACCCGCGGCAACTTACCGGCAGGGACATTTTCTCTGCTTGGGGCGCGATTTCAGCCCCAAAACCCCCATAAGCCTGAATCATACTGACATAGACGAAACAGAACGGGGTATTGGGGCAACCTTTTGTGCCCCCTATGGCGAAAAAAAATTCGCCACTCGAACTCCCTCACTCGCCACAATTACGATTGGCAACCTATATCGCATTCATTTACACTTCTGCTACCCCCAATCAATAAATGACCTCTGACCAATGAGGAATTCATGAGCATCTGGGCTTTTATCGACTACGAGAACGTCTCCAACTTCGAGCATCTGGACCTGAGTAAGTACGAGCGCATGCTTGTAATCTGTGGTCCACAAAGCAAAACCCTCAAAATCGATCAACTGCCCGGACAGGGTTTCTGCCGACTGGAATTTCTCCGCCTGGCGACACAGGGCCGCGACAATCTCGACTTTCATCTCGCCTTTCACATGGGCAGACTCCACCAGGAGGCAAAACAGCATGTGGCCTTCCACATCATCAGTAAAGACCATGGCTATGATGGACTGATCCAGCATCTGAACGACCTCAAACGCAGTTGCAAACGGATCGAACCAACACCCCCTCCCCCGAAGCTGAGTCAGGATGCCCTTCGGATCATAAGCCTGCTTAAAAAATGTCCCGAACAAAATCGCCCCGGGTCAGAAGTATCTTTAGAGAAGTGGATTCAGAATAAATTCGAAAAGCGTAAGAATCCGCCAAAACCGGAAAATCTGATCAAAAAGTTTCAGCAGGCAGGAGTCATCACCGTGAGGAATCAGAAACTCAACTATTCTCTTGAGGCAGGCAACCTCTCCCGGACCTAACCCAACCCGGCTATGGGGAAGACGGCACCCACGAAGACTTCCTACGCGGACCGGGGACGTTCCAGTCCCCGCTTCAACCACACCCCAAGCAACACGACACAGCTTCATACCCTCTTTGTTTTCTCCATGTCTCTGTGAGACAATAAAACCACAACCAACGCACCATAAACATCTGCGGTCGACCTGCATCCGTGTCTATCTGTGTCCATCTGTGGTTAACACCTCAAAGCCCTCTTCGTGAGACGATAAAACCAAAACCTAAGCAACTAAAAATCTGTTTCAGAGCCGAAGCCTTTGTGTCCCCCGTGCCTCCGTGCGATACGAAAACCTCAACCCATGAAAAAAAAGATCTCCATCACCAATGCCTTCGCCAACTGGAGGCTCAGGCCAAAGCACTGGAGGCCGCAGCACGGAAAACCGCAGCAATGGCCACCGATGAGGAGCACAAGGCCCGGAACAAATACGAAACCTTTTCCCTCGAGAATTCTTACCTCGCCAGAGGCCAGGCCAAACGGGTAGAGGAAATGAGAACCGTAGTCACCAAAATCCGCGCCATGACCATCATAGAACTCCCCGAAAACGCCGAGGTCCAGATGGGTGCCGTTGTCGAAGTGACCGACCCCGCGGGTGACACTGAGTGGTACTGGATCGTCCCCGCCGGAGGTGGTGAAGAGGTTCCGTTAGGCGCTTGCCATGACAAAGGCGTGGAACGCACCATCCAACTCCTCACCCCGAACTCTCCCTTGGCCAGGGCACTCATAAGAAAACGCGCGGGAGAGTCCGTGACCTTTGCAAAGCGGACGCTTCGGATCCGGTCGGTTACTTGAGCCCTATTTGATATCGAGCAACCTTCGCTCTGTTTTCATGAGGGATCATTCAAAAAATCTCATATATAACTCACAAAAACTTTAAATATGAGTCATAATGGATTAGTCTATGACTCATGACATGGAATTGGCAGCTAGACAACTGGCCCTGTTTTACCTGGGATGAGGATGTAATCCGGCAGCAGGAAGAACTCTTTCTGCACCAGAGCGGAATCCTTTTAGGAGCCTTTCGGCATTTACGGGCGGAGGACCGGGATCTGCTGAACATCGAATTGATCAGCACAGAAGCACTGAAAAGTTCAGAGATAGAGGGCGAGTTTCTCAACCGCGATAGTGTGCAATCCTCTCTCCTCCGGCAATTCGGTTTGCAAAGTGATGACCGCCGTATTCCTGCAGCGGAGCAGGGCATGTCGGAAATGATGGTCAACCTGTACCGGGGATTTGCAGAGCCCATTTCTCATCAGACCCTGCACAAGTGGCATCGTCATCTGAAATCAGGCCGGGAAGACCTGTATGAAATGGGCAGTTACCGCAGGCACAAAAATCCGATGCAGGTCATTTCCGGGTCAATTCATGAGCCGACGATTCATTTTGAAGCCCCTCCCTCGGAACAGGTTCAAGGAGAAATGGATTCGTTTGTTCAATGGTTTAACGATTCCGAAAAACATCTTCCGGGCCTTACCCGGGCTGGAATTGCGCATCTCTATTTTGTCAGCATTCATCCCTACGAGGACGGCAACGGACGCATCGGCAGAGCGGTGGCGGAAAAAGCGCTGGCCCAGGGAGTCGGCTCTCCTGCCTTGACCTCACTCTCGGCCGAGATTGAGCGAAGAAAAAAAGAGTATTACGATTCCCTGGCCCGGGCCAACCGACAGCTGGATCTCACCGATTGGCTTTGCTGGTTTGCCGATGTGGTCCTGAAGGCCGCGACAAGCACAGAGGGCTGGATCCAGTTCCTGATCGACAAAACACGCCTGTACGATCAATTGAGAGGCAAACTCAATCCCCGCCAGGAAAAGGGACTGGAGCGGATGTTCCGGGAGGGCCCCTCCGGATTCACCGGAGGACTCAGCGCCAAGAACTACCTTGCCATTACCAAAACCTCCCGCGCCACTGCCACCCGTGACCTGGCCGAACTCGTCGAACTCGGGGCCCTCCGGAAAACCGGAAAAGGCAAAGGTACCCGATACCACCTGGCTCTGACCGCTTCGTAGCGGTTTCAAAAGGTCGGAAAATCGTCATCGCCAACATTCCGTCCTTCGGAACCTCAGGGGACGGCTTTGGGGTAGAGCCCATGTTCCAATCCCGATTCCAAAAGCAGACTGCCCGATGCAAAGAACATGTAAAGACAATGCGGTTTTCTATACAAGTTAAAAAGAAAATGCATACAAACGTAAGAATGTTAGACATGAAATTCTTCCACAAGATCCCGAAGGGTGGGCGTCGTCCTTAAGGCCACGCATCCAGAACCAACTATATGGATGAGACAACTCCTCCCCCCCGCTCTCCTATGGCCCGAGCCCTGATGAAAAAACATGCTGGGGACAGCGTGACCTTTACAAAGCGGACGCTTCAGATTCGGATTGTTCACTGACTAAAGTCAATCTGAACGTTTTGACAAGATGGACACGATCTACATGATGTAAGGAGTAAAAAAGCAGGGAGGAGAAAATTGATCGAAAGCATATTCAAGGGATTCTCCAGCGTACTCACACCGGAAGTGATACGCATGCTCGCTCCCCTGCTGGTGCTGGGGCTTTTGATCAAGATCTACAAACTCCCGGCCGTCAAGGGATGGTGCGGAGAACGGTTTGTCCAACTCCTGTTCCGGATCCACCTCCCGAAAACGGTCTACCGTGTCTACCACGACATTACGCTTCCCACAGAAGACGGCACCACCCAAATCGATCATATCATCGTGTCCGCATACGGGATCTTTTGTGTGGAAACCAAAAACATGCGGGGATGGATCTTCGGTTCCGAGCGGCAGGCGATGTGGACCCAACAGATCTTCAGGCACAAGCAAAAGTTCCAGAATCCATTACGTCAAAACTACAAACACACGGAAACATTGCGGACCCTGCTGGGGCTCCCCAAAGACTCGGTGAAATCTGTGGTGGTGTTTGTCGGAGACAGCACCTTCAAAACAAACATGCCTCCGAATGTGACCTACTGTAAGGTATGTACGGACTACATACTCCGCTTCCAAGAAACGATCTTTTCCCCGGAACAACTGCGGTAAGCCGAACAAGCCATAAAAGATGGCAGGCTTGATCCTACCCGGGCCACCCACCGGCTGCATGTGCAGAACCTTAAGCAGGACCACGCCGGAAACACCCAGCCGCCTTCGGAACCGGATGACGTCCCCTACTCTCCTTTGGAACCGGATGAAGAGGACATTCCCCCCATCTGTCCCGCATGTGGAGAGATCATGGTTCTCCGTACCGCAAAAAAAGGCCCAAATGCAGGAAAGCAATTTTGGGGATGCCCTTCATTCCCCAAGTGTCGGTCTACGCTGTCTTTCACAGACTGAGGCCTGCAACATCACCATCCGCTTGGAGTTCAGGCCGTGATGTGATATTTCCAGAATGTGCCTGACCATCTCACACCGGAAAAACGCAGTTGGAACATGTCCCGTATCCGCGGGAAGGACACCAAACCCGAGCTGATTGTCCGTTCCATGCTACACCGGGCCGGTTACAGATTCACAGTGAACGGTCCCTTGAACCGTTCCCTCCCCGGCAAGCCTGACATCGTTCTACCAAAGTATCGAACCGTGATCTTTGTTCACGGATGTTTCTGGCACGGTCATGAGTACTGCCAATATTTCAGGATTCCCAAAACGAGAACAGAATGGTGGCGGGAGAAAATCTCAACCAACAAGATGCGCGACCGGAAAAATGAATCCACTCTTCTGAAGGAAGGCTGGAATGTGTTCACTGTGTGGGAGTGTACATTAAAGAGGGAAGACGGTCGTGAATGGCTAATGAGAAAACTGAATCGGTTTCTAATCGGACTAACATAAAGAGTTCTCCAATCGATGGGGCAACGCCAGTGGTAATGTTATTGCTCCTATTTGTGTAAAGCAACTTTCAAGGAATAAGATTGACAAAAGCACCAGTTCAAAAGATTTCAGGATATTGAAATCATATGCTCCAGGTAATCCACCACCGAAGTTTTTAATGACTGTTGGTAAGCAACCATAGGAACATATCCCTTGACCCAACGCATACCGATTTCATCGAGAATCGCACTGATATTTTGAAATTTATACTCCACAGCCCCTTTTGTTCTTCCAGTGGACTCCATAACCGATCTCCAATAGTCTGCCTTTACAAAATCTTCATCAGAAAACTGTAACGAAAGCATTTCAAAATACTTACGGACAACAAATTCATTTTCTTCTTCTGACCAGTTACTCATTTTAGATTCACCAATTGTAGTGCTAAAAAATCATCGATTTCACCAAATTTTTTTAAGGATTGCAATAAATATCACCTTAACACCATCAGGAGGCACAGCCATACCAACTTCCTTTCTCACCTGCTTTTTTAAAAATTTGAATTCAAACCGTGGTTCCGAACGAGATTCGAAACAGCATCTTCCAAATGCATTTCCTGCTTAATGAAATAAGTGATCGAGTCGTCAATGGAATCAATCTCTGAAACGCTTAAATCATGATCCCGCTTTAATCTAGCCTTAACCCTATTTTTGTATCGCTTAAACCGATACTGCTGGAATTCGTCCTCTTCCATAGGGTTATAACTAGGTCCCTCAGGCAGAACCGGATAGTCGTTACCTGCAAACGTATCCAAGATAGCACGGAAGATAATCTTTGCTCCTTCCGGAGGAACAGCCATACCTATCTGCCTTCTTACCTGTCCTTTGTTCCCTTTGAAGATAAAGGTATCAGGAAAGCTCTGCAATCGGGCTCTCTCATGATTTGTTAAAGGTCTTGGTTCCTCCCAATGATAAATATGAGTGCCACCACCACCACTACCTGTCACGGTGTAAGAAGGCGCGTCCGCCACCAGTCTTTTGTAGATGTGGCTCATCTTGGATCCGGTTTTGACATGCAGACGGCACCACTCAATTTTTCGACGGATTTTATCAATACGCCCAATCGGTTCGATGGTTTCTTTATACCAAGGGATTTTTTTTAAATACTCTTTGAGTCGTTTATTATCCCATTCAACAATCTCATCAAGCTTCCATGCATTAGCCCCAGGAGGAGTAAATATTAGCCGCCATTTAACCTGATCAGAAATCGGCAGAAGTTCTTCATCAAGGTTATGTAACGCAGATCTACAGGATACGTCCACATTATCATAAGGTGCTGAATCTGGAACCTTAAAGGTCAGTTGCGCCCCCTTTGAATTTGTTTCACCATTGCGGATACCAACAATGATATACCTATGACGTGCTTGAGGAACACCATATTTCTCGAACTTGTACAAATGCGTTGTCAATCTGTAACCAGGCCCTGCCTCCGACAGCTCTTTTAGAATCTTATGGAATGCTGCGTCTGAATTTGCGGAGTGAATCCCACTTACATTTTCGGCGATGAAGAATCGGGGCTTTGAATACTTAATAGCCTTCACCCCAGCCAGGTAAAGATTACCAAACTTGCCCTGGAACCCTTTCTGCTCACCGACGAGACTAAAGTCGTTACAAGGAAATCCAAAAGCGAGTCCATCAATATTTGGCATATCATCGATGTTATCCCCTTCACCTCGGCCTTCAACAAAAGCATTCGCATCAACACACAACCCCTTACCCCCAAGATTCTCTTGGTAGGTTAGGCAAGCCATTGGGTCCATATCCACACCCCAAATATGATCAATAGGCAGATCGGAACCATGTTCTTTCTGATACTCTTCAGCAGCAAGTTTGGCTCCATACGCCAAGCCTCCTGGGCCACAAAATAATTCTCCTAGTTTAAAATTCATATGAGCTATTATAACTGACTCAAAAGATACAAATAGAATAATAAATCTACGCTTTTGGCAGATCAGATTCTTCGAGTTGCTCAGCCTCTCGTTTAACAAAGTCTATGGCAATATTATTATCCATTGCAGCAAAACAGTATACAGGTTGTCGAAGCATCAACTTCATGAACAGTCCTCTATAGAACTGTCTGCTTGTACATAATTCCTCGATTCGAAACTTGTCGCGCTCTGTCTCTCCGAGAATTAATTCCACCAAAACTTTTGTGATAATCTTATAGCCAGAAAAGGAACGTTGCAGCAACTGAGCCCAAAAATCATCAGACTCTTTTTCTGGACTACTTTTCTTAAATACTTCGTATGGGTCCTGAACACTCTCCGTATAGCACACATCTACACGCATCCAGAGACGCCAAAAAACATGATTTCGATCGAACAAGAACCTATTTTTTGTTTTTTTAGGATAGCGCCATTCCACAACGTCTCTTAAAGCAACAAGTGATAGCCACTCCCAAAAATCAATACTTATGATTTCCTCCCGCTGTATACTCATAGACGCTAGTGACTCATGAAGCGTGAGGCCACAATAAAAATCAAATATTGCTTTATCATCATGATACTTCTGATGAAGATCAGTTATCTGATCCAGCATTACCGGCAACATCACATCAGTCTTGTTATGCAGATCATCTTTCTCGACCACAGGGCAAGGGGTTTTCCCGCTTACAAAGTCGATGTACACCTGCTTGCCATTCTTTAACCTTGGCAAACTCATACCACCCCTCCACGTTTCCTGTAAATATCTGCCATATTTATCTCATGCTGTAACTTAAGGGGAAAATCGTCATGCTTATGGTCATTCCAATAATTGTAGAGA
The DNA here is from genome assembly GCA_002429065.1 of Verrucomicrobia bacterium UBA6053. GTDB lineage: Bacteria > Verrucomicrobiota > Kiritimatiellia > SS1-B-03-39 > UBA6053 > UBA6053. Next base: position 293,212 of record DIYN01000015.1, on the reverse strand, counting down.
TCTGCATAACTTGAAAAACCCAACCGGATCTTAAGTTCGTCATATACTTTTGAGGCAATGCAATCATTTGGTATTCGATCTTCCGAATCTGGAGAAACACATGAAAAAACCCAGTTTGAGAGCTGAGTCAATGCTCCTGTAAAAATTGAAAAAAGAATAGTGTCATGTGCCAGCCTCGTTTTTTGATTCCGTTTCGAGATATCAGACGTGATAATAACAAAATCACTGACATCCTCATTAAGCAATAAACTTACGTTTGGCTGCATATCAATCCTGTAAAATTGCTCTTCAGGTGAATCCGCGAGTATATGAAGTTTCCATAGCGCTTTTTTGGGATAATTAAGCTCTTTAAAAGATTTATAGAACACAGGAAAGAGATCTGGCTTATCAAATATTACCGAATACACCTTCTCTTCAAGGATTTTGGGAATTCCCTCAGTACTTACCAAGCCTACTCTGAGCCCAAAATTATGACTAGTGATCTTTTTTCCAGAAATGATAAATTTTGCTTTATTTAATACGTCCAGCTCCTTAACTGGCTTTCTGTATACAATTTCATTATTTCGATCTGTGGCTGCTCTGCAAAACCTCCATATACATAAGTCTACGTCTTCCGGCAGTGACTTTTCCAGTTCAGTGCGAATCTCAAACTTTAAATCGGCCCCAGGAATATATTCACTGAAATGAATAGACGTACTTTGCGGATTAAACTGATCCTTACCTGATGTCCTTATTGCAACTGATTTAAGCCCATTTATCTTCCAGTTCCATGGTGATATTGAACGACGCTCCCTAAAAATTTGTGACATTTATTATTCCTCTGTAAGAGCTTGCATCTCTAAATCAAACTGCCACTTTAGTTCCAGATCAGAAAAAGGGTCTGTTGTTATTTCATAACATTTTTGAAACGAAGACGTTATATCGACAAGTATACTTCCATCTTCTTCTTTACCATTAGGATGTCTTATTAAGACCCCTAACGAATTCCCAGAAATCGCGGCCTCATCCTCAAAAGCCTTAATCTTTGGGGAGATTTCAAAGGGCACCGTTCCCTCTATATCATCAGTTCCTCTAACCTCTACTTTTGCGTAGATATATGAGAGCTGAGTAACAGGATGAAGCTCTTTGACTGGGCCTTCCTTAAAACTTATTGATATTGGCCTCTTCTGACCACCTTGCGAATCTTGTGGCCCTTTCGTTTTCCCTTTAAAAAACTTACCCATGAGCGCTCCGAGAGCCTTACACTGATCGTTACCTTTCTTCCGCTCCGGAACTAGTGATGTCAGAAAACGCTTCCTTTCACCATTAATCTTTTCCCTAACATTTTTAACAACTGCTTTATCAGTTTTACTCTTTAGCTTGGCGGAATCCTCATCCCATTTGTCATGCGTAGACGGTTCAGAATCGCGTAAAGCACTATTTATTGAATCATGCGCATAAAAGACCCCAAAATAGTTAATCGAAGAAGCACAGAAACGATATTCAGTTACCATTAAAGGTGCTCGTACTAGGGCAATCGAATTTCGACACCATGTCTCATCGTTACTTGTGCTTTGAATCTGATCGGTCAGTAGAGCTATTTTGCCAAGAGGATTATTTCTATATTTTAACTCCTTTAAACACATTCCATTATCAGAAGTAATTTCGTCATTTTCTATTTCAGACCAAGCTTTGAGGTAAGGCTCAAGGTCTGGATTGCTCTTTGGATCCGGTACGGCCTCCAACACTCCATTTCGATAGAATTCAACCTCAAGTTTTTTGCTGATTATTCTTGGCCACCAGTGTTTCTCAACGCCTTTACTTAGACTTTCAATGTTAACTAATTTTGATCTTAAAATCAATATTGATGTTCCGCATTCTCCGTTTGCGCGAACAGGAATTCCGAACATTTCGGCCATAGTATCTGCTTCCTCATCGAGGTAAGGGAGAGTATGAAGTTCCGGATCCCTTTTTGTGCATTTTCCAAACCATGCCTGCCCTGTATACTTCCTTTTTGTTTCATCAAGGTATTCGTTGTACCATCCAGCAGAAATGAAGCGTCGCGTAGCACCATTTGTTCTGTTGGACTTCTTAAATCGTGAGTAGAAAGCTACGGTCCAAAGGCCTGAATTCACCCAATATACTGATTTCCCATAGCCAAAAGATCCTCCTCTTGTTCCGTCATCATCGGTGGTGCTTCCAACATCTCTACAGAGACGCACAAAGTTATCTTCCTTATGCGCCTCTTGCCCCGCGAGCTCCACGCCACCCAAACCCACAGTGTTAAAATCTTCAACAAGCATAAGTGAAAACTCAGATTCATTTTCAAGCGCCTCGATCTTTCCAGATGAAACCAATTCATGCTTATCAATCCCCATTGACGACAGAAAATCTTTAGCCTCAGCGTCATTCAATGTTCTTAGCGATATCCTAATTTTTACTTTTTTATTTAACCCGTCCTTTGGGAGAGCGTCTACAGAATTTTGTATTACTTCCCGTATAAAAAGATCCTCAGCAAGCATGCCCGCACCGGCAAGCTGGTTTCGAAAACCAGAAGCAGGGGAACCGCCACTTAGTGGCCATTTTTTATAATACCATTCACCCATGCACAACCTCACACTCTTATTTATTACTTCAAACAAACGACCTTTTTCAACTCACCTTCCGCCTCTTTAAATTCAGGATCCCCGCTCACCAGCTTTACTTTTTTGATTTTCGTCAATGAAGCGGCTTAGGCATCCGCGAGGAACATCTTATGGGTGGATATAAATTCTGCAGCTACCTAACTGAAGTAAAGATCCGCATCCACAAACTCCAGCGGCAAAACCTGCAGATGGAACTAGGCGGATTCCTGCTGCTCTTCCCTTGCACCTTCTGGGTGCGATACGTGACTTCCGGCCAGTTCATCGTGCAAATCCAAATAAGTTTTTTTTCAGCCAGGGGTATTGCCAGGAATCAAAGGATAAATACCAGTCATGCATCATTTGATCCCTTTAAACTTAAAGCCTTTCTTCTCATCACGTCCTTTATTCTCAAACTGAGACTGAACTGAATCCTGGCAAGTTCTGTGCGGAGTGCCTTCATAATCTACTGCACATGCTCATCGATATACTCGTAGTTATCCCGATTGGACAGATTTGCGATCATCGAGATTTTCTTCACTGCTTCATACACTCGGCGTTCAGCAAGCACTTCAAACTTCAGCATCTTTGGTGATTTCATACATATCTACATTACAGACATGACACAAGATACGACATTAAACGATTTTAAGTCAATTAGATTATATAATAATAAACGGAAATGGAGTTATAATATTAATCTATATAATAGATTATTATCTATTGTTGCAAGCAAACATATTACCCTGAATAGTAAATACTACTCGTTTTCATTCATTCTGCAGGTCTTAAGGGCAAGCAGAGGAGGCTTCCAATCTTTGCATCCTGTGATCCTGTCGAAAGGTCATTCAAGTGTTGTTTTGCGAATGGGGTAACCCGCGGTCCAACGACGATGATGTAGTACACGTTGTTCCCGGTAAGCTGGTGCCGTGGCTCCCAAGTTCTGCACCGATGTACTCTGATGAGGTTAGGTTTAATCCCATAGGCCCTCCAGTGCATCCTGAAATCCTGTCTTCAGATCATCACCATAGGTGAAGCGGGTGTAAACACCCGTGCTCCGTTCTTTCTCTGTACCTTCGCGTCCACGCCTAAGGCGTGATAAACTTTGCACGAGACCACAAAAAACCGCCACCAACGTGACGGTCTTTTCGTTCAATCTGTCTGTCATTTAGAACGACAGAAGGTGTTTGGGAATTTCGGGGATGGTGGCCAGACGTTTCACCGGGGGGGCAAACTTGGTGAGGCTGATTCCTTGGACGGCGGACTCGTATTCCTCCAGTGTCGGGGTGCGGCCCAAGATGGCGGCGAGGACCACGACGGGGGTGGAGGCGAGGAGGGATTCGCCTTTTTTCTTTTCGGAGTCGGCCACTACGCGGCCCTGGAAGAGGCGGGTGGAGGTGGCGAGGACGGTGTCGCCTTTGGCGGCTTTTTCCTGATTGCCCATGCAGAGGTTGCAGCCGGGGCGTTCGAGGTACATCATGTTCTCGTATTCGGTCCGGGCTTCGCCTTTGGGGGCGGCGTCATTGAACTCAAATCCGGAGTAGCGCTGCAGCACATCCCAGTCGCCCTCTTCTTTAAGTTCGTCGATGATGTTGTAGGTCGGCGCGGCGACAATCAGCGGTGCTCCGAAGGACACCGTGCCCTGCTGGGCTTCGAGGTTCTTGAGCATCTTGGCCACGATCTTGAGGTCGCCTTTGTGCACCATGCAGGAGCCGACAAAGCCGAGGTCCACTTTCTTCTCTCCGCCGTAGTAGGACAGCGGACGGATGGTGTCGTGGGTGTAGCGCTTGGAGACGTCTTCGTTGTGGACGTCCGGGTCGGCGATCATGGGCTCGTTGATCTCGGCCAGATCCACTTCGAACTCGGCGAAGTACTTCGCGTTTTCGTCGGGGGCCAGAGCAGGGTTCTTGCCGGACTGGATATCCGCAATACGGGCATCGGCTTTGTCAATCAGGCCCTGCAGCACGCCCTTCTCATTGTCCATGCCCTTGCGGATCATGGTCTGGATGCGGGACTTGGCGATCTCGAGCGACTTGATCAGGGTCTCGTCCTGGGAAATGCAGATCGACGCCTTGGCTTTCATCTCCGCGGTCCAGTCGGTGAAGGTAAAGGCCTGGTCGGAAGGCAGCGTACCGATGTGCACCTCGATCACCCGTCCCTGGAACACATTGTCACCGTTAAAGGCTTTCAACATTTGCGCCTGGGTGGCGTGCACCACGTCCCGGAAATCCATGTACTCCTGCATCTCGCCTTTGAAGGTCACTTTCACCGACTGCGGGATCGGCATGGAGGCTTCGCCGGTGGCGAGGGCGAGGGCCACGGTTCCGGAGTCGGCGCCGAAGGCCACACCTTTGGACATCCGGGTGTGGGAGTCTCCGCCGATGATCACGTCCCAGTCATCCACCGCAAGATCGTTGAGCACCTTGTGGATCACGTCGGTCATGGAGTGGTATTCCCCTTTGGGATCCCGGGCGGTGATGAGCCCGAAATCGTTCATGAACTTCATGAGCTTGGGAATGTTGCGCTTGGCTTTGGCGTCCCACACCGAGGCGGTGTGACAGCCGGACTGGTACGCCCCATCCACAATGGGAGAAATCACGGTGGCGGCCATCATTTCCAGTTCCTGCGAGGTCATCAAACCAGTGGTGTCCTGGGAACCGACGATGTTCACCTCAACCCGGACATCGGATCCGGCATGCAGCAGTTTGCCGGGCGTATTGCCGACGACGTTGCGGTTAAAAATTTTCTCCACGGCGGTGAGCCCCTGCCCTTCGTGGGAAATCTCTTTGGAAGGCGCGAACACCGGAGGAATGTCGATGCCGAGGGTTTTGGCGGCAAAGGTCTGGAGTTTTTTCCCGAAGACGATGGCGTAGGAGCCGCCGGCTTTCATGAACTCCATCTTCTGCGGGGTGAAGGATCCGGCCAGGTCGATCAGTTCCTCGTCGCCGTTGTAGAGCTTCTTCTCTTTGGTGTTGATGGTCAGCACCGTCCCGGTCTCGACCGAGTAGGCCTCTTCCAAAATGGGCTCGCCTTCCTCGTCGCGCATCACGTTGCCGTCGGCGTCGAGTTTCTTGACCCAGTTCTTGAGGTCGATGCCGATACCGCCGGTCACATCCACGGTGGTGAGGAAAATGGGGGAAATGCCGTTGGTACCGGCCACGATGGGCGCGATGTTAATGAATGGCACATACTCGGAAGCCTGTTTACCGATCCACAGCGCCACATTGTTCACCCCGGACATGCGGGAGGAACCCACCCCCATGGTCCCCTTCTCCGCGATCATCATGATGCGCTTGTCGGGATGCATGTTTTTCAGCGCCACGATTTCGTCCTGGGCCTCAGGGCTGATCAGGCATTTGCCATGCAACTCCCGATCCGAACGGGAGTGGGCTTCGCTGCCGGGGGACAGCAGGTCCGTGGAGATATCCCCCACTCCGGCAATGTAGGTGACCACATCGATGGTTTCGGGGAGATCAGGCAGATTGGTGAAGAACTCCGCTTTGGCGTAGCTCTCAACAATCTCTTTCGCGATTTCATTGCCCGCTTTAAACGCCTCTTCCAGACGGGCGGTATCGGCCTCGTAGAGGAAGACCTGGGTTTTCAACACATCGCCGGCTTGTTTTGCCAAATCGGCGTCGTCGCCGAGAGCCAGATCCAGCAACACTTCAATGGAGGGACCGCCCTTCATGTGGGAGAGCTGCTCAAAAGCGAACTCCACGGAGATTTCCGGAACGGTTACGGTGCCGAGGATGATGTCCTTGAGAAAGGCCGCTTTTACCCCTGCGGCGCTGGTGGTGCCGGGAAGGGTGTTATAGATGAAAAAGGTGAGGCAGTCGTCGCGGTAGATATCGCCTTCGTGTTGAATGTGGTCGATCAGTTCAGAGACCAGAGCCGCATCATCAATCGGCTTGGGGTGCAGCCCCTGCCCTTTGCGCTCTTCAATTTCTTTGAGGTAGTCTTCATAAATGTTCATGATGCAGCTCTCTTAAGCGTTAGACGTTAATTTAAAATGACCTATGGTAAGGTGTTCTACCCATAGAATAATTCATAATCCAGTAAAGCCCTTTTGGCAACTGGTTGGGAGCGACGGGTGGCATCCGGAGGGTGGCGACCGGGAGCGGGGTGCGTTTGTGGACGGGGTGGACACCGTGGACGGGCCAAGGATGAGGGTCCAGTGGACATTCTGGACACGCCCGTTTCAGCGGCGACGATCGCAGCGACGATCCTAAGGACGATTGACTTTCAGCCAGACACTGCCTTTCACCATAGTTGGTACCCGGGGCGGGACTCGAACCCGCACGTCCTTACGGACTCGGGATTTTAAGTCCCGTGTGTCTGCCAATTCCACCACCCGGGCAGGTGTGGGAAAGACGGCTTATAAGCAACACCCCCGCAACGGGCAAGATTAATATGGAAAATGGGAGTTAGGAGATGGAAGATCGGGGTCTGGCTCAGCAGGAGGGCAAATTCTTCATCTTCATCCTAATCATAATCCTACTCGTAATCGCAATCAGATGAAGGATTCCGCAGTTTTCCTCCGATTCCCATCTTGCTCTGCGCTTGCAACGGGTAACGCGGTTCTCTAGATTCGTGATATAGGAGACCCTTATGATCGAAGACACCCTGGAAAAACTCGAAGCACGGCTGGCGGCAGCGGAAACATTAACGGAGGAACAGCGGAATTCGCTCCAGACCCTGGTGTCTGAACTCCGCTCCGAAATTGATGCGCTGGAAGACGATGATCATGCGGACCGAATTGCCGGATTCACCGAAGCGGGAGCAAAAGAGGCCCTGCGGGAACAGACGGATATGGATCTGCTGGATGTCAACCTCGACGGACTGCGGAAATCTGTGCGTCACTTCGAGGCCAGCCATCCGGCCCTGATTTCGGTGGTGAACAATGTCTGCCGTCAACTAAGCAGTCTCGGGATCTAAGCCAGACCCTCATGCAGACCTATCTGTGCTCCAAATGTAATCAGAAGGTCACCCGCCAGGAGCTGGTGGAACGCAGACGGCAGTGTGGCCGCGCTGACTGCGACCTCGTCCTGCAGAAAGGGTTCTGGGGCCGCGTGGGTGGCGGCGTTAAAGCCATTCTCTTTCTCGGCCTTTCCGTTCTGTTTGCCGGTCTTTCTCTGTTCCTCGGACGGGCCAGTTTTCATTCCCTGGCGAGCATGCGTGAACTGGAGCGTGTCCCCCGTACCACCGTTCGCGCCGCCCTGGAGGGGGAAATCAACCTCAGAGGACAGGTGCAGCAGGCCGACGGACTTCTGAGGTCTCCCAAGACGAATACGCCCTGCGTGTACTACCAGTACAAGGTCGAGGTGGAGGAAAAAGATTCCGATGGCGACACGACCTGGCGGACGATTCAAAACGACATCGAATACGTCCCGTTCTTTCTTCAGGATGACACCGGTTCACTTCTCCTTGTGCCCACCTCGGACATCAAGTTCGCGGTTCGCGAATCCTGGCAGGAGCGAAACGGGAGATACCGGTATACCGAGTGGCGGCTGGAGGTCCGCGAGGAGATCTTTACCTTTGGCTATGCGGTGCGCCACCGGGGAGGCTATGAAGTTCGATTCAATGTAGAGGGTGATTACACGCCCATCATCTCCGAATATGGGGAAACCCGCGAACGGGTCGGCATGGCCGGTAAGTCGATTGCGGCGTGTTGGTTCGGGTTGGTCCTGCTGGCAGCGGCACTGTCGATTGCCATCAGTCTCCTCCGGGTTCACCGTCTGCTGATCTATTTCTCTCTGCTCAACCTGCTGGTCGCGGTCTATCTGGTGGTGCTGGGACTGCAGATGATGAAGCTGGATCTTGAATCAGCTGTAGAACGGCTGAACCGTCAGGAGCAGGTCACCAAGGCCGAGGTGCTACAGACGCTTTCAGAAGCGGATGTGGCATGGGATGGAAACTGGGACACCCTGCCTTTGTTCGACACCTATCAGGGGCGGGGACTTTCAGAAGAAACCCTGACCCGTCTTCGGGAGCTCCGCCTGCATCTGGCCCGGGCCACCCACCGGGTCCGCCGTCAACGGGGCACCTTCCCTGAAAACCTTCTCGCTCCGCTGTGGAGGGTTCCCGCCTTTGACCCTTTCCCCCTGCCCTTCGAAGTCCGCGGGGACATGAAACAAGGGGAAGCCCAGTTTCAGAAAGCGAAGATTCCTCCCTTGGTGGGGCTGATCATCATCGGGTTGAGTCTGGTGGCCGGCATCATCTCCTTCACCCTTGGATTCAAACGCATCCGCTTCAAACGGTGTATGGAAAACCTGCCGACGGTCCCGACCACCGGGGCGGCATACGGATTGAGCGAACTCAAAGGGGTCGTCGATCTTGCCGACAGCGCGGACCTGCTCAGAGGTCCTCTCAGCCACCAGCCCTGCGTTCAGTATCATTACACGGTGAAGGAACGGCGCGGATCGGGCAAAAAGGCCAACTGGGTGACGATTGTAAACCAGGAACGGAAGATCCCCTTCCTCTGCCGGGATGCAGAAGGCGCGATGCTGGTGGATCCCAGTGGCAGTGAACTCCACACCTTTCACCATTCCACCCGAAGTTCAGGCCGACGTCGGTACTCGGAAACGCGGCTGGAGATTGGGGACCCCCTGTATGCAATCGGAGAATGTGCACTCGACCCTGTCTCCGGAGACTCGCTCTATCTGCGCAAACCGGAAGGCAAATACCCCTTCATCCTGGGCAACAAGAGTGAGCATCAGATCATGTTGCGCATCGCCCGGAGCGGTATCCTCCTGCTGAACGTGTCCTTTGCCGCCATTCTCCTCAGTGCCCTCTTACTGTTTGGGTTGTCAGGCTCCTTTGCCGCTACGGATTATCTTGCGGCCGCATTGACCGCCCCGCTGTTTATGACCGCCGTGACCCTGATGCTTCATTACAATGACCTGGTGTTCCTGCGGGAACGGGCCCGGCGGAACAAATCCAACATCGATGTCTCGTTGAAGAAACGACACGACCTGGTGCCACAACTCACCACCATCACCACTGCCCTGCAGGATCATGAACGGGACATTCAGACAGCCGTGACCGAACTCCGCAGCACCTATGATTCCACCAGCGGTGATCTGACTCAACAGCTTCAGGCCGGTCACGCTGCCGTGAATCAGCTCATCCTTTCCGCAGAGGCCTACCCTGAATTCGTCTCCGATACGCAGTCGGCGCTGCTGATGCGGACGTTGATCATGCTGGAGAATGAAATCGCGTTGATGCGGAACGGCTACAATGATGCGGTGGAGACCTACAACACCCGGATCCAGTCCGTTCCGGATGTGTTCTTCGCCAAGCTGTTTCACTTTACCGACATGCAACTGACCTTTGCGGACAGCGACGTCATCCGCATTCCGCCTGCTATTCAATTCACCTGGGAACAGGAACAGATTACCCGCACCCCGAAACAGGATGCATCGGAGGACACCGGGGAAGAACCGGTCTCGTCCGCAGAATCGGAACACGCCTCCCCGGCCCTGATGGCGGCAGCGGTGGGACCGAAACCTGCAGAAAAGGAAGAGCTCGACATTCATCAACTGCAGGAACTCCTTGACCGGCTTTCGGAGGATCCGGAAGATCCCCTGCTGGCGCTGAAGGAATACGAGCAACACTTCGAACAGGTCAAGGACATGCCCCCGGCGATGTACCGTCTGCTCCGTTCCCAGTTCCGTCAGGTGATGGAACAGGATTCTGTGATCACGTTCTTTGAATTCGCCCTCATGGCCTCGATCAGCCGCAACCTGGATCCTGCCTTTGGACTGGAACCGGACCGGCCCATACGACACCGCAACATGGATCTACTGGTGAAAGAGGTTTCGGTTCTGCTCAGTCTGATTGCACACACCGAAGAGACGGAGGAAACGGCAGGAGCCGCCTTCCTCACCGGAGTGGACAACCTGAACCATGCGGATAAAAACGCGTTTGCCATGCAGGACGTTTCACCTGAAAACCTGGCAGGGCTTGAGGAGGTGCTGGAGGAGATTGCCCATGCCTCCCCCATGATTCAGGCGAATGTCTATTACGCCTGTGAAGCGGCGGTGAAACTCAACGACGATGCGACCCTCGATCAGGTGCTGTTGTTACGGGCCATCGCAGACTGGCTGAATCGGCCGCGGCCGGATTGGGTTTAATGGGTCATCCGCCTTCGCTCGTCGGGCAATGGCGGGACAAGTTGGTCATTGGCTTGTTATGCCGCAAAGATTCCCCGATACCGAATGCGATATCGATTGCGATTGCGATACCGATTGCGAAATGTGTGATCATCTCGGAACATGATCAAACTGGATCGTCACACGCCATTCGACCACGCGTTCCGAGCGGCAAGCATCCGCCACTCTAGTCCACGTCAAAGACAATCCAGCCGTCCTGGTAAGATGCCGTCTGGCGGCCGATTCTGACCTTGTCTTCAAACAGCACCGGCTTCCCCGTTCCTCCGAAACGCTGCACCTGGTAGACGACATCGAAGGGAGGTTCCTCCAGTTCATCGGCAAACTTGGCCTCCAAGCCTTTTTTCTTCTTCTCTTTCTTGGGAGGGGGCGGAGGCAGTTCCTCTTCCAGGGTCAGAGTAATCCCGTGAGTAAGGTCGTCCATATCGATCAGCTCCTCCCCCACCGGCTTGGGAATGTCCATCAGCGCAAAGGCCCCTTCCGGTTTTTCCGGCAGCTTCCCTCCCTTATCCAGAATCTTGAGTTTCGCTTTGCGGGTGAGAACCTCCTCCCCGTGTTTCCAGACCATGAGGACTTCCGAACCGGAAGCACGGCTGAAATCGATTCCCAGACTGCCTGTGTCGGTTTTGAAATAATACGCGTACTTGGTGGTCCGCACGTCGATGAGGTTTCCGCGCAGCGCAAACCAGGAGGTTAGCTGTCTGCCGCCGGTCATGACCCGCACATCCGCCGGGGACCGGTAGTGCCCTCCTGCCTGTTCGGTCAGCACCGAGATAAAGCGGTCATGATGATCTTTCCAGCGTTCACGGATATTCGCCATGTTCCAATAACGGTCGAGGGTGATCCGGGGCAGAACCTCGGCAGGATTCTGTTCCTTCACATCAAACGGCCAGTTCACCAGCGCGAGAATGCAGCGGTGGGGATAATGGTTAATAGTGCCGAACGGCGTCCCGTTCTGTTCGTCGCTTTCACGGAAACTCCGATTGTAAAGCCAGAGCATCGCGCCGTGATATTTGGGATCCACCGTGCCGAACCCCTGCACAAAATAGCCGCTGCCGGTCACTCCGGTCCGGCCGAAATAGTTATGCGGATACGCCCCTCTGAGCGGAAACTCCGGCTTTCCGCCACCGGGCTGGGTGATGCTGCCCTGAACGTACTCCAGGGTCAGCCAGTTCACGATCTCGCGGTTGGACATAAAATCGATCCCGGCCGCGGTGCGCCAAGCCTGAAGGAGAGGGATAAACGCCGCGTCTTTGGTCAAGCCACCTGAGCCCTGTCCTCCGCCGTAAAATCCGAAATCACCAATTCCCTCGGTGAGCTGTCGTTTGGTGTTGATCAGGCCCCAGTCATACAACTGCTTCACCTTCTCCTGATCCGCTTCCGGATCGCCCATCATGGCCAAGGCAATCATGGGACCACCGCTGATGGTGGGCCCCCAGTGGTTACACCCCGGGTGCCAGACCTGACCACTGGAAATGCGCTGAATGGTCCGGCCATTGCGTATGTCCAAATTCAACAGACGGTCTGCAATATGGCGACGGGTTTCCTCATCCCAGCCGTCATAATTCAGATCCCATCCCAGTGCCAACCCCGCCAGCACAGGCCCTACCCTCAAATGCTCGCTCATGTAGAGGCCGTACACCGAATCGCGGTCACGCTGTTCGTCATCGATCATTTTCAGCATGCTCTGACGCCCGAACTCGGCGTATTTCTTGTCCCCGGTCAACTGGTACAGCATTCCGTATCCGGCGGCGTGAGTGAAGGTAAAGGTACCCGGTTTGTTATGCGTGATACGGGGGCCGCGCTCCCGGCCGGTCATCTGATAGGCGGTTTTCGCCGCATTAAATTCGGTGGTCATCGTCTCCCCGTCGCTGCCATTCAACAGATACCGGAGTCGTTTGATGATTTGTTTCCCTTCCGGAGTCTCGGCACGTCGCCTGAGTTCCGGAAGATCACTCTTGCGGAAAAACAGCCGGGGGTGTTCTCCCGGCTGCACGGGTACGTGTCCCTCCACCTTGGACGGCCAGGGGCTGTCTCCTTCAATGTGGCTGTTCTTCCGGCCACTCCACTTGGCGGCCGGGGCAGACAGGGCTGTGAACAACATCCAGGAGATCAGCAGGGCTCTCATAGTTCCAACCCCTCCAGCCCATCCCCGGCTGATTCCAGCATGTCATCCACACTGGGACGTTTCTCGGCCTCCAGAAGCTCGGCCTCGGTATTCAGCCCGGGGACCAGGCCGACCTTGCGGTACCGCTCCTCAAGATTCTCTTTCATCCGCTTCTGTTCTGCTGCGGTATAGACCCGGGGGACGTCCACGCAATATACCCCGCCGACCCAGCGCCCGGTAAATCCTTCCGGAAGTACGACTTCAGAAAAATCACCGATCCGGCGTCCTTTCACTCCCACGATCCCGTAGAGCCCCTCCCGCAGCACACCTCTGGCCCGGTGCCCGTAGTCCAGGCCCGGCTCCAGCGTGACAACCAGACGGCCCCCGAAGTCGCCATTCCCGGAAATGTTGACATACGATCCCCGCTTCCCGGCGTCCGCCTTGGACTTGGCATGCAGGTGAACCCGGATTTCAGATCCCTGGGGAAACTCCCCATGATACCGGCTGCTGACCCGCTGGGTCCCGACATCCAGCACGTATCCCTTGCCCACAGTGAGTCCCTCTGAACCCACAGGTGCCGGAATGGAAATCGTCCCTCCTTTTCCCGTGAAGATCGCCCATTTTTTGGGGTCAAACCTTCCGTCTCCTCCCTCCGATTTCCATCCCGTCATCGTGGGCGTCCAGGTCAGCGCTCCTCCTCTCCATTCCTGTTTCAGGGGAGGAGGTGCATCAATGTAATCCCGTAAAAGCGGAGGTGGAAAGTAGCGTTCATGGTCAGAGAGCCCTTTGGTGGGGTCGGGATGCAGCCACGGTTTTTCGCCGTGATAGGCATACAGCGCCTTGGCAAAGGCCTCATCCGGTGCCCAGAACGCCAGAACCTTGTCCCCTTTGTAGTCCGCCCAGGGTGCGGGCTCATGCTTGGGTTCTTTAATGTCCGGATCATAGAGCCATCCATCCGAGGCCTTGACCGGATTGCAGAGCAGATCCGATTTGCCGTCCCAGGCTCCCTTGGGAAGGCGCAGGTTCACCACACTGTTCAAATACTGAATAAACAGAGGTGTACTGTGCCGACTCCAGGTGGTGTGACGACCTCCGCGCTCCACCATCAGCGTCCACAGGTTCTCCGGCTCCTTGTGTCGTCGATGGAGCATCTGCATGCGGGTCATCACCCATTGGGTCTGGTTTTTCCGCCGGATACGTCCTTCTGTGGGTTCGGTGACATAATCCGAGCGAAGGCCGCTTCCCATATCGCCGCCTTCAGGGCCGTATTCCTCAAACTCACCCGGAATATGCATCAGGGGCACTCCTTTCAGGCTGGCGTCCAGATCTTCCAATGCATGATGAAAGTTACCGCTTTTCACCATGACCACACCAAGGGTTCGTTCCGGCTTCCAGTAGCCGACATTCCGGCAGAACAAGCCATCCGCGGAGTGCCCCAGGGTTAGAAACGGCACATGCGGCAGCTCGGGATGCCCGGTTTTCTCTCCAAGCGCCTCCAGTCCGGTTTGGAGCATCGTTGCCCCCTCACCTCCTCCACTGATGAATCCGCCACTCGCCGGCAGAACCAGTACCCCCATGTTGTGTCGTGCCAAGGCCTGCCGAACGGAGGCATCCGTCGCCAGTTTTTCTCCAATGATGATTTTTCCCGGCCAGAACAAACCGCGGACCTGTTCCACTCCTTCCGGAATCCACACCGCGGCAATCCGGGGCTTTTGCGGCTTTCCCCACCGCATCCCCGGGGGCAACTCCACAACGGCCGTCCACTGGCCGGGATTGATTTTTTCTTCCTTAAGCCTTTCTTCCGTAATCTGTCCGGTTGCGGGAACGATGCCCCAGACAGTCAGCAACAGCATCATCCATCGGGAAAACGGGATCATCGGCAGGTTTCGTTTCATCACGTGTCCTCTATTCATGTTGTGTCCCTTACCACCCGCTCTTCGGTGCCCCACTGGAATAAGCCGAGAAACGGCTGCTGACCTGTAGGGTTTCTTCTTTGAGATCTCCTGTCAGTCCAATGTCACCTCCAAGTACGGAAAACTTCACCGTGACCAGCACATGGTTGGGCATCACGTCAGGATCAAGGGGATCTACACCCTTCGGTACTTTGAATGCCGCCCGAAGGTAGGCATCGGTAATTTTCACGTGCCTGTTCCCCACATGCAGAATGCCGTCGACTTTCGCCTCGGCCTGTGGACAGTGAACCCCGCCGATTCTCACCAACTGGGTCTTCGGCAAGTTCTTCCAGTCCCGGATGGCCGTCAGCCGGAGTTGAACCGGATGGTCGAACGCACTTACGGGGTTCCCCTTTTTGTCTTTTTCGCCCGTGGGGGAAAACGAGATAAGTTCTCCGAGAACTTTTTGATCCTGTTCACCCATGGCCAGCAACGGTCGGGGGCAATCCACGATCAAATCACACATCGGATTGTCCTCATCATAGGAAAATTTTCCACCCAGCTTGGGCCCTCCATAAAAGAAGGATGGCCACATATCCCGTCCCTCATCACGGAAGGTGATGTGCCCGTTCTTGTAAGTTTCCACCCCAACCCGGAATTGCTGTCCGTTCTGAGGCCACACCACAGGATCGGTATGAGGTTTTTTCGGGCCTTTTTTCCGTTCCGGCGGCTGCCACCCTTCGAAGGGTTTCTCCGCAGACAGATCCAGTGCCACCAGGTAGCCATCCGAAAGTCCTCCGCCGTAGCTTTGCTGCAGGGGGGATTTGGTGGGGAAGCCATGCTCCACGGTTTTTCCGCCCGGGGCGGGTTTTGACAGGGATTTCATGGTACTGGAAAAGACCAGCGCAACCGGCCTTCCCTTGGAGATGCCGGTGGCGAAATTGAACGCATCGGTTCGCTGATCACATCCACTGAGCACGACACGCTGTCCCACGGCGGGAAGACAGGAATAAAACCGAACGGCATCCAGGTTGGGGTCCGTTATAAACACAGCAAGACCTTCCGAAACATTGCCGAGGTTATTGGGAAGGTTTTCCTGAACCCGTCCCGAATCTGTTATCGCAAGCAATGATCCGTCCACCGCAACATCCAAATCGTGAACATTGTATCCTTTCCAGATAAACGCGTTGACAAGATTATGGTCCTTGTCGAGTTTGACCACCGTGGCGCAGGTTTCCATCGACTGGTACCCCAGACTGTTGGGGATGCGGGTTTCGATGTCGTACGGATACCGGAACATCACATTGTTTCCCCCATGACTCCAGGAGGAATACACCATACTGCCGTCCGTGTGGTACGCGGTTTTCCGAACCGCCGAGTCCGCGACCAGACGGAAGGCATCCACACCGGCAAAGGGTCCGCGCCAGCTGATCAGGTCCTTTTTAATACTGCCGTCCGGATTCAGCACCACCAGACGTGGGGTCCGGTAGGGTTCACGACCGGTTGGACTCATCCAGTCCCCTACCCGGGTGAATTCTCCATTCAACGGGCTGACGGCCAATCCTCCCAGCACACGGGTGTTCTCCACTCCGACCCCACTCACGAACTGTCCCTGCGGGGTGTAGGTGCGGACGCCGGGCCCGTGCACGGCAATGTTGCCATCATTCAGCAAAAACAGCTTGGGGGGAATGGACCACCCGTCGATTTCCACCATCCACACCACAGTCTTTGTGTCAGGAGTTAATTTTGCCAGATAGGTCTTCCGGGTACCGAAGGTCTGATTGTTCACTCCCTTGGGGTTCGGCACGTTTTCGATACGGATCGGTTTGGACCATTTCCGGATCCGGGAGGTGGCGGCTCCGGTGAGATACACCGAACCGTCTGCCGCCACTTTGGCATCTGTGATGGAGCCCGCCCCCCGGGGCAAGCGGTAGAAGGCTTCAATCTGTTTCAGATCCGAATCAAACACCGCCCAGAAACCCGTGGCTTCTTTCTGTGCCCAGTGAAGCTTCTTGTAACTGATTTTCGCGGCCCCGGTTTCATCCTCCACTTTCCACTGATAATGACGCGAGATGGAGCGGAGTTTCTTCTGGTTGGCCCTTGCCTCCTTTTTGAGTTCCTCCTTGGTTTTCGGCGCCTCCAACGAAAGCCCCATCAGATCTCCCCGCATCCCCATATCAAATCCGGACGAGACATCGTCCAAATTCCCCACCTTGGCCGCTTTCATCACCCCGGTATCCGTTTCCCCCATTTTTTCCCATTCCCGCACAGGTGGAAGAGCTTTTTGATCGGTTCCCTGCACCTTCGCGAGGGCCCCCAGTAACTCGGCCTCCGCCTCGAGGGTCACACCACAGACCAGGAACTGACCCGATTTCAGCACTCCCCCAGCGGAGAGCCATTCATTTCCGGTTCCACCCAGGGGGGTCGCGGTGATGACCTTCGCAAGATTCTGTGAGGCACGCGGTGAGGTTGCAGAGGCGGAAAGGGTGGCGGCAAACGCCAGGCCCATCATGACAATTACAGGACTTTTTTTCATCATTTTGATCGCCGAACGAGCATATTGTTTCGGCACTACTCAGGGTTTACACGTATCTAACTGCCCAATATAGTACCAGAGCCCATCTCCTCCGCAAGGAAAAGAGATATGCTAAATGCGAATTTTTTTAGTCAATATGCGACAACCCCTCTCCACTCTCTACCGGGTGTTTTCGGGTTGGACTCTCGCATCGTGCTTCGCATCCACCAGATCGAAAGGGAGAAACAGAGTATCGAAGACAATCGAGAATGGGAGATCCACCAACACAAACGGAGCCGTCACCAGCCCCTCCAGGAAACCTGCATCCGAAAATGTTTTGAACATGTTTATGTTCTCTCTCGTCGCCGGATAATAGGGGTATTTGTCTTCACGCAGGGTGGTACGGCTCATGGTGGCGCATCCGCTGATCAGCAAGGCCAGCACAAGACCATGTGATCGGATTTTCGTTTTCATCATGGAAGCTCCTTTGAATCCAGGGGGACGGGTGGATGACCGGCAAGACGTTCCGCATGCTGACGGATCACATCATTTCTTTCGGAAAGCAGCCGACGCATGTACAATGTAAGAAAGAGGCGATCCACGACCCGCCCCAGCCATCCGGCAGGCGAAGTGTAATCAAACACATCTCTCATTTCCGTCCCCCCTTCCCCGTCATCCAGAAACAGATGGTCATGATCAAAACGGCGAAAGGCACCGGACACCATGGAGTCCCGGAAAGAGTTCGGCGGATCCATCGCCGTAATTTTTGAGGTCAGCCTCTGTCGGATTCCAATATGGACCGCCTCCCAGGTGACCGACTCGCCCAGTTCAATTTTCCCAGAGGTTTTTCCGGCAACCGCCCGTTCCTGTTTGGACGCCTGACTTTCCTGATGCAGATCCAGATCCCGGGCCAGGTCAAAGACCACCTCCCGGGGGGCCCGTATCAGGGTGGTCATTTCAATTCGGGGCATGGGAACGGCATTCCGAGGGTTGGGAAGTAGCAGAAACTCCTGCCCGGAGGAGGACAATTCCCCATATCCCGAGCGGGAGACCATATCCGGACAGAAACAGGAACACAATCTGGATGGTGGTGCTGATGGTGGAGAGCGAGGCCACCTTGATATTGTAAATGGAGCTGCTGAGAAGAACTCCTCCCACCAGCAGATAGAAGCCCAGGATAAACTGGAACACTCCTTTTGCGGTCACGTTTGGATAGACCATGGTTAAAACCGCCAGGAACATCAGAAGGACAATTCCGCTCCAGGACATCACGATGCCTGTGTAAATTTTTTCAATGGTCCTCATGTTCTGTCAGGCTACTCAGGCGACTCATGCCGTCAATATCGATCCGGGGCAACGTTCCCGAGTTGCGGGCTCGAATAACGCCGGCACTGCAGATTCGATTTGCATGTTGACAGTCCATGCCGCTATCGTTGTCAGTCAGACTTATGACACTGCCCCGCCTGTTTAACTTGATCCTTTTCACCTTTTCTTCACATCTGCCGGCAACGGAGAGCCCGGCCTCTCTCGGATATACCTTTCCTGATGAATGGGAAGAACGCGAGGGAACGATGATGATCTTTCCGGCAGCGCATCAGTACGGCAGAAAGGTGAACGCGTTACGCAGGGAGTTCGCCGGCCTTGCCAAGGCGATTGCACAGCATGAACCGGTCATTGTGTTCTGCCATACACCGGATGAAGCCGCCTGTCGGAACGTACTGGGGGAAGTCCCCAATCTGACAATCCGCACCGGCAATTTTTCCATCGACTGGGCCCGGGACAACGCTCCCATCCTCTTGCGGGGCCCGCAGGGGGATCTGGCCGCGGCAGGTTTCCGTTTTAACGGATGGGGAAAGAAGTATCCCGGCTGGGAGAAGGATGTGGAGACCCGGGACACGATCGCGAGAGAAATGGGATGGAAGATCTTCCCCTCTGAGCTGGTGTTGGAAGGGGGCAGCATTGAAATGGCGGATGGCATCGGCATTGTGACCGAATCCTGCGTGCTGAACCCGAACCGGACACACTGGCCAAAAGAAAAGGTCGAGACCGAACTCAAACGGATGCTGGGCCTCGAGACCCTTATCTGGATCAAAAGCGGACTGATGCCCGATCCCATCACCGACGGTCATGTCGACGGACTGCTGAAGTTTGTCAGCAAAGACACGGTGCTTCTCCACACCACAGATCTCGAGTCGGACCCGAACCACAGGATCAGCCGAGAGGCCAGGCAAACCCTGATCGAACATGGGCTCAAGGTGATCGAACTCCCCCTCGCGGAGGACATTGTTCACATGAATTTCTATATCGGCAGTGGCGGAAAGATTGCCTATGTCCCGGTCAGCGGAGACCCGGAACAGGACGGTCCTGCGCTCGAGATCATCGGACGGTTTTATGACAAGATCATACCGATTCAGGCCACGAAAATGGGGAACGCCGGAGGCGGGGTTCATTGCTTCACGATGCAGATCCCGAAGCAGTGGGACCGCACTCCCACACTATGAAATACATCGCGTTTTTCTCTCTTCATTCTCCGAGAACCCCATAACGTGCCTGCATGTCTGAGACGGATGAAGAGTTGATGCTGCGGCTTTCGAGGCACGATACGGATGAAGCCCTGCTGGATCTCATGATGAGATATCAGGGACTTTTAGTGAACCACTTTCGAAAGCGCGGCGTTCAACATGAATATGAGGACCTTGCTCAGGAAACCTTTTTCAGAATTTACAAAGCCAGGAAACGCTATCGGGTCACTGCGTCGTTCAAAACCTGGATGTTCCGCATTGCACACCGGGTCTGGCTGGATCATCTCCGTAAACAATCCCGGCGTACCCGCCGAGAGAAAGCCTTTGCAGACGAACCACGTCCGCAGCACAGTTCCCCACCGCGGGCACATGCCCAGGACCTGGACTGGGCCCTTTCCCATCTCCGGCCCGGTCACCGGGACGTGGTGGTCTTCTCCCATCTCGAACAACTCTCTCATGGGGAGATTGCCGAGATTCTCAACATCCCGGAAGGTACAGTGAAAAGCCGTCTTCACCATGCCCTGAAAGAATTACGCGACCTGTTGGAACAGGAGGCCGCCATATGAATGACTCCCTTCCTCCTCTGCCTGCCTATGAACCGGTTCAGCCCTCTGAGGCCTTTGCCGAAGGCGTACTGAACCGAGTGCACCGTCACCGGACCATCCGCAGAATCCGACATGGATCGCTGACCCTGCTCCTGCTTGCTGCTGTCACCGGAGTCGGGCTTCGCAATCAGTGGCCCCTGCCAACCCCCTTGAACGGACCTGATCCGGTTGCCCATGCCAGGCAGGGAGTTGACTGGCTGGTCGAAACCCAGTCCGGAGATGGACGATGGCAAGCGGAAAAATGGGGAGGACACGCCTCCTTCACCCCCGGCGTGACGGCTCTGGCCACGCTGGCACTGCTGCATGCCCCGGACCCGGCTCCTGCGGCGTCCATGGAGAGTGCATTGCAGGTGGTACAACAACATTTGCAGGAGGCTCCATTGACCCGGATGCACGGTCCGGAATTCTACAACTACCTGCTCAGTATGAACACGCTGCTGGAAGCGGAGTCTCTGGCTCCGGATGCAGACCGCCGCCGCCTGCTCCGCTCCAATCTGGCTCAACTGATTCGACGGCAGCAGCCCAACGGAGGCTGGGGGTATGCAGAGGACCAACCTCTCAGTTACACCGCGCTCCGGGAGGACAATTCCAACAGTGCCATCACCTGGTGGGTCTGCACCCTGCTTGAAAAGGGACGCGGTCTGGAAGTTGAAGGCGTCACCTCCGCCCTGGACCGGGGAACCGACTGGCTTTCGAAACGTTTCCAGTCAGAAGAACAGATTGCCTATCAGGCAAACTCAAACGCCACTGCCACGCAGGAGGATGCCCTGTTCTGGATGGCCGCCCGCATGATCTCGGTCTCCAACACCTCTGACACTGCGGACCTTTCCCGTGACGCCTACCGCGACGTCCTCCGGGTGGGTGCACTCCGGGCCCCCTCTCCTCCGGAGGATGTCCTCAAGATGGCCTCCATGGAACGGGGACAACAGCAGGACCGCTGGTGGAAAGCCGGCGGGAAAGTCTACGTGACCGCCGCCAATGTGATCTGTCTGGTACCGAGGGGTGGGGTTTAAGCGAGTGCTTGCCACGCAGAACGCGTGGGCAAGGAATGGGTACTTGGTGCTTTATTACTCTCAAGACCCAGGGACTGCACGCCCCTTGTTTCCAACCTCATCGTCAATACGAATAAAAATGCCTCCCTCGAAAAGTCCCAGATAGAGTGTTCTTATTACTCAAAAGGGAACACTCGGCCTCAAACACTCTACAGTACATTTCCAGCCCTTGATCCCCTTGGGTGATGGGTATTCCCCTTGGATTATTGGATGTTCTACCAGTTCAACACATGGTTTCTCAGGGAACCAACCCAAAAGGAGCGAGGACGTTCAAGAAATCAGCGAGAAATGATTCCAGGATTTTATGAAATCCCTTCCCTCCTTCAAATTCCTGAATATAAACTCCGATAGAGAACACAGCCGTATCTTTTAAACGTGAAGGTGTTTGATCCTCAGCGGCCTTTCCCCTGGCATTGGTCCACCAGAGCACACGCTTCCGTTCAGTTTCTTTACGGTAAATTCTGTGCATGGCAGACAGGTTTTTCACATCTAAAACATCAGGAATCTCTGGCCGGGTATTCACTTCCCAACCGGACTCGCTGAACACATCGTCTGGAAAAGGAGGCATCCAAGCTTCCCCTTTTTGGGCCAGATGTTCTTTCTCCCAATACAGGATGATAACATTGACCAACTCGTTCTTCGAGTTTGAATACCACGCCACATAACGTTCCGAAGGCTTAAGAAGATCTAGAGCATCCTCCGGTAAATCCCCCCAATAGATTCGCTTAAATTCCCCCAGTTCTCCTGGGAATTCATTCAGAGTTTTGCGAGGAAATGCATCGGATTCTTCTTCAGGTTCCCATTGCGTGGTGCAACCACCGAGAAAAAACAGGGATATAAACACCCACTTTGGTAGGATCTTTCGCAACAACATCCGACATAACGAAAAAACGAAATGGTTCATTACAAGAGATGTCCTTCGATACGATCAGGGGTCTGTAGTTAAGGTAATAGATTATTTGGCATCGATTCCCATGATCACAACTCCATTTTAAAGGCCCTCAGCTTCCCTTTCTCCACCTTGTCGCCTTTCCGGATGTCTAAGCGCTTTCCTGTGCCGGGATCAATCCATCCGATGTGAATCTCCACCGGTCCGGTGACACCTTGCGGGATCGAAACCGTTCGACTCAGTTTGGCCATGCGATCCAGCCATTGAGGCTGAGCAAGATCTTCAGGCACCAGGTTTCCCGGATTGTGGTCGTCCTGAAAGACGATCTTTCCATCCTGCACCACATGCACAAACAGCGACCGCTCACGCAGGTCCACATTGGGAGGGAGGGCCCAGATCCAGTTGATCCGTAACGCAGACGCACGTGCGGCCGTGGTGACAGACTGTAAGGCCAACCCGTTTTCGAAGACCGCTCTGGGTCTCGTGACCTCTTCCTGTCCAAGTGCGCTTCGGACCGTCGGAGACTCCGGGCAAAGCCGGAGCGCTTCTGCCAGCCAACGGGTTTTCTGATCTCCATCCTCCATCTCCTCCGCTTCCTCCAGAAGCCGGTACGCGCGGTTCCACCGGTCCAGCTTGAACTCTGAATCGTAGTAGAGGCCATGCTCCGTAAATGCAACTGGGAGGAGTCCTCCTGGATAGGCCGCCGGATCAAACTGCGACAGTTTCAGCACCACCATTCCGCCCACCTCCTGCGGCTCGGATGCCAACCCCGCCTTTTCCAAGGCATCCCGGGACGAAGACGCATATACCTCCGGAACCTGGATGCTCATTCCCGGCCACGCAGGAAGATAATAAAAGGAGTCGGGATCGCGGATCGCGGGTTCATTCAGTTCCCGGGTCCAAAACGACGAACGAATCACTCTCGGGGACGAAGGTTCAACCTCGAGTCGGTCCACAACCGACCGGACCGCCACCAGTCCCATGGTTTCGCTCCCGAGCATCGCAGGATCCGGATTGTGTTCCGCTACCAGCTCAGGAGACAACACGAGCAGTTCGCGGATCGGCTGGCGAAGATCTTCCAGTTCCAGTTTCAGGCCCGTCACGTTCACGGGTTCCCATTGGACCTGACGGTGATATCCCAGTCCCATGTGCACCAGGCAGGTTCCGCTCCAGAAGTATCGCGTGGCTGCGCCCGTCTCTTTCAACGAGGTCCATTCACCGCTTTCCAACTGGGCCGAGACACGGATTTTCATCTCACCCTGCAGGGTCAGGCAGGGCAATACGAATCCCGCGACGTCGGTTGGTGACGCAAAGGAAATCTCCACCTCAAGCCCTTTGGATGCATCCGGCCGGACATACGTCCCGGCATCCCCGTCCATCAGTTCCGGTTTCTCCTCTCCGGAAACCATGAATCGAATTCCTTCGTCCGATCTGATCGGGATCCGCTGCGGAGGTGCCTGCAACGTGTGATGCAGATGATGCGCCCCAAACCGCATTCGTTCAGAGGTGCCCCCGCTTTCTCTCAGGAATTCCTTAAACGATCGATCATGGTCCAGCACCGCCAGTGATTCCGCCCGGGCCCAGGCACGATTGTAGGGTGGGTAGACATCCATCGGCGCCTGCACCAACAGGGCCTCTTGCTCGCTGGCCACCGTGAGCCAGTGATCATGAATCCCGCCCAGGGCAATGCCATCGGCATAGGTGTCCAGGGCCGAGGCAAGCTCCTTGCCCAGATTCCAATTCTCATCCTGACCCGGCACGGGCTCATACCACTTGTGCAGTTTCAGGTTATTCTGTGCCAATGCGAATCCCAGCAGGACGGGGACAAGGAGCACAGTCCGACGATACCGGCAGAAGACACTGAGTACAACGCCAGCAAGGATCGCGAAGGAAGGATACAGCGGAAGCAGGTAGCGGGAGGTATTGAAATTCGAGAAATGGGAAACCGAATAAATGCCGAGAGTGGCCATCAGAACCCAAAGATGCATCCCCACCCCACGGAAGGTTCGGTGGGTGGGATTGGGGGAACGGAGAATGTCCCGGGTCAGAAGGAACAGCGAGGTTCCCAGCAGGATCATTCCTGCTGTTACCCGGAGAAGTTTCAATCCTTCAGGATCCTTCCAGCCCATCATGTCCAGCGCATGGAAGGCAAACTGGCGCGCGCCGTCCCCCACGTCTACCGCCCCCAGGCTCTGTCCCATGCTCATCGATTCCCCGCCGTGCCGGAGGTTCCACAGGACCCACGGCAGAGCCCCGAGGAGAAATGTTGCGACAGCCACATACAGATCCGGGCGCCTGATCATGCGACCGAGCTTTGGAATGCCCACGGCCACCCCGGCGAGCAGATAGACCACAACCAACTGGAGATTCCACCAGCCCAGACCTGCCAGCAGACCCGCCATCGGCAGCTCCCAGGAAAACCTTGGGATTCTCTCCTGATCCATCCGCTGCAGAAAGCGGTACATGCAGTACAGCACCCCCATGCCGCAGGCCTGCATGACCATGTAGCCCCCACGGGGGTGGGCACTCAGATAGAGGGAGGCATCGGAGGTGGCGATCATGCAGATGGCCGTGAAAAAGGCCGCTCGAGGGCCGGAGATCGCGTAGGCAAACCGCACGGTCAGGCACAGCACGATCAGGGACAAGGCCACGGTTCCAAGGCAGGCGGTAAAGGGAGTCGGTCCCAGAATCCGCATCACCCAGGAACTGACAATCGGCTCCAGACTGCCCATGTAGGCTTGGCCGTAATAAAAGACGGGAGCAGGTTCTCCCTGGAGCATGTGCCGGGACATCAGCATCGGAACACTCGCATCCCGCATGGGGAAATGTTTCAGGGTCCAGGCCGCGTAGATGCGCACCCCCACTCCCACACACACGGCCAGGCAAGTGAGCACCTTCCACAACATTCGATCTGCTTTCATACCTTATAGTTGTGAGAGAGCCTTTTCCCAGGCGTCAGCCATTTGGTCCAGAAGATCCGGAGTATGCCTCACCGAGAGGAACGACGTTTCAAAGGGGGACGGGGGGAGATAGATGCCCTGCTCCAGAAGCGAGTGAAAGACCTTCACAAACCTTTCCCCGTCCGCTTCCTGCACCTGCTGAAAATTGAGGGGTTCCGACTCCCGGAAGAAGGGAGAAAACATGCTTCCGTCCGTCGGAACCACCAGTGGAATGCCCGTTGCCTCTGCCGCATCGTTCATCCGGGAGGTCAGAGACTGTGCCCGTTCTGCGAGTGCCTCATACGGATTCAGTGCTTTCAGTTTTCGCAGCGTCGCCAGTCCCGCGGCCATACAGAGCGGGTTCCCGCTTAGGGTTCCGGCCTGATACACCGGACCGTCAGGGGCCAAATGATCCATGATCTCTTTTCGTCCGCCCACTGCACCGATGGGCAGCCCGCCTCCAATGATTTTACCCAGGGTCACCAGATCAGGTGTTGCGCAGCACAGGTTCGCAAAGGCACCGAAGGTGAGACGGAAACCGGTGATGACTTCATCAAAAATCAGCAGCGCCCCGACCTCATCCGCGAGTTCGCGAAGTCGGCGAAGATATCCAGGTTTGGGCAGCACGAGCCCCATATTCGCCGCAATCGGCTCCACCACAATGGCGGCCAGTTCCGATCCATGTTCCCGAACAACCGCCTCCGCGGCTTCTTCATCATTATAAGGAGCCACCAGCGTATCCTGCGCGGTCTCCTCCGAAACACCCGCACTGGAGGAGCTGGCGATACCCGCCACTCCGCTTCCAGCCTGAACCAGCATGGAGTCGATGTGCCCGTGGTAGCAGCCGCTGAATTTCAGGATACGGTCTTTCCCGGTATATCCCCGGGCCAGTCGGAGAGCCGTCATCACCGCTTCGGTTCCACTGTTGACCAGCCGGACCTTCTCCATGGCATCCACGGCCTCGACAATCAGCTCGGCCATTTCCACTTCGGCTTCTGTGGTGACGGCATAACTCGTGCCGTGGACAGCCGCCTGCTGAATGGCCGACACCACATCCGGGTCCGCGTGTCCCAGAATCATCGGGCCGAAGGACAGACAGAAATCAAGCCGCTTCTCCCCATCCGTCGTGTACAGGTACGGTCCCTGGGCCCGTTCGGCATAAAGAGGATTTCCTCCCACAGACTGAAATGCACGTGCAGGGCTGTTCACCCCACCGGGAATGACGGTATTGGCTCGAAGGTTCAGCGGGTCGTTCATGAGGCTCCTCTAGCCTTGCTGATACGCTGTGTCACGCGTAATGACGGCGTGCGGTAAAATCCCCTCTACGGGAGTTCTGCCACCATCCGGAGGTGATTCTGACGCCGGAAACGAGGAGGCGTATCACAGGATTTGGTCGGAATACGCCGTTTCAGGGCCCCCAGAAACCCTGAATTTTCCTGAAAAGAGATATTGCCAACTGGCAAAACGGCTCCTATGTTATGCCCTTCATTTTACACGATTTTAACACACGTGTGTCCCACACACCGAATTTTTTGATGATCACCATGGATTCACAAACCAAAAAAGAAATTCAGCAGGAATTTGCAACACATGAGAATGACACCGGCTCCGTCGAGGTGCAGGTCGCCATTCTGACGGCCCGTATCAAGGAACTGACCGAACACCTGAAGATCCATAAGAAGGACAACAGCACCCGCCGGGGGCTGCAGAATATGGTCAGCCGTCGTCGCCGCCTGTTGGATTATCTTCATGATCGTGATGTGGCCCGCTATCAGGCCGTGATCAAGAAACTGGGGCTCCGTCGCTGACGTCCCCCCGAAAAGCCCGCCATTCGGTGGGCTTTTTTCATGTCCCATTTTGATCCATTCCGGATCAAACCCCGTTGCCTGCCCTACGCGAAGCCGCAGGGTTCATTCTTCCCGGGGACCCCGAAGCACAAGAAGAGACGAAAGCAAATCAGAGAAGAAGAAGAAAAGAAGCGAGTACGTACCATATGAAAATGTTGAACAATGCGACCTCCGTTGAGGTCAAGGTTGGAGAGAAGACTCTCCATTTCGAAACCGGAGCACTGGCCAATCAGGCCGCCGGTTCAATCATGTCCCGGATCGGAGACACCGTTCTGTTCTGTGCAGTCACAGGCAGCAAACAACCCCGGGAGGGAATTGATTTCTTCCCGCTGCAGGTTGAATACCGGGAAAAATTCTATGCGGCAGGGCGTTTCCCCGGCGGTTACTTCAAACGTGAGGCCAAGCCCTCCGAGAAAGAAGTCCTGACCATGCGCGTGACCGACCGGCCCATCCGTCCCCTCTTTCCCGAGGGATACCATAACGATGTGCAGATCAACATGATGTTGATGAGCACCGACGGACAGCAGGAAACCGACTCCATGGCGATCAACTCCGCCAGTGCGGCCCTGACAATTTCCGAAATCCCCTTCCAGGGCCCGATTGGCGCTGCGCGCATCGGCCGTGTGAACGGGGAATTCGTCTTGGAACCCACCCAGGACCAAATGCGCGAAAGCGACCTCGAGCTGGTGTACGCCGGCACCCGGGACAAAATGCTGATGATGGAAGGGGAAGCGAAAGAAATTTCAGACGCGGACATGGTTGCCGCACTGAAATTCGCTCACGCCGCCATTGTCCCGATCATCGACGCCCAGCTCGAGCTGCGCAGCGCATTGGGTCTCCCCGAAAAAGTGATCGAAATCAAACCGATCGACGAAAGCCTGATCCAGGCCGCAATGGACTTCAAAGGTGTAGAACTTTCTGAAGCTCTGACCATTGCCGGAAAACTCGAGCGCCAGGACAAAGTCCATGAGGTCCGTGAGGAACTCAAGGCCCTGATGACGGAGAAATTCCCGGAGATGACCGAGGATGAATTCTTCCACCTCTTCGACGAAGTGGAAATTCTGGTTGTCCGTAAGAACGTACTCGACCATGGCAAACGGATTGATGGCCGTGCCTGGAACGAGTTGCGTCCTCTGGACTGTCAGGTTGGATTCATTCCCCGCACTCACGGCAGCGGCGTCTTCAGCCGAGGCGAAACCCAGGCGGTGGCCGTGGCCACACTGGGAACGGGTAAGGATGCTCAGTCCCTGGACGGCATCACCGGTGGAGTGAAGGAAAAGAACTTCATCCTGCACTACAACTTCCCCCCCTACTGTGTGGGAGAAGCGGGACGTCTGGGCATGACCAGCCGCCGTGAAATCGGTCACGGAAACCTCGCGGAACGTGCGCTGAAGAACATCATCCCCGATGATTACCCCTACAGCATCCGTCTGGTCTCTGAAATCATGGGCTCCAACGGATCCAGCTCCATGGCCTCCTCCTGTGTGGGAACACTCGCACTCATGGATGCCGGTGTGCCGATCAAAGCCCCCGTGGCCGGTATTTCTGTGGGCCTGTTTACGGACGAGAGCAAGAGCCAGCTCGTATTGGACATCCTCGGTTCCGAGGACCACTGCGGCGACATGGACTTCAAAGTCTGCGGAACCCGCAAAGGCATCACCTCCTTCCAGGTCGACCTGAAAATCCACGGTCTGAGCTGGGAGCAGGTGGAAGGCGCATTCGAACTCGCCCGCGACGGACGCTACAACATCCTGGATTACATGGAGTCTGTGATTCCCGCTCCGCGTGAAGAGCTCAGCACCTATGCCCCGCGTCTGGAAACCATCCACATTGATCCCGACAAGATCGGCGCATTGATCGGACCCGGAGGAAAGAATATCCGCCGGATCACGGATGAATTCAACATCCAGATCGACATTGAAGACGATGGCACCGTCACCATCTTCAGTCCCGACGGTGATGCCCTCAGAGCGGGGATCCGTGAGATTGAAGCCAGTACCGGTGAAGCAGAAGTCGGCAAGCTGTACACGGGTAAAGTCACCGGCACCAAAGCCTTCGGCGCGTTTGTCGAAATCCTGCCGGGACTGGAAGGACTCGTCCACATCAGCCAACTGGCGGATTACCGGGTGGAAAGCACCGAAGATATTGTCAAAGTCGGCGATGTCATCACGGTGAAATGCCTGGAAGTCAGCGACAACGGCCGGGTGTCCCTGAGTCTGAAAGCCGCGAAAGCGGAAATGGAAGAGGCAGAAGCCGAAGGAGACGACGCAGACGCGTAAGTCTCCCGGCATCCTGCCTTTCGATAGACCTCCCCTTCTCGGGGAGGTTTTTTTTCATCCAGGCCCAATACTCCGGCCCCTATAATTTCTGGGTCTCACCGTTTGGCAGGACAACATAACCGGAAGTTCGAATGTGCTTCGAGAGCGAACATCTGGTCCCGACCGGATAAGAGCCTTCCTGAAGCAATTTGTTCACCCATTTTGGAAGGGGTTGAGGAGGATTCGCTTGCTCAAGAACCCAATACCGCGTCTTGCCGATGGGATACATCCAGACCAATCGGAGGACATCATAGACGGTGCCCCGAATGTCGAACGGCAAGGGCTCCAACCAGGAAAAAAACGTATCCAGATGAAGTACCGCAATGCGGGGAGTATGAATTTGCTCCCCCACCACAAACTCAATGCGTGGATTAACGCTAAGACTGAAAACAAAAAGATCCAGGATTCCCGCAGTACCCAAATAAAGAGCCAGGAGAATGAGAATACAGAGGACACACTTCCGTAGGTTCATATGGTGAGACCTTCACTCCTCATCACAGACGAACTCACGGATCATTCCCATCGGCAGTTGTTCCTTCATCAGGATGGAGGAAGAGGTAAATGGGAAAGAGGCTTCGGAGCGGGACCTGTCCATATTGGGAGTGCAAAAAATCAGCGGTATGTCTCCTTTCATATGAAAGGATGTGTCACCCGTATAGCCTCCTTGTCCAAACATGACGTTGCAGCAAACATACCTCATCCAGGTGTTTCATTACATTCAAAGTTCTTTCCTGAAGAATACATCAGCGTTTTCCTCAAAACAGGAGAATTAATGCACGATTATTTTATCTTCTTCTTTGAACTGAAAGAACCTTAACCCACCTGAGATCGACGCTGAAGTATTTTCTACCAACTCCCCTTCTATCACATAAAACGATTCTCCGTTCGGGTATTCAAGGTACCCCGTTATGGAAGTGTTCTCGGATAACCAGCAGTGCGTTCCCTCAGGAACCGCATGGGTGGAACAAAAGTCATTGGCCCATTGAGGGATGGGTTGATTATCATGCTGTTTTAAGAAAAACTCATACTGATGATTCCCCAGTGGGTGCATCCAGATTGTCAAAAGCAACGCGTATATAGGGTCTGAGAGGGTATCAGGCAGAAAAGAGAGGGATACATCTGCCCAATCAGACATATCCTGATAGGTGGTGATCACATACCCATTGGCCCCAACGGTAAAATGGATTTCACCGGAGACACCTACTTGAAACACGGCCAAATGCAAAAACGTCACCAAACCCGCATAGGAGAACAGTAAAATCAAAACGGTCTTGATCCATGAAGAGGGTTTCATGAGCGAAGTCCCGAGTTCGTCGCGTACATAACCAAAACGTCATCACAAAAGCGGAAGGATGTCGACCATGACCTTCAGAGTCACTGATCCAGGGGGCTATCTCGTTCGTGTTGAAACAAGTTAGATGAGTAACACAACGCCAAGGGCGTTCCGGAAAGCAGCCCAGGATTGCCAGGTGAACGTATGGTAACCCTGGGTTTTGAGTCCATAATGGATGATTCAACACTGAAGGTGTTGCGGCTTGCCGTCGATATGTCGTCCACAACGCTTTCAGCGTTGATCGGGGTGATGCACCTTCGCACCAGCCCGGCGGCACAAACTGGATTGATATTCCGCTTCGCTGGTTCGAACCCGGTCAAACCACGGGGGTATTAAAGAGAAATGGTCGGGGTGACTGGATTGACGTTCTCTTCGGTCACTCGCCACGTTCGTGGCGCTTACTCCGCTACGCTCCGTTTCGAACCGCTTCGCTGGTTCGAACCCAGTCACAGACTGCGGTTATTCAGAGAAAATGGTCGGGGTGACTGGATTCGAACCAGCGACTTCTTGCACCCGAAGCAAGCGCTCTACCAGGCTGAGCCACACCCCGATCGGGAGGAGGCTCATACCCTCTTGACCGCCAGCACATCAAGCACAAAACCGGAGTTTCATTCGCGTTGTATTCCCAATGGAAACATGCATCCTGTGCTCGCGTGATGAAAGCTCTCCTTCTGATCCCCACCTACAACGAGTGCGAAAACGTCGTGCCTCTGACACAGGAAGTCCGGAGGCACTGTCCGGATACCGATCTGCTGTTTATTGACGACGGTTCCCCGGATGGAACGGGAGATGTTCTGGATCACCTCTCACAGGAGACCACAGGTCTGTTTGTGCTGCATCGGCAGGAGAAACAGGGACTGGGAACGGCCTACAAAGCCGGCTTTGCCTGGAGCCTGGAACGAGACTATGACGTGACTCTCTGCATGGATGCAGACTTTTCTCATGATCCGGCAGCCCTGGCTCGAATGATGTCGGAGCTGGAAACATGCGATCTGGCAGCTGGGAGCCGGTACATGCCGGGGGGACAGATTGTGAACTGGTCTCTCCGGCGCCGAATCCTCAGCAAAGGGGCGGCCGTCTATGCACGTTTCCTCACCCGGATGCCGTTCACCGACCCGACCGGCGGATTTAACGGCTATCGAAACCGCATGCTACGCGAGCTTTCACTGGAACATGTGGCGGCAAAAGGGTATTCGTTTCAAATCGAAATGAAGCATTTGAGCTGGAGGTCGGGATACCGCACAAAAGAGTTTCCGATCGTTTTCACCGAACGGCGAGCCGGCAGATCCAAGATGAGCAGCGGAATCATTCAGGAAGCCCTCCGATTAGTCGTGCGTCTTGTCAGAACACAGCCACACTAAATACGTCTATTACGCAATCCGTACGTATTATTTGCGCATTTATGCAGGCACCCGGGGTAAACACCGCAAAAAAGTCGGTGTATTTATCTGTATATGACGTGTTTCCCCTTTTGCAGCCCCCACACCTTCCCTTCACGCTTGTATCCCTCCAAGACGGAAAAACGAGGATCGGTCCTTCTCCTTACCCTGATGGTTGTCAGCCTGTTGATGATTGTCGTGTTGGCTTTTGTCGTAATGGTCAGGATGGAACTCCGGTCCGTGATCAATCAGCAGAACCTGCTACAGGCCCGGGCAAATGCCCGTTTTGGGCTCGAAATGGCTATCGCCAGGCTGCAGGAGGCGGCAGGTCCAGACACGCGCATCACCGCTCCGATCACACAAACACCGGACACCCCTCCCAATCATGCCTGGCTGTACCGGGGCATCGACAGTGCTCCGGTGCAGACGATCAGCGGTACGCTTGAACTGAATGCGGAATTTGGACGAAACGCGGGCATTCTTCTTTCCCATGACCCTGACGAACCATTCGACGCCTCTACCTATTGGCCCTACCCGGGAGGGTTTCGTGCTTCAGAAGGGCATGTCCTGTTGGTTGGAGAAAACTCTGTACCCAATGAAGATCAGGACCTGGGCGGGGGGCCTGATGGTGTACCGGATGGAATTGTCGCAGCCCCATTACTGGAAATTGAAGATGGGACCGAGAGTACCTTTGCGTTCTGGATTCAAGACATGGGGACGCTCGCAAGGGCGAACCTGAATGAACCCACCACCAACACCGCAGGGGTCTCTCTCTCCGACCGAGAGCGTGCTTCTACGGTTCACCGCATCGGAGCCGAAGCACTGGTGGAACAATTCGATGTGGGGAACCCGACACATGTCACCCAAATGGCGAAGCTGGAAAGCACCGAACAAATCGACTTCGCTGATTTTGCAGAAGCGGATACCTCAAAAGAGCTTTTTCATGACATGACGCTCCGCAGTGCAGGCCTGCCGGTCAATGTAACCCGTGGAGGATTCCAACGCGACCTGAGTGCTGTGTTGCGTGAAATGGAGGCGAATGGGGGCGAAGTGGATTCGACAGGTGTCCAATGGAATGCCTTACAGGACTACCAAGCGGATCGAATCCGATTCTGGAAAGAATTGACCGATACGCTCCCCGCGTCTCCACCGGCTTCATGGATGGCGGGTGAACCGGAATGGAAACGCGCGTCTCAGTGGAATGCCTTAACCGCAATCACGCTCCGGGACGAACAGGCAGATACAGCGGCCTTTTCAGAAAAGCTGTTCCCCCCTCATAGTGATCTTGATTTACGATGGGATCCGGGCGGTCCCGAGTGGGGTCAACTTCTGGGATACGCCACCATCGCTCAACGTCTTTCAGATGGGAACGGGAACCTGATCACCAGTGGGTCACGTCCGGATACCATGACCGCACAACCGGTCATTGCCCGATTCTCCATCTCGTATTACTTCACACTCGACTGGCCGACCCTTCGCATACATTTCATCCCCAGTGTGGTATTATGGAATCCATACAACAAGCCGATACGCCCCCCTTCGGGACGGGAGTGGCAGTTCATCTGGGCCTATGAGGCCCAGACCTACAAGGGGTACGGAATCAGTTTCCAGGTGAGCCATCCGGACTGGCGGGGAGGCGAGAAAATCTGGACCCCGACCTACCGAATGCCATGGATGTACAATGGCAACAATGGACAGTTTCTTTTCCGGCTGAACTCAGGCAATGGATCAGATCCGGTGACACTTCCCCCGGGGGAAGCTGTGTTTTTCACCATGTCAGAGCATGTCCCCGTTTCTCTGAACCTCTCGACAGGCAACCGTGACAATAAATGGCACTGGAGAAATCTGTTTGTCGGGTATGTTCCCCAGAACACCATCATCGATCTTGTACAGGGAATGAACGGGGATGGTGGTTACAGTTTTTACGTTGAACATGAGGACATGGACGACCGGCTTCGCAACATCGTGGCAAAAGGTCCCAGAAGAGATCCCGAACGATGGAACCAAAACAGCACCTGGAACGAGTGGGATGCTGCCGGTCTCCCTTTCGATGTTCACCAAGTAGAGACGCCACCCGGATCAGGAATATTTGTGGAAGTGGACGGGAGCCGTCCACCGCAAGGTGGATATACAGAGGGTTCTGATTATCCGGTAAATTATGCGGTCAACCGTGCACGCACACCTGCAGAGCGGGCAATTGCCATTAACAATACCGGTCTGGATGGGTGGGACTTCAACGCCGCGACCACAGTGATCTCCGGGAGAGGAGGAGGCTCCGAGTTTCGCCCCCGTGGAATCAGACTGGGTACCGTTACCAATGGGCAGATAGGAACCTGGTTACGAAATGAGAATTCCGGTGATGTGGTCCTGCGTTTCCTCTACCTTGCGACGCCAACGGTTCTCGAAGAGGCACGCCCAACCGATTTTGACGATCCTGCAAGGCCGAACATCCTCCCATTTTTCGCATCGGGTCTTCCGTCCTTTACGCCCACGGTGCCCTTCAATGAAGCCGACCATGACCAATTTCCGGCATGGGGACATGTATGGGGCCTCCGTTTACCCGACTCATCGTTCACATACCAACAGTCGGCGGCAGGAGGGGACGAGGCCATCCTGGGCGCACACTTTGGTGCCCCTTCCCGGTGGCTTGTAGATTACAACCCCACGGCTCCATTCCAGAATCCGGATCCCGTCGGTCGAATGAGGGACCGGCAGTACCGCGGTTCCTATCAAAATCCAGGTGCATACATTGGCGGATTCACAATTGATCCGTCCGCGTTTAAACTCGCTCAATTCAACCCCGAAGGAACAGACAATCAATTTATCGGCTGGAGTGATGATCTGCCACCCGCCGGAGCCATGGCATCGAACGGATCTCTCGATCCAAGCTGGGTTCCGCAATTTGCCATCGTGGATGTACCGGAAGGGTCTGAAGACATTGCCTCCTTAGCGGCCTTTTCTCACACCCGTTTTACGAATGACCGTGCGTACGCCAGTCAGAATGTGCAGACAGACTACAGTGCCAATGTTCCGACGTACCCGATTGGAAACTCACTTGCCCCGGTCCTGATTCCAAGGGACCAAGCGAGCAAAAGTTACTGGCTGCTGCCAGGGATGACTGGACCGGGAGAATCCATCCCGTATTCACAGTCAAGACGTCCGAACGATTACCACGTCAATGATGTCAGCTTTTATCCGGGGTATGATTTTTCCTGGATGCTCAACCAGGTGCTTTGGGACGATTTTCTCACGACCCCCGATGCCAACACGAGGTTGAGCTGGCGAAAGGGACAACTGGGCCTTGAGCAGGAATTCGGTCCCTTGCGACGGGATTTCAATCAGTCTGCAGAACAATTGGAAATCCTCGGTGCATTTAATGTCAATTCCCTCTCCGTACGGGCGTGGAGTGCACTCTACCACAGTACATTAGGGGTACAGATTGACGGGACGGACGGGGTGGATCCATCCGAAGAGATTCCATTTACACGCTTTCTCGAACCACTTTCAGAGCCCTACAGCACCTTGGATGGTGATACCTTCGACCATACCCGGGCCTACACGGGATATCGACGGTTAACCTCTGAGGAGGCAACCCGTCTTGCTGAAAGCACAGTCGAGCAGGTAAGACAACGGGGACCCTTTCTTTCCATGTCAGATTTTGTCAACCGGGCCCTGATTCCAAACGAGGCCTCACTGGTTTCCCCAGAGGCAGATCCCCGCCCCTTCGCTCTCAAAGGGGCTCTGCAAGCGGCCATTAACCAGGCCGGACTGAATGACTCTCTGGGCACAGACAATGATTCCTACACCAATGTGAACCCGAGCGATCTGGTGGTGGGAGACTGGCGGGGCAGCCATCGATTCCACGGCATGACCGTGGAGAACTTTGAAGGGCAAAAAGCGATAGGCGCTCCAGGCTACCTGTTGGCGTCCGACATCCTGACCCGACTGGGCTCCGTCCTTCGCGTCCGCTCAGACACCTTCCGCATTCGGTCCTATGGCTCACTGGGTGGCGAAGGAACTCGCATGGCAGAGGTATGGGTAGAGGCCGTTGTGCAACGGAGGCCAGACTGGGTGGACAGCTCCAATCCGCCTGATGCAACCGCGGAAGAATTATCCGCCTTGAACCAACTGTTTGGCAGACAGTTCGAAATTGTGTCCTTCCGCTATCTTGGCCGTGATGACATTTAACCTGCGCCTCCCTCTCACGCTTCTGCTGTGGGGATTTCTGTCTACCGGTCTTCATGCGAACCCGTCGGCAACGGATCCGGAAGACGCCGCAGAACCGAATGAAGTGGATATCCAGTTCTCCGTCTATGTCTGGCCGACTGCGGGGATTTTACACGAGAACTCCCGTTTAGCAGGAGTCCCCCGTGCATATGTGCAGACTCCGGACGGCTACCAACAGGTTCCACTGACTCGAAATACGGCCACGCCGTTACTGCGTTACCGAGGGCCACTTCCCCTGGAGTTGTTTGATGTGGAGAAAACCGTCACACCGCCTCCTGCAGGGGCTCCGCCCGGCACCCCCGCCACCATTACACATGTAAGACACCCCAGAGTTTCCGTCTCTTTTCCTGAGAGCTGGCAGCAAGTGATGTTGGTTGTGTTCCCCGGTCGAAGGAACTCGGACGGAACGCTCCTGACTCTGCCAATGCGATACGGTGCCGATTACATACGACCCGGATTTATCCGCATCCACAACAGCACCCCACAGAATCTCATCCTGCAGTACGCGGATCAGAATCAACCCCTTTCGGGTCATGGATTTGTGGACATTCCGGCAAGTGAATGGTCCAATGAAACCTCCTTGCGCCTTAATGTGATCGGCTTGGACCCGCGTAATCGGGCTCGGATGCTTTACACCACGACCGTCAATGGCAAGGTGGAGAAAAGTAACTTGTACATGCTCTACGCGAGAGACACCAGAAGACTCCGGATGCTGCGTGTAGGGGGTCACAAACCACCTCCTTCTCCATCTGAAAAGGGTAGTGAATCCGAATAAGATTCAGCCTTACGATTCAAACTACATGAGTCCGGATCTAAGAGGCACCTTAACCCAGTGGGATGAAGAGAAAGGGGAAGGGATGATCCGCCCTGACAGCGGGGGGATCCGTCTTTTGGCCCGTGAGGAAGAGTTCAGGGATACTCCTCCGAAACAAGGGACCCGGTATTACTATCAGAAAGCCATCGATGCGCAGGGAATCGCGCTGGCGAAAACGCTGACTCCGGTCATTCGAAGTGAGTCGCTGAAGAAACGGAAGCGGAAACGGCCGGCCAAACCGAAACGGCACCCAATCCCCATGCTTTTGGCTGTCGTGCTGTATTTCGGTCTGTTTCAACTACTGGTGAATCAATACATGTTCCCGGTACTCTGGCTCCGGGCTCAACTCCTGTTCAGCACATTCACATTTCTGGTGATGGCACTGGATAAGCTTCTGGCGGTCAAACAGCGTTCCCGGGTTCCGGAATCCACCCTGCATGTATTGGAACTGATAGGAGGGTGGCCGGGAGGTTTGATGGCGCAGCAGGTGTTCCGTCATAAAATACGGAAGCGTTCCTTCCGGAGGATGTTCCTGCTGTGCGTCTTTCTCAATCTGGGGCTGATGGCCCTGCTGATTGCACCGTCAGGATCCTGGGCCAATTCTTCATTCGATGCGTATGTCCCCGAGCAGGGGGCCAGAATTGAAAAAGCACTCCGCAGGGTCCAGACATGGCTGAGACACCTGCGGAGTGCAGAGACTTCTGACTCGTGAGGATCCATCAGGGATCGATCGCTTCATCAAGATCATTGTTGGTGTAGGTGTTCCCAGAAGTTCCGGAACCACTGATGTTTCCGCTATCCTCCAGAATCACTACCCCAACGTTGTTGTTGTCGATGTCATTCCCGGCCACCTTCGCGTCTTTGATCTTTCCATCGAGTGCAAACAGTCCAACCCCCACAGACGCCTTGTCGCCAAAGAGGGAGACCGGACCAAACAACGGAAGGCCGCCTCCGGGAAGACCTGCGCCTTCTCCCATCAGAGTATTCCCAGAGACATCAAGGTCGTTCAGGTTCCCACCATTAATCGCCACTCCACCGATGCCGATTCCTCCGTACGAAAGGATGTTATCGGTGATTTTGCCGTCTTTCAGATTGGCATCATTCCAGCCGACGGCACCGATGCCGATCACCTGATCGGAGATGACATTTTCTGTGATTTCAAATCCTTTCAGTTTGGCTTCGTTCACCCCTACCACGGCAATCCCGGCAAGTCCCCAGTTGGGGAAATCAATCGGGGTTGCGAGGAAAGAACCAACCACATCTGCGAGAAAGGCTGTTCCCCCGCCACTGATTTGATTCCCTGCAATCAATGTGTCTGTCATGTTCACACCGCTTCCCAATCCATAGATGAGAACGCCGGAGAGATTCCGGTCCAGGATATTTTCTACGATGAACAGATCCTTCATCTTCACCGAACCGAAGCCAAGAGCCGAGACTCCGAGAAGGTGGCCATTGACGGTATTTTCTCCCACATAGATATCATTCATGTCGTCAGTATCGTAACCGATCAGGGTGATACCTGCCAAACTGAAGTCTGGAACCTCAAACGGAATCGGTCCGAGGAAATCCTCGATAATGGGCACCAGCTTCCGGGTGCCTCCCCCCTGCACGGTATTGTCAGAAATGACCAGGCGGTTCAGATTACCACCCAGAACACCAGCCCCTGTGATGCCCAACACATTATCCACTAACTGGTTTTCCACAATGAACCCATCTTTCATCTTTCCGTCGAACAGGCCAAGTGCGGTAATGCCGAGGAAATTGTCCCGGACATCATTCCCCTGAATCCACATGTCATTCAACTTCGCATCCTCTCTGATCGAGATCGCCGTGATCCCGGCCAAGCCTGCGCGGAAGGGAAGGTCCAGGCCCTCAGAGGGCAGACTGAAGGGCAGCAGGGAATCAAGCAGACCGGTTTCGAGCAGGAGATCAATCGTCTCGGAGAGGCCTCCACCCAGAACCGTGTTGTTCGTGACGATCAAACCCAGATCACTCTTATCACCCGCCAAATCAACACTCAGAGCGGTAATACCGAGCAATGCACCATCCACGCGGTTGTTTGTGATTTCTGCGTCCATCTTTCCATCCACCGTTCCAACCAAGACTCCCCCGATCATGGGGAGAGGCAGCGAATCAGGCAGTCCGGGTGCCAACGTATCGAGGGCATCATCCACCAGAGCCATGTCCCGGACGTCAACCGGCATGTTGTAGTCGATCTTGTTGTTGTTGATCAGAACCCGGCTTCGCGTGTCAGATGAAAGATTCAGGGCTGCGACACCGAGTAGAGAATCTTTGATCCGGTTGCCGGACACATTGAGCACCCCCTTCGTGTTCAGGATCCCGCCCACTGCGATTCCGTTCCGTTCAAAGCGGTTATTAAACACCACCACGTTGTAGGGGGATGCACTTGGATCGGTGTACATTCCGGCCACCCCGATGGGAAGGTTCTGGAACGTGTTGTCCGAGATGCGCACAAAGGGAACATTTTCAACCATAACACCCATCAGAGCAGGAGAAAGGGCGGGAGCGGAGTGATCAAAACTACCGTCAATGGTAAAGCCGGAGAGGAAGATACTTCCATCCCCTCCCAACGTCATGATGGCCGGACCTTTGCCTGCAGTCCGGACAACCGGTGCTTTTCCATCCCCGAGGGTGACACCGCTGCCAAACGCAACCCCTTCCCCGTGAAGATAGATGTGATCCGAGATCTCCACATTTTCATAATAGGGATCATCCGCGTGGTACACAAATACATGATCGATACTCGTGACTTCCGATTTATCCACCCCTTCCTGAATGGTATCAAAAGGATGTTCTGCGGAACCGTCCTCTTTGCCGGTATTATCCCCGTCCACAAAGATGACATTCTCCAACACCACTACATTTCGCACCAGGGTATTGCGGACTTCTTCGGTCGTGGTGGTTTGCCCCACTTCCTGACGGATCTGAATGTGCGGATCCCGCATCACCATTTCGGTGAGGCGGCTGACCGCGGCGCTCTGCTCCTCCCGATAATCCTTAAACGGATTCTCCCCTCTGGAGATTGCACTGATATCAAAGGGAAGCTGAATCCGCGCAGAGATCAGATAATCGGAGCCGAACAGCCGGTCATCTTCAAACACTTCCGCATCAAGCAGAAACTGCTGTTTGATCCGGACTTCCAGCCGGCCCTTGAAACCCTCAATTTCGTTCTCATCCGATACATTCCCCTCCCATACCGGACTGAACGAGTAATACCCTGCAAAGATTCTCGCCTCCACATCTTTGATTTCCACGGGGAGTTTAACACCGACTTCAGCATCCATCCCCTCCAGCGGCACATCATAAATTTTGAAGGTGTCTGTGGTGAATTCATTGATCGTGGTTCTGCTTTGCTGTTCATAGATCGTGTTGCCTGCGGCAAACCCACTGACCGTGGTCCGGCTGCTGCTGGCAGATAAGTAGGTATCCTCCACGGTATTGATATGCTCTTTCGTATCTTCCGGGAAATACCCGTTCACCCTGGCATCCACCCAGGTGGTGAGTACCTCAGCCCCTAGGCCGACCTGATTGAACTGACTGTCATTCCGGGTCCACCGTGAATCATAAAAGGCATTCGCACCGACAATCGTGCCTGAATCGCTTATGATCTGGCGGATCCCGAGTCCGATATTCAGTTCCTCCTCATCCACATCATTAAAAGCGGTGCGGAAATTGGTGAAGAGTAACAATCCCTCCTCCTCGTTGTAAAAGAAAGGAATCAGAACATCCAACAGACCTTCCGTGTAGTCATCACCGTATCGGGCCCATGGAGTGATGATCCCGGGCAGACTGCTGGAGCCCCCCCCTTCCCCCAACACCACGGGTTCTTCCTCCGGAGCAGGCGGAACCTCTCCCTCTGCATCTGCCTCCTGAGCAGAGAGTGTGCAGGCGATACAGACGATCAAGATTCTGAGGAACCATTCGAGATAACGTTTCATATGCGACCTTCCTATACGTGTAATGCTACCTAAGCCCTGGGACGGCTTTACCTCTCCAATCCGTCATAATTGTAACGTTGGAGAAAGAGGAGGATCAATACTCGAATTAAAATTATTTGATTAATGTAATAATCAAAAAAATCACACTATTATTCGTAAAAACAATCAACTATCTGTTTTATGATAGAGATTGACCATAAGACTCCGTTCCAACCCTGTAGGTTAGCGGGAGGCCAGCACCTGCGAAAGATGCAGACAGGGAAGCTTGATTCCCTGTTTATCCAGGTATCCCTGGATTTGCAGCATGCAACTGGGGTCATTGCTCACAATGTACTCAGCGCCCGTCTCCTGGGCCGAGGTTGTTTTCACCTGGGTCATCGCAGTTGAGATTTGGGGGAACTTCACGGCAAAGGTCCCGCCGAATCCGCAACAGCTTTTGCATTCCTCCATTTCCACCAGTTCCAGCCCTTCCACTTTGGAGAGAAGTTTGCGGGGCTGATCCTGAATGTGAAGCTCACGCAATCCGTGGCAGCCGTCATGCCAGGTGACCTTGTGAGGGAAGCGGGCCCCCAGATCGTCGACCTGGAGTACATCCACAAGGAACTGGGAAAACTCATGTGTTTTCTCCGCAAGCTTCCTGGCCGCGTCCTCCTCGGGTTGCCCGGCAAAGAGTTCCGGATAAAAATGTTTGATCATCGCCCCGCAGGAACCGGAGGGAATCACCACCGCCTCCGCGGATTCGAACACCTTCAGGATATGCCGGGCGACCTTGCGTGTTTCTTCCTCATAGCCGGTATTCATGGCGGGCTGACCGCAACAGGTCTGACCTTCCGGGACCCCCACAGTATGCCCGAGAGACTCAAGAACCTCCACTACCGAAAAGCCGATTTCGGGTTTCAGTTGATCAACGTAACAGGGAACGAAGAGGGAGATGTACATTGGATAAATAAGCTGGTCGGAGAGATTTACCCGCCGTGGGCGGGCAGGATGGACGCTTCGCTCCCGCGACTTTGCGCGGGTAACCTCGCTTCGCTCGTGAACAAACCTGGTTGCCACTCACGCTTTCAGCGTTTTGTTGCCGCGAGTTCTCACGGCCCTACTTCGCTTCGCTTCGTTTCTCAGGTTCGAACCCTGTCTCTGATATTCGATTGTTAAAAAAAGGCTGGTCGGAGAGACAGGATTCGAACCTGCGACATCCTGCTCCCAAAGCAGGCACTCTACCAGGCTGAGTTACTCTCCGGACCAGAAACATCCTGATAACAGTACCGGATTAGAATGCAAGCCGACGACTCAGAAAACTGCCCCCCTCATCAAGGAGAAACCGTTTTTCTCTTGAAGCCGTGTAAGAAATCCCGTTGCGTAACGATTAAAAGATCTAAACAATCTTAACCACGAGGACCGCCGGATGAGCACTACCACTTACCCCAGTATGAATGTTGAGCACACCTACCCCACTCTTGAAGGAGAGCGTACCTTTCCTGCGTTTGATTTAGAACAACTTCTCTCGACCGTGTTTGACCCCATCCAGGGATGCCGGGTCTGTATGCTGATCGATTTGGATGATCCCGGGAAGGTCACCGATTTCGCTTTCCTCAAGGAAGAAGGATATCCCGTGCAGAAAAAAGCATATGAAGTATTCTACAAAGGACTGCATGAAGGAGGCTTGGACGCGCTTGGCCTCACCGGTGGAGAACTCTTCGCCTACAAAACCACCGGAGGCAGCAATCTCGATCTTCCCGAAACAGGAGTCGCGGTGGACGGAACAGAGATCAATCTGGCGGAGCATGTTTACACCCCCTATGACCTCGTCCTGTGCATCAGCGATTTCTCTGCAACCGCCCCACTCACTGCACATGCAAAAAAATACGGATTCCGGGGATCCACCATGCATGGGCTGAATGACATCATCGTGAACAGCGGCCTGTCCGTGAATTATGAAGAGGTCAGTGCCGAAGCGGAAAAGCTCCGTTCCGGTCTCACCAACGCCGATAAGGTGGAAATTGATTTTGAGGTTCAAGGAAACATTCACACCCTCTCTCTGATCCTGAACGGTCAGGAAGCGCAGAAAAGCCACGGTCTGTGTCACGGACTCGACCCGGATATTGCCAATCTTCCGGCTGGAGAAGTGTACTTCGTACCCGAAGGGGCCGAGGGCATCTTCCCCATGCAGTATGAGGAGGATCCGGATACCACCGCCCTACAGACCGTCCGCGACGGACGAATTGTGGATGTGGAATTTGTTTCCGGGAATCCGGAAACCGTCGAAGCTCACAAGGCAAAACTGATCTCAGACCCGGTTACGGGTGAGATCGGGGAATTGGGGTTGGGGACACAAATCCTCCCCTTCTGCGGTGCGGACATTCAGGACGAAAAAACCTTCGGTACCGTTCATGTCGCAACCGGCCGGAGTGATCATCTTGGTGGACATCTTGTCCCGGAAATGTTTGCGGAAGCAGGCAACGCGTCTCACGACGACATCCTCTTTCACCCCAAAAAGACCTCCCATATCGGCGTGAAGCAGGTTCGTTGGTACAAAGGTGATCAGGTCGAGTCCATTATTGAGGACTACGCTCCCACCGCGTACATGCGGGGACTGCTTGACTAACGTCTACGAATCACCGGCGCTGCTGCGGCAGTATCTCGATTTCCACTTCCGCAGCAGTGAGCCGGAATATCTTCCTCTCCACCCGGTAGACGACGAACTTCTGGACTACCCCGCGCGTTGCGCGGAAGTGGTCTTGGAGTATGCCGAAAACAGGGGCCGTGCCCTTGATCTCGGCTGCGCCGTAGGGGGTTCGTCCTTCGCGCTGGCCACGGGCTTCGACGAAGTCATCGGCATCGACTTTTCACATGCCTTCGTGGACACAGCGGCGGAAATGGCGGAAACCGGGTCGTTCCGACTTTCGGAAGAGGCGTATGTCCCTCCTTCCGATGTTCGGAAATGCACGCCTAGGTTTCAGCAGGGAGATGCCTGTGCACTGTCGCCGGAACTTGGCGTTTTTGACGGACTTCTCATGGCCAACCTTCTCTGTCGGCTGCCGGATCCAGCCGCCTGCCTGAAAGGACTTCGCAACTTCACCCGTTCCGGATCGGTAATGGTCTTCACCACCCCCTGCAGTTGGGAAGAACGTTTTACCCCCAGAGAGAAATGGCTCGAGCCCATGCTCGAGGGCATGGAAACCCATCTGGGGGAATGGTGTGACCTCCTGGAAACCGATGATATTCCGTTCATCCTCCGGGATCACCAACGACGGGCCCAGTACACGGTTGCATTGTTGACGGTTTGGCGGGTCCGCTGACGAATCAGGCACCGTACAAACGAGG
This sequence comes from Verrucomicrobia bacterium UBA6053, assembly GCA_002429065.1. GTDB lineage: Bacteria > Verrucomicrobiota > Kiritimatiellia > SS1-B-03-39 > UBA6053 > UBA6053. The sequence goes on along the minus strand of DIYN01000015.1, from coordinate 248,722 downwards.
CATCTGAATCGGCTCTTCCGCCATCCTCGCTCTGGCATACTGAAGCAGCAGGTTCTGTTTCACCTCACGGACATCCGGATCAGACCAGAGATTCCTCACTTCACCGGGATCCTCCTGCAGATCAAAGAGTTCTCCCTGATCGGAATCCCGGTGCACAGTCAGTTTGTACCGGTCTGTTACCAGGGTGTTCATATGAAACCGGGTGTACCCGTGATGATTTTCGGTGATGGACCATTCCCGCACCGGCCCCTCGCCGCTCCAAGAGGGCCACTGGTCCACCCCCTGAAGGTGAATCGGAACCGTGACGCCGGCTCCACTGAGGAAGGTCCGTGGCAGGTCCACCAGATTCTGTAAATCGGACGAGACATCCCCTGCAGGAACCTTCCCGGGCATGCGGACGATAAACGGAAGACGCAGGAGGTCCTCATAGTGATGAATGGCCTTTGCAGTCAGACCGTGCTGCCCCAGAAAATGTCCGTGATCGGTGGTGAACACCACAACGGTGTTTTCTGCCAGCCCTCTCTCATCCAGGGCATCCAGGATACGGCCGATCTCCTTGTCCATAAAACTGACCATCCCATAATAGCAGGCGATATCTTTCTTCAGAGCCTCCTCGGAAAAGCCGGCCTGGAATCCAGCTCCGTGAATGGCCCCCTGGTCTTTACAGGCCGCCTCCCAGAATTCCGGATTCCGGTCCTGAGCTCCGAACCGGAAATGATCCGGGTTGTGATCATGTTCACCAGGGAAAGCCTGGCCCGGCTTCATCTCTGCAGGATCATACATCGACGCCCAGGGCTCCGACACAATGTAGGGAGGATGAGGATCATGAAAACTCGACCAGATAAAGAAGGGTTTCTCCTCTTCGAGCGCTTCATCCATCATGGCTACGGTCCGCTCACCGGTCCACGTGGTATAGTGGTACTCCTCCGGGAGGTCCCATTTCCGTAAATCTCCGTCGTGGGTGTAGGTCTCCCTTCGGGAGTCTTCCATGGTATCGGGAAGTTGGAAGAAATCCTGCCAGTTTGCACATCCCTTTTCTTCCATCCAGACCGCATAGTGACCTCCGGCATGACCTTCATCCGCATGCATCCGCGCGGTTTCCACGCGGTCAAAACCGTACCAGTCTCCTTTGAAATTCCGCCAGAAATCCAAATCCCGGAGCGTCGGATGCCGTTCAATGGACGGATAGGTCTCATTCCCGCGCAGAGGCTGAAAATGCGCTTTGCCAATGAGTCCGGTGTAATAGCCTTCACCGGAAAGAATTCCGGGAAGAGTCGGTAGATCCTCCCGGAGTTTGGTCCCCAAGGTCCAGGCCCCATGCTGGGAGGGCATGAGCCCGGTCAGGAGTGTGGCCCGGGTCGGCGTACAGGTGGGGTTGGGGCAGTAGGCCCGATGAAAGCGGGTTCCCTCCCGACAGAGGCGGTCCAAATGAGGGGTCTGGATCAGGGGGTTCTCGATTCCCAGAGTATCCCAGTGTTGCTGATCCGAGGTAATGAGGAGAATGTTGGGGCGGTCGCTCATAAAAAATCCGTAGCAATCCGCAGATAAAAGGCAAATTCAACTCGCCAGTTTCATCAAGACCCTTGCATGAACACATGAATCCCCTACATTCCGGGTATGACACTGAAAGAATTTCTGGCTGCGCCCCGCCCCGAACCCGACTGGTCACCCGCTTTGAGAGCGCTGTGGCATGCGGAACATGGCGAATGGGAAAAGGCCCACAGCCTCTGTCAGGAAGGCTACACCGCGGAGGGTGCCTGGGTGCATGCGAATCTGCACCGTGAAGAGGGAGATCTGGGCAATGCGCGTTACTGGTACTCCCAGGCAGGGAAGCCGGAAAGCAGCCTTGGGATTCAGGAAGAACGACGGGCCATCATCGAGACCCTTCTCGAAGGGTAGTCTGCCAGGGCAGACAACAGAGTTTTTTCTCTCAACCGCAAACGGCTGGATATTCCGATCCCGATTTCGAAATCGATCCCGATACCGATTGATTCCTTAGAAGAGTGTTAATCTGCTTTCCGGAGCGTGGCCTGCAGGCCATAGGTGTGGAGCTGATGCACATGCAGCTCCGCCTGTTCACGGTCTTCGGTGGCCACGAGGGACTTTCCATCGTTGTGCACCTCCAGCATCAATTTCCGGGCCAGAGAACGGTTGTAGCCGAAGACTTTCTGAAGCACATACACCACATAACTCATCAAATTGACGGGGTCATCCCACACCACGACATTCCATGGGGAATCCAGATCCGCCTTGGTCAGGGTTTCCGTTTCCGTACCGGGCTGGGTCATGTGGCTCTCTCCCCCCAGGCCGTGACGCAGATCCGGCGAGATCCGCCATAATCCCGGTGTTCACACAGGTAAATCCCCTGCCAGGTCCCCAGCACCGGCCGTCCCTTCTGGACCGGCAGCATTAAGGACACCCCCATCAGGCTGGATTTCAGATGCGCCGGCATATCGTCCGGGCCTTCCAGGGTGTGTTCGAAGTAGGGTTCATTCTCCGGCACCGCTTTATTGAAATAGGACTCAAAATCCCGTCTCACATCCGGGCTGGCATTTTCATTGAGGGTAAGGGATGCGGAGGTATGCAGCAAAAACACTTGCATCATGCCGGTGCCCATATCATGCATTTCCGGAACACCCTCCAGAATTTCGCGTGTCACCAAATGAAACCCTCGGGGGCGGGCTTGGAGCTGAAGTTGTTTCTGGATCCACATCATGCAGAGGCAATACACGCAGGAGCACTCCCGGTCAACTCAAGGTCGGCCTCCCTGTCATTTCCTCTTCACGGGGATTGCATTTTCAGGCCTCCCTGTTACTCAACTCCCCCTTTTTTGACACGATCCCCTTCAGTATGATGACCCCAACCTCCCGTAAAGTCAGTGACGTTCATGTGGTTCAGACAGAGCCCCTGCCCTCCCCGGCCACTCTGATGAATGACATTCCCCGTAGCGAGGCGCAAGCCGACTTCGTGGCCCACAGTCGCGGAGAAATTGACGATGTACTCTTCGGGAAAGACGACCGGTTTCTGCTGATTATCGGCCCCTGCTCCATTCACGATCCGGAAGCCTGCCAGGAGTATGCCCGGAAACTGGCCGACCTCTCCCAGGAGGTTTCAGACCGGATTCTGGTGGTCATGCGGGTGTATTTCGAAAAACCCCGCACCAGTGTGGGTTGGAAGGGACTGATCATGGATCCCCATCTGGATGGGTCCCATGACATTTCCACCGGCCTGCACATGGGACGCGGCATTCTGCGTGACATCCTGGATCTCAAACTGGCCACCGCCACGGAGTTTCTGGATCCCATCACTCCGCAGTATATTGCCGACCTCGTAAGCTGGTCTGCGATTGGGGCCCGTACCAGTGAATCCCAGACTCACCGTCAGATGGCGTCCGGCCTCTCCATGCCCCTGGGCTTCAAGAATGACACCCACGGCGATATCCTTCCTGCCATCAACGCGATCAAAGCAGCCCGGCAGACGCAGACCTTTCTGGGAGTCGACCAGTCCGGTATGGCCTCCGCGGTGACCACCAGCGGGAATCTTTCCTGCCATTTGATCCTGCGAGGAGGACAATCCGGTCCCAATTATTCCGCAGAGGACGTCTCCAGAACACAGACGGCTCTGGCAGAACACGGACTGCCTGACTGCGTCATGATCGATGCCTCTCATGCAAACTGCGGAAAAAAACAGGAACAGATGCCAGAGGTCTTCCTCGAGATTGTTCGTCAGCGGGCAGAGGGAAATTCCAAACTGATTGGTGCCATGGTGGAAAGCAATTTGGTGGCAGGGGCTCAGAAATTCCCGCAACCGCTTGAGAACCTGACCTACGGGCAGTCCATAACGGATCAGTGCATTGACTGGAACACAACCGTGGAGGTTGTGAAGAAGGCCTACGACCTGCTGGGGTGATTCACCCTTTCCCGTAGGTTTTCATCAGGGCCTGGGTTCCGAAGAGCCCGCCTCCAGCCGAAGCCAGCTTCCGGTATCGTTGCAGTGACAGTTCCAGACCGGGAAGCTCAAGCCCTTCCAGTTGCGCAGCCTCCAGTGCCAGCGTCATATCTTTGATAAAATGACGGACGAAAAAACCGGGAGACCAATCCCCTTCAAGCATCCGGGGGGCCAAGTTGGACAGGGACCAGCTCCCCGCCGCTCCGTGTTCAATACTTGAAAGAACCTGGATCGGGTCCAAGCCAGAGCGGATTGCAAATACGAGGGCCTCACAAACCCCCAGCATAGTGGAAGCGATCGCAATCTGGTTGCAAAGCTTGGTGCGCTGGCCCGCTCCGGCCGTGCCCTGATACACGATCGTTTTCCCAAGCACCTCCAGGAGAGGTGTGACGCCGTCGAACGCGTTCCGTTCACCGCCGATCATAATGGAAAGCGTCCCGGCCTTTGCCCCCACGTCGCCACCTGAAACAGGGGCATCCAGAACCGGGAATCCAAGCCCTCCCATTTCTCTGGCAATCTCCTCCGCCAGAGTGGGGCTGGACGTGGTGAAGTCGATAAAGGTGGTGGTTGAGGAAGCGGATCCATTCAGCCCCTTTTCTCCAAGATACACCTCCCGGACATCCTCCGGCATGCCCAGCATGGTGCACACCACCTCCGCGTTTTGGGCACAGGCCAATGGAGTATCACACCACCGGGCTCCCTGCTGCACAAGGAGCGCCGCCTTCTCAGGGCTACGGGTATGCACCTGCAAGGTATGTCCGGCTTCCAGCAAGCGGTGGGCCATGGCCCCGCCCATGACGCCAACTCCAATCCATCCGATGTTCATGTGGTTTCTCCAGGAGGGGGTTCTGTTGGCCGTTGAACTGGATCAACGGCCTGAACCGGAAACGGGTCCGTTTCGCTGCCGGTATACAAACTGATGTGCGGGAACGGGATCTCAATATTTTCCGCCCGGAACCGGTTAAACAACTCCGGCAGAATCGAATTTCGCAGCGCGACATAATCGGTTTTTGCAAACCAGAGGCCGAGAGTAAAATCGAGAGAGCTGTCACCGAACCCCTTAAACAGGATAAAGGGTTCCGGTTCATCCAGACAGAAGGGATTCGCGTCCGCGACGTCTTTCATCACCCGCATCACCCGGTCCACATCTTCTTTGTACGCCACTCCGACGGGGATGTCCATCCGGCGGATACTGAAGCGGGTAATGGTGGTCACCTCAGATTTAATCAGAGCCTCGTTGGGGATCCGCACCAGGGTGTTGTCAAATGTTCGGATCTTGGTGGAGAGTAAGTCAATCGCCATCACCGCCCCCATGGTCCCCGTGGAGGTTTTAATGACGTCATCCACTTGGAAGGGTTTCTCCCAGACGAGAAAAATCCCACTGATTAAATTGGAAAGACTGGTCTGGGCGGCAAATCCAATGGCGACCCCCGCAACACCGGCCGCACCGAGGATGGTCCCCACTTTGAACCCAAGTTCGGTCAGGACCGTGAGAATCAGAATCACACATCCTCCATAATAGACCACCTGATAGCCCAGCATGGCGGCCTGTGGGGAGGCATGGCGCTTCAACGTTCGGCGAAGCAACCGTGAGGCGATGGCAATCACCGGCCAGAAGACCACCAGCGTGATGAGGGCTCTGGCCCAGGGAGCGGGAACCCCAATCGATTCGAGCATTTGAATCATTGGAGGAAACCCCTTCCCTGAGTGATGGCTCGCTGGAGGAATGTTCCCTGGGGGTCGACCGCACCGGTACTCAACCGGGTGACCTCCCCAAGTTCGGCCGGAGGGTTCCGGGCATAGGCCACCCGGCTCCAGTGATCCCCCCCCCGAAAGATGACACTCGACTCGTTGGCCCACAGCCCTCTGGTCGCGTGCTGATACAGGCTCAAATATTTTACCCGGAGACAAAGTCGCTCAAAGGAGACGGTTTCCTTGGACTGATTCCGAATCCGAACCGGGCAGATGGCCTGCCAGGATCCCGCTTCGAGCGTTTCCCCTTCCCGGTGGGCCGAGGTTCGGATCGAATAGCAAAACTCGCCGGATGTGGGTGAGCCGAACCAGGTTTTCGACAGATTCAGCACCGGCTGCTCAAGAACAGGGGGCTCCCCCTTGCGTCCGATGCATACCCAGACAGGCACCATCACGTAAAACTGTACCCGTTCCCCCGGGAGAAGAGTGTAGGGAAATTCCGGACGGACCAGAACAGGGCGGTCTGGAAAACGGGGCTGCATGTCCATCTCCGCGAGATCCTTCCAGGCTCCAACCCGAATCCAGTCACTGTTTGCAGGCGGCTTGCCTTTCAGGACCCGGATATCCCCCTCCTCCTCAAGCAGCGGATGATAGTGCGTACTGAGAAGCAAGTCTCCTCCCCGCTCCTTCACCCATAAGTCCAGAGGCCCCAGCCGTACACCGGAGTGAGCGGGTGCCTTTCGCTGAAGCTCTGCCCATGGCTGGGGAAACGGTGTGGGATGTGAGGCCATATTGTGTGACGGGTGCTGTTCGGATCTCTTTAGAATCCTCGGAAGAAGACATTGAAAAAGTCAGGGAATAGGGTGATCTTGTCAAGCGAGGATGCGAGACGCGTATTCGCACGGAATATCTACCCCGATTGGAATCCCACAATGAAACAAGTTTTCCTGAGTCTTTTCCTGCTTCCCGTCAGTATGCTGTCCGCGCTGGACCTTCCGGTGGACTGTACATTTGAAATGGGTACAAAACGCAGGAACTGGACCCATGCCCGGTGGAAGGTGATCGAACTGGAGCGACCTCTGGATCTGAAGGGAGCCGATGGAATGGCCTTACGGGTCAGAGCCAAAACCCTTCACCCTGATGCCGGGGTCACGGTTGCGATCCGCGAGGCGGACGGGACCTGGTACAGTCATCCGCAGGCGGTGGATCTGCATCAGAAAGAAACCACCGGCCGCATCTGGTTTTCCGATTTCAGCCTCCCGAAATACCATCAGCCCCCAAAAGGCGGATTCAAAGATGAAAATCAGATCCTGGACGCAGACGGTGCGACCGCCATTGCATTCGGGGTGGTGAATCCTCTCGGAGTCGGCACCCTCGAATTTACGGTCGAAGATCTGTTGTGGGTGAAACGAAACACGCCCTCCCGCCCTCCTCTGGAGATCAACGTAACCGGGAAGCTTTGGGACATCAATGGGACCCGTACGATTCCTGTGGGGATTTTCGGGGCCTATAATCTCAAACAGATTCGTCTTCCGGATGGCCGCCAGGTTCCGCGTACCACCCGTTACCGGTTAGGTTTGGACCGGAAGATGGACTGGAACCGTTCTCCCGGAAGTCCCGCCAAATCCCGGAACCCCGCCACACCGATTCTGGTTCATACCGTTGGGGACCGCACTCAGGCCAGCATGCGGTTTGACAGCGGCAACTGGAAAGAGGCCTACCGGAAGGCCGGGCTGGCATATGGAAACGCGGCAAAGGCGGCCGGAAAACCGGTCTACATGGAATTCTGGAACGAACCCTACCTGAACTGGGCCAATGACAACCGGATCAATTTCAATCCCCGCTTCTTCGACATCTCGAATGCGGTAGAAGGTGGAGAGGTCCGGATCCGGCACGACGGGACGGTGGCCCCTCACTTGAAATGGACAAAAAACTTTGACACCCCTCCCTGGAATTGGACCCGGGCCGGACGCCAGGAATGGCGACGGGGCCGGAATGAAAAGGGGCGGGCGTCCATTGGCGATCATGCCCGGGCCTACAAAACACCTCACCACAAGTGGCGCCAGCAGGTGAAAGAGAAGAATCCGCCGGACGGGGTAGCAGACGGGGAAACCTACACCGTCAACGGGCAACCCTTCACGGCATATACACCCTGGCACATCTATGATGAAACGCAGTTCACCTACTGGTCGGGGAAAGGCATGCTCAAACCCTACATCGATCCGCTGCTGGTGTATGCAGGAGGAATCAAGGAAACGGCGGGTGAACTGGTTCAGGTGATTATCGGCTGGGGGAACAGGCCGAGTGAAGATCACTGGGCGGCCTGGGACATGCTGTACAAACCTACAATCGACGCCGCGATTGATCTCATTGACGGCTACAACGATCACGACTACGGCTCCGACCCCAGGGTCATGCCTGCCAATTACGAAGTTGTCACCGGGTATGGAATGGTCGAACATGGGAAATGGCTGTATGCCTACAACACAGAAACGGCCTCCAGTGCGGATCCTCAGGCTGTTCCGGGCGTACAGCAGGTCAGTGCGGATGCAGCCAAATATCTCTGGGTCAGCACCAAGCTCGCCACCGTACTGGACTTCAGTCTCGACAAATGCAGAAGCCTCATGCACTTCGGCCTCGGCGGTGGATTCTGGAGCGACAAAGGGGAAGGCATTGCCATGGACCTCATGCGGAGCCTTAGAGGACGCCTCATCTATTCAACCGATTCAGAGGATCACATTCATGTGATCACTTCTGTGGACGGTACCGATCCCATGGCCCCCAAACCGGACGATCTCCCTGAAGCCCATGAACAGGTGACCCTGTTGGTTAACAGCGGATCCGCCCCCCGGGAGGTCCGCGTAAACCTGAAACCGGTGCAAGGGACACGGTTCGCATCAGCCGAAATGCGCACAGGGGTCCTGAACCCGGCCAACGGTTCCATCCAGCTCAGGAACGAACCCCTGAATGTCACGCCCCAGGGGTTCGGATGGTCAGGCCGCCTGGAATCTGGATTCCCGGTCATCCTCATCGGGCAACTACAAGGCACGGTCAAGCCGGATGCCCCATCCCACGTCTACACGACCCAATCCTTTGGGGATGCTGTACTGCAGACCGTTCGCCACCGGAACCCCGTCGATATGACCGTGACGACCCGTGGGTCCGGGCCCATTCAACGTGCCCGTTTGCGGTTTGTGGCAGAACGTCTGCGTGAAGGAGAAGGCTGGGTGGACGTGAACGGAACCCGGATCGAACTGCCGGCTGTCATTAATCCGGAAAACAATCCGATTACCCGCGAACTTGAGTTGGATCCGTCTTTGATCCAGGAGGCGAACACGCTCCGGTTCGGGGTCACTTCTGAACAGGATGCAGGGTATCGGCTCGGGATCGCCTCCCTGCTCCTGGACCGGTAACCGTCCCTTCCCAACGGGTCAGGGACATCCCGCGAACGCAGCCTGCTCCAGGCAGATGCCCGTGCGGGATGGCGAATGGGAAGGCACAAAGGATCTGGACTTATCACGCATCCTACTTACATATCAGTCTATGAAATGGATGGCCTTCTTCGTCGCGCTTTGTTCGTTGCCGCCTTTGATGGGGCAATCCCCCTCTCCGGAAATCCTCCAGGCGGAAATCCAGGAACTGCATACGGTGCTGAAAAGTCTGAGAGCGGAAAACGAACGGCTTCGGCGAGAAAACAGAAGGTTGCGTGATCAAGCGCACGGGGTCGCCCCGCAGCCTATGACAAGCCCCAGCCTTACCCGCACCAGTCCAAGGACCCAACCCACTCCTCCTCCGATGGTTCAGGATCAGGGGCCGAAACTCCTGTCCGTCGACCCTCACTGGAACACGCTGATTGCAGCTGCCGGTTCAGACCAGGGGTTAAAAAAAGGCTCTGCGGTTCGAATTGTCCGTCGAGGCCGGGTGCTGGGTACTGCGATTGTGCAGGAGGTGAAGCCTCAACAGTCGATTTTGGAATTCACACCCGCCTCTCCCTCATTGGCCCGGTCCGGCATTTACCCGGCAGCAGGTGACGTGGTGGCCCTGCCATGAAATCCCGGCTGGAGCTCACGATCCCCCTTGAACTGGCGGACGGGATCGAGGGCCTCACGCTTCCAACCGCTGAAGGGCGAATGTCGGAAGTCATCGAATGGTCACTGCAGAACGTGAAACGAGGGGGCGGGCCTTTTGCCGCGGGTGTCTTTCGCCTGTCGGACGGCGCGTGTATTTCCATCGGGGTAAACCGGGTGGTGGACTGTAACTGCAGTGTTGCCCATGCGGAAATGATGGCCCTCATGTTTGCACAACAGGTGCTGGGGACGCATGATTTGTCTGCCGAAGGAGATTTCGTACTCACCTCCAGTTCTCAACCTTGCTCCCAATGCTTTGGCGCCCTGCCCTGGGCTGGCATCAAATGCCTGGAATTCGGTGCCGGACGGAAGATGGTGGAAGAGATCGGATTTGATGAAGGTCCTGTTCCTGAAAACTGGGCGGATTCTCTGACCGAGAGGGGAATTCAGGTCAGAGGACCCCTGCTCGAACCCCAGGCAACCCAGGTCCTGCGCGAATACATTCTGCTGGGCGGTCCCTTATACTGAGTCATCCCGCCCGGACCGATGAAGAAAACGCCTGGTTCACATTCCGGAACTGAGCCGCGGTCATCCCCGTTTCTTTTTTGAACGCCCGGCAGAAGTTTTCTGCATTCGCATACCCGACATCAAAGGCGATCGCCTTCACAGGATCGGAGGTGGTCACAAGCCGGTGCCGTGCCGCCCGCATGCGCTGCTGCACCAGATAGCGGTGGGGAGTCATGTTCATGACCTCCCGGAAGCGGGCATGAAAGTGCGAGGGACTGAGGCCGACCTTTTCAGCCAACGACTCGATATGGATCGGCTGGGTGTAGTTTTTTTCGATTTCCCGTAGGCTGGCGGAGATTCGCGGAGGGACACGGCGGGAGGCCCGGTTGGCAATCTCCACCCGGTACTGAACCTGGGACCAGATCAGGGGTCCCAATACGTCCAATTCCATACGGGTGTGGTGATGGCGGAAGACCATTTCGTGGGCAAAGGCCACCCCGCCCTCCTCTTCCGGCCATTCCACGCTCCGGGGCCAGTCGGGAAGCTCCGAAATACTGGAGAGATCAAACTCGGCGGTCATGCATTCGTAATGGTCGTCCTGCAGACACCTGGACACCGTCTGCTGTCCCTCCTGATGCAGAAACACGGTGCCTGCGGGGACAGGCCGGTCTGTCTCCGGGTGAAAAACAGGCCCATGCGTGAGCCACTCGATCAGCAGCCGGTCTTTCTGAATCCGGAACGGAGTCAGGGAACCACCCGGGCCACTGATAAAATAGCCAATGCGCAACAAGGCGGGGGACAGTCTTGAACCAGTTTTCAGAGTTTTCATCAATACCTTACCCTGTACAAGGCTTAATCGCTCAGTAAACAACAGAAATCGTCAACAATCAACTTCTGGAGACATGATGACACCCGAAATCACTGTTCAGTTATATAGCGTCCGCGAAAATGCCTCGCAGGACTATGAAGGCACCATCCGGGCCATTGCCGATATGGGCTTTGGCTGCGTCGAACCCGCCGGTTACCCCGGTTCATCCCCTGAGGCCGCCAGTAAATTATTTGCAGAGCTTGGTCTCAAAGCACCCTCCTGTCATGGCGCGCTTCCCCTGGGAGATGACAAAAACCGGGTCATCGAAGAGGCGCAAATGATGGGACACAAAGCCGTCATCACCGGCTGCCCTCCAGACTTTAAAGAAAACTACACATCGGCTGATAAGGTCAAAGCCATGTCAGACCTGTACTGTGAAGCCGCCGAAAATGCGGCCCCCCACGGGTTTCAGATCGGCTACCATAATCATGACTGGGATCTGGTGGATGTCGATGGCACTCCCGGTTATCAGATTTTCCTGGAACGCACTCCTGAGACCGTTCTCTGGGAAGCAGACCTGTTCTGGGTGGCCCGCGCCGGTCTGAACCCTGTCGATTTCATTCAGGAAATCGGAGCCCGCGGCACCTTCCTGCACTTTAAAGACGGAATGGTGAAAGAGGATGCCACGTTTGTGGAAGCAGAAACCGAGGATGGCAAGATCATGGTGAGCACGTCCAAGCCGTTCATGCCAGCCGGCAGCGGGCAGGTGGATCTTCTGGCGGCCTCCAAGGTTGCGTCACACACCCAGTATGTTGCCGTCGAACTGGACAGTTATGAAGGCGACATGATGACCGCCGTGAATCAGAGCTACGACTACCTCACCGGCCAGGGAATTGCCACCGGCACCAAATAAGGACACGATTATGACGGAATCTGTAACACCTGTCGGTATCGGCATCATTGGATGCGGAAACATCTCCAACGCATATTTCAAAGGTTCCTCCGCCTTTGAGATTCTGAACATTGTCGCATGCGCGGATCTCAATCCGGAAGCAGCGAAGGCCAAAGCGGATGAACACGGATGCAAAGCCCAGTCCGTTGAGGAACTGCTTGCGAATCCGGATGTGGAACTGGTCATCAACCTGACCATTCCCGCGGCGCATGCTGAGGTCAGCCTGAAAGCCCTGGAAGCAGGCAAACATGTCCACTGTGAAAAACCACTGGCCGTAGAACTCGCCGATGGAAAAGCGGTGATCGACTCTGCAGCGGAAAAAGGGCTGAAGGTCGGCTGTGCACCGGACACGTTCCTGGGGGCAGGACTGCAGACCTGCCGCAAACTGCTTGATGACGGTTGGATCGGAAAACCGGTTTCCGGCACCGCCTTCATGATGGGCCGCGGCCCGGAATCCTGGCATCCGAACCCATCCTTTTTCTATCAGATTGGCGGCGGGCCGATGTTTGACATGGGGCCATACTACATTACCGCATTGGTGCACCTGCTGGGGCCGGTCAAACGGGTGATGGCCATCACGTCCAAGGCGTTTGAGGTCCGCACCGCCACCTGCGAAGCGGAATTCGGCAAACAACTGCCGGTGGAAGTTACCACTCACAATGTGGGAGCTCTGGAATTCCACTCCGGAGCGGTCATCACCATGACCATCTCCTTCGATGTGTATGCACACGGCCATAAGCCGATTGAGCTCTATGGAACGGAAGGTTCTCTTCAGGTTCCCGACCCCAACACCTTCGGCGGTCCGGTCAAACTGTGGACCCCGACCGAACGTGAATGGCGGGATCAGGCCTTCAGCCACAAGTATGCAGGAAACATGCGCGGAATCGGCGCCGCGGATATGGCCATGTCCATCCGTCACGGAACCGCCCAGCGGAGCAGCGGAGAACTGGCGTATCACGCCCTGGAAGTCATGCATGCCTTCGAAGCCTCTTCTGTCAGCGGCGGGCAGGTTCTGCTGGAATCCAAACCGGACCAACCCGCGCCCCTTCCCCTGGGTCTGATCGAAGGCCGTCTGGCCTGACATCCGCAGCTTGATTCAACTCACGCCCCGCCGAAGGCACCGCACTCCCGCGGCCTTCCGGCGGGGATTTTTTTAGGGTGCATTGCCAAAAGCTGTGAAAAGGTCTTCTGCAAATTCACTGCCGGAAGGATTGTTCTCCTGAATCTGGGCTTGCGTCAAAACCAAGCCCTGAAAGGACTTCGGATTTCAGCCCAGGGCAACGCCCTGGGCATTCTGTTTTCTACAAGACTCTGTGCGCTGAAGGTGCACCGGAATCCACCTTTGAGTTGCTGTTCGTCTGCAACATCCGGAACTCCTTCAGAGTTCAAACCCAAGGGGGGTTCCTTACCCAGGGCGTTGCCCTGGGCTGAGACCCGTGGCCCTTTCAGGGCAGCTTTTCCAATGAAACATTATGTAGGTCCAGTTTGCAGAACGTAGACTCAAGCACGGAGTGCGAAGGAGGAACGGCTCCGGCCACCGCACACAAGACACGTTCACTCTTCCGGCGTCTGATACAACCAACGTTCCATCCGGTACCGGCGTGGAGGAGCCCCGTACCGTTCTGCAAACAGTTTGTAAAAATGACTGAGGCTGGTGTAGCCGCAGTCCATGGCGATTTCGATAACCGGTGTGTTACTTGAGACCAGTTCCCGCTCGGCATACTGCAGACGCAGCGTGGTCAGGTACTGATTTAAGGTTTGCCCCATCATCTGGTGAAACACCCGGGAGACATGTTCCGGACTTCTCCCTGCAAGAGCGATAAATCCCTCACATCCGTTACGCAGGACGTCAGGCCGGTGAGCCTGACGGCAGGCATTCGCCAGCCAGTCGGGAACCGAGGGATCGACCTTGGCCGTGGGTTCATCAAACAGCTCACCGAACAGGTTCAGGAGAAAATGGTCGAGAGTGAAGGGATGCTGCGGTTTCCGAATCAGGTCATCCCCCGCCAGCTCGAACCTTCGCAACTGGGCATGGGTGAGACGGAAGCTCTGAGGAATGGTCCCTTGATGCCAGAAAAAGACGGACCGACTCTGAAAGTACCGCTGCTGAAGCTCATCCAGTTTTTCCTGCGGCACCACCAGATTATACTGAATCATGGTTTGTCCGGTGGCAGGGCGAAACCCGTGGCAGTCGCCGGGACGAATAAAATACGCATCCCCTTTCTGAACGGAGATCGACTGCCCATTCACCTCATGCGTTCCCCGGCCTTCCAGGGTCCAGAAAAACTCTCCGAAGTCATGCCCGTGATAGGGAAACGGACGCCGGGCGGGAATATGGGCTTTATGCAGGCGGTACCCTTCATGGGGACCGGTTCTCGCGTTCTTCCATTGAAATACCTTCATATCAAATATTCACAAAAATACGTCATGATACGGGAAGATACCACAAAGAAAAAGAATTATAGTTTTTGCATGATGAAAAACCACCTATCCTGTATCACCGCAAACTACGTCGCCAAAGAACTGAACTACCACATGACCGACGGATGGTCACAGGGAAATACCGCCACCCAGGAGGCCTTCAAGTCACTGGAAACGTTTGAAGCGAAATTCACGGAACTTGCCGAAGCCGTCCGTGAACTTGGCTTCTCCTATCTGGATATCTGGATTGCCCATCTTCATCCCTGCTGGGCGACAGATGAACACGTCGCCATCGCCTGTGACGTGCTCAAACAGAATCAACTCACCCCCCTCAGCCTGGCTGGAGGCTTTGGCAGCACCCTTGAGCAATTGGAGGGGTTCTGCAGACTCGCCTCTTCTGTCGGTGCGGGGATTCTGGCAGGAGGAATGCCGGTATGGCATTCGGACCGGGCCGGGTGCATCCGGCTCCTCCGGCAGTACGGCATCAAATGGGCTTTTGAGAACCACCCCAATGAAAAAACCGCGGAGGACGTCATCGCCATCATTGGTGAGGAGGATATGGACATCGTCGGCGTGGCCTGTGACACCGGCTGGTTCGGGACCAACGACTGTGACGCCAACGAAGCTCTTCGGAAACTGGCTCCCCGACTGATGCATCTGCATCTGAAAGATGTGCGGGAAGCGGGGCAGCACCGTACCTGTCAACTCGGAGACGGAGTGGTCGGAATTGAGGCCTGCGTCGAAACCCTGAGAGAGATCGGCTACCAAGGTCCGATCGGCATCGAGCATGAGCCTGAGGAGTATGATCCGACTGAGGAAGTGCGGGAATCCCTCCGCCTTCTGAAATCCTGGATGAGCGAATAACGCAGGAGACACACCATGAACGATACGATTCGAATTGGATTAATTGGCTGTGGTAACATTGCCGGGCGTTACCTCGACACTCTGAAAGAGGTTGAAGGGCTCGAAATGGCTGCGGTATTTGACCTGGATACGGAAAAAGCAGCCGCCTTTGCGAAAACCTATTCCCTCCCCTGGATCGCCAGCATACAGGAACTGCTGGACGATGATTCCATCGACCTGATTCTCAACCTCACGATTCATCATGCACACTTCGAGGTCACCAGGACTGCACTCGAGGCAGGAAAGCATGTGTTCAGCGAAAAACCCTTGGCCATGACCCCGGAGGAAGCTCATGAACTCGTGCGCATTGCAGATGAACACGGCGTTCGTCTGGGATGCGCCCCGGTCACCTTCCTGGGGGAAGCCCAACAGACTCTCGCCAAAGAAGTACAGAGTGGAAAACTGGGAGACATCCGGGTGGTGTATGCCGAGGTGAATCATGGCCGGATCGAAAGCTGGCATCCGGCACCGGAGCCCTTCTATCAGGTCGGCCCTATCTGGGATGTGGCTCCCTACCCGGTGACCTTTATCACGTCCATCCTGGGCCCGGTCCGTTCGGCACGGGCCTGGGGGAAAATGGTTCACCCCCACCGAACCACAAAAGACGGGGATTCATTTACCCTTGAAACTCCTGATTTTGTGATGGCGATGCTGGAGCTTGAAACCGGTACAACCGTACGCCTCACAGCAAACTTCTACGTGGCAGCCATGACCCCCTCTCAACAGAATGTGGAATTCCACGGGCTCAAAGGCAGTTCCCTCATTGAAAGCTGGTTTAATTTTCAATCTCCCGTCCGTTCGGCTGACTTTGGCAACACCATGGAAGAGGTTCCCCTTGCATTTCCCTCGGCTTTTGCCGGAACAGTGGAATGGAGCCGGGGACTTCAGGACATGGCGGATGCGATCCGGCAGAACCGGCCCCACCGCTGTTCCGGAGCCCATGCCGCACACGTGACAGAGGTCCTGCATGCCATTCATCAGTCCATTGAAGCCGATGGAGCGGTTCAGTTGATTTCGTCCGGCTTCCCTCTTCCGTCCCCCTGGAAACCGCTGGTGGGTTCCTCTGGATCCTGAAAGATTCACTTGGCGGTTGACCGGCTGACCGTGGAGGGTGAAGAGAGGGTCATGCACCCTTTTCAACGGTTTCTTCAGGATCAATCTCATTCAGTGGCAGGGATACGGAACGGGTGTATTCTGCTTGTGGCCACTGGGATCCTGCTTGCACTCGGAGCACAGCTCAGCGTGTACCGTGACACCCCTCAGTCCCCCTTGAGGGCTCTCTATCAACTGCACCTTCAGCTCAAACATCTGCAGGGTGATCCGGAGATGTCGCGTGATCCGGTCGATCCGGATCTCTTTCAGGATCAAGATCAGCAGAAAAAGTGGACCGATGTACTCGAGCAGGGGGAAGAGGTTCTCACCGAAGACGTGAAGGAGGCCCCCGGGGTATCGTTCGGGCTCGGACTTCACATGCTCCGCATGGGCCGAGTCGGAGAAGCCCTGGAATTGCTGGACCGGGAAAATCAACTGCATCCGGACCCGTTTGTCCGACGTGTTCTCCTTCTGACCGTCCTGGAAAGTGAGAATCCGGCATTTGTGGAACGATGGTTTTCCCATCCCGATTATGAGACAGAAGCCCGGGGGAGCTTCCGCTTTGACCTTGGACGGCGACGGGGGGACTGGGGGATGATGCTCCGTAATTTCTGGCTCATGGAAGCGCAGCGAATACGGCTGGATGCCTTGTTGATGACGCTCATTGCAGGCCTGGTCTGGTCGGCAATGTTACTCGGCCTCTACTCCGGACCCAACCGGAGGACATTGCTCTGCCTGGCCCCTCTAGCCTTTATCCTCGGTTGGATCTCGACCTGGCCCACCATCTTCAGCGGGATTTGGCTGGATACCCGTTTCAACCTGAGCGAAGGGGATACCTTTCTGGTTGGGCTCGCGTATTTCCTTGTTTCCGTCGGCTTACGCGAAGAAGTCCTCAAGTTGCTTCTGTATACCCCGTTTCTGATCTGGACGCTCCGCAACTGGCGGGATGGAGAAGCGCTGATCCTGGGAGCACTTGTCGGCCTTGGGTTTGCCATTGAAGAGAACCTCGGCTATTTTGACCCGGTCAGCAGCGGCGTGATGGTGAGTCGGTTTATCAGTGCGAATATTCTTCACTTCACGCTCACGGGGGCCACAGCGCTGGCGCTCACCCGTGCAGTGCGCGATCCCGGAAAATGGGGGATGGACAGTGTGCAAACCCTTGGGATGGCCATTGGACTGCACGCGATCTACAACACGCTCCTCACCCATCCGATTCCAGGCCTAGGGGATATGTCCTACTTTCACGGGACAGCTCTTGTGGGGTGTTGCTATCTGTTTTTCCGGGAGTCGGTCACGCTGTTCCCGGTTCGAAACCGCACCCTGACTCTGTCGGCGGTTTTCTGCTGGGGCTTCTGCCTCCTCTTCTCCTTTGAACTTATCCATGCATCCGCCCATTTTCCATTCTGGATGGCGTTGTCAGTCACCGGGGGGAGCGCCATCGCCAGTGTGTTGAGTGGGTATGTCTTTCTTCATCTCCTCCGGGAACCCCTCGGTCCCTGACCCTGACACAACTCTTCACGTCAGAATCCGGATTCATCGATTTCCTGAATTGTATTTTTACAGCGAGTTCGATAGGTTTTGCGTATGAGACATCGCAATACCGCCTTCGCGGCCGGAACGCATTTCCGGTCGAGCTGGACACGGAGTCTTCTAGGGGGCTTATGTGGCGTCCTGCTGTTGCTGTCGGCATGTACAGACTCAGGAAATCCGCCCTCACCGTCTCTGCAAACGTCCACGTCTGAGAAGTACCGCCTGCTGCTGGTTACGGACCCCTTTTCACTCGCGATGGACCGGATGAAGGAGCATATGGAACGGGAACTCCAATCACAAATCGATTTGGAGATTGTGGTCTACAATGACGTCCGCACCATGGCATTGCAGAATTTCAAGGATGAGGTTTCGGCCTATGATCTGATTGCCTTCGACATTGTCTGGTTGGGAGAATACGTCGAGAAAGGGGTTCTGCTCCCCCTCAGGCTCTCACCGAACATCGATCTGAACGGATTTCTCCAGCCGGCACTGGACACGTGCAAAGTGAACCAGACCCTTTACGGCCTGCCGATCCAGCCGCATGCCGAACTGCTCTGGGCCCGGGCGGACCTTTTTGAAGCAGAGCGTCTGCCCTTCCCGCAAACGACGGAAGAACTGCTGGCCACCGCAAAGGCGCTGCACAATCCGGAGGAGGGGATGTACGGGATCGCCTGGAATGCACAGAGAGGGCAGCCGCTGGGACAGACCATGGCGCATTTTTTCGCAGCATTCGGGCAGCCTCTTCTGCATGAGGACGGAAGCCCGGCCTTCCGTACGGAAAAGGGACTTGCAGCAGCATACTATGCCCTTGCACTTCTTGAGGTGTCTCCACCCGACATTCTCACCATGGCATGGGACCAGCGCACCAGCCGGTTTGCATCCGGCACTGTTGCCATGACGTATGGATGGGGAGCCCGGTCCCCGATTGTGGAACTGAATCCGGCCTCAAAAGTTCGTGGAAAGGTGATGTATGGTGCGGCACCTCATGCCCCGGGAATGAACCCCGTCACTCCGCTGGGAGTCTGGAGTCTGGGAATTCCTTCAAACGTCAGAGACCCGGGGAAATCCAGAATGCTGTTGGAATGGCTTTATCAGGAAGAGGAGCAGCGCCTGCTGGCCCACAATGGGAATGGGGCCCCTCCCCTGGATTCACTGTTTGCGGTAGAGGAACTGCAGGCGAGATACCCGGTACTGAAAGCCATGTCGGAAGGAACCCTTCGTTCCCAGTTGGATGCGGGGATGCGTCCCTCGGTCGAAAGCTGGAGTGAGATCTGTGAAATCCTGGGGACAGAATTCCATGAGATGCTGTTGGGCATCTCCACACCGGAGGAGTCGCTTGAACGGGCCGACATTCGCTGCAACGCACTATTGAATGTCCTGACACCCACCCCATGAGCGCTTCCGACCCTCAGTCTCCATACCCCGGAATTCTGGTTCCCCCACCCGGTCGGAGCCTGCTGGCGCGGCTCATGAGGCTGTTTGTGCTGGCCCTGCTGATTCCGGCAGTCGTCATCCCGATCCTTGCGCTGGGCTATCTCTACAAGCAATCCCTCATCGGAGAGATTGAAGACGGACTGTCCCGCGCACGTCAACAAACCAAATACGTGGAGAACTTTCTGGATGCCCAGGCGATGAATGCTCTCGTCGTGAGTCAGTTTCCGGAAACCCGCACCCTGGCCAATTCCGATACCATGGGTGACCGTCAGGCGGCCAAGAGCAACCTGTTGTACCGTATGACCAGTTACCTTCGCTCTCACCGGGAGCTGTTTAGCGGTTTCCACTATGTGGATATCAAAGGAAGGCAGATCCTGGGACTGGGGTTTGACAAAAACGGGGAAGTGATTCCTTTTGCGGATGAGCAGATGAATTTCAGCAACGAACCCTGGTTCCGGGGGGCCAATCATCTGGCCGCCATCCAGGGAAAACGGACCCCGGTGTTTTTCACGCATGAGGGAGCCGGAGATCCCATCCGCTTTTCCACAGTCGTACTGAATGATGAAGGCATCCTGAATGGGGTGTTGGTTCTGGAAATGGACCTGGAACGGCTCCTGGTGAATTTGCCCCCGATGAAAGAGGGCTTTTTCTGCACCCTGCTGGATGAGAATGGTGACATCCTTTATCCACGTTCCCCCGAAAACCACTGCACATCCGTCACCCCGGACATCATTTCCCAGGCTCTTTCAAAGCCAAGTGGCACCATTCCGCCGGACTCGCAGTTTCCACAGTCTCTCCACCAGTTTTCCCGGGTCCAGCCAAAAGGACAAAGCGCCATCCGCTGGACCTTCCTCTACGACACCCCGCTGTCCGGAATCGCCGGTAGTTTTCAAAATGCGTTGTTCTGGATTCTCATCGGCACCCTGATCTCCGTGGTGCTGTCTCTGATCCTTCTGTGGTCGGTTTCCCGGCAGATCACCTCCCCGATCCTGCAGTTAAGCACCGCGGCACAGGACATCAGTCATGGACATTGGGATACGGAACTTCCGTCTCCGAACATTCACGATGAGACCTATTCTCTTACCGTGGCGTTTGCCAGCATGTGCCGTCAGCTAAAATCCGCCCAGGAATCCCTACTCCGCCATATTGAGCGGCTGACGGATTCCGAGAAAGATCTTTCCCTGGAAAAAGACCGGATTGCCGCCACCCTGGCCGCAATTGGCGATGCGGTTGTCGCGCTGGACCGGGAAGGACGAATCCAACTGCTCAACCCCGTTGCCGAGAGAATGCTGGCCGTCACCGAGGAGGAGGCGTTAGAGCAACCCTTCACCTCGATTGCACACTTACAAACGGAGTTCGGGGAGGAGGAAGAGCTGTTTGCTCTGCTGCACGAGGAAACCCCCAACCTTCTCACCACCCTCCATCTCACCAACTCAATCGGCGGTACGTTTCTCCTGGAATACTCTGCATCCCCGGTGCGCGGTCAGGACCAGACATTAAAAGGCTGGGTACTGGTGATGCGGGATGTCCGCGAAACCCGTAAACAGGCGGAAGAAAAAAACCGGCTGGAGAGACTGGAGTCACTGGGCCTCCTCGCGGGTGGAATCGGTCATGACTTTAATAATCTTCTGGCTGTGATCCTCGGGGATCTTTCTCTGCTCCACCTCCAACTGAAGCAGGAGACGGAGAAAGTCGAAATTCTCGAACATGCAGGTGAGGCGGCCCACAAGGCGAAAGAACTCACCCGACAGTTGATGACCTTTGTGAAGGGAGGTCCGCCCATCAAAACCAGAACCTCTCTGTCGGATCTTGCAGAGGAATCGGCGCGCTTCGTTCTGCACGGCACGAAGTGCAAATGCCATGTGGATGCGGAACAACATCTGAAACCCATCCAGGTGGATCCCGGACAACTTCACCAAGTGTTTCACAATCTCACCCTGAATGCCGTTCAGGCGATGCCGGAGGGAGGGGAAATCCGGGTCACACTTCGAAATCTGATGCTGAGGGACAGCAATCCGGTTGCTCTCCCTCCAGGTCCCTACATCCAGGTGCGGGTCACGGATCAGGGTCACGGGATTCCCAGTGAGATGCTCAACCGCATTTTTGATCCCTATTTTACCACCAAAGACACCGGAACCGGCCTCGGGTTGTGCAGTGTACACAATATCCTCACAGCTCACGGCGGTCATATCTCGGTACAATCCACACCGTCAGGCACCACATTCACATTCCTTCTTCCGGCTCTGGAAGCCGATGAGAGACCCTCAGCGCCTCCGCCACCTAAACAGGAGGGGGGCTCCAAACAGTCCTACAGGGTTCTGGTCATGGATGATGATGCCAATATCCGAACCACGACCAGAAGGATTCTGGAGCACTTCGGACACAAGGTGGAGGAGGCCTGCGATGGGGAGGAGGCGAAGTCTCTCGTAAGAGCGGCCTATGACAACTCGGCCCCGTACGATGTGCTTATTCTTGACCTAACCATTCCCGGAGGAAAGGGAGGCCGGCAGGTATATGAAGAGCTGTCCACCCACTATCCGGACCTTGCCGCCATCGTTACCAGTGGCTATTCTCTGGACGACACCATGGCCCGATACAGAGAGATCGGATTTAAGGGAAGAATCCAGAAACCCTACAGTTTAACGGAGTTGATGCAGGTCCTGCACGAAGCAGTTGCCCAGGGATGACATTGGACGCTTGACACCTGCGTCCATCCAACGGATGTAGGGGCATGCACCGTTTTCTCTTTCCCTTTCTCTTCAGCCTGACGCTCGTGGCGCAGGACCCCGTACTCCCTGACACCCAGGTGGAACCCGACTCACCGGCCCCCGCTCCCTCCGAAGCAACCGGGTCGTCAGTTACAGAAGCGGTGAATACCCTGTTCCAGGGCAATGAGGATCAGTTGGTTTCGTTGTCTGCACTTCTGGACTCCATACGGCTGAAAGAAAAAGAAAAAGCAGCCCTCGTTGCGGAAATGAGCGAGAGTGTTGACCCTACCCGGAAAGAGCGGCTTCTGGGGGAATTGAACGAACTGAACCGGAGCCTGGACCATTTGCGGCGCCAGTTCAGCATCATTGCCATTCAAGCGGACACCTCTCTGTTTGAGGATGCCCCTAAAGAGGATTTTGACTGGCAGAAAGAACTCGGAAAATTGCTGGAACCCTTGTTGGCAGAATTGGAAAATGCCACCAAGGAATCGCGTGAATTGGGTCAACTGAATCAGCAGCTTGAGCTCAACAAAGAACGGGAAAAGTCCGCAACCCTGGCCTTGCAGAATCTCCAGCCTCTCGAGGAAATCGCGCAGGATCCACAACTTCAGGCCGAATTACAGGATTTAAAGGCCACTTGGGAATCGAGGTTACGAGATGCCCGAAACCAGATCACGGTGTTGGAAAACCAACTCGCGGAAAAAGAAAAAGAACGCGCCTCCCCTATTGAGGAAGCCAGGGAGAAGGCGTCAGGTTTTGTCAATTCCAAGGGGTTAAACCTGCTCCTCGGTGTGCTGGCATTCGCTGGAGTTTTCTTCGGGATGAGAGGATTGCAGGAGTGCATCCGGAAACTGAAACCCACCAAGAAAAAAGGGAAATCCTTTTCCTCAAGACTGACCACCCTTCTCTGGACGCTCTTTACGGTGTTTGCTGCCATTGGTGCAATGCTGGCCACGTTCAACCTCAGAGGGGACTGGTTCCTGCTCAGCCTCAGCCTGCTGTTCCTCATTGGTGTGGGGTGGGGTGCGATGAAAACCCTTCCCTCGTTTATCGAGCAATTCAGGATGATGCTCAATATGGGATCCGTCCGGGAAGATGAACGGTTGGTGTACGAAGGTCTCCCCTGGAAAGTAAATGCGATCAGTTTCCGGACGGAGCTGGTAAATCCTCTGCTGGAGGGAGGCGTGCTGCATCTGCCTACACAGATGCTGGTGGGCCTGCTGTCACGTCCACCCGGAAACAGCGAAGAATGGTTTCCCTCCCGACCGGGGGACTGGGTTCTGCTGTCAGACGAAACCTTTGGAAAAATTTCCTATCAAACCCCCTCTTCGGTACAAATCACCTCTCCCGGCGGCAGTCAGAGAGTGATCCCTTCCATTCAGTATCTGGAGCTGTCACCGACAGTATTAAGCACCGGGTTCCGACGCGAAGTATTCTTCGGACTCGATTACACCCTGATTCAGGATGTGGTGCATGACCTGCCGGCCCAGGCCGAGCAGGTGGTACGGAGTGTCCTGGAATCGAAACTTGGGGATCATCTGGAGCATATGGACCTTGTTCTCGCTGAAGCCTCAGATTCCAGTCTGCGGCTGCGGGTCCGGGTGGATGTAAAAGGCGAAGGTGCCCCCTCATGGGCAGACATACCGGCCTGGGTGCAGCAAGCTCTTGTGTCCATGGGAGCCGAACAGGGCTGGAACATCCCCTTCCCTCAAATCCGGATCCGTCAGGAATCCCCCTGAGAATCCTCGGTCAGGTGAGGGGCAGTTCCAATCGGAACACCGCCCCGCCCTCCTCACGGTTCCAGGCATGCAGGGTTCCGTGATGTTGCATGGCCAGGTCCCGGGAAATGGCGAGACCCAGGCCGAGACCATATTGTCCCCCCCCGCTCTTCGTGGTGACATTCGGCTCAAAAATGCGGTCGAGCAGGTCTTCAGGAATCCCATGTCCTTCATCCGCGATTTCCACAAACAGGTGGACGTCCCCCACACCGGCCTGTAGGGAAATCCGTTTTCCGGCATCCGTGGCTTCACATGCGTTGGTTATCAGATTGGTCAGGATCTGATTGATCTCACCGGGTTTCCCCGGGATGGAGGGAAGATCGGGAACATCCATCCGTAGATCATAATGCTTCACGTTATGATTCAGCACCACAAGGGTGTCCCGGATACAGTCTCCCACCCTCACGGAGGAGGATG
Organism: Verrucomicrobia bacterium UBA6053; assembly: GCA_002429065.1. Taxonomy (GTDB): domain Bacteria; phylum Verrucomicrobiota; class Kiritimatiellia; order SS1-B-03-39; family UBA6053; genus UBA6053. Next base: position 224,465 of record DIYN01000015.1, on the reverse strand, counting down.
TATCCTCATCCTGTCTGCTGTAACTTTTCAGACTCTTGACCAAACGGGTAATCCGCTCATCCGCCAGTTGGATACTGTGCAGGGCTCCTCCCAATTCAAAGGCCCGGATCCATTCATCGATCCGGGGGGTCCAGCCACCCTGCAGGGCTCCTTCGACCTGCTCCAGCACATCCTCGGTCAGTCGGGACAATCGTCGGCATGCGCTACGGGACAATTCCGGCCAGGAGGTCGCGAGCCGGTCCATCCTCTCACGTGATTCCGTTGGCGTGACGTAGGCGGAGTCCTGTCCCTGTTGAAACGCATGCAGCAGGACTGGATCGGTCTCGAACACCTTGGGCAACTCACGACCCAGATTTCCCACACTGTTGAGCAGGGAACTGGAGGGATTGTTGATTTCATGGGCGATTCCCGCAAGGAGCTGTCCCATGGTCGCCAGTTTTTCTTTGTGCACCAACTGGTTCCGGGTGCGCTGAAGATCCGCTACGGCCTCTCTGAGTGCATTTCGTTCTTTCTCCAAATCCAGCGTCAGCGACGCTACCCGGAGGTTCAGCCCCACCACCCGGCGGTACCGGTCACTGAGATTCGCAACGAGCAAATGGAGCGTTCGTCTGGCAAATTCCGGATCCCCGGCAACCCCTTCATCAAACAGTGGCCGGTCGAGGGCAAGGCATTCCACTGCCGTAACCGCATGAGAATCGGAAAACGAAGGGTCCCCGGTCCAGAACGACAGGATGCCAAGCAGGGACCCCGGACCCAGCCGGTCGAGTTCCCGGGGAATACCGTCTTCCCCCTTTTTCGAGAGAAGGACCTCCCCCTTCATCAGGATATAGAGCGAGCGGTTCGCAACCCCTTCCTGCAGGAGTTGCTCACCCGGCTGGTACCGGATGGGTTCACGGCCCAAGGCGCGTGTGCGTTTCTCAAGATGATGGAGTGCCTCGGATGTCGGCAGGTTCAGGCTGGGATCCGAGTCCAAAACAGAACCCTCAGTCGGTGACGCCGTCGGCTTCGTGCCGGGCCATGAGGTCCTCAAGGTCTTCCACATCCAGACCGCTGAGGACCGGCCAGGGGTTTAAATCCCGTTCCTGATAATAAAGCGTCATCTGTGCTTTCGCGACCCAGACCAATTCGCCCGCTTCCCAGGGTTTGGAGACATAATGGGCCAGACGCGCTTCATTCACCGCTTTCACCATGGCCTCCAGCCCTGCCTGTCCGGTCAGCAGCACTTTACGTGTGTAGGCAAACCGCGGGTCCTGTCTGAGTGCGACCAGAAGATCAACCCCGGACTCTCCGGGCATGATGTGATCACAGAAGATCACCCCCACTTCATCTCCGCGGTCATGAATCTCCTCCAGCAGGTTCCGGGCCTCAACCGCATCCGCAGCTGCTTCCACCGGAAACAGATCTTCAAGCACCTCCAGATCCCGTACAACCGAATCCAGAACATCCGGTTCATCCTCTACACATAACATGTACACCTTGGGCATCCAAGCGTCTCCAGGTTGGGGGTTGATGCCACTGATCAGAAGGGCAAACCAGTGGGATTGTTGAGAGAGTCTCTCTTCACTGGTCCCGCCCCTACCCTGACCCGGTTGAAATGCAACCCTGATCAGGATCTACCATTCACAGAAGAACGGAAGTCGCATATCGGAGGGAATATCATTCCACTCCCCGGTGGGGCGCATCTCTGCGACGTGTTCCTTGTCCGCAAAATTGTTCGGCTCTCCACGGCTCCATTTTTTAAACGCCAGGGGCTGGTTGTCCGCATCCAGCCACTGCCCTTCTTTCCTTTGATCATGTGCGCCCAGATACACGCGGACTTTCCGGGATTGTTCCTGCAACTCCCGGAAAATTTCGTTGAGCTCCTCTGAATCCGGGGTGGCAAGACGTCCTCCCTGTTCCCGGCAGAAGGCCATGGCTTCTTCCCAGGTCATGTCTTTCTGCACCAGGGCAATAAAACGCCCTTTGAATTCTACCGCATCTTCCGGCACATGGTCCGGCCGTTTACGGGTGAGGCGGGGAGGTTGGTCCGCCTTTTTCATCAACGCACGGGCGGCAATGACCCGCTCACTCTCCTCCACCGCCTCCCGGGCATTCCGCACCTCCAATGCGCCGTCAATGTTGTTCTGCTGAACCAGTGTCCGCTGTACCCGTTCGAGCAGCTCCTCGTAATTTTCCGACACCGAGAGGATGCGTTCCGCCCTGCTTACATCCAATTTGTGAAAGGCTGCGGCCAGGATCTCCTGAACCGCAGAGAGGGATTCCTGCTCGGAAAGTGCCACAGGCAGGGAACGTTCTTCCCGGACACGCTTGATCTCCGTGCGAATTTCCGAAACCAAATCAAGATTTCCCTCCATGCGGGCCCGTTCATCCAATTGCTCCAATCGCGTCACATACAGATTCACAACCCGTAAGGTTTCCAAGGAAAACGAGGCATCCGCCGCTTCGATCTCCTGTTGGTACTGTGCCTGATAGGCCTCCAGGTTCTGTTGCCCGACTACGGGAATGAACCATACGGCCAACATGGCGGGAACCCAGGTTACTTTTTTCATCATGAAACTCCGTTTACGTATAAAAAGACTGTATGAAAAGCGCGGAAAAGGGTCAAGCATGGAGGGAAGCCCGGAAGGTTTTCCAAAACCCGAAGAACCCTTTCTTCGCATGCGGCCAAGCGGACTTATCCCATTCCCGAAGATACCAGAGGGGTTCCACATCCTTCCAAATAAGGCGGAGGCGATCATGCCAATGACCGACGGGCACCCAGGGCATTCGCACAGGTACCGAGGCCAGCTCCTCTGCCCAGAGGGTTTGAAATTCACGGCAGGTGACCACCCGTACGTGCCCCGCCTGAGCCCAGACCTTGCCGGCATCCTCCAGGCAACGATCTTCTGCACGGCGAACCAGGGAGGAAGACAAGCCTTCTGCCTCTTCCTCCTCCATTGTCAGGAGGTAAACCTGCTCGACTTGATCCCGAAGGCCTGACGGGAGATCCAGGGCCCAGTCTTCGGGACACAGCACCAGAACCGTTGCGGGGAGGCGGTCATCCGCAGGCGCACGGAACGGTTGAAGCGGAGGGGGCTCCTGAAAGGAAGACGCCGGGAACCGGGCCTCGACTTCCGGTCCCGGCGAGAATCGGCCATTCGTACACTGGCGGATATTGGATGCGCGTGCCTGATAGGATTTTCCCCGGGTATGGAGCCCCGCCACCCAACGCCAACTCAGGGTGTTGGAGGCCGGGTCAGCATCCAGAAGATGATACAGAAAGCATTCGGCACCCAATTCCCAGGGGAGTCCAAGCGTATGGACCCAAATGGACGCCGTCCACATTCGGGTGTGGTTGTGGAGGGTTCCGGTGTCGCGAAGTTCCTTAGACCAGGCATCAAAACACGTCAGCCCTGTCTCACCCGACCTGGCCCTGGCAACGCGCTCCGTCAGACCTGATGAATGGGACAGCTCCTCATGGTGTTGACACAGAGCATGCTTGTACCGGCTCCAGATTTCCGGACGCTGTTCCAACCACCCTTTCCAGTAGCTCCTCCAACACACTTCCTGAAGAAACTTCTCGACCTCAAGAGGTCCATGATGCCGGATCACGGCATCCACCACTTCACGCTCCGTGATCATTCGCCTGCGAATCGCGGCGGACAAACCGGAAACGGTGTTCTGCCTGAACGATCCAAGATCATGATTGCGTTCCTTCGTGTATGCAGATCCTGCAAACGGGAGAAACTCCGCCAAACGGCATAGTGCCTCTTCACGGGTAAGGGGAAGAACATGGGACATAGAGGTGACCATATTCATTCATCCTTACAGAGGCGTGAACCTTACGATTTCACAAACATCCCTGGAAACAGGTACATCGCGACGCTGCCTCTCTCCGCGTTCAGTCAGGTTCCGATGTCCCACGAACCTCCATCACAGGGCTGCCAGCTCCTCAACGAATGCCTGCCGAATGGGACGGGCATCCTCCGCAATCTCCTGCTGGCCCTCCACATACTCTTTTCGACCTTCTTTGGTTTCAATACAGATCGGCTCCAGTCCGCATTTCCGAATGTCATAAGGACTGGCACGCATATCGAGTTTCCGGGCTCTATCCGCCAGCCGGAATGCCTGCAGGGTCAAGGAGGAGGACACCAGAGGTTGGAGCTTCATGCACCATTTAAACAGATCCATGTTCACATGCAGACATCCAGGCTGTTCAGAATCCAGACGGCGCTCCGGAGTCAGGGACACGGAATTCAGCGGGCGGGCTTCCTGACTGAAAAAACGGAACGCATCGTAATGGGTGCATTGAAGAGGAAACGACTCCACAACCGACCGGATGTCCTCATGGGGAAGCCGCAGCCCCAACTGGGGATGACGGATATCCTCTTTCTCATACACCATCGCCCACTCATGCAGGCCCAGACAGTGATACACCGGATCACGGTTTTGCACGCTGATGAGGAGACGCCGGATCCACTCCACGCCTGTCTTTCGACGGCGAAGCAGGTCCTCGGTATTGACCTTCCGCCCTTCTCTGGTTGCACAGAATCCTGAGGTCTCCGGAAACTCATCGGAACCGGCGTGTTCGAGAGCGACACCCGATCCGGGAGACCAAAACAGAAGACGCCCGCCCCTCAGGCTGTAATACTCCCAGAGGAAATCCTCAACCGGATCTTTCTCACCCCGGCTCCTTCTGGCACGACGGGCCTGAACACGTGGCTCCAGTTCCTCCAGATAGCAGGTCCTTGCCGCCTGCCATTCCTGAAACCCCCAAACCCGATGGGAGGGCATCATCCTCAGGGAGTGACAATCTGCACGTACATCAGCCCCGCACTGGGATAAAACAGTGCCAGCGTTTTCCCGCCCTGGTAGTGCAGCTTACGTTCCGACAGATCAACTCCGCGGTTTTTGAAACGGGCAACAAACGTTTTGTCAATCTGAGCCCACTCTTTTTTACCCGCTTTTGTCAGACCATTCTGACCGCACCATGCTTCAAATGAATCACGGTCCACTTTGCAACTGAAGTATTGTTTGGAGGGGTCCTCATAAAAATCAATCTCCGTGGCATCACTCGGCACATCCGCCCAGTTTTTTTCCCACAAAGAGGATTCCGCGACCTGTCCGCTAAAGGTCAGGGATTCCACGAACATCCCTTTTAACACCGCTACACTCGGAAAGGCCAGCACCACAGCACCTGCGGCTCCATACAACATCCAGGTGGCCATGGCCTTTTTCTTGGCCCCGATCAGGGTGCAACCAATTAAATAGGCGGGAACGACAGTCAGAAGAGTCCAGATAAGTGCTTTCTGGGTGGGTGCATCCATGTGTGGGATCCTTTATCCTTTTGCGTTATTGAACAGTTTCAAGGGTGCGGATGAGATCTTCCACAGCCGGTTCTCCCGGAGCCGCACCTGCATTCTCTTCCTCAGGACCTTTCGTCTGGTATTCGATCAGATCGGCCAGGATTTCAAGTCCTTCCCGAAGCACAAGATCCCGCTCGGGCATGATCTCAAATTCTTCTTCCTCGTCTGAGGCCGCGTCCTCCTCCTCTCCTTCCTCCTCGTCAATCACCAGCAGGCCTTTGTCCTGGAGTTTGTCGAGCTCACGGTCTTTTTTGCTCTGTTCCAGTCGGGATTCATAATTCAATGAGGCTTCTCGACGCTGCACCCGTTCTGCGAGACGGTCCACCTTGTCCTGGTAATACTTGAATTTCTCATTCTCCTCCAGCCGGGCCATGGATTTCTCTTCCAGGTACTCATTGGCCTCACGCAAATCACTCCAGGGCCGGAAGGCACTGGGGCGTACCCAGCTCCAGGGCAGTACATTCGGGAGGTATTCCTCTCCCAGCTCCATCACGTCGGTTGGGGTACGGATGACAATATCCGGAGCCACACCTTTGAGCTGAGTCGAACGTCCGTCCACACGGAAAAAACCGGCGGTGGTGACCTTCAACTGACCCAGAGAGTCATTCCGGCGGTCCAGAGGGAGGAGACTCTGCACAGAACCTTTTCCATGCGTTTTGGAATCACCCACAATCACGGCCCGGCCATAGTCCTGAAGAGCCGCAGCCAGAATTTCCGACGCGGAAGCACTTAACCGGTTCACCAGGACCACCATCGGTTTCTCAAACAATACCCCTGGATTCGGATCATCCAGGGTTTCGGCCTGGCGGTTGGACTTCACCTGTACCGTGGGTCCCCGGTCGATGAAGTATCCGGTCATTTCCACACAGTCCCGAAGGCTTCCCCCGCCATTGTTCCGGAGGTCAAACACCAGCCCGTCCACCTCTTCTTCATTGAGTTTCTCCAATAGACGGCGGACATCGAGAGAGGAACTGCGTCCTTCCTCGGAATTCGGACTGACACTGAAATCCGCGTAAAAATCAGGCAGGGCAATGATTCCCAGCTTGTAAGATTCCTCCTCCCGCTCCAGGGAGTGGGTTTTGGAACGGGCCGCTTTTTCCTCCAGTTTGATCTCATCCCGGACAATATCAATCTTCCGGATCTGCGTTCCGGTCGCGTCGCTTGCGGGAATGACATGCAGGATCACCGTCGATCCTTTTTCACCCCGGATCAGGCGGACGGATTTATAGAGTGGCCAGTAGAGGATATCCACCGGGGCCTCCCCTTCCTGTTGAACCGCGATGATTTTATCCCCCGGTTTCAGGCGACCGTCCTTAAAGGCTGGTCCCCCTTTCATCAACCGCTCAATCTTGGCCGCACCCTCATCATAGTTCAGCACCGCCCCAATCCCGGTCAAGGACAGTTTCATCTGAATGTCGAAATCCTCACTCCGGCGGGGAGACAGATAACTGGAGTGCGTATCAAAGGAGCCTGCAAAACTATCGAGATACATCTGAAGGACATAATCCGCATCGTGACCCTCCAACACTTCGATGAACTGAGCATAGCGTTTTCGGATGCGTTCCTCAGGACTGAGATCCACCTCTTCCTCCGCGTCAGCCGTTGTTTCCGGTTCCGGCGTGTCCTCCGCCTCCGCATCTGCATTTCCTTCCTCTGCTGCCGCTGCCGCCTCTTCCGCGGCTTTTTCTTCCGCTTCAATTTCTCTCATTTTCTGGCTGACCAGCAGACCCACATACTCGTTTTTGACTTTTTTCCTCCAGAGATCATTCCATTCCTCATCGGTGGCGGCCCAGGCGGCATCTTTCCGGCGCCAGACGTAGGATTCCTCTTGGGTGAGGTCAAAGCCGTTTTCCAGGAGCGTGTCCACATAGGCCACACGATCACGGGCCCGTTCTTTGTAGAGGGCAAACGCAGTGTATGCGAAAGTGACATCCCCGTCCGAGAGACTGGTTTCGAGATCCGCCGCCGCTTTGCGCAGGGTGATGATGTCTTCGGCCTTAAAAATCGTACGGTCAAAATCCATGGACCGGAAAAAGTTATCCAGCATGCGGCGAACCACGCTTTCAGAAAGGGCTTCGTGGCTCAGGTGACGCTGAGGCAGGGAACGGACCACCAGCTTGGTAATCCCCTCTGCATTCGGAGGAGGAGTCAGTTCTTCGGCAAACAGCGCCGGCAGCAGGGAAAACAGAATCAGGAGGGGAAATATCTTATTCATCGCGGGTCCAGTGTTATCTTCTCAAATCCGTAGCGGTAAGGGACTTTACGGCAGGTAGGGGGCAATGCGAATCTTTTTTTTCGAGATCACAAGGATATCAGCCGGTTCTCAGCCCCGACAATCCAGCAAGCGAACTTGCAAAGGAGACAGATCCACCTCTTTTTGCAGATATTCTCCTGTGAGAAGGTCACGTCCCGCATGGTGAATGAGGATGGTTTGCGATTCCTTGCGGGTATTCACGATGCCCAATCCTGCAACATTCCCCTTTGGATCCACTCGCGGAATCACCAACACCCGGTCTCCTCCGGATGCCAGCGGGGAAACACCCGTCTCATCCAGCAGGATCTGAAGCACCGACAGGTAGCAGGTTTCATCCAGGGACGTTCCCAGGGTGATCACCCGCCCTTCCCCATAGGAATGAGAGAGGACTGCAGGGGATCCGTCCCCATATCCGCCCTCATAACGGGCAAGAACTTCGGTATCCCCATGGGGCTCAAACGCTTCACACCAGATTTTCGGGTGACACCGCTGCCCATTTGTAAACACCACGTCCTGAAGGTCTTCGACCCAATGGGGGGTAAAGCGTACCGACTGGGTGGCCCCCATCCATTCCTCCAGCCCCCCATATTCACTCCCCAGCCAAAGCGTGGTCTCTTCGGTCCGCACCCCTGTGTGAGGTCCCAACAACAACCGCCCGCCTTTCTTGACCCATTCTCCAAGCCGATCCCGCGTCTCTTTCGGAAGACAGGCCATCCATGGCACGATCAAGACCCTGTACGCGTCGAAGTCCGCATCCGGATGCACCAGATCGCGGTGAAGATGGCGCTGCACCAGGGGCATCTGAATCTCATCCCGGAGACGGTTGGCATACTGGTTGGAGGGATCAATGGGGTCGATGGAGTTGTACCAGGCACTTTCAGAATCGCATAAGATGCCTACAGGTCCCCTTCCGGCCGGATACTCGATCAGAAAGGCCCCGTGCTCACGGAACTCGCGGGCAAGCGTTTGCCAGGTTTCTTTCCCCGGCATCCAGTCACCATTCTGATTCACACACGTGCCATGCTGCATTTCCTGACCTGCCCAATGGCTGCGCCATTGCCAGTAAAGCACCATCGATCCTCCCATCAGCATACTGAGCCAGGTGAAGGCCCGGATCCCGCGGGGATCATGGTGGATGTTCCAAACCGGCCCGCCTCCGGACCAGTTTGGTGCGGTCTCCAGCAGCCAATACGGTTCGGATTTCTGACCACGGAGAAGATCCATGACGCAAAACTTGTAATGATAGTAGTTCAGATCGGCATACATGCTTGCACCGGAGCGGTCCAGTCCCTTGAAATGACGGGGCCAATCCATGGCTCCGATGAATCCCGTCATGTTGGTGGTGACCGGACGGTCAGGGCCTTTTCGGATTTCCTCCAGTTGTTCCTGCATGAAGGAGGTCCATGCCTGATTCTGAAACCTGGCAATTGCCATCATCAGCGACGGATGATGCCGTTCCGGTTGTTCGATGGACCCTACATTGGAAACAACCAGTGGAATCTGATCAAATCGGTCATAGGCCTGCGACCAGAACTGGAGCGCCCAGGTTTCATTCAGATGATCAATGGTGCCGTATTGGGTTTCCAGCCATTGGTGAAAGCGGTTCTGCGTCTCAGGCCCATAATCAAAGCCGGACATCTCATTGTCGATCTGCCAGCTGTGTACGGCGGGATGATCCCCCAGTTCCTTCACCATCTGCGCGGTGATCCGTCGGCTGAAGTCGCGGTACCGGGTACTGTGCGGATTGTAGTGTTTCCGCATCCCGTGCGTTTTCCGTTTCCCGTTTTTGTTTACGCCCAACACCTCCGGATACGCGGATGTCAACCAGGAGGGCGGTGCGGCGGTAGGCGTTCCCAGCATGACCTGAATGCCCCGTTGGTGAAGCAGATCCAAGACCTTCCGGGCCCAGTCGAATTCATACGCACCTTCCTGAGGTTCAAAACGCTTCCAGGCAAATTCAAATACCCGGATCAGGGTGAACCCTACCTCGGCCATTCGGTCTACGTCGGCGGCCCACTCAGATTCCGGCCACATTTCGGGATACCAACTGACACCATAGTGAAGGGTTTGATCAGGTACAGAAGAGGTCATAGAATACGGAGCCAGGAGAGGGGGTTTGAAACAGACCTTCCTTGACGAAGGGGACTTTCCATCACTAAAACCGCTAAACAGCCAACACAAGATGAAAAGGGTAACACGTGAGATTTGACGGTACGACCAGCGAGATGGAATGGCGAGAAGGCTTTCCCCTCAGCCTGTCTGCAACCGCCGAGGGCACCGCCCTTGCAGACCATACCCACCTGATCACTTCAGGAGGATTGGGTACCTTTGGTCCTCTGGGAAGACAATGGCAGTTCGAGCCCGGTCTTGCGGTGGAACTGGAACCGGTCGGCATCTGGCTGACCTGCTCCGGATTTGAAATCCGCTTCCGGGATTCCGTTTCGTTCCAGATGCTGTATCTAGGGGATGGAGTCTGGCGGGGCCGCGCTCCTGAAAAACTGGTGCCAGACCTCTTTTCCACCCATTTTGAAACGGAGGAGGCGGAGGGAACCCGGTCCATTGAAGCGGGTTCCGAACAGGTGGCACTGGCTCACCGCCTGGTGGACGGAAGAAGAGAACTTGCCCTGGTACGCTCCACCTCCCTTTCGAAGCAGGAACTGAATGCCAACGTACAGGATGTACTGGCGCAGGGTGACCTCCTGTCCCCGGCATGGCAGAACCTGCTGGACACCCGGAAAGCCTGGGCGGAGGCCCTCCCCGAGACCGAGGAGGTCGATGCCCCGATGTTTGCCCTGGAGCATCTGATCGGTCATACACGCATATCGCCCGATGGAGCCTCAGCCTGGGTGTACGACGGGGACACCCCTCTCCCGGCCCATCTGCTCCCTTCGGTACTTGAAGCTCTGCTTGCCGGCGGCGCCTCCCGGGTGATAAAGGTTCTTGAGAACCTGAAGACCTCTCTCGCAAGCGGAATCTCCTGGCCCGTACTCGCCCAGGGGCTTCAACGCCTCTCCCTGCCTTCCGGAAGCGAGGACCTGGTTGCGTCTTTGACCTCCTCATGCGAAGAGCAGGTTCGGACCTTTCTGAAGGGATGGCAGCCCGGGTCGGAACCGCTTCCGGCCTGGCCGGTGCCGGAGACCAGCTTCACTCCGGAAATCACAGGGGGGGATTTGACGCAATTCGACCTCCCGGCATTACTGATTGCAGAAATGGATGCGTGTGCAGCCCTGTCCGGGAGTCCCACCAAATTTGCCCGGGAACGGGAGGCCCTGCAGGAGAACATCCGCAGTGCATTCTGGTCTGCAAAGCGAAAAGCATTTCTCGATCTGACCCCCGATGGCGGGCAAGCCCGCCGAATTACAGCCGCCACCCTGCTCCCTCTGCTCTGGCGGGAATCCCCGAAAGACATCTCCCGTGCATTGGCCATGCTGCCCGGCGATGATGTCCTGTATGCGGACGGCGGCATCGCTCAGTGGGAGTCCCGGGACCGGGACCCGGCCCCTCCTCCTATTCGGCTGGAGACGCACCATATCCTGCTCCCGATTCTGGACCGCCTGAAAGAAGAGGATGCGGCTCCGCTATCGGCTGCACTGCACCGTGCTCTGTCGACCTCGGGCGAACAGGCGTCTTCAGTGCTGCTCTCGGCACTGCGCTTACGACTCCTCCCATATGCACACCGGATTAATCCGAATCTGGTTCATGTTCCCCGCTGGGTCCTATCGCTGGAGAAACATCGTACCGGGGTCATCGGAACTGCGGCGACCTTGTTGTTCCTTGCTCCCGTGATCGGAGTGCTGTGGATCGCATCCGGCCCCCGTCTCAGCCCTTTGGAAGAGCATCTCATCATCACCCAGGCACAGACAGAACTGTCGATGAGACGGTACCAGGAAGCAGAGGAACTCTACACCACCGTGCTGGAGAATGCCTCCTCCGACCGGGCATTTGCTCAGTATTACTTCCGACGTGGGAACATCCGGTTCCGAATGGAACAGCATGATCAGGCTCTGCAGGATTACCGGCAGGCCATTGATCTTGATCCAGAGGGGCTACTCCACCAGGCCCGATGGAATCTCGCTCAGTCCTACCGTTCCCTTGGGCAGGTGGAGAACGCCCGGACGGCCTTGCAAGCCTACCTGAATGAGTACGGGGAAGAACTCCCCGAACAGGCCGACCGGGCAAACATTGCCCTTCAGTTGCTGCGGCCCTGAAGGAGGACTCATTGGAGCCATTGCTTCAGACCTGGATTCGGTCCTTTCTGGATTCTCTGCTGATTGAACGGGGCCTCTCCCGGGAAACCGCCACGGCCTACGGACATGACCTGAACGCCTTGGCGGAGTTCCTGACTCCGGCAGAACAAAGTGCTCTGGGTGACGTGGAGCGAAAGCGCCTGACGGACTTTCTGGTCGATGGCAGGAAGCAGGGACTTCGCCCGGCCACTCTGGCGAGGAGACTGGTTTCTCTGAAGATGTTTTTCCGGTTTCTCTCGGAGGAGGGTGTTATCGAGCAGAACCAGGCTGCGGTTCTCGACAGCCCCACCCTCTGGAGGCATCTGCCCGGCATTCTTTCACCGCAGCAGGTGGATCAGCTTCTGAAGGCCCCTGACAAGAAGACACCGAAAGGCCGGAGAGACGGTGCGCTGCTGGATCTGATGTATGCCTGTGGACTCAGGGTCAGCGAACTCTGCACTCTCCGGGTGGATCAGCTTCATTTCGAGGAAGGCTATATCCGGGTCCGTGGAAAAGGGAGGAAGGAACGTTTGGTCCCTGTTGCCACCGCGACCGCACGCCGGGTACAGGCTTACATCGACCACGACCGCCCGGTTCTGGTCAACGATCCCGAGACAGCCGGGAGTGTTCTGTTTCTGTCCATTCGGGGACGCCCCCTGTCCCGCCAGCGGATCTGGCAACTGATCCGGGAACTGGGCACCTCCGTGAATCTACCGCAGGACCTGTTGCATCCTCACAGCCTGCGTCACAGTTTCGCCAGTCATATGCTGTCCTCCGGGGCCCCGTTACGCACCATTCAGGAAATGCTGGGGCATGCAGACATCGGAACCACTCAGATCTACACGCATGTTGACCAGAGACGGCTTCATCAGGTACATAAACATTTTCACCCCCGGGCGTAAGCGGTCACCCGCTTCAGCTCAGACATCACCCCATACCCACATGTTTCGAACCGGACGCCCTCCACTGTAAACGGCACGTCCGGGGACAGGACGGTTCCCGTTCCTTCACCCAAACATTCTGACCTCTGAAACTATGTCTTCCCTGAAACCCCTCCAGAAAACACTGGGTCACCGCTTCCGTCGCAAGACCTGGATTACGGCGGCACTGACCCACCCCAGTTTCCGGCATGAACAGGACGGGGGAAACTCAGAGGATAATCAACGGCTCGAGTTTTTGGGAGATGCGGTAATCGGGCTGCTGGTCGGGGATTTCCTCTTCCGGCACGGCGAATCGCTGGACGAGGGAAATATGACCCAGCTCCGCAGCGGTGTCACCAGCCGGGATGCGCTGGCCGAGATCGGACGAGCCTGGGGCCTGGGGCCGTTGATGCAGTTCGGCCTGGGAGAATCACGGTCCGGAGGGGCCGACCGTGACTCCAACCTCGCGGATGCGGTGGAGGCGGTGATCGGAGCGGTATACTGTGACGGGGGCCTTAAAGCCTGCAGGGGACTGTTTCAACGTCACTTTGAACCGCGGCTCACCACCCTGCTTGCTGATCGCACGCCGTCCATCCGGGAGGGAAATCCGAAAGGGACACTTCAGGAATTCACCCAGGCTCAATGGCGGAAAAGCCCGACGTACACCATCCTGGAGGAGAGCGGACCCGCACACGACCGCCACTACGTGGCCGGGGTGATTTGGCTGGAGGAGGTCATCGCCACAGGAGAGGGAAACAGCAAACGAACAGCGGAAGCTGAAGCGGCCGTTCAGGCCCTTCCCGTTCTTCAGGCCCGATTCACCCGCAGCTCCTCCACGGACGGGATATCCTCATAACGAAGGGCCTCCCTCAGACGCTGATACCGCGTCCGCTTTTCAGGGTCCCACCCCTCCTCTTCCTGAGGGGCGAGCTCATGGGCAAGTGATTCTAATTCAACACAGGCGTAGGCGCGTTCGGAGGGAGGGAAGGCATCCCGCCACTGCCTTCGGTGCCGCATCACCAAACAGGACGCGACCGCATAACCCATCAATCCGCCGAAAAGGTGGACATCATACGCCACACTTCCTCCGTAATTGGTCAGCATGAAAAACACGTGCGTGGTCACCAGAAGCACCGCAAGAACCGTTGCCCGGAGAGGGATCATGAGGATCACCAATACGTAAACCCGCCGGGGGTACACCGCGACAATCGCGCCCAGCAGTCCCATGATGGCCCCGGAGGCTCCCACCACAGGAATCGGGCCGTAACTGAACACAAGGAACGAAAGGCCTCCCAGCAGACCCGAGGTCAGGTACAGCCCGAGAAACACCTGCCGACCGAATACCCGCTCCAGATCAGGCCCCAACAGGTAGAGCCCCATCATGTTCATAAGAAGGTGCATCTCATGCGCATGAAGGAACATATAGGTAAACGGTGTCCAAAAGGCTCCGCCATGGATGGCCCGCACCGGATACAGAGCTAACCCGTGATACATGGATTCCCGGCCGACAGCGTCCAGCCCCAGCGAATCTCCTATGATCCCCACCACAAACATCAGCACATTCACTCCGATCAGGCATCGCGTGATCGGAGAGTATTCCAGTCGGGGGTCAGAGCTGAAGGAAAGCCGGGACATTTTGTTCGAATATTCTATCGGATCTAACGTTGTACAGAAAGGAGAGGATTGGGTAGAGTACGGCTATGGAAATTCAGGATCTCCCCAGCTATAAGCCGATTCGCAAAATTCCAAAAGGAGGGCTGACGGATCTGCATGTATGTACGGCCCCTGAAGGGGAACGGGTGGTGGTCCGTTTCATCCGGGAGCAATACCGTAAAGACAAAACCATCCGGAAAGCGTTCAAACAAGGCTCGTTAATCCTGAAATCTCTCGATCATCCAGGGGTGGTGAATTTATTGGAGGAAGGGGTCTGCAAAGGAACCCCCTACATGGTGATTGAGTACCATGAATCTGAAAACCTCCGGGAGTGCATTCTGCATCAGAATCCGATTCTCAAACGGGATTCGTTGACCCTGGTACGGGAACTGGCCGCCGTGCTGAATTACCTGCATCACTGCGGGTATCTGCACATGGACCTCAAACCGGAAAACATCCTGATCAAGCCGAATACGGAACTGATCCTCATCGATTTCGACCTCAGCCTCCGTCACAAAAGTACCAAGCATTTGAAACTGAAGGTTCTCCCGGGGACCCCCACGTACCTGGCCCCTGAAACTCTGGTGCACCATAAAGTGGACGAATGCTCGGAGGTGTTTGCCTTTGGTGTTGTGGCCTATGAAATGCTTTCCGGGCATAAACCCTTCGAAGCAAACAGTGTCACCGAATACAAACGAGCGGTGGTCGACCCGCGTCGTGGAGCGTATCCGCTTCATGAATACCGGGGGGACATTTCCAAAAAGCTGGAAAATGTCGTCATGAAATGTCTGCAGAAACGCGTAGACAACCGCTATCCCAGCATGGCACTGGTGTTACGCGATCTGGACGCGCTGTTATGACCGACATCTACATCAGGAACGGAAAAGGTGGACCCTGGAGGTGGCTTCTACCCGCCATGGCCATGATTGCCGTGATCGCGGTTTGGAGATGGCCCCGGGGGAAAGAGGAGGAGCCGGAATCGGAGCCTTCCCTCCCCGTGGAATCCCCCCGGGCTACGCCCCTGCCCCCAACCCCGACCCCTTCGGAAGAGATCTCCGCTGAATTGGACTCCATCCGTGCCCAAATTGATTCCGGGGCCTTCAAAGCGGCACGGAAAGAGGGACTGGCCCTGCTGGCAGCCTTACCGGAAGATCGTCCAAATCTGGAACTGGAACGCCTGATCGGAGATCTTCACATCCGCATGATCCAATCCAAGACCCCCATGGAGGAGAAAGTGTTTCATGTGGTCCGATCCGGTGATACCTTGGGAAAACTGGCTCAAACTCATGGCACCACGATTGACTCCATCGCGGCACGAAACGGGATTGAGACTCATGTCATCCGTCTGGGAGAACGTCTGCAAATCCTGACCGGTTCCTTTGAAGCGGAGGTGTCCAAATCGCGAAACGACCTGGTGGTCATGCTAAACGGACGTTTTTTTAAACGGTACCGGGTGGGCACCGGAAGCGACAGCAGCACCCCAGAGGGAGAGTACGTTATTACGTTGCGTATCAAACACCCGGTCTGGTATAGGGGGGACGGTCGTCAAATCCCCTACGGCGATCCGGAAAACCTGTTGGGCACCCATTATCTCAAGCTGAATATACCCGGCATTGGGCTGCACGGGACCTGGGAACCGGAGAGCGTGGGATCCCAGTCCAGTGCGGGATGCGTGCGGCTGGTCAACGATGACATTTTAGAACTCTTTCACCTGCTGCCGGAAGGAACCCCGGTCCGCATCACTGAATAACCTTCAGGAATCACACATGCCCGATTACGTGCTGCCATTTGAAAAACCGATCCTCGAACTGGAACAAAAGCTGATTGAGCTCCGCGGATTCAGTGAAGAACAGGAGATCGACATGGGGTCGGAAGTCGGCAAAATCGAGCAGAAGATTGCCGAAACCAAACAGAAAATTTATTCCGGGATGTCCGCATGGCAGAAAGTCCAGATGGCCCGTCATCCGCAGCGCCCTTACACCCGCGATTACATTGATCTGCTGACCCGGGACTTCCGGGAACTCCGTGGAGACCGCCTCTACCGGGACGACAGGGCCATTATCGGGGGAACGGCCACCTTCCGCGGGAGATCTGTGATGATTCTCGGCACCCAGAAAGGCCGGGACACCAAATCCAATTTGGAGTGCAACTTTGGATGCCCTTACCCTGAGGGATACCGCAAAGCCCTCCGCCTGATGAAACTCGCGAACAAATTCGGGATGCCGATTCTCAGTCTGATCGACACCCCCGGAGCCTACCCCGGCCTTGAATCGGAAGAGCGCCATGTGGCGGAAGCCATCGCGGTCAACCTTCGGGAAAGTTTCGAATTCCGGGTCCCCTTTCTTTCCATTGTCATCGGAGAGGGAGGCAGCGGAGGTGCTCTGGGAATCGGGGTCAGCAACCGGATTCTCATGCTGGAGCACAGCTACTATTCCGTCATCAGTCCGGAAGGCTGTGCGGCCATTCTCTGGAAAGACCGCGCGTATGCAGACCGTGCCGCAGAAAACCTGAGGTTGACCGCGAAAGATCTCACCGAACTGGGCATTGTGGATGAAGTCATCCCGGAACCTCTTGGAGGGGCCCATCTGGATCCGCAACGCACCGCCACCTTCATGGGGGATGCGCTGGAGAAACACCTCAAGGATCTTGACGCCCTGACGGTAGAAGAGCGGATACAGGACCGGTATGAGAAATTCCGCAAAATCGGTGTCTTCCACGACAGCGGCCCGGAACTGGTTGAGGCGTGATCGACAATCTGTGAGGGGAGCCATTGAACACCGAACATTACACTCAGGATGGGCGGGCCCTCAGTTCTTTATCCGTAGAGGAACTGGAGGTGTGTGTCAGGAAACACCTCAATACGGATCCCGCACTTGCCAAAGCGGCAAAAAATGAACTGAATCGACGAAATGGAAACATTCCCGAATCAGCGTCCACTCCGCCTTCTGGAACACTCAAACACAAGAAGGCCGGTACGACAGCATCCTATACCGCACAAGACCTTCAGGCCGTGAAACTGGTGGATGTGGATGTCCCCTTCTCTTCCATCTTCAAAATCTGCCTGAAAGTGTTCTTTGCCATGACCCTGATCGGGGTCTGCTTCAGCATTCTTTACTTCATCGTGATTGTCGTCATATTCGGGGGATTGTTTGGCGCATTGAGTATGGGATTCAACTGAGCCAGACAGTCGAACAGAACCTGTCAACAAGCCTTGGACCAGACACAAAAAAACCTCCTGCGGAACAGGAGGTGAAAATGGTGGGCGGTGACGGACTCGAACCGCCGACCCTCTGGGTGTAAACCAGATGCTCTAGCCAACTGAGCTAACCGCCCTTGGGGGGTGGGTTCATAGAGGCTGTGGTAGCGAATGTCAATGACTCTGCCCTCAGTATTTTCATCGATGCAGAATCCCTATTCCCCGGAGATTGCCTGCAATAAAACGATCTGAGGGTGGCAGGATCTCTGTTCCCATTTCTCACCTGCCTGTATCCAGATGCCATTTACTCATCCGTCGTCAAGACGGTTTTCGATACCGCACGACCCAGAATCTGATATCCTCCTTTGGTAAAGTGAACATCCCTCCATTTCGGTTTTTTGGAAGGAAGTTCATATGTCTCCCGGACAGGAAAGATCACAGAATAGGCATCACAGACTTCCACTTGGTGCTGTTTCATGAGTGCTATTGCGGCCTCATTAAATGAAACAACGTAAGCATTCAGTCGACCTGCCTTGTTAGGTTCAGGAACGGGGGTTGTGGTGACAAAAATCAACCGGGCTTCTGTTTCTTTCAAGCGAAGAACCAGTCGCTCAAGACGTTTCAGGTATTCATCCCGCCGGGGTTCCAGTGCATCCAGATGTCCATGTTTCATGTCATGCAAGCCCCAGTTGAACACCACCACATCCCATTTCGTCTCTCCCAGCCATGTCTCCAGCTTCTGCAGTCCATTGCGGGTATCCTTTCCATTTTCTCCAATCCGGCTTACCTCGAAGCTGTCCCCCAATCGGGTTGCCAAGGTGGGCCGGTACCCTCCGGAAATGGAGTCGCCGATCACCAGAAGCTTCTGCCTGGCCTGTGATAGCGGAGGCAGACAGAGGAATGTGACCACGAAAAGAAAGCCGACAGGAGCCCTCATGGCAACTCCGGCGTGTTCCACGGCACCGGGGGGAATTCGGGAATCGTCCAGTAAAACGGCCCTTCCTGCGGGGTAAGTGCCATCGCCCTGGCTTTGGCCTCTTCACGAGGATAGCTTGAAAGCGACCCCGGATATCGGCGGTCGGCGGCCTCCGGAAATTGACCAAAGAATGCACTGCGTTCGGCCTGCCAGAATGGACCATATCCTTCCCGAATCACCCTGCGGTTCCGGTCGAGTCCATACTCCACGATCATGTAAGGCTGCTGATTGCCTTCTTTCCGACTTCCCGCCATAAACGTCATAGACTGTCCACAGTTCGTCATCCCCTCCAGAATCTGAGGGCGTGACTCAAAGATCGTGACGTTCATTCCCGGTTTAAGCAGATTCACCTGCGAAGGCAGCCCATCCAGAAGCACCCGCCCATCCGGGAGGACCTGCAGAATCTTCACGTCCCCTGAGAGATCATGCTTTACGGAAATCTTGTGCGTGGAAACCGATTCGATCTTTCCATTCCACGCACCTTGAAGCTGGGAGCGCACGAGAAAATACTTGGCCTTCCTCCACTTTCGGTAGGTGGCCCCCACTCCGTATGCCCCCTGACGCAGAGCCTGATGGCGCCAGGGGATATACCGTCCATCCAGGATCATGTATCCTTTCCTGTCAATCGGCATGGTTTCCTCTTTCCAATGCCCTTCATGGTGTACCCGCAGAGTCGCCCCGTCGAGGGTGGCTGTTTTTCCATTTCCCTGTAGATAGTCCACCTTCCCCGCCTGAAGCATGTACCCGGACTTCGCGCCGGCATGGTCAGGCCCAAACGCCTCTATCCCGGCTTCGCTCTCAGGACGGAAGGCACTGATGGTTTGATTCTGACGAGGGAAGACGCGCAGGACATAACCGCCCGGGCTTTCCTTCGGCAGGACAGTGGACCGGTTGGACGGTTCTCCATCCAGATAATACAAGGCATCGGGTTCGATCCCGGCCTGAAATCTCTGAAACACCGGCGTGCCGGTGTCATATCGCCTGACCATAAATCTGCGCAGCTCCACGGTATCATTCTCCGCCTTCAGCAGATGCCCCTGTATGGGGAGTTCGTAGGTGTAGAGATGAAAAAACTCAATCTGTCCGCGGCTCTCATAGACATATGCCCTCCGACCGGGAAGAAGTGCCGCCCCCATCACATCGTGTTTCACCATCCGCCCATCCATATAGGTAACAGTGAACCCCTTTTTGAAAGGACCGGGATGATCCGCATGACTGGAATGATACGTCTGTCCGGGCATGAATTCACGGGGCCCGGAAAAATACTCATTGAATAAGATCCGTGCGGTGTAGTGATGTCCATCCTTCCCGGTGAGAACCAACTCCCCTGCACCGGTACTGGCGAACAGACCCGTGAAGGAGGTGCAAAGGAACGAAACGACAAGACAGAGTCGGAGAGCCTTCTTCATCATGCTGCAAACATAGCATGCGTTCCGACTGGTGAAATCCACGTATCGCGTATAATTTGTAAGCGATTTGACCAGATCTGTCACTAAATCCCATATTTTGATCATTGCACCCGAACATCAGGTTCTGGTGAGGTCGATCTTGAAAGGCATTCTCACGTTTTCCTTGGAGCAGGAGTCCTGGACGGTGCAGAGAATTCATCCGGAATTTCTCCGCAATCCCATGGCAAAATCCCCTGAAGGGATCATCGCATTTCTACCGAGACGGGAGGATCACGTCGCCCTGCCACCCGTCCCGATCATCAACATTTCATCCCACAGCACAGATCATCCCGTCTGCTCAGTGCTTCCGGACAATGTGAATATCGGGGAACTGGCAGCCACACATCTGCTCGAAAAAGGATATCGGAATTTTATGTATTCCGGAAACCAGGCTGCATCCTATTCGCGAGACAGAGCCGAAGGTTTTTTCCGCGTTCTACGCATGAATGGATACGCAAAACGGGTGATCACCTCGAAACCGGAGCAGGAACAGGAGGCCATCCGGGCCTGTACACCTCCAACCGGTGTTTTCTGTGCAACCGATGCGAGAGCGGCACGAATTGCCGAGGGGTGCAGAGCACATGGATATCTCATCCCCCAGGACATCGGAATCATCGGGTGCGACAACGACCCTCTCGCCGCTCTGTCCTGCGGATTCCCCCTCAGCAGTATTGATCCTGCCGGTGAAGAGGTCGGTTGGCAGGCCGGTCGGCTCCTCGACCAAACACTGCGGGGTGAGGCCGCTCCACAGCTTACCCGTATTGCTCCAGTGGGAGTCCTTTCACGGGAATCCACTGATTTGCTGGCCATGTCAGATTCGCTAGTGGTTCAGGTGTTGCAGCTCATGAAGAAACACGCAACCGAACCCGGTTCACTGTCCGGCCTGCTTACCGGAGTCCCGGCATCCCGGAGCCTGGTTGAAAAACGCTTTAAAGAGGCGACAGGGATGACCCTGCTGCAATACAGGAAACGGCTACGTCTGGATCACGCCTGTGCTTTACTCAAGGACGGAACCCTCAGCGTGGGAGAGATCATGGACCGGGCAGGCTATACCTGCAGGACACGTTTTCACAAAGAGTTCAGGAGGTATCAGGGAAAGACTCCCTTGGAATACCGCAGGTCCAGGTAGAGTCTCTCTCCCCCAGCCACCACGCTGTTCTTATTGACACTCGGAAGGGGTTCGTTCATAGGCACGTCTCCGGTTTTTCAACCCCAGCCGGTCTCCGATTGATCATGACTTCCTCTGAAATCCGCCAAAGCTTCCTCGATTTTTTTGAATCCAAGCAGCATCGGATCGTGCCCAGTGCCTCCCTGCTGCCCTCTTCCCCCAACCTGCTGTTCACCAACGCGGGGATGAATCCCTTTGTGCCCTACTTTCTTGGAGAGCGCGACGCGACCGACTCACGGGTGGCGGATACCCAGAAGTGCATCCGGGCCGGAGGAAAACACAATGACCTGGATGATGTGGGGTATGACACCTACCACCAGACCTTCTTCGAAATGCTGGGCAACTGGTCTTTCGGGGATTATTTCAAGGCGGAAGCGATCGAATGGGCATGGGAACTCCTGACGACCGTCTGGGGATTCCCGAAAGAACGCCTGTACGTCACCATTTACCAGCCCGATGCCGGGGATCCGGCCGAACGGGACCAGGAAGCCTATGACCTCTGGAAAGCCGTGTTTGATCGGGAAGGGATGAATCCGGAAGAACGCATCCTCACCGGCAACAAGAAAGACAATTTCTGGATGATGGGCGACACCGGCCCCTGCGGCCCCTGCTCCGAGATCCATATCGACCTCACACCCGAAGGCGGAAAAGGCGCAGAGCTGGTGAACCAGGATTCTCCCTGGTGCATCGAAATCTGGAACCTGGTGTTCATGCAGTACAATGCCAATGAAGACGGATCCTTCCAGCCCCTGGCCGCTCAGCACGTGGATACCGGCATGGGTTTTGAGCGAGTGGCCGGGATCATGGCCACCACCAAAGGGTTCACAGATTTCTCCCAGGCCCCGAGCAATTACAACGCCGACCTGTTTGACGGCATTTTCGCCAAGATCTCTGAACTGTCCGGGCACACCTATGGAGCCACCCTTCCGGTGGATCCGGCCAAACTGACCGAAGACGAAGAGCGCGACATCGTCTTCCGTGTACTCGGCGATCACATCCGCACCCTCTGCTGTGCCATTGCCGACGGCATCCTGCCCGGCAACGAAGGCCGCAACTATGTTCTCCGCCGTATTCTCCGCCGGGCGGTCATGTACGGTCGTCGATTAGGTCTGGAACCCGGATTCTTCACCCAGCTTGTGGTTCCGACCATCGGAAACCTCGGCGAGGTCTTTTCCGAACTTCGGGAAAAGCAGTCCGTCATCGAGAAAGTCATCTCCTCAGAGGAATCCGCCTTCGATCGCACGCTGGACCGTGGAATGTCGCTGTTTGAAGAGGTGGCATCCATGGCCGAAGGCAGGATCTCCGGCGACGATGCTTTTACATTGTATGACACTTACGGCTTCCCTTTGGACCTGACCGAAATTCTCGCCCGTGAACGGGGGCTGACGTTGGATCAGGAAGGGTTTGAGTCCGCCATGGAGGCCCAGCGTCAACGCGCCCGTGATGCTCAGAAGAAAAGTGTGGTCAAAGTGGCCGGGGATGGAGAAGCGACCGAATTTGTCGGATTTGAGCCTGCCAACTGGTCCAACTTTGACACTGAAGTGCTGGAACTGATCGAACAGGACGGCACCACCTTTCTCGTCACCCCCAGCACGCCTTTCTATGCGGAAATGGGCGGACAGATTGGCGATGCCGGCAGTGCCCACTGGGGAAACTGGAATGTACGGATTGAAGACACCATCCGGGACGAATCCGGACGACATCTGCACAAGCTCTCCGGCCCCATGCAAAATGCCGAAGCCGGCACACCCGTCACCCTTTCCGTGGACGTGGCCCGTCGTCGGGACATCCAGCGCCATCACTCTGCCACCCACATTCTGAACTGGGCCCTGCGGAAAACCCTGGGGGATCACGTGCTTCAAGCCGGTTCTTATGTCGGTCCAGACAGGCTGCGGTTTGACTTCAACCATTTCGAGGCGGTCACGGAAGCCGAACTCTGCGAAATCGAAGCAGAGATCAACCGTGCCTTGATTGAGGACGAGGACGTCTCTACTTACGAAGTCCCCTTCTCCGAAAAACCGGAAGATGTGATCGCCACCTTCGGCGAAAAATATGGAAACGTCGTCCGCATCGTCGACATTGGCGGCTGGAGCAAGGAACTCTGCGGCGGCACGCATGTGCAACGGGTAGGCGAAATCGGCCAGCTTCGTTTGGTCGCCGAAAGCAGCATCTCCGCCGGTGTCCGTCGCATCGAAGCGGTTTGTGCCAGCGCTGCCGCCGACTACACCGCATCTGAACATCAGTTGTTGGGGGAAACCGCGACCTCGCTGAGCGTGAAACCCAACGAGGTTCCAGACCGGGTACGCACCCTGCTGGAGAAACTGAAAGAAGCGGAAAAAACCATCTCCGGCCTCCAGGCCGAAGCCGCCAAAGCCAAATCCGCCGACCTCAGTTCTCAGGCCGAGGAGATCAACGGCGTCACCTTCCTCGCCGCCGCACTCGAAGGCGTCGATGCCAAAGGCCTTCGAGATGCCATGGACGATCTGCGTACGAAACTGGACCCTGCAGTCATCTTCTTAGGCGGCAGTGCCAACGGCAAGGTCTTTTTCAACGTTTCCGTCGCCGACGACTGTCAGGCCAAGGGGGCCCACGCGGGCAAACTGATTGGACCTGTGGCCAAAGCCTGCGGAGGCGGTGGAGGCGGAAAAGCCGACCGCGCCCAGGCCGGTGGTAAACAGCCTGAGAAACTGGATGAAGCTCTGAAGGTTGCCAGAGAAACTCTGACTCTCATGTTGGGATAAACAGAAACCTTTCGCCAAGGTCTCAGCTTTTCGGTTGTTTTAAAGAATGGGAACCCGGGGCCTTGCCGTCCCTTGGAATGGGTCATGCACGTGTTCGCGAACAGGACCGCCCCCTTCCTCACGGCTCCACCATTCTTTTATGGCCTCCCTGTCACGGTTCAGGAATGCAAGAACCAGGGTCTCGATTTGTTTCACGGAAAGAGTGACACCCCGGGAAACCAGATGCCGCCTTTCCGAAAAATACTTGCCCGGTTTACGTTGGTAAGAGTAGGAAACCTTACACCTATTGGGTCCGGTCATTTCAATTTTAAGGGTGTCATATGATTGCTGAATGTGGACACCGGGGGCAGGCAGAGTAAGACTGACACGACCCAGTTCCGAAAACGGGTCAGGGTCCTGTGGTTCTTTTTCCTCCTGCCGCCTTGCGGCCTGAAACCGGGCTTCAAAACCTTTCCATTCCGCGGACCAATCGATTTCTCTAATCATCTTCAAAAGCTCCTGCTTCTCTGTGGGCCGAGGGAATTCTCGTTTCATATCATGAAGTAAATATGCGATGTCCATGTCTACAGGGCCTGCAGCCATGTGTGCGGGAAATTTCTGCGACAGTCTCTGCAGCCGTTTCCCACGTCCTTGATCCCCAATGAATATCAAATGTGTGGGATTCACCGGTCTAAGTACAGCAGAAGCAGGGCCTGGCTCCCAACCAGACGAATCGACAATAGGCCATAAATTTTCTTCCAATTGATCCTCCAGGATCTCAGTCGCCATTGGTTGCAGGATGCTGGGTGTTGGAATCAGCATCACAGTTGCCCACTGCACTCCTTTGTAGATCCGTATGCTTCTCTCTTCCTGAGAATAGGCCATACCGGTAATCTCACACAGGATCTCAAGAGCTTCTAAGGCGGAAACATCCCGTAACTCAAGCGTGAGAGTGGCTCCCGGCTCTCTGAAGAGAAAAGGTTTCATGAAGTCATCCCTCCATTTTCCGACCTTCACCTTGTCTTGTGGTGTGAGAGCTTCGGGAAGCAAAAGAGGTTCAGGTTTGCGCATATCCACTGACGCAACGGGATAAAGAGTGGACTGCAGGGATTCCTGAACGATACGGTTTAATTCGGCAATACAGTCTTCCAAACGGGCTCGTTTGAAAACCAAAGACTCCACCTTTACGTCCTCCCAGACTTCAAAGGGTGTCTGACCAAATGAGACGACAGAGTTTATGAACAGAAGAAGGCACCAGCACCGTTTCATTCCGACATTTTGATGAGTGGTTACACAGAGGTCAATGGTGATTCTCCCCCCATACCTGCAAGGCTCCTTGACTTGCCAGGAAGGTTTGCAAAAAGGGACCTTATGAAATGGTTTTACGTTCCTCTCACCTGCCTCTTCCTTGTTTCCTGCACCAGTACGGGTCTCAAATCCCCTCAGGCTTCTGTTGATCCCATTCAGGTGGAGACACTGTTGAAAACGTCGACGTCATGGGATGGGCAGGACCTGCCTCCCTATCCCGAGGGAATTCCGGAAGTAACCATTCTCCGCATTACGGTGGCTCCGGGTACCGCATTGCCGAATCATCAGCATCCGGTGATGAATGCCGGGGTGTTGCTCAAAGGACAGATTCTGGTAAAAACGGAACATGGAAAGAGTCGACAGTTAAACGCGGGTGACAGTCTGTCAGAAGTCGTGAACACCTGGCATTTCGGCAGCAACAACGGGGACATTCCGGCTGAGATCATCGTCGTGTACGCAGGAATCAAAGGTCAACCCATCACCGTTCTGGAAGAGGGTGAGGCTCACACCCATGACTGATCCGATCAGGTCATCTCTGTAACAGTGATCGGGAATTCGCGGCCGTGTAGGACGATCGCATAATGGGTCGTGTTCAACCGGTACCCGGCCCGAATCGTTCTTGCGAAAAATTCATTTGCGTGGGGCCGGCCGGGATCAGCGATGAGGATGGAACCATTGACTGAGAGCAGTTGCCCCACGGTTCGCAAAAGGTCTGGATATTGGTTGGGATGATACAAGATGTCCGCACCGAGAATCAGGTCGAACGTTTCTGAAAAAGACGGCTGACACCAGTCCATCTGTTGGAGGCGGTTTGGGGATATCCCATTCCGATTCCAGTTTTCCTGAGACAGTTGGAGAGCTTCCGGCATCAGGTCCGTCACGGTGACTTCTCCTCGCCGTTTCCCGGCGGCGATTCCCGCAAGTCCGCAGCCGCTCCCCAACTCCAGGACCATTTTTTCCTTCAAACTCGCTCCACGGAGCAGGTGCTGAGCAAGGGCGACAGAGGAAGGCCACAAGGATGCCCAATAGACATGATCCCCTGCCTGGGAAAATGCCTCCGCGTACGAGAGGGAAATGGTTTCCCCTTCAAGCTCCAGTGTCCGTTCATGATACTCCATCAGTCTGCGAACCTTCTACAGGATCATTTCCCTTCTTTCAAACATGCGCTATACTGGAACCTACCCCAAAGGAGATAAGATGGCCGCGAAGAAAAAGAAACAAGAGCCGACCCTGATCGACACCTTGCGAACCGTTGTCGCCGACAGCTATGCGCTGCTCGGGCAGACTCATATTTGTCACTGGAATGTACGGGGCCCGTCCTTTTTCTCTCTGCATACGGCATTTGAGGAGCAATACACCGAACTGTTTACCGCGATTGATGAGATTGCAGAACGCATTCGTGCTCTGGGGGCCTTGGCCCCCGGGGGACTGGGAAATCTGGCGAACATGGCGGGAACCAAGGAGATTAAAGAGGATGCCTCTGCCAGTGAGATGGTGAAACATCTTCTCTCTCTGAATGCACATTTGGTCAAGGACATGAAACAGGCACGGGATCTGGCTGGAGAGGCCGGAGATACTCAAACCGAAGACCTGATGATTGGCCGCATTCAGGTTCACGAGAAAACCATCTGGATGCTGGAGAGTTTTTTGGAGGGTTGACGCACAGCCCGATCTCCCCTAGGGGGCGCCGATGAAACTCACGCATCGTGCGCCCTTTATTCGTCATCACGACGATCCCCTTTATCTCGCAAACGGTACCTTTGGCGGATTTCAGGATCTCTCCGCCACTCAGATGGATCTCTGGAGCAGCCTCGTAGGTTCCCGTAACCATGCGGACCCCGAGTCGAACGTCCTTCTCCCGGTCACGCTCCTGCGGACCGCAGTCTGGTATCAGAATGATCATTATCGGAGAGGGACGTTCTGGGTGGGGCGTGATGGTCTGATCACAGATGACAGCCGGTATACCGCCGACCCTGCAATGCCTCACCTGCCGCAGGTGTACCATGGGGAACAGACTCTGGATCTCGCATCTGGTCTGGCGACCTGTTCAGGAACACTCTACCCGGGCTCCCAGGCAGGGTTGGACGCAGGCCTGACACCCGAACGGGCTATTCGGTACCACACCCGCACGGTGTTCCTGAAAGATCAGCCTCTCATGGCGATGGAGATCACCTCTGCCGACGACACCGACATCCTCTTTTGCCCGGAGTGGTTGGAATCTGAGCGGCTACGCCTGGATGTCAGCGGCAAAGGTGTCTGCAGCATAGGTTCTGAAATCACCTGTGCCCTCGAACTTTCCCAGACCCTACTGGAAGAGAAGCAGGAAGCCTCCACCCTGACGGTCAGGGTGAGACCCAATGGCGGGAAGATCCACCGGCTCCGCATCGACTGTCCTGACGCAGAAACGCAAGAGCTTCTTGGCCGGAAAGGGTTCAAATCCAAAGGCCGCCTGGTTGTGTTGATCCAATTGTCTGTAGAGGATGAAGACCCGGGTCCTCCTCCTTCTTTCGAAAGAATCCTACACATGCAGAAGGCGGCCTGGGCGGACTTCTGGAGCCGAAGCCAGGTCCGCCTTCCCGAAGAAGAATCGGTGTGGCAGGAACGGTACCAGGCCAGTTTGTACTACGTTGCCCAGAGCATGGGGGAAGGCCCCACACACCCCGGAGGACTCAGCAAACCGAATTTCCCACACTGGTTTGGCTGCTTCCATGACACCGACACTTATTTCTGCCGCCCGCTGCTGGAAAGCGGTCGACCGGAGCTGGCGGCACAGCATTTGGCATTCCGGTTCCGCACGCTGGACACGGCAAAAGAGATTGCTCAGGCACATGGGGTTCAGGGGGCACAATACGCCTGGCAAAGTGATCTGAACGGGTACGGATCAGATCACCATTCCGTGATGAATGCCTCGATTGTGGCCGTAGAAGCCTTCTGGCAGGTTCAGATGGGCAACAGCCATTTGCGGAAGGAAGCCGAAGAGATTGTTGCAGAAAGTTTCCGCTACCTTCTGAGCTTTACCCATGAAGAGGACGGGATCTGGAACATGAAACCGGAACGTCTGTTGACCTTCAGTGAAACCATGGAGGTTGTGGCCCCGACAGAGGCCATCATCGGCATTCGTTCGGTGGCAGCGGCGTTGCTCCATCTCGCACCAACCCATTCACTCGCTTCAAACGCGGAAATCATTTTAAGGGATTTCGTGGTGACTCCCGGTGAAGACGGCACCTACCCGATTGGGCCGGGAGAGGACCCGGAATATATGCGCTGCCCCTCCGTGACCCTGGGTTCCTTTCCCCTGCATGATTTAAAACAAGACCCTGTGATGAACGCCACCTTCGACAAAGAGCTGGCCCGTATCATGTTTGTGTTTGCCTGGCTTCCCCAGCAGCTCTCCGCCGTGGCAAGCCAGATGGGCCGCCGGGAAGGTCCTACTTCCGCAACCGGTCTCCTTCGACAGGCGGACGAATTCTACCGGGACTGGCATGCCTATGACGAATGGGAAAACCGACGCACCGGAAGAGCGGATCATTTCATCACGTCTGCGGGTGGATTTGCCACCGCGATTCACCACCTGCTTCTTTCCGAAACAGAGGACGGAATCTGGTCTTTGTTCCCGGGAATTCCGGAGGAATGGACCTCACTGAAATTTGAAGGGCTGATCACCCGGAATGGATGGAAGGTGTCGGCGGAACTGAATGATGGACAGATCACTTTCCTGCATGCGGAACAGGCGTTTGATACCGCAGCCCCTTCCCTTCGGCTTGGATGTCATTTTAGCGGTCCGGCTGTTCCGGAGGGAACAGAGGTTGGCGAGAACGGGTGGACTGCTGTTTTTGAGAAATAGCGCGGACGGTTGAGAAGATTTTTGAACATCCAACATCGAATACTCAACAGCCAACGTCCAGCGTGAAGAGGTGAACCGTTGGCTGTTGGGCGTTGAATGTTGGCTGTTGGATGTTCAAAAATAACCGTTTCAGAGAGCTGTTTAGGGTTCTTCGAGAAGAGTGTGAGAGTCTTCCCTGTCCCGCGTTCACGCGGCTTCCTCCGAGTGCGGTTCACCGCACGTGCTTCACATCCTGTGAGTTCCGGATTCGAAACACCGGATCCCCCGGCAAATCCGGAACTTGTTGCTCCGAAACACGCAAGCTGAAGCTTGCTGAGAGGAAGCCGCGTAAACGCGGGACTGAGAACAATAAAAAACCACCGCTGCGGGTTGCAGCGGTGGTTTTGTTTTGGGGTGATCTTCCTTTCCGAATTACATGGCCATCAGGCTTAATCCGCCGAGGGCACTGATGATCACGACCAGAATGATCCCGATCAGACTCAGCAGGAGGGAGGCTCTGCAGAACGTCACCCGGTTTCGATTGCCGGTTCCAACCAGCCAGATGACAAAGAACACGATGTTTACGACCGGTATCGAGAGGATCAGAAGGGTAAAAAACCAATCCCCCGTTGTCATCGGCTGGTCGTTACTCATGCATCACGCTCCTTTTTCATGGAAGGTCCGATTGATGATATCGAGCTGCTGCTCTCTCGTCAACTTGATGAAGTTCACCGCATAGCCGGATACCCGAACTGTCAACTGAGGATACTTTTCGGGGTGCTCCATCGCATCCAGCAGTGTTTCCCGTTCGAAGACGTTCACATTAATATGATGGCCGCCGTCACCGAAATATCCATCCAAAAGGAAACAAAGGTTCCGGATCCGGTCATCCTCCAGTCGGCCAAGCGCTTTCGGCACAATCGAGAAGGTGTAGCTGATTCCGTCAAGAGCATGCTCATACGGGAGTTTGGCCACGGATTTCATGGACGCCACAGCCCCCTTGGTGTCACGCCCATGCATGGGGTTCGCACCCGGCGCAAAGGGTTCCCCCAGTTTTCTACCGTCCGGTGTGTTTCCTGTTTTCTTCCCATAGACCACGTTGGACGTAATGGTGAGAACGGACTGCGTAGGTGTTGCATTCCGGTAGGTGGGACATTCCCGGACTTTGTCCATGAACATCCGAACCAGGTCCGCGGCAATCCGGTCCACACGTTCGTCGTTATTCCCGAATGCGGGATATTCGCCCTCGATCTCGTAGTCAATGGCCATCCCGCTTTCCGGATCACGAATGACAGAGACCTTCGCGTGCTCAATTGCGCTGAGAGAATCCGCCACCACGGAAAGGCCGGCAATTCCGCAGGCCATGGTCCGCAGGACCTCCTTGTCATGCAACGCCATCTCCACGCGTTCGTACGCATATTTGTCATGCATGTAGTGAATGATGTTGAGCGCTTTGACATACGTTTTGGCTAACCAGTCCATCATGGTGTCCAGACGGGCCAGCACTTCCTCTTTCTCCAGAACCTCCCCTTCAATTGATGCGAATTTCGGAGCTACCTGGGCACCGGTTTTTTCATCCCGTCCACCATTGATGGCATAAAGGAGTGTTTTGGCGAGGTTCACCCGTGCGCCAAAGAACTGCATCTGTTTTCCGATCCGCATCGCGGAGACACAGCAGGCAATTCCATAATCATCCCCATACCGGCCGCGCATAAGAGCATCGCTTTCGTACTGAATACTCGAGGTGTCGATGGATACCCTGGCGCAGAATTCTTTGAAGGCCTGCGGGAGGCGTTCATCCCAGAGCACGGTCAGGTTCGGCTCCGGTGCCGGTCCCAGGTTATAAAGAGTCTGAAGAAACCGGAAACTGGTGCGGGTGACAAGCGGACGCCCGTCCAGCCCCATCCCGCCGATACACTCCGTCACCCAGGTGGGGTCACCGGAAAAGAGTTCATTGTATTCCGGAGTGCGGGCAAACCGGACCATGCGCAGCTTCATGACCAGGTGATCGATCATTTCCTGTGCATCGGTCTCCGTGATGAGGCCGGCTTCCAGGTCACGCTGAATGTAAATATCCAGAAAGGTTGAGATACGGCCGATACTCATTGCGGCCCCGTTCTGCTCTTTCACCGCCGCCAGATAGCCGAAGTAGGTCCACTGCACCGCCTCACGGGCATTTTTGGCGGGCATGGAAATGTCACAGTCATATCCTTCGGCCATCTCTTTCAGTTCCGTCAACGAACGAATCTGTTCGGACATCTCTTCCCGAAGTTGGATGATCTCTTCTGTGAACACGCCCTTGCCGCATTCACGCAGTTCTTCCGTTTTATCTTCGATCAAACGATCCACACCGTACAGAGCGACCCGACGGTAGTCGCCGATGATCCGGCCACGGCCGTAGGCATCCGGCAACCCGGTGATAATGCCACTTTTGCGGGCTGCACGGATTTCCGCGTCATACACATCAAACACCCCTTCATTATGTGTTTTGCGGTGCTCGAAAATTTTCTCCGTGGCAGGGTCCATCTTGTAGCCGTATGCTTCGAGAGAATTCTTCGCCATCCGGAACCCGCCATAGGGCATGAGGGCCCGTTTTAAGGGTTTGTCCGTCTGCAGACCCACGATCTGCTCCACGCCTTTTTCCGTCATGTATCCAGGGCCATGCGAGACAATGGAGGAGACCACAGACTCATCTGCATCCAACACCCCACCCTTTTCGATCTCCTCTTTCTGAAGGTCCTGCAGAATTTTCCAAAGTTCCTCCGTTCGATCACTTGACGTCGATAGGAATTCTCCATCTCCCTCGAAAGGCTCATAGTTATGATGGATAAAGTCCCGGACATCAATTTCGTACGTCCAATTCCCGGTTTTAAAGGGTTTTTGCTTTGGGGATTCCTCCATCGGAGGCAAACCAACTTCGTTTTCGCTCAAGGTATCCATCACGTCATTTCCTTTTTCGGATAGGTTTTTCGTTCGGTTAATTGAAAAGCGTATATAACTTATCCGATTTATTTGCAAACAGGAAAGGTGAAATTTTTTCCTCCGTCACGCCGAGTAGGCTGCGAGCAGTTTTGCGGCGGTGGAGCTCCAGGAATACGATTCGGTCACGAGTGCTCTTCCACGTTCGCCAATTTCGTTCAACCCTTCCGGATCAGCCAGCATCTCAAGAATCGCATCTGCACATTCTTCCGGTGTGGAGGGAAAAACGCACGCCCCGCCCGCCTCCGCTAATTCCGGAAATCCTGCGGATTCCGACATCAATACCGGCAGACCATGGGCTGCAGCCTCCAACAGCGCCAGGCTGTGCCCCTCTGACCGGCTGGGATGAAGGAACAAATGCGTCCGGGCCAGTACATGTGCTTTCGCCTGGGCGTCAACCCATCCCGGCAATACAATACGCCCCCCTGCAGGGTGGGACGCCATGAGATCCCTCACGGTTTTCTCCATCCCACTGTCCGAGCCCGCGAGTATCAACACCGCATCCGGAATCTGATCCGCAATCTCCAGAAAGGCCTTCGCCGCCACTTCGGGAGCTTTGAGAGGGTGCAGACGGCCAAGAAAGGTAATCAAACGTTTACCCTCCAGCAACTTCAGCCAGGCGGGAGGAGATCCCTCCGGATCGATTGATCGGGCTCCATTTGAGATTCGGTGCAGCGTTCCGTTGGTCCTGGAGGCCCAGTGCTGTGCCTCATCCTCATTCAGCACATGAATCCAATCGGCCTGCCTCCAGGAAACCCGATACACGGTCCGCAGCAGTGCCTTCAGTACCCGGTGCTGAGGCTGAAGCCCGTCCGCCTCCATGCCATGGGATGTCCAGCCGGTTCGCACCCGGTTGCCCCTTCCCCATCTTGCGACCATATGCAGAAAAGGCTCCCATAATCCATGGAGATGAATCTGGTCAGGGTGAAGGTCATTCATCAGAGGGCCTACCCCCCAGGGGATCCCCCACCCTTTCAAGCCAACAGTCAGGGGTTTCATCCTCAGCCTTCCAGTATCAAGAAGCGGAGACTCTTTCCCTTTGGGAGTGAGAACCGTCACCACATGTCCGGCTTTCGCCTGGCAGGAGGCAATTTGGAACACCGCCTCCGAGAGTCCGCCGGCCTCCACCTCCAGGGTTGGCGTCACATGTACAATGTTCACGAATGCCTCAGGGGCGACTCATTCCGGGCAGTTCCCCCATCCGGGAACGGATCCCGGTATCCCGTCGCTGAAACCCTTCCAAGGTGGGGGCCCTGTCAGGAACCCGGACAGACTCCGGAGTCCGGGGGGGACGGAGCGAGGGAGAGAGATCGGGTGAGACAGGCTGAAAAGAGGTGTCCCTGCGGATGACCGGTACAGGGTCGTTCCGGGAGAACGATCCCGGCGGGGAGGAGGAAGAAGACGTGCTGCGTTCGACCTGTCCAAGAGAGCGTACGGCAGCCGATTCCAAAGGAGACGTGACCGGAGAGCGCGCCTCCGCAGCAGCCGGACGGGACGCAGGTGCCCACCTTTCCCTTACTTCGGAGAAGAGAGCTCGGGACCCTTCGAGTCCGGTGGAGCGGTCTGGGGAAAAGATCTCCCCGCCTCCGGGGGGACTATCGAGGGTCATCGCAGAGGGAAGCGGAGCATTGAGGAGTTCGGGATTGTCCTCGGGACGGACTCCGGTTTGCACTCTCGAACCAGAGAGAGCATCTGAATCAGGTACAGCCCCCTCTCCCACACTCGGTCCTGCCAGGACGGACGACAACTGGAGTCCGGTACTGACAGAAGTCCTCTCTGGCTGTGCCGCCAGCAATTCCTGTAATGCCTCCTGAGTCAGCTCTGCATCTGTTGCCTGCTCCGGATTATGCTGATCCTGAAGCGTCTGCTCCAGAGATTCCCAATCTGCCGGGGTGGTTTCCTCTTCCGGTTCCAATTCCAACTCCTCTTCGGGGACGATCAAATCCTCATTGGAAAGAAAATCGAGGGGCGTCACCCAGGCAGATTCCTCGGAGGTCTCCTCCTCGGTTTCGTCCGAACGGGATTCCATCACCGGAAGCACTGAAACAGAAGCTGCGGTGTGGGACAGAGCCTCATGTCGGGCATCCGACCGAACACGAACACCCCGTAGAGCTTCCTGAGTGGCATTACCCTGATTCGGTTCGTCTTTGGGCGGGGTGATGCCATTGTCCTCCCCGATCAGAACCGGTTTCACGTCATAAATCAAAAACCGGGGCCTTTTCCTGGCCTCAGGCACGGGTTTTCGCTCCTCTGCCTGAAGCATGAACAGAGGAAAGAGGATTGAAATGGCAATAAAGTGCCTCAGGTGCATGGCTGTATACTACGGAGCAGATGTCTCCGGGTCAAACCTTGGGCCCGGATTTCCGTTCGATTTCTCCTTTTCGCCGGGGCAAATCCCGGTTAGGGGCAGTCGTCATGACGTTGGAAGAACTCGAACAGCTCACTGCCACTGCCTTATCTGAACTCTCCGAGGCCTCCTCACTTGAGGGGCTGGAGGATGTTCGGGTGCGCTATCTGGGAAAAAAGGGAAAGCTCCCGGAGATCATGGTCAGCCTGAAGGAAGCCCCCAAAGAAGAAAAACCCGCTTGGGGGCAGGCCGCCAACCGATTTAAGCAGTCTCTCTCAGAGGCGCATTCCAGCCGTAAAGAGGACTTACTGGCCTCTTCCACCCCGGCGGATGCACTGGACGTGAGCCTTCCGGGCAATCACGGTCCTTTGGGCGCGAACCATCCCATCCGGCAGATCATGCACCGGGTGATCGAGATCTGTGACCGTATGGGCTTCACCGTCGCAACCGGACCGGATGTGGAAACCGTGTTTACCAATTTTGACGCGCTGAATACACCTGCGGATCATCCCTCCCGCGATGAACAGGATACCTTCTATCTTTCGGACGGCTCCCTGCTGCGCACCCACACCAGCCCCATCCAGATCCGGTACATGCAGCAGCATGAACCGCCTGTCCGGATTATTGCCCCTGGAAGAGCCTACCGTCGGGACACTCCCGATGCGACGCACAGCGCGAACTTCCATCAGGTTGAAGGACTGTATGTTGACCGCAACGTCTCCATGGCGGATCTGAAAAGTGATCTTACCTTTTTTGCCGGTGAGGTCCTGGGCAAAGGAGCCAAAGTCAGATTCCGCCCCCACTTCTTCCCCTTCACTGAACCGAGTGTGGAAGTCGATTTCACCTGCCATGTCTGCAAAGGCAAAGGCTGTCGCGTATGCAAAAACTCCGGTTGGATCGAAATTGCAGGTGCCGGAATGGTGGACCCTGCCGTCTTCAACGCCGTGGGGTACGACCCCGAAAAGGTCACCGGATATGCCTTCGGAATGGGCCTGGAGCGGATTGCCATGATTTTACTTGAGATCGACGACATCCGCCGGCTCTATGAGAACGACGCCCGGTTCCTCCGTCAGTTTGCGTAAGAAGTTCTTCGCAAAACGGTCATCGTGTTGAGGATCTCCACCAGATCCAGCGGATCCCGTTCCATCAGCCCTTTCTTCACGTCGGCCTTTAGCGCTGTCAACGCTGCCACGTAAACCTTGCCACGGTCCGACAGGACAGGCGACCTTACCGGCCCCCCACCGGTAAGGTCATTTTGATTACCAGGCCTGAAGGGGACGCCCTTCTTTATCAGAGAAAGATCCCGTCAGCACCCGGATCAAATCAATCAGAGACCAGATCCCCAGGCCGCCGATGGTCAGGCACTGAGCCACACCGCTGCCGATTTTTCCGACATAGAACCGGTGGATGCCCAAAGGGCCGAGAAACAAGCAGCAAAGTGCGGCGGCCGTTCTGCTTTTGGGGGATTTGGACATCTCGGGTTCCTCCGGAGGTGGTGCCGCTGTGCGGGGGCGTTCGGCTTTCAGAGCCTTTACCGGAACTTGAATCAGAGTTCCGCAGGTTGGGCAGGGCAGAGAATCACCGGCCATTTCAAGCGGGGCCTCAAGGTTCTGCTGGCAATGTGGGCAGTCAAAGTTAATATCCGTCATCCGTTTACACTCCTTCGGTTTGATAGGTTGAGGACATGATTCTGACAGAGGGGGATTCCCATCTGCTGTTACATTCCGCCGCCCTGTTTGTAATCAGGATTCAGGGATCCAGAAACCGAGTCTTCGGAACCTGAGACAAATCGTTGGTAAGGAAACTCAACCTTTTGGGATTCATCCGTATGAGACCCACAACCCTGATACTAAGTATGGCCCTGATCTCCGCATCCTCTTTCGCGTATGAAGAAGCCATGGAGCGAACAACCAAAGGGGAAATTGAGGTGAAAACCGTCCCCGCGATGACGGTAATTGAGGCCACTTCCGAGGAAGGGACCTACTTTGACAAGGACAACAAACTGTTCCGGAAGCTGTTTCGCTATATTTCAGACAAAGACATCGCCATGACGACACCGGTCACGGTGGACGTGAGCCCAGGAGCGATGCAGTTTGTGGTATCGGAAAGCGAAGTTGAGAAAGCGAATGAGGACACGACAGATGTGACCGTCCTGCAGATTCCCGAGCGGAAAGTCGTGAGCATTGGATACAACGGCCGGTACAGTGAGCAAAACTACCGAAGACACCTGACCAAACTCCAGGCCTGGCTGGAAAAACATGATACATCATGGAAAGCAACAGGTGACCCCATCGCGGTTTATTGGGACGGCCCCTTTAAGCTGGGTCCATGGAAACGGGCGGAGGTCATGATCCCGGTGGAACAGGTCGGACTCTCTGAGAAAACCGAAAGAACTGAAGACTAACACCTTGGTCTACCACCCTCAGGGAGTGTTCCCTTCGGAAACTACCGAAGAGACTTCACCCTGATTCCCTGTGTCCTGTCCTTCCCTGGAAGCAAACCCGTATTCGGTGCTTGAAAGAGGGAAAGGTGTTGAGGTGCATGCAGGTACCGAAAGCACCTACTGATCGGGAGCGGCTTACGCCTCCTCCAAGATATTTCGGGATTTCTGCTTTTCCTGCTGGTGCCTCCCCGATATATCCCGGCATTCAGTCAAACCCGAATCTTACCTTATGCAACTTCCTCTAAGCTGGCTCCAGTCGTACATTGATCTCCCCGAAACCGTGGAAGAATTGACGGACCTTTTGACCTTTTCCGGTCTCGAGGTGGAAGGAGTTGAAACCGTAGGGTCGGATTTCGAGGGACTAAAGACGGCAAAAATCATTGCCGTAGATCCCCACCCCAATGCTGACAAGCTGACGCTCTGCACCATAGATCTTGGTTCGGATGAAACCCTGCAGGTTGTCTGCGGGGCCCCCAATGTTCGAGTGGGCCTGAACACCATCTATGCCCCGGTCGGCTCGGTACTACCGACAGGGCTCAAACTGAAACGCGCCAAGATCCGCGGGGTCGAATCCCTTGGCATGCTCTGCGCGGAGGATGAACTGGGAATATCCGACAACCATGAGGGGATCATGGAACTGGCTGAAGATCTCGTACCGGGCACACCCGCCTTGGAGGTCCTGGGAGCCCCGGAAACGGTGTTCGAATTGGAAGTCACTCCAAACCGTCCCGACTGCCTGAGCGTGATCGGCGTGGCCAGGGAACTGGCGGCCTTGACCAAGCGTGAACTCAAGCTTCCCCAGGTCACTCTGCCCGATCCTGCAGGATCAGATCAGATGAATGTGGCTATTTCCAACCAAACAGGATGTCCCCGTTACACTGCACTGATCCTGAAAGACACAGAAGTGAAACCCTCGCCTGAATGGATGCAGAAACGGCTTCGCCTGTGTGGTGTCCGCCCGATCAACAACCTTGTGGACATCACCAATTACGTGATGCTGGAAACCGGGCAACCTTTGCATGCCTTTGACCGTGAGCTCTTCGCGGGAGATACCATCGGCATCCGCTCCGCTTCCTCCGGCGAAACCATGCGGACCCTGGATGACCGGGATCATGAACTCAGCCAGGCGGATCTGGTGATCACGGACGCCAACGGTCCCGTCGCCCTTGCCGGGGTGATGGGTGGCGCGAACAGCGATATTCGTGACAATACAAAGACCGTGCTTCTTGAGAGCGCGGCCTTCCAGGCCTCGAGCATTCGCGGAACGGCAAAGCGGCTTCAAGCCCACACGGAATCCTCTTACAGGTTCGCCCGCGGATGTGACGTCACCTCCGTGGATTGGGTCAGCAAACGGGCAGCCTCCCTGATGCTCGAGCATGCCGGTGCCACACTGGCCGGGCCGATGACCGACGAATACCCCGGGCAGCGAGAGGCTCATACCTTAACCTGTGAATGGGATCGCATTACCTCTCTCATCGGGGTTGAGATCGAGCCAGAGGTGATGCAGGGTTATTTCGAACGCCTGGGTCTCACCGTTCTGAACTCCAGCGATACCGGCTGCACGGTGGAAATCCCCGGTTACCGCCTCGACTTAACCCGACCTGTGGATTTGACCGAGGAAATCGCCCGTCTCAATGGACTGGATGCAATTCCTGTGCGTGCTCCAGCGGCTCGGATTGTTCCGGAAGCCCGCGATCACAGCATGAGGGTGATCATCAAGATCTCCACTCATCTCGCGGCACGCGGATTTCTCGAAACCATGACCTACAGCCTCACGTCCGAGCCTTTGCTGGAAGAACTGGATCCCGAAAAGAAGGATGTCCGCGAAGTGTTGCCGAATCCGATCAGCCAGGATCAATCGGCTTTACGGACCTCTTTGCTGCCGCAAATGATCGAAACGCTTTCGTTCAACCGATCCCGGCAAGTGTCCGAACTCGCGGTGTATGAGTTTGGCAGCACCTACCAACGCACATCGGAGGGCATCCTGCAGGACCGCACGATCGCCATGGGAACCTATGGGCCCTGGAAACGACCGGTACTCGACAAACAATCGGCACCGACTCCCGAGGAAGCGTTCCTGGATCTGAAAGGAGAACTGGAAGGTTGCTTCGACCGGCTGCATGCAATCGACCATATCCGGTTTGAACCGGTCAGGGACCCCATCTTCACTCCCGGTCAGGCGGCCGCCATCCTCTTCAAAGGAACGAAAGTCGGGCGAATTGGCTTACTGGAACCGAAAATTGTTCAGAAACGAAAGCTTCCAGGTCCTGTGGCCCTTGCCGAATGGAGCCTCACATCTCTTCAGCCGGAACCCGGGCTCCTGCCCGTCATGCAGCCCATCCCGGTCCATCCGTTTGTAACAAGGGATGTGGCCTTGATCGTGGACCGCAGCAGGTTGCATGATGAAGTACTGGATATTGTGAACCAGCACCGTCCCAAGGATTTGGAATCGATTGAGTTGTTTGACCTCTTCGAGAGCGACAAGCTCGGAGAAGGTCGAAAAAGTATGGCCTACCGGTTCACCTACCGGAATGCGAAGAAAACACTCACGGACAAAGCCGTCGAGAAGATGCACGAGCGGCTGGTGGATCAACTCGTCGAAGGATTACCGGCCACAGTGGAAGGCCGGGGCTAGAGGGTTTGGGGGTGATGTCTTCAGTACGACTCTCTCAATGAGGGGAAGACAGGCCCCTGTGAAACACGCAGGCTGAGGTGCGTCCACCCGGGTGTGAGTTCATGACCAGATACCCGGTCGCATTTCCTGACGGTTTCTTCGTGCACTTCGCGCTCTCAGAGAGGAGGAAATGGTGTAGGATGCGGCATAGGATGACATCTTTTTTACAACTCTTTCACGACGGCATGACAACCTCCGGGCTGCTTCATGACAGGATACCCACGAGTAGGGGCTCCACGGGAGCCCTGCTGTAACCTTAATGGAGTCCTGACATGAACATCCGAATTCTTTCCCCGCTTATCTTATGTGCACTGATGCAGACCTTCGCGGGTGTCACCCAACCGCTGGTCACGATCCATGCGGAACTTGATCGGGAGGTTTTACCTGCCGATGAGCGCCAGACCGCTGTCGTCAAAATCAGCCTGGATGCCGCGGAACCTCCCCGTGAGGTGAAACGTCCTCCGGTAAATCTCTGTATTGTACTGGACCGATCGGGCTCCATGCAGGGAAGTAAAATCGAACATGCGCGGGAAGCCGCACTTGAAGCACTGTCACGTCTTGGCAAACAGGATGTGTTCTCCCTGGTCACCTACCACTCTTCGGTGGAGACGCTCATTCCAGCCGGCACCATCCGGGATATCCGCCGTGCCCGCGATCTGATCCGCGGTATTCAGCCCGGGGGGAACACCGCTTTGTTTGGCGGTGTCAGCCAGGGAGCCAACGAAATCCGAAAAACCCTTGAGGATCATGCGGAGGGAATGGTGCACAGATTGATTCTCCTTTCTGACGGTCTCGCCAATGTAGGCCCCTCGACACCCGAGGATCTGGGTCGTCTGGGAGCCAGTCTGATGAAAGAGGGCATTTCGGTCACCACGGTCGGGGTGGGCAACGACTACAACGAAGACTTGATGACCCAGCTCTCCCAGCGAAGTGACGGAAACAGCTATTTTGTGGAAAACAGTAATGACCTTGCCCGGATCTTCAATGAGGAGATTGGCGATGTCCTGAGTGTGGTGGCCCGACAGGTCGAAATCATCATTGAATGCCCAAAGAATGTGCGTCCGGTCCGCACCATTGGCCGCGACGCGGTCATCCGGGGACAGAAGGTGAAACTCAACCTGAATCAACTGTACGGTCGTCAGGAAAAGTACCTTCTCCTGGAAGTGGAGGTTCCCCCGACACCTGCCGAACAGGAATTGCCTGTGGTCTCCGCCGTGGTGAATTATCACAATATCTTCACCCAGTCCCGTGAAAGCCAACGGGCATCCATTAACGCCCGATTCAGTCAGAAAGAAGAAGAAGTCCTTCAAAGCGTAAATGGAGACGTACAGACGGAGTATTTTTACAATGAAAGTGCCAATGCAAAGGATCAGGCCATTCAGCTTTGGGAAGAGGGAAGGCGTGAAGAGGCCAAACAACTCCTCGAAGACAACAGCGTGCGACTTCGTCAAGCGGCGGAGCAGTATGAACTCCCTGCATTGGATCTGGAGGCCGCAAACCTGGACACAAAGGCCCGCGACCTGAAAAAGGAAGGGCTGACCCCCTCCAATCGGAAAGAGCTGCGGACAGAATCCTATCAGGATCGGAACCAGCAACGGGTGAAACAGAGCTGGTTTCAAAAATGAGTCGCTTCACCCCTTACGCCCCCGCCCTGCTCAGCGCACTGATTCTGGTGCCGCTGGCAGTGGTGGCGGTTGCAGGGGTGATTCTGCTTCGCCATGAACATGACCGGCTCGAAACCACAGTAGGAGAGGCGGAACAGAGATGGCTGGGTCAGGTGGCCCGTGAGATGGAACAGGGACTCGAACAGGTCAGACAGATTCTGGAGGAAGAACTGATTCAGCTATCACCGACGGATCTGGAGTTTGCATTGGAGGAGATGCGTGAGACGAATCCCCTGGTTCGAAACACCTTCTGGGTGGATACGGACGGAGATCGCCTGCTCCCCCCAAAAGATGCGCATCTGGATGCAGAGGCAGAGCGGTTTCTCCAACGGTATGACTCGCTCTTTTCGGGGAGACTCCCTTGGTTCAGTACCCAGCCCGATTCCGCAGGCAATTACAGTGGAACCGTGAAACTGAACGCCCTGCAAAACTGGTCCAATCCCCGCATTCAGAAAGGAAAAACGTCCGTGCCACTCGTCCGGCGTCAGTGGAAATCATGGCGATGGGAGGAATCGGATGAGTTGTTGCTTTATGTCGAACATCCGTTTACCCGGGACATCATCGGGCTGGAGTTTGAACGGGCCGCCCTCTTTTCCCGGTTGGATGTTCTCCTGAGAGAGCTGGCGAAACCCGGGGAAGCGCTGGTCATGCGTGACCGGAATCACCAGGTACTCATTGCCAGCGAAGAGCCTCCCGTCTCCAAGCCGGGACACCGCGTGGACATGGGTCCGCTCCTGGGGTTTGCCTATGTGGAATGGCATCCCCGATTTCCCATCACCACCGGAAATTCTCGGGGAGTGTATCTCGCGTCTATCGGAATTGGGGCACTGCTGCTGCTCTCCATTCTGGGAGGAACACTTGGTCTCACCGCCTGGTTGCGGAGGAGCCGGAAGGAAGCCCTTCAGAAAACCACCTTTGTCTCCAATGTCAGCCATGAATTCAAAACCCCTCTCACCACACTGCGGCTCTACAGCGAACTGCTTTTGGAAGGCAGGGTCAAGGACCCGGAGAAGCAGAACCGCTACCTCAGAACCCTCCGGGATGAAAGCGAGCGTCTGGCACGCCTGGTTCATAACGTGCTTGATTTCAGCCGGCTGGAAATGGGACGAAGCCGGCTACAGCCTGTGCCGGTGTCGCTGCTCCAGCATCTCCAGGCGGTGAAAGAACGGATGGCAGAACGGTTGGACGCCCAGGGACTGGAGGTCATCCTGCCGGAAACAGATCTGCACGTGATCGCAGACCCGGACGGACTGGAGCAAATCCTGCTCAACCTCTTCGACAATGCCCTCAAATATGCCGAGGGAGCCACAACGCTTCAGTTCAGAGTTCGGGAGCGGGACCTGATTCAGCTCGAAGTACTCGACAACGGCCCCGGCATCCCGTCCGCTCACCGAAAGCGAATCTTCAAGGCGTTTCATCAGGTAGATGATTCTCTCACCCGGGAACAGGGCGGCACCGGATTGGGTCTGCATATTTCCAGACGGATTGCCCGGCAAATGAATGGAGATCTCACGCTCGGATCCTCCACGGAAGGGGCTTGTTTTCATCTAACACTTCCCAAGGCTGCTTTATGACAGATTCCTCCCTGATCCTCATTGTGGAAGACGACCCCGCCATCCGTCAGGGCTTGGTGGATACCCTGGAGAGCGAATCCTATCGCGTTCTGGAGGCAGAGAACGGGATGACCGCCCTGCCCCTGCTCAAATCAGAATCGGTTGATCTGGTGCTGATGGATCTGATGATGCCGGAAATGAGCGGCTACGATCTTTGCCGTGAATTGCGGTCTTTTAACCAACGCATCCCGGTTCTGATGCTGACAGCCAAGGGGGAGGAAATCGACAAAGTCCTCGGGCTTGAACTGGGAGCCGATGACTACATGACCAAACCCTTCGGGGTGCGGGAACTTCTGGCCAGAGTGCATGCCCTGCTGCGGAGAAGCCGGCTCAGCCCAGCGAAAGATGAACCCGAAGATGGAAAAGAACCCTTCGCGTTTGGGCCCAACACAGTGGAGCCGAAATCCTACAGCGTACACCGTGATCAAGACTCATGGCCTCTGACCTCACGGGAGTTGGAGCTACTCCGCATTTTTCATGCTCACCCCGATGAAGTCCTCAGCCGGGACGAACTTCTCAATCTGGCCTGGGGTGTGGACTATTACGGCACCACCCGCACCCTGGATCAGCATATTGCCCAGCTCCGCAAAAAAGTGGAACCCTGCCCCAGCAGTCCAACCCTCATCCAAACCGTCCACGGGGTTGGGTACCGGTTCCTGGGGCACACCACGGCGTAACCCCTCAACCCTCGTCAGGTTCTGAAGGATTTCCTCCAACTGCAGACAAAAATTCATCCTCAAGTATATTCTTGTTGACGTATATACTAATTTGGGTATGTAGATCTCATGGAACAGCTCCTGACCGTCTACAAATGCTTCTGTGATGAGACCCGGCTCCGGATCTTGAATCTCCTGCAGGTCTCCCCTCTCTGCGTCTGCCATCTCCAGCACCTTCTGGAGGTCAGCCAGGTGAATGTATCCCGCCATCTGGCCTATTTGCGGAAACATGGCATGGTGGAAACCACCCGGCATCAGAACTGGACGATATACGCGATCCCGGAAACAGCATCCGTCGAACTGAACCGGAATCTGTCCTGTCTGCAGGATCTGATTCAGGAGGAGGAAACCTTCCGGAAAGATCGCAGTGCCTTGAATGACCTCCTGCAGGAGCGGGATGTCCGCGACGTCCTCGAAGGAGGCGGCTGCAGCATTCCCTCTTCCCAAACTCTTTCTCCCCCCCTCTGACTCACCTAACTTCTCATTAAAAAGGTCCTCTATGAACACACTCCATGTATATGATCCCGCGTTATGTTGCCCATCCGGTGTATGTGGACCGTCAGTGGATAAAGAACTGATCCGGGCACAATCGGATTTCGAATGGCTGAAATCCAAAGGCGTTGAGGTGGTACGGCACAACCTCGCCCAGCAGCCGATGGACTTCGCGAATGAACCCGCAGTGCGCGACCGCCTGCAACGTCAGGGACAGGACGTACTCCCCCTCGTCCTCTTGGACGGGGAAATCATGGCGGCAGGCTTCTATCCGACCCGCAGTCAGCTCGCAGGATTGACGGGCGTGAACGAGGAGGAAGAGGCTTCCTGCTGTTCGTCTTCTGAGGGCTGCTGTTCATGACTCCCTGGCTGTCTAATGCACCGAAGCTGCTGCTGTTCACAGGGAAAGGCGGCGTTGGGAAGACGTCCCTGGCCTGTGCGTCAGCCGTACATCTTGCCGATCAGGGTCACCGGGTGCTTCTCGTCAGCACAGATCCAGCCTCCAATCTCGATGAAGTTCTCGGCACCCCACTCACCGGTGCTGCCGGCCCGGTGCAAGGAGTGAAGGGGCTTCAGGCTCTGAATTTGGATCCACTTGAGGCAGCCGCCCAGTATCGGGCCCGGATGGTGGATCCGTTAAAAGGCGTGCTCCCGGAAGAGAGCCTTCGAAGCATTGAGGAACAGCTTTCCGGAGCTTGTACGGTTGAAATTGCCGCCTTTAATGAGTTCACACGTCTCATTG
Source organism: Verrucomicrobia bacterium UBA6053 (assembly GCA_002429065.1). GTDB lineage: Bacteria > Verrucomicrobiota > Kiritimatiellia > SS1-B-03-39 > UBA6053 > UBA6053. Next base: position 179,758 of record DIYN01000015.1, on the reverse strand, counting down.
GAGATGACGACGTCCTCGCCCTGTACGATCACATCGTCCTCGACACCGCACCCACAGGACACACTCTCCGCCTCCTCTCCCTTCCCGCCGCCTGGAATGATTTCATTGCCGACAATAAGACGGGATCCTCGTGTCTGGGCCCGTTGGCCGGTCTTGAGGAGCAGCGTGACCTGTATGAAAAAGCGGTCATTCATCTTCGGGATCCGGAGCAAACCAGAGTGGTGGTGGTCAGCCGTCCGGAGGACGGTGCCCTCCGGGAAGCAGACCGTGCGGTGGGAGAACTGCGGGAGGAAGGGATTCATGGATTGTTTCTGGTGATCAACGGATTGTTTGAACCCGGTTCCATTCAAGATCCCCTGGCGGTTTCATGGGCGGAACGGGCGAAGCAAAGCCTGGACCGCAGCCTTTCCCCTGTCCTGAAAGCGCTGCCTCAATGCACCAGACCCTTTACTCCCGGTGGGCTGCTGGGACCGGAGTCTCTGCGTCAGTTCCTGCAGGATGCAACGAACCTGTCCCCTTCTGACATCACAGCCCCCATTCCGGATCATCTGGATCTGGCTGCACTGGTCGAGTCCCTTGAAGCTAAAGGCCCGGGTGTGATCCTGACCATGGGCAAGGGCGGTGTCGGCAAGACAACGCTGGCAGCCGCCATTGCACGTGCGCTGGCGAGAAGAGGACATCCTGTGCATCTGTCCACCACAGATCCGGCCGCTCATATTGCGGAAACACTGGGAGAAGGGTTGGCGAATCTGGAGGTTGACCGCATTGATCCCCGTGAGGAGACCCGGAAACATGTGGAACAGGTCCTGGCCACGGCGGCTCCCGAGCTGGATCAGGCAGGCCTTGAACTTCTCGAAGAGGAGCTCCGCTCTCCGTGCACAGAAGAGGTCGCGGTTTTTCAGGCCTTTGCCCGGACCGTTGCAAAAGGGACAGACCGCTTTGTGGTACTGGATACGGCCCCCACGGGACATACACTTCTTTTACTGGACGCTTCGGAAGCGTATCACCGGGAAGTTCTCAGGGATCAGGGAGAACTCCCGGAATCGGTCAAAACACTTCTCCCCCGCCTGCATGACCCCGAGTTCACCAGAGTGCTCATCACCTCGTTACCGGAGGCAACCCCGGTTCATGAGGCAGCACGGCTTCAGGAGGACCTGAGACGCGCCGGCATTGAACCCTACGGCTGGATCTTAAACCAAAGCCTTACCGGCACCCATCCGGCAGACCCCCGGCTCAAAATCCAGCAAAGTCGCGAACTGCAATACCTGCAGGAGGTTGCAACTCTCACCTCACGGCGGGCTCTGGTTCCATGGCAGGTGCAGGAACCCAGAGGGGCTGACGGACTGGATGCCCTGACTGAAACCCTCACGGAACCTGCGGGGGTGTAATCCCTTAACCAATCTCCAGCATATTCTTAATCGTAACCTTACCCGATCATGATTGGAGTGATCTGTCACCATGGTTTACAGGTGACGTCCACACTGCAAAACGTTTGTGCAAAGACTTCGTGCCTCCCTCCTGACTTTCTGACCTCTGATCCACCTCCGGCGGACAAGCCTCTGACCTCTGACCTCTGACCTCTGACCTCTGACCTCTGATATGAATATTCTTTTTCTCTGCACCGGAAACTCCTGCCGCAGCCAAATGGCGGAAGGCTGGGCCAAAGCCCTGAAGGGAGACGTTCTCACCTCCTACAGTGCCGGAATCGAAACCCATGGACTCAATCCGAATGCCGTGAAAGTCATGGCGGAAGCGGGTGTGGACATTACCGCTCAGACCTCACAGCACATTGATGAATTCAAGGAAACACCCCTGGATGTGGTGGTAACCGTCTGTGATCACGCCCATGAAACCTGCCCATGGTTTCCCGCTGGGTGCAGGATCGAGCATGTCGGGTTTGAGGATCCTCCCCGACTGGCTCGTGAACTGGCGGCCCAGGGGGCATCAGAGGAGGACCAATTGGAACCCTATCGACGGGTCCGCGACGAAATCCGAACTTTCATTGAAACCCTCCCCGATTCCGTAAACTGAGACATCCCATCCTGGAGACACCATGGCCCCTTATAAACTGTTATTTTTGTGCACTGGCAACTCGGCAAGAAGCATTCTCGCAGAGTATCTGACCAAACACTTCTTCTCGGACCGGTTTGATGCGGTCAGTGCTGGCTCAAATCCGAAACCGTCCCCCCACCCCATGGCCTTGAAGATTCTGAACGAGGATTTCGCCATTCCGACAGAAGGGGCTTCCAGTAAATCCTGGGAAACCTTTGGCGACACGCACTTTGATTTTGTCATTACCTTGTGTGACAATGCCAAAGAAAGCTGTCCTGTCTGGCCCGGACAACCCATTCTCGCCCATTGGGGGATGCAGGATCCCTCCGATGAGCCAGAGGAGGAGCAACGCAAAGCATTCAGCCGAACCGCCCAGTTGCTTCGGTTTAGGATGGAGCTACTTGCCTCTCTGCCCATCGACAAACTTGACCGCCTGAAGCTTCAGGCGGAAACCGAATCCATCGGCACCCAGCACCACTAACCCGGTTCTGAGATTCAACTTGTGCGGGGCCAGCCTTCAAGGGCTGGCCCCGCTTTGTGAAACCGGTGAAAAAGACGCCTCGATCTGCGGTCCCTTCACTCCTATGAGGATGGTGGGTTTTCCGGCCTGAATTCGAAGAGAATCAGACCGATATTTTTGTAGATTTTCGGTATTTCTTCATGCTAGAGATCGAAAATGGACACATCGGGAACGATTTTATGTGCGTTGATGGGGCGTCGGAACCCAAGCAACGATATCTGGTCAGGTATTCAGCAGTTCGTAGAGCAGACCCCCTCCTCTTTTGCCTATAAGGGAGTGGTCATGGATGGAGAAGGATGGAAATTCAAGATCCCGGAAGATACAAAAGGGATCATTGCGTTCTGTGCCAGCCGGAAATCGGAAGAGGTGCTGCAGAACATCGGACTTCCCACCATTAATCTCTCAGGAAACCCTATCGAATCTTCATTCCCCCGGGTGTGCGTCGACGAGCACAAAACCGGAGAACTGGCCGCCAGACATCTCATGAAGGCCGGGTACACCTCCTTTGCTGTGGTGTCAGGATGGCAGGGTTCCCGATTCAATCAGTATCGGATGGCGGGGTTCGTCGACTATATTAAAGCTCATGCCCCTGAAGCCTCTCTGTTCACGGAATCCAATTTCTCTGCAAAAAGCAGGAACTTCCTGGAAACCGTTCCGAAAACCTGCGGTATTTTTCATACCATATCGAAAGAATGCATGATGCTCCGACAGGAGGCTGAAAATGCAGGCCTCCACATCCCGGATGACGTGGGAATCATGAGCTGTGATCATGGGAACATGGCAGACAGTTGGGATCCCGGGATCAGTCTGAGCCTGGTTTCCCTTCCCTGGGCCGCCGTGGGGCATGAAGCCGCTCGTCAGATGCTGCGCTGGCTGGAAGATGATGTAGTGCCGGCACATGAAACTCCGGTGGGGGGACATGAGATGCTGCCAGATGCGTCGACCCGCCTTGCCCGGAACTTCACCCCTCTTGCCCGTCAGGCTCATTTGTGGCTGACGACCGAATACAATCCCACCTGGAGGGTACAGGACATTGCAAAACATCTGAACTGCAGTGTCAGCACCCTCTACAAAAATTATCAGTCCGCCTATGGAACGGGACTGAAGGAGGAGCTCAAACTCCGGAATCACGAGCATGCCCTCTCACTGTTACGGGAAACCCATCAAAGCATTTCGGATATCGCCAGGATCTGCGGATATACCCAGCCCAGTACCTTTATTCAGGCATTTAAAAAGCAGCAGGGGCTGACGCCTTCCCGGTACCGGAGACGGTTCAACACCCCTTGAGCCAGAGGTGGGTTCAGACAACAAAAAGATTGTTCCTGTGTCGATTCTGGGACAGGAGACCTCCATGACACCGGCGCCCCCTCTTCTTACCAAAGCACGCGAGTATCTGATGCTGGATGCTTCCCAGTTGGAACAACTGGCGGAATCCCTCACCCCCGCAGTTGGAGAGAGTGTGCACCAAATCTGCAGCCGGGTCCGTGCCGGAGGAAAACTGGTTCTGACCGGCATCGGCAAAAGCTACCATATTGCCTCCAAAGTCGCCTCCACATTTACCAGCACCGGGACACCAGCGGTGGTCCTTCATCCCGCGGAAGCGCCGCATGGGGATCTGGGAATTTTACAGGATGGGGACACGGTGCTGCTGCTCAGCTACAGCGGAGAAAGCCGGGAAGTTCTTCAACTGATCCCCTTCCTGAAACGGGCAGACGTCACCCTCATTTGCATTACCGGAACCCCGGACAACTCATTGGCCCGGGCCGCGGACATTGCCCTGCTGGCCCCCATCGAACGGGAGGCCTGCCCCTTCAATCTCGCTCCGACCACCAGTGCACTCCTCACTCTGGCTCTCTGCGACACCCTGGCCATGCTGGTGCAGGAGGAGCTCGGGTTTACAATGGAACATTACCGTCAGTTACACCCCGGTGGGGCCATTGGTGACAGTCTGACCCTTACCGTGCATGACATCATGCGGACCGGAGACAGACTCCCCTCTTGCGAGATCGGCAGCACCGTCCACGACGCGGTGCTTGTGATGACACGGTGTAAAGCAGGTGCGGTGGGCATCCTCAATCCGGACCGGTCTTTGGCGGGAATTTTCACCGACGGTGATCTTCGCAGAGCTCTCACCAAAACCACTTCGCCCATGGACACGGCCCTGCTGGATGTGATGACCTCCTCGCCAATTACGCTGATGCCTACGGCTTCCGCCACGGAGGCTCTGGCTTTGTTTGAACAACATATGATCGATGATCTTTTGGTCGTGGATGACGAGAACCGTCTGGTCGGTATTGTCGACCTGCAGGACATCCCGAAGTTAAAAGTCTTCAAGGAATCCTGATGGCACTCCGTACTCAATGTTTTCACAGCTCGCTGCTGCTTTGTCTCTGGCTAGTGATGCCCGTTCGGGCCAACGCCCCCGAAGCCATGCTGGAAGCCACATCCACTATGAGCGCTCAACAGGCGATCATCCTGGGAGTCGTCGAGGGCCTGACGGAATTTTTACCCGTCAGCAGCACTGGCCACCTGATCCTCACCAGCCGAGCACTGGGTCTGGGAAGCACGCCTTCTCAGCAGGAAGCCATCAACAGTTACCTCGTGGTGATCCAGATCGGTGCAATTCTGGCAGTGGTCGCGGTGTATGCCTCCTATCTGCGGTCCATGGTAAGAGGACTGTTCGGCCAGGATCCTCTCGGGCTGCGCCTGATACGCAATCTGCTCATCGCATTTTGCCCTGCGGCTGTCCTGGCCCTGCTGTTGGAGGACATCATTAAAGGAATCCTCTTTGGCTTGTGGCCGGTTACCTTCGCCTGGTTTGTCGGGGGGGTGGCCCTGATGATCTGGGGGGACAAATCCAAGGATCAGGATGACACCGGAATCGAAATGGAGGATCTGACCTGCAAAGGGGCCCTGACAATCGGCCTTTTACAATGTCTGGCACTTTGGCCGGGAACAAGCCGGAGCCTGGTCACCATTCTTGGCGGTCGGCTCGCAGGATTAACCTTGAGGGCTTCCGTCATTTTCAGCTTTCTCCTGGGCATGATGACCCTGACTGCCGCCACAGCGTATGACCTGGTATTCCATGGAAAACATATGATGGAACAATTGGGCGCAGATAAATTTATATTAGGATCTGTCGTGGCGGGACTCTCGGCCTGGGTCGCTGTGAGCGGAATGGTGGGTTATCTCCGAAAACATGGCCTCGGCATTTTCGGCATCTACAGGGTAGGACTTTCCATCATCACCGCATTCCTCCTCCTTTCCGGAGTCCTCAGCGTATGATCGTGGAGATTCTGGCAACCCTGACTCCCGTTTTCGGGCTGATTTTCCTGGGCGTGTTCCTGCGCCACATCGGGTTTCTCGATCCTCAGATGGAATCTGCGCTGAACCGTTTCGCCTATTGGATTGCCCTTCCCACGTTTATCGTGGTGAAAATCGCGGACGCTCCCGGGATCGACCCTGCATCCATCGAAATAACCGCCACCCTCATGCTGGCCACCACGGCGATGATCTTCGCGGGGATTCTCGGCGGATGGATCCTGAGAATCCCGCCCTCATCCCGCGGCTCATTTGTTCAAGCCGGGTTTCGTGGCAACCTGGCCTACATCGGGATTCCTGTGATCAACTTTGCCTTACTGGATCGCACTCCGCTCATTCAGGATGAGGGGGAGGCCCTCGCGGTTCTCAGCATGACCCCGCTGGTCCTGGTCTACAATCTTCTGGCCGTTATGGCACTGGAATGGGATCGACGGAAGGAACAGAATCAGCACCCCATCCGGAGCTGGCTCCGCTCTACCGTACGAAACCCCCTGATCATTGCCTGCATCATCGGCCTGGTTTGGAACGCCATTCGGATTCCGGTTCCGGAACTGCTCACCAAGATGTCAGACCCTTTAGGCAATACTGCGTTTCCCCTGGCCCTGATGGCGATCGGTGCCCGCATCCGAAGTCTGTCATGGACAAATGCAGGCAAAGGAATGCTGGGAGCCTGCCTGGTGAAAAACGCAATCGGAGTTCTGAGTGCATGGGGGATTGCTCATGTCATGTCCATTGATGGCACCGCCATGCTCGTGGTCCTCGTACTTGGAGGAACTCCCTCCGCCATCGCCTCCTATGTCCTGGTGGATCAGTTAAACGGTGACCGTGATCTAACGGCTGCCGCGATTGCAGGTTCTACGGTTGCAAGTATCGCCAGTCTTGCAGGTGCCCTCTGGATCTATTTCATGTATTACGCCCCATGACCTTCTCTCCCGGAGGTCATGATGTTTCCCGGTTGTAATATGGAAAACGCCAGGTAAGGAGCAACCTGTGCACGGCAGAATGAGGAGATGTGTCCCCTCCATCTGACCGGGCTGTGTGAGGCAGACCCATCTATCGTCTGCGTCATGCGAACGGGATCCGCTGCAACGGAGTTCTTCCCGATTTTTTTACCCAACCCTTTGCCCCCTCCACCCGGAGAATCTGAATGCCTGACACCATCCCCAACGTATTAGCTGAACGATATGCCTCCCCTGCCATGTGTGCAATCTGGTCCGGAGAGGGAAAGGTCCGACTCGAGCGCGAATACTGGATTGCGGTAATGAAAGGCCAGAACGAACTGGGTCTGGAAGTGCCGAATGGCGTGATCGAGGATTATGAGAGCGTCGTGGATCAGATCGACCTGGACTCCATCCGCAAACGAGAAGAGGTTACCCGCCATGATGTCAAAGCCCGGATTGAGGAATTCTGCGCACTCGCGGGGCACGAACATATTCACAAGGGGATGACCAGCCGCGATTTGACCGAAAATGTGGAACAGCTCCAGGTCCTGCGGTCGCTTCAACTGATTCGGGACCGTACCATCACCGCTTTGGCTGGCATGTCCGACCTTGCAGAGCGAACCCGTGACCGGGTGATCACAGCACGGACACATAATGTCGCCGCACAACCCACCACACTTGGAAAGCGGATTTCCATGTTCGGGGAAGAGCTGTTGACCGGCCTGGACCGCATCAATGACCTTCTGGACCGGTATCCCGTTCGAGGTCTCAAAGGTGCGGTGGGAACGCAGTTAGACCAGTTAACCCTGTTTCAGGGGGACGCTCAGAACGTCGCGGCACTCGAGAAGAAAATTGTTGAACATCTCGGATTCTCCTCCGTCCTGAACAATGTCGGCCAGGTCTATCCCCGCAGCCTGGATTTCGATGTCGTCACCGCCCTCACCCAGCTCGCCTCCGGTCCCGCAGATTTTTGCAGAACACTTCGGCTGATGGCCGGACATGAGACCGCCTCCGAAGGATTTGCGAAAGGACAGGTTGGGTCATCCGCGATGCCCCATAAGATGAACAGCCGTAGCTGTGAACGGGTAAATGGTTTCCACACACTGCTCAAAGGCTACACCGGGATGGCATCCGGACTGATTGGAGATCAATGGAACGAAGGAGATGTCTCCTGTTCCGTGGTGCGCCGGGTGATGCTGCCCGATGCCTTCCTGGCGATGGATGGGCTTTATGAAACCTACCTGACCATTCTGGGACAGTTTGACTGGTTTGACGCCGTCATTGACCGGGAAAATGCCCATTATCTTCCATTTCTGGCAACGACCACTCTTCTTATGAACGCTGTCAGTAAGGGGGCGGGTCGTGAAGAGGCTCATGAAGCGATTAAAGAACATGCTGTTTCGACCGTGCTGGATCTCCGGAAAGGTGCTATCTCCACAAACAATTTGGCTGAACGTCTCGCGAAAGACGACCGCCTCGGGTTGGACCGCGAAGAAATCGACCGGGTGTTCTCGGATGCGAAGTCCCTCACCGGCGCAGCGGCAAGCCAGATTGAGTTGTTCCGGTCCAGGGTACATGAAATCGCAACGGTTTTCCCCGAAGCTGCCGCTTACACACCTGGAACGATTTTGTAACCAAAACTTAGGTTTTTCCAAGATTGCATAATTACGTGGGTATGAAATGATGAAATGGTACAGTCGTTACACGAAGTACCCCCTCTTTCCATGACCTCGGAACTGATCAAGTATTACGCAGAATTGCTTATCTTTGCATTTTTGAGTGCACTGGTCGTCTCGTATCTGCTGACACCTTTGGTCATTCGCCTCGGTTTCCTTCTTGGCATGGTGGACCAGCCGGATGAACGTCGGGTGCACAAACTTCCCACACCACGGTGTGGAGGCTTGGGAGTCTTTCTCGCATTTTTTGCCAGTATGGCCCTGATGTGCTGTGTGGTATCGTTCCCACAACTCACGGAGGAGACACGAGCCTGGATTCGCATGACATTACCGGTGGCCTCCCTCGTGGTTCTATTGGGTCTCATTGATGACCGATGGGAAGTAAAACCCATCGTGAAACTGCTGGGGCAGATCTTTATTGGCGGATTTGCCTGGTTCACCGGCCTCCATCTGGACCGTATGCTGGGTATGGAAATCATGCCCGTGCTGGACATGGCGGCCACCACCTTTCTTTTTGTCGCCGCCATGAATGCCTACAACCTGATTGACGGGATGGACGGGGTCGCGGGAGGCCTCGGGGCCATCACCGGCATTGGGCTTGCCGGACTGAATATTCTACAGGGACATGAAAGCATGGCGGCGATCTGCCTCGCATTAAGCGGGGCATGTCTGGGATTTCTCCGGTATAATTTTCACCCTGCCCGTATCTTCCTCGGGGATACGGGAAGTATGCTGATTGGGTATACCCTGATGGCACTCACACTGGGTTCGAATGCCCGAAGTGCAGCGGTGGTCATGTTGGTGGTTCCCCTCCTCACCATGGGAATTCCCATGATCGACACAGGGCTTGCCATTTGGCGGCGTTCCGTCCGTCGGGCCATGTACAAAGAAAACTCCGACAGCGTTGCCCGGGCGGATAAAGACCACCTCCACCACCGGCTGGCACGCAAAGGGCTGACCCAACGGAAAGTTGCGGTGACTCTGTATGGACTCCAGGCCATTCTGTTTACAGTTGGCCTCTCCTGGGTCTTTATGCAGAGCTACCGTACCGCGATTTTCACCGTGGCCTTTTTCGTGGGGAGTTACGTGGTCCTGAGGTACTTGGCCTCACTGGAAATGACCGACAGCGGGCGATGGATAGTGGACGGTATTCGCCGCCCCGGAAAAATGCAGCTGTACAGCAGCCTCATGCCGTTTATGGACATTGCCATTCTCAGTCTGTCACTGGTGATCTTTTCCTGGCTGCTGGCTCCGGATTTCCAGACTCTCACCTTAAACCGTATTATCCGAGAAACGGCAGCCCCTTTTGTAGGCTGCCCGTTGATCCTCATCTGGGTCACACGTTACTACCGGCCACAGTGGACACGCGCCCGCGCCCTGGATGTCTTCTACATCGGTGCTCTGGCATCGGCCGGGATCTTTATCGGCTTCACCATTTCCCCTCTTCCGCTCCAGCATACGTTGAAGGAGACCATTGTCTTTGCCTTGGTCCTCTTCTCACTGAATCTGCCTGCCATGCTGTTTATCCGTATGTTTCCCAGGCTGGTTCAGGATATGGTACACTACCACGAACGAAAAAGAGTGGAGGAAGCCTCCACAGTACTGCCGAGGGTGTTAATCTATGGAGCCGGATATGGATACACGCTCATCTCCCGTGCGGAAAGTTTTGATGATTCCGTCCGACGGACTCCGTATTACCTGGTCGGACTGATCGATGACGACCCTTACTTAAAAGGACGTCTGGTACATGGGCATACGGTTCTCGGCTCCCTGCATGATCTCGAGGATCTGATCGAACGGGAACACATTGATGAAGTCATGCTTTCCACTGTACTCCGGGATGAAAATTTGAATTTGCTTATGCAAGTGGCGGAACAACATGACCTCAGGGTTCGGCAAAGTCTGTTCAGCCATCATGTGCTCCGAGATGTGGATGAGATCGAACTGGATCTGAAAGAAAATCCGGTTCCTGCACAATAAACCGCACCAGGGTCCGTTAAAGGGGTTGTCGCATTTCTTACAACCCCCAACCACAGGACCTCTCATGCGTATTCTGATTCCTCTTCTGCTCCTGACCAGCCTGGCGATTCAGGCCGACTCTCCCACCCGTACCCGCACCCGGACCCGAAACACCAGAGGCCACTGGGAACGAACGGATACAGGCTGGACATGGGTCTCCCATCATCAATGGGACAACGGCCGCACCGCGACCACCACCGGCACCGGAACCCGAACCGATGACGGACGGAGCTGGACCTCTCAAACCGAGGGCACGAACAAACATGGCGTCGATTTTAACGGTTCCACAAACGGAAATGCAGTGAAAAATGACGATGGGACCATCACCATAACCAAAGAGTGGGACCGGACCAATGAGAATGGAAAAACTGTATCCGGAACCACGGAACGAATTGTGACCCGAACAGAATCCGGTTCCACCTGGACCAGTAGCGGAACCCGTACAACGGACAGGGGAACAAGCACCTTCACCGGCGAGGGCAGCGCCACCCGAACCGGGAACGGCAGAACATGGAATGCCACACGGGATGTTACAGGGGCAAATGGCAATACGTGGTCGGAATCTGCAAATGGATCACGTAGCCGGAATCGGGAAACCGGGGAAGTGACTGCACGCCGTCAGGTTCAGTCAGATCGCCCTGAGCGGGAAAACAGAGAGCGGAGTTCCCGCGAACGTCAACGGGTTGCGAAAAGAAACCGCAATCGGTAAACGTGGATCACAGCGGGGGCTCTTCCCGCCGGTCCATCCCATCACATGAGGGTCGCGGATGCGGCCCTCACGTCGTTTCGGCCGCCCGGGTCAAACGGTCATTTATGGCACAGCCCAATCCCCGATCCGGAACCTTCCAGGCCACGATCTGATCGAGCCCAAGATGATCCAGCCGACGCAGGCAGGCAAAGAGGCGCGTCGCAGCTTCGGAAAGATTTCTCCGGGTGGACAACACTTCCTGAGGTCCTTTGACATCCAAAATCCGGTCATAAATCAACCAGCCGGTGCGACCTTTCAAATCCGTTGGAATCGGGGCGTCTTCCTCTAGTAATGTCAACGGAGTTCGGGGTGCATAATGCCTCGCCAGCATTCCCGGGGACTGCTCTCCCTTCAGAGCAAGCGCGGGATCGTCTTCAGCATCCGCAGCACGAACCCACTCCACGTCGTCCACTAAATCGCGGATGGCTTCCATCGGAGTGGCTCCCACCCGATACACCACCACCCGGCCAGGTTCAGGGAACCCCACCACCGTGGATTCAACCCCAACATCACAGGAACCCGCATCCAGAACCCCGGCCAGTTCAGGAACATCCCCCAACTCTTCGATGACATGCTCTGCCCGTGTGGGGCTGATCCGTCCAAATCGGTTCGCACTCGGAGCCGCCAGGGGAAGTCCAACCTCCTCCAGGAGTGCCTGGGCCACAGGATGGGAAGGTACCCGCAAGGCAAGCGTATCGAGTCCTGCAGACAGCAAATCGGGCAAACCGTCCCGGCGTGGCAGAACCAGCGTTAAAGGGCCCGGCCAGAAGCGTTCCGCCAGGCTTCTCGCTTCACGGGGGACCGAACTCGCCAGGGCAAGTGCCTGATCCGGCGTATCGGTATGAACAATCAATGGGTCAAAGGTGGGCCGTTCTTTGGCGCGGAAAATCGCCGCCACCGTTTCCGGATCCAAAGCATTGCCAGCCAATCCATACACCGTCTCGGTTGGCATTCCCACAAGCTGGCCTTGGCGAATTGCTTCTGCCGCGGCCTGAATGGAGATGGTTGATGTGTCCCAGCGTTGCATAAGGGGAGGAATGTGCCACAGCGCAGAAGGATTTCAATCACCAGGGCAAAAAAAAGGGAGAGGGTTGCCCATCTCCCCTGCCCGGCGCCGCAGGCATTCTGTCTTCGTGATGGTGATCACCAGTCAAAGGAAATTTGGACATAAGGCCCGGAAAAATCCTGCTCCGGCAAATCATCTCCGTCATCTCCCAGTGAGTGAAGACGGGCCCCGAGTTTGAAGGTGACATCACTAAGCTCAATCCCGAGGCCTCCGTCGATACTGTATCCGAGAACAGATCCCGAAACATCTCCGCTCACACTGGAACCATCGGCAAAATACCATCCGACGGTTCCTCCAAGGTAAGGAAAAACCGCCGTATCGGAAATCGGAATCTCCACTCCAAGAGAAAGCTCCGGTCCGAGCAAGTTCACATCCAGGACATCCCGCTCGAGGAACATCGCGCGGAAGGCTGCGCCATAATATACGAGGTTTTCGTAAGCTTGAAAGCCGACCGCCAGTTCCGTCCGGGTCAAATCATCCGCGTCGATGTCAACACTCCCATATCCGGCTTCAAGAATCAGGGTGCCGATCGCATCCTCGAATTGAACGTATCCAAGGGCAAAACCGCCATCTCCGGCATTTTCACCCCCGACATCATAGTCGAAGGCCCAGATCCGAATCCCGGCTCCCGATTGGGCAGATGCCACACCGGAAACCAGAAAACTAAGCAAGAGAACGCCAGCAAATCGTGTAAGGTATTTCATCGGAATCTCCTGAATTAAAAGATGGGGTTCTTGCTCTGTTTAATGATGTATTCCTCTGCAGACCATTCCAGCAGTCCCGTTTCGGTGTTCTTGATGTACACAGAAAATTTGTACTGATTCCGCCGTGTGCGGCCCTGCTCGGTTCTCTCCTCAGAGATATGGCCGTATAACCGGAGATTGGACACAAGCTGTTTTCCGGCCACCGGTGCCTGATCCGGGTCAGCCAGACCGTCCAGACGCCGGTTGGTGATCTCCACATCCCGACCCAGAGTACTCTCATCCGTGAACAGCACCAGACCGGTATTCAGCATCATGTTTCGCATCGTGGAGGTCAGTTCGTCTGTATTGAGATGTTGCTCCGTGCGATTTGCAATGCGTTCCATCTGCAGGAGGACCGGCCCGTCCGCTGCCAGCCGTTTGTAGGAGGGATGGGAAATGAAGTTATCCGAGAGGATTTTCGCAGTGGAACGAATGTCCTGCATATCCAAATCCCGGGTGAAGGTTTCAACGGTCCCTCCATCCCCGGGACGACCTGTTGTGACCGTAGAGGTCGTGCAGCCGGTCACGGTCAGTACCGTCGCTGTCACGAGTAAGGTAGTGAGTGTATTCATACTATCTCCAGTTAATGCGTTAAAATGAGTTGGGGCCGCGTTCCCGTTTATTCAGTTCGGTGACGTTAAATTTAAACTTCACAACATCCTGCCGGGGGGCAACCGACTGGACGGGTACCGTTTCGCGCCCCTCCATCAGTAAGGTCTTATACACATCCGCAGTCGGCATGACCAGAGCGCCGGCATCATTATACCATTGAAACCGGTATTGGACCCGGATGTTGCGTTTGGTCAGGTTTTCCAGAGTTACCACTGCATGCAGGAGGTTATTCTCCCGATAATCCGTCACCTGTGCAATCGCGACCCGTTTTTCAGTTACCGGATCCTCAATGGTGATTTGGGTATCGGAATCGTATCCAATGACCGTGTTGGACGTTGTGGAACAGGCCGAGAGCAACAGCAGAAGTCCAGGTGAGAGTGTCAGCAGGCGTTTACAGAAGGGGTTCATGATGGGAGGGCTCCTCGTTGGGGTTGGAAACGGGTGTTTCTGAAAGTATAGAGGGGGATCCGGTTCCGAATTGAGCCGGGCCTGCGCCGGGAAAGACCCCCTGATACCAGGCGGAGTACCCTCCGGTGTCCCGCAGGAACAGAATTCCGTGACGGTTGGGCTCCAACCGAAACAGAAACGGCCCCACCGTTCCCCCGGGGGTATCGACCCAGACCTTGTGTTCTCCGGGCGGTAGCCATACCCGTCCGGTTTGCATGCCCTGGGGCAGAGTGGACCAAAACCGGGTATCCGCCTCCTCGACGGCTCCTTTGAGGATCAGGAGCAGCTTGATCGCAGCTTCCCAGTTCTCGTTTGCTTCTTCGCTGGCCTCGTTCAGTGTGGCACGGGTAACGTTGCGAAGAATGTTCCGCCACATAATTCCCGGCATCCGCTCCTCGAGCGCATGTGCGCTCAGTGACTGAATCGAGGTAGCTCCATGAAGGGAACCGGAGGCGGTTTCGGTTCGAATCCGGGCGGTTCCGGGAGAATAAACCGGTCCGACCAGATAGGGAACTGAGATATTGATCGTATGGGCTCCCGGCCAATAGAAAAACACCGTATCGGCAATCATCAGCGGAGCCAAACCCTCTTCGTAAATCACGACCACACTTGAACTCAATGAAGGATCGGGAAGAGCATCGGATATTTCCGGATACTCGGTGGCCAGTGCCCGATACCGGGAGGGATCGTTTTGCTGCATCAACCGCATCAATTCCTGGAGAAAGACAGGATTTCCCGGCTGCAGTTCCAGAGCCCTCTGAAAATCGATTTGTGCAACCGAAGGCTCCCCGGACACATCTCTCAGCACCCCCGACAGCCACCATACACCGGCATTGCTCCAGGAATTCCCCCCCGGACTGAGCATCGGTTCCATCCGGGACATCACTTCTGCCACCCGATCCTCCAACGCCGCCTTTTCGGCTCCCGACGCTCCGGTCTCCCGTTGGTATGCATTGCGGATACTCTCCTGAATGCGTGCGGCTCTGCGCATTTCGACAACCGCCGAATCCAGGTTTCCCTGAAACAGAAAGGTAAGAGCACGGTACTGCATGGCCATGACCAGTTCGAATCCCTGCACCAGATACGTCATCGACCGATCGTCCCCGAAGGTAGAGGCTCCGAATTGTCCCCCCAGACCCGAGAGATCGATCACCGGTCGGTTGTCCTGATCCTGGATCATCGGGTCGATCAGGGCGGCAAAGGTTTTTTCGCTCTCGTTCACCCGCCCCGTGGACAGAAGCAGGTTCCCCTTTTCCAGCAGAACCAGAGGGCGGTTTCGGGATTGGCTCTCGAACGCCTCCACGGTCTGGATGGCCTGTTCCACATTGCCGGAACGGTAGGTAGACTGCACATGGGCAGATACGCCGGTATAGGTGGAGACACAGCCCGTCAGCATCAGACTGCACAGTCCTCCCACCACCGGAATCCTGATCCGGCCGAATGCGTTCCAGGTCAACCTGCCGCATCGCATACGCTCCTTCCCCAAATCAGGGGGATGCCTCCAAGGTCTCCTGAAGCAGAACCTCCACCGAGGTTCCCAGCGTTTGTCCCACATCCCTCCAGTTCTCGGTCGTCAAATTCAGTTTGATTCCGCGAATCGAGAGGGCCCTGGCATAGTCAAGTGCCACTTCCGCTTTCAGACGTTCAATGGTTTTCCATTGCTGCAGCCCTTGAGGAGAAAGTTCCAACGCCACATTCAGATTCATATCTTCTTTCACATTCACCACACCTTCCCAGGGCTTCATCCATTCCCGCGTGACCCGGACGGTATGGAAGCCGGGACTGATTCGATAGGTCCCGGGGGTCGACCCCACAACCGCACCATCGATCCACACGGTAACACCACCCACAACCCGGCGGACTTCATCAAGCAGATCATTCGGTGCCCGGATTCCCTGCGAAAGGCCATTGGTCAGTTGGTCGATCGGTGTGGACACGGTGAGCATCACAGCCTCCTGGGCGTCTCGGGGGACCAGCTTCCATTTGTCCACCCCTTTCACGACCCGTTCAGCGGCTTCCCGGGCAGCATCCCGGTATAGAATCCGGAACAGAGCCTCTGAGTCCACCTCCACCCCACGAATCGGCAATTGGCGGGTGATGACGAACCCATCCAATGCCCCGGCATCCTTGGCATCCAGTACTTTTACTGCCAGAGTAAGCCGGGCATTCCGGTGGGAAGCAAAATCCATCACGTCCGCGCTGGTCACCGCAACGGTCATCACGGCATCCGCACCCACCATTTCTGCAATTCGCACCACGGATCCCCCCGTAAACACACCCTCCACCAAACGGTTCCGTTCCTCTGTGGTGGAGATTTTCCACTTCCGAAACGCATCGGTGACATCCTGTGGATCCATCACCCGCACCTCGCCCGCTAATTCGGCAGTTATCACATCGCGAATGGCATCGACCTCTTCATCCAACCCTCTGCGTCCTTTTGCCCGGTTGGCCACAAACACCGCCACCAGCGGCTGTTCAGCTTCCACAAGAGTCTCCGGGGCTTCGGGAGCCTCCTGGGCAGGAAGAAAAACGGGAACGAGCAACAGAAACGATAACAAGGGACGCAGTAACTTTGACATCATGATCTCCGGGTTTGTAAGGGTAGACGGAGAGAGGAGGAGTTTATTCAAAAAAAACATTTTTTCATTATCCCTTTCCCGCCCCCCTTCCGTCAATGGATTTCTCCACCCGACCACCCACGATCCCACCCCTTCGGCTCCCACCGGAGTCAGCCCCCCAACGGGCAGTATGGTGCTCATGGCCCGGCAACCCTCTCACCTGGCCACTCAACCGGTCGGAGGCATTGGCGGAATACGCGGTGTTGATCAGGGAACTGAGCCTCCGACAACAGGTGGAGCTGATCTGCCCCGAAGGATGGAGGGAACAGGCACATGCTCTGCTGACCCATGCCGGTGCTCTGGCAGAACAGATCACGTGGCATCCCTGGCCCCTGAATGATGCATGGTGCCGGGACCATGGCCCCCTGTTCGTACACAACCCGTCCGGTGGACTGGAGGTTGTTGACGTTCCCTTCAATGCCTGGGGCGGAAAATTCACTCCGTGGCAGCATGACGATGACATTGCGTCCAGAGTTTCCGAACAACGGAAGCTCCCCTTCCATCGCGTTCCGGTTTTCGGAGAAGGCGGCGCACTTGAGGTCAATGCAACGGGAGTGCTGATGACCACGGAATCCGTCTGGCTGAATCCCAACCGAAATCCGGATTTGACCCGGGAAAAGGCCGAAGAGATCTTCGCGGAATTTCTGGGAATCACAGAAACCGTATGGCTGCCGGACGGAATGGAACATGATGACACGGACGGACATATTGATACCCTGGCAAGGTTTGTGGAGGAATCCCATGTCGTGGTTCCTGTCGCAGCTGCGGGTGACCCGGATGCCGCAGTCCTGAACAGAAACCGGGACCTGCTTCGGGAGAGATTCACAGTGTCTGAACTTCCCCATCCTCCGGCAAAACCCTCCCGGCAATTTCCTGACAGACGGCTTCCCCGCTCCTACGCCAATTTCCTCCTCATCAATGACGCGGTTCTGGTACCGATCTACGCAGAACCGGATTCCGACGGGAGGACGTTGGGAATCCTGAGGGATCTGTTCCCACACCGAGAGATTGTGCCGGTTCTTTGCACCCACCTGGTGGAAGAAGGAGGCGCCGTCCACTGCCTGACCATGCAGGAGCCCATGGCTTACTGAGGGGAGACCTGCTCACGTTGAAAGGCGTAGAGAGCCTTCCAGTATTTTCCGGTGACCCATACCTGATCGGTTTCAGGATCATACGCAATTCCGTTGAGCACATCCTGGTCCGGATGACGGTCCTCTTCAAGCGGGAGAAACGAAAGATCAAGCGTACCCAGCACCCTTCCCTCCGGGGTGAAGCGTACGATCCGCTTTGTTTGAAAAATATTGGCCCAGATCTCTCCCTGAATCCACTCCAGTTCGTTCAGCCTCACAACCGGTCCGTCCGGCCCTCTGACTTGAAATCTGCGGATTTCCCGAAAAGTTTCAGGCTCCAGAACCCGAATGGTGGCAGAGCCATCGGAGAGAAAGAGGTGTTCTCCGTCCGTACACAACCCCCAGCCCTCCCCAGGATAGCGAACTCTTCTGATTTCAGTGAACGTGGTCCAATCCACCACCCGCGCCGTATGCTCACGCCAGGTGAGCTGATAAAGGCGGTTGCCAATACGTGCCAGCCCTTCCCCGAAAAACCGGTCTTCGAAGGGCAGCCGTCTTCGCACCTGACCGGTTGCCCGATCCACCTCCCTTAAATCAGATGCCCCATACTGACCTGTGCTCTCCAACCAAACCTCCTCCTCGAACAGTAAGCCCTGTGTGAAAGCCTTCGGGTCATGAGGAAGCCGGGCAGTGATCTCAGGTTGAACGGTATGCACCGGTGCCGGTGCAGGGACAGGTGTTTGCGGCACACCTTCCGAAGGCTTCTCGCGGCATCCGAGCGAACAGAGGAGCAGACAGAGTATGGGACCCAAGAGGTTATCGCCTGCGCCGTGCTTCACGCTCCGCTTCCTTGGCTTCGTCTTCCGCCTGATCCACACGCTCTTCGAGCAACTTGATTTTGGCTTCCGCCTCCACTTTCATTCTCTCCAGCTCCTCCACACGGACCCCCACGGTTCGAATGGCGTGATCGATACTTCCTTTTTCGATTCGCAGCTCCTCTTCGCGCTGCACAAAATCATTGGTGGAGCGGCGGGATCCCAATTCCACCCGTTTGGTTCCCCCCCGTCGCTGATACTCTTTGATCTCATCCTGCAACTGATCCCAGTCCCGCTCCCACTTGTCCTTCCTCTCCTCCAGCTCCTCCTTCACACCATCCGTTTCATTCTCAATCAGTTCCACTTTGCCTTCCAGTGCCGCCACGGCCAGACGGAGGGCATGCGCTCTCAAATTGAGAGCGGCAAGCTTTTCCTCCCCCTGCAGCTCGTCCAAATTCTGGGTGGCAATCTCCGCAGCCTGTTGGAACTCCAGAATGCCCATATCGAATTTTCGATCATCCACTTTCCGTTCCGCTTCAGCCAGAAGACGTTTGACATAATCTGATCCGGCCAGACGGTTCACCGTCTGACGGTCTTTTTCCGGAACCCGTTTCCGGCTGTCTGCGGCCCAGGTGGAAATCTCCGAGGAGTGAATAATCAACACCCGTCGGATGGTCCCCGCCTCATTGGCTCCCACTTCGATCTCGAGTCCATCCGCATTTTCCGCCAGAATTCGGCCTTCAATCCGGGTACCGCTTTTTAACTCCACATAGTCCGCACGCAATACGGAGGATACGGCGAAGGCCGCCACCCAAATCCAATTGATGTTCATATGAAATACTCCTAGTCCGATTTGAGAACATCATAAAGCGAACCCCAATAGGGGGCGAGTCGAAAATGGAATGAGTGTCCGTCTTGCCCCTGGTGAGCGTTTCGGACAAAAAGGGGGAATTCCGGTTGAGCGGGAAGATATTCAGGTGAGTCCTCTCCTCCCGGCCAAGGCTGGAGCCTCGTTCCCAATCTACGCTACGTGTCACAACCCGGCGCGGGCATCCAACCAGGACTGAAGAATTAACTGTGCCGCCAGTTGATCCCGCATTTCCTTCCTGCGGCCCGATTTGGCCCCTCCGGTTCTCATCATCCGCTCAGCCTCTGCCGTGGTCATCCGTTCATCCCAGAGATGGGTGATCAGTCCCGGCACCTGTTTCCCGATTTTCGCGGCAAATTCCCGCGAGGCAACCGCCCGGACCCCTTCATCGCCATTCATGTGCAACGGGAGACCGATCACCAGTTCCCGGACATCATGTTCCTCGAGCAGTTCACGGATTCTTCGGAAGGCAGGCTTCGGTGGTTGGGCCGTGACCGTTTCCAGAGGGGTTGCCACCATTCGCATCCCGTCTGAGAGCGCAAGCCCGATCCGGGCATCCCCATAATCCACCCCCATCACTCGTCCAGCGTTGCCAATGTTCTGCATCAGACAGTCAAATATGCATATCTACGGATTGACGACATCGCCCCTGCAAAACCGCGTCACGAAGCACATACACAGCGATTACAACACATCACTGCAGTCCCCGCGTTCATGAAGGGCCTTCACAAGTTGCTTGATATTCTGTGCCTGATCTTTGGCGCAGACAAGGGTGACCCCTTCGGCCTGAACCACAATGAGATCTTCAACGCCGAGACAGGCAGTCAAGCGATCGCGGGAGTAGACAATGTTCCCGGAACTGTTAAGCAACTCGGTGGTGCCGATGCGGGTATTTTGCTGCTCATCCTGTTCGAAGTGATTCACAATCGCAGGCCAGGACCCCACATCATCCCATTTAAATTCCCCCACCGCCATCACGATGTTGTCCGCTTTCTCCATGAGGGCATAATCCACAGAGATTTTGGAGAGGTTTTCGTACTCTTTGCGGAGGACGCGGTCAAAGGCCTCCGTGCCAATTGTCGGCATCACCACATCCATCATCCGGGTCAGCGGCGGGCAGAATTTTACCAGAGCCTCCCGTACCGATGCGACGGACCAGATAAACATCCCCGAATTCCAATAGCACTCTCCGGACTTCACAAACGAGCGGGCCCGGGAGAGATCCGGTTTCTCCTCGAATTTTTTCACATCGAAAAACGTACTCTCACCCGGAACGTCACGCTTTTCCGCCACCCGGATGTACCCAAACCCCGTATCCGGATGGGTTGGCGTGATCCCCATGGTGATCAGCACGTCCTCTCGTGAGGCAAATAACATCGCATCCTGAAGCGTGCGTTCAAACACCGGGAGATCCCCCATGACATGATCCGCAGTCATGACGGCAAAGACTGCATGGGGGCTTTTCGCCTCCACCAGCGCACAGCCGAGAGCCACCGCAGCGGCGGTATCACGTCCCATCGGTTCACCAATGATATTCTCAACCGGCAAATCCGGAAGCGCGTCACAGGTCGCGGCCACCAGATCCTGATTGGTAATGACAAACACCCGTTCCGGAGGAATCACGGCCTTTACCCGTTCAACCGATTCCGCTATCAGCGGCTTGTCTCCGACCAGATCCAGGAGCTGCTTCGGACGTTTGGAGGTGCTCATCGGCCAGAAACGCTCACCGCGTCCACCCGCCATAATCACGGCATATTGTTCAGGTTCACTCATCGGTTCAGGATTCGTTCGCAAGGTTCACAGCTTCAATCAATGGAGAAATGTTGGACATGGCGGCATTCAGGCCCTCGGCAGTATTACCGCATTCATGAAAGGTGTTCACGAGAAAACTGCCCACAACCACGGCATCACTCATACCCGCATAGGCACGTGCCTGTTCAGGCGTGGAAATACCGAAGCCCAGCGCAACGGGAAGATCGGTGTGACGGGCGGCCCGCTCCAGGACCCCCTGGGCCTGTTGCTGCAGCTCCGATTGCTCTCCCGTCACTCCGGAACGGCTCACACAATATACAAAGCCCCCCGCTCCCTCCAACAGCCCGGCCACGCGTTCTTCCGGAGTGGTGGGCGTGACCAGCACCACGTGATTAAGCCCCTCATCCATCAGCGCTTTCTGAAACGGTCCGCACTCCTCCAGGGACAGATCGACCAGCAGCATGCCGTCCACGCCGGCCTCCTTTGCTTCGCGGGCGGCCTGATCAAATCCACGGACAAACAACGGGTTGAGGTAGCTGAAGAACATAAGCGGAATCTCGCTCTCTTCCCGGATACGCCGCACCAGGTCCAGAATGCCGTCAAAGGTGGTGCCTGCATTCAGGGCCCGTTCGGCCGCCCGCTGATTCGCCACCCCGTCTGCCAGCGGCTCGGAGAACGGAATCCCCAGTTCGATGAGGTCCACACCGGCTTTTTCAAGCCGCCGAACCCGTTCCAGGGTGGCGTCCAAATCCGGGTCTCCGGCTGTGATGTAAGCAATGAACCCTTTCTTCCCTTCACGGCGAAGACGGGCAAAACAGGTGTCAATTCGAGTCGGTTCCATGAAATTGTTCTGATCAGTCGTTGTGTCGTTGGTCGTATTCCCACGCCATGGCGAGTCCCTCCAGCGTTAACTCCGGCCGGATCATGACGGATTCCCCGAAGTCGCGCAAGACTTCCGGTGCAAAACCTCCGGTCGCCAGCAGAGACAGCGTGTCGAGGCCAAGGGAATTCCTGATTTCGGCAAAAATTTCTCTCACCATTCCCCGGTACCCGAAGTAGGCCCCTGCATGCATGGCCTCCTCCGTGGTTCTCCCGATAACCCGGTCACAGAATTGTGGTGAGACATTCGGGAGCAACGCGGTTTTGTCCGCAAAATAGTCATACATTACGGCAATGCCGGGAGCAATCACGCCTCCGATGTACCCACGGTCCTCCGTGACAATGTCAAAGGTCAGGGCAGTGCCGAAATCCGCCACCACCACCGGAGCCCCCGCCAGCCTCACCGCAGCCACCGCATTCGCCAGTCGGTCGGCTCCGATGGTCTCCGGCCGCGGATAGTCCACCGGGATTTCCAAGGACTCTCCGGGCACCAGCTCCCAACTGGGGATCTCCAGGGCCTTTGACAGACCCTCTTTCCAGGCAGAGGTCACTTCCGGGACCACCGACCCCACCACCACTGCCGATGGACAATGGGGACGGTAGAACCGGAGTGCGGCCTCCACATTCGCCTCCACGCCGTGCTTGTGAGGAAACCGCTGCAGATGCGCCACGCCGTTTTCTCCCCCCACTGCTGTGGTGGTGCTGGTATTTCCGATATCAATCAGCAGAGGCCGTCCGTTCATACCTCTGCATCCAGCCCCAAATCCACCGCCCGGACGGAATGCGTCAGGGCACCAACGGAAATTGCATCCACGCCGGTTTCGGCAATCCCCCGCAGAGTCTGAAGGGTGATCCCGCCAGAAGCCTCCGTTTTGCAGATCCCGCGGCACACCTCCACGCAGGCCTCCATCTCGGCAAAGGTCATGTTGTCCAGCAGAATCCAATCAGGCCGGGCCTCCACAAGCCGTTTCACCTGAGGAACCGTGTCAGCCTCCACTTCAATCAGAAGACCGGGAGAGGCCTCCCGGGCCGCCTCTACCGCGTCGGCAATGCTTTTCCCTGTCCGGCGGAGCCAGTGAGACAGGTGATTGTCTTTAATTAACACCTGGTCATAGAGACCCGCCCGGTGATTCACCCCTCCTCCGCAGTGCACCGCATATTTCTCAAGCCGCCTCCAGCCCGGAGTGGTTTTCCGGGTATCCAGAATCTGAGTCCCCAGATCTTCCACCTTCTCCACGTATTGTCGCGTAACCGTCGCGATCCCGCTTAACCGCTGGACAAAATTCAATGCGGTTCGTTCCGCACTGAGCACCCCCAAAGCCGGGCCCCGGATCCGCATCACGTCCCGGCCCGCCTCCAGGTGCTCCCCATCCTCGACCAGACATTCCACCTCAAGGGAGGCATCCACCAACTGGAAGACCCGTGCTGCAATGCCTAAACCGGCGGGCACGCAGGCTTCCCGGGTCGTCATGACCACCGATGTCGATTCCGAAGGCATTAGGGCTTTGCTGGTCACATCCCCCGCCGGACCCAGATCCTCCTCCAAAGCCATCTGGATCAGGGTCCGGATGTGGGAATCTTCCTCAAAATCAAATGGAATATGGGTTCGCTGGTCCGACATGCCGCCCCCCTCACAAAAAACGGCAAGGAATGCGAGTGGATTTTTCCAGAGCGTGGATTGTTTTCGATTCCTGCCCTTTCGAGGGTATGTGAAGAGGGACGGTTATTTCCGTTAAATATTTCACAATAAGACTTGTCATCTTTTGGGCGATGTCTATAGGATGCATAATGATGAACACGACGCTTCTAGCCCTCAGCTCCACGGATATCGGCCCGATTATTGGATTTCTGGTTGTTCTGATCCTCCTGTTATGGATTCTCAAAGGGGGCAAACCCCGCAGTGAGATCCCGGTGGTGGAAAGCGATCCCCCTCAATTTCCTTCTGACAGCCCTCACTACGCCGAACACCGACGGAAAGCGGCCGCGGCTGTCATGGCTCTTCATCTTTCCAAAACCAAAGACTCCTAGAGGACTCTGACCGATGAAAAACGTAGATTTTATGCTCACCGCCTTCCGTGACGGATTTCAGTCTGTCTACGGGGCCAGGGTGTTCACGGATGATTTTATTCCCGCAGTGGAGGCCGCCCGTGAAGCAGGTATCCGCTGGTTTGAAGCAGGAGGAGGTGCTCGGTATCAATCTCTGTACCTGTACTGTAACGAAGACGCCTTTGACATGATGGATCGTTTTCGCGAGGCGGCCGGTCCGGATGCGAATCTGCAGACCCTGGCCCGTGGTGTCAACGTGGTGGCCCTGGATTCGCAGCCCTCCGACATCATCGATCTCCATGCCAAAATGTTTAAAAAACACGGCATGTCCACCATCCGGAACTTTGATGCGCTGAATGATGTCCACAACCTCGTGGATTCCGCAAAATCGATCACCCATCATGGACTGCACCACCAGGTCTGCGTGACCCTGATGGCACTCCCTCCGGGTTGTACCGGTGCCCATGATGCGGACTTTTACGAAAAAACGCTCCAAGACATTCTCGACAGCGAACTGCCTTTTGACTCGGTCTGCTTCAAAGATGCCAGTGGCACAGCTACTCCTGCAGTGGTGTACGAAAGCATCAAACGGGCAAGGAAGATGCTGCCGGAAGGAACGCACATTCACTATCACAACCATGACACCGCCGGTATCGCGGTCATCGGCAACAAGGCGGCCCTGGAGGCGGGGGCCAATGCGATTGACCTGTCGCTGGCCCCCTGTTCCGGAGGCACCTGTCAGGCAGACCTTCTGACCATGTGGCACGCACTCCGTCATACGGACTACCAACTTGATGTGGATGTGGATAAAATCCGTGAGGTGGAGGATGTGTTCCAGGACTGCATGAAAGATTACTTTCTGCCGCCGGAGGCCACGCGGGTGGAACCGTTGATTCCCTGGTGCCCCATGCCGGGCGGGGCTCTCACCGCCAACACCCAAATGTTGAGAGACAACGGCATCATGGAGAAATATCCGGAAATTATCCGCGCCATGAGCGACGTGGTGAAGAAAGGCGGATTTGGAACCTCGGTGACACCGGTTTCTCAGTTCTACTTTCAACAGGCCTTCCAGAATGTCATGGCCGGACCCTGGGAAAAAATTGCCGAACCCTTCGGACGGATGGTGCTCGGATACTTTGGTAAAACCCCTGTGCCCCCGGATCCGGAGGTGGTTGCCAAAGCCCATGAACAGCTTGGGCTTGAGCCCACGACCGAGCCTGCAGTCGACCGGAACAATGCTGATCCGACCAAGGGTGTGGAGGCGGTGAAGAAACAACTTGCTGAACATGACATTGATCCCACGGACGAGAACATCTTCATCGTGGCAAGCTGTGGACCCAAAGGCATCACCTTCCTGAAGGGGGAGGCCAAGACTGCGGTCAGGAAAAACAGTCCGGAAGCCTCACCGGCTCCGGCAGCCGCGCCCCAGGCTCCCGCTCCGGCTCCTGAACCCACAGGCCCGGAGCAATACACCGTCGTCGTGGACGGAGAGACCTACGAAGTCACCATTGATGGAGAGAATGTGATGGTGGATGGAGAACCCATGACCATCAAAACCGGCCCTGCGACCCGCAAAGAAGGGAAATCGATGGAACCGGTACATTTGATCTGCCAGGCCGATGGCCGGGTGATCCGGCTGAATGTCCGGGTGGGCGATGAGGTGGCCGCAGGTGATACACTGATGGTGCTGGAATCGCTGAAAATGGAGATGGCCGTGAAAGCCCCTGTCGCGGGCAAGGTCGGTCAACTTCCCTTCCGCGAAGAGGACTCCGTAGCGGCAGGACAGCGTCTCGCGACGTTGAAACCCTCTGTCTGACCCACGAGGGAGTCACCGTCCCGGTGACCTGCATCCAAATTCCCGATTCCCCTTGATTTCCGGGTGTTCCCGCTTAGAGGAACCACCCACGGGCCTGTAGCTCAGTTGGTTAGAGCTGGAAACTCATAATTTCTAGGTCGTCGGTTCGAGTCCGGCCGGGCCCACCATTCCCACCCTTTTCCTTGTCTCGGAAACCGGACACACGCCCCTTCCGAACAACGGACCCCACAGGAGACCTCATGTCCAACCCCATTTTTGAAGCATTTCAGACCGCCGCCTCGGAACAGACCCAGCAGTGGGTCGTTCCCTACCACACTCCGGAAATCCAAGACGGGCACCAGTTTGTACTGTTCATCAAGCCAGAAGCCACCGCAGTCCACCAGGGTGCCAATCTGGAAGCGATCATTGACATGGTCCAGGAGCGGCTGGACGCATTTGAAACCACCGTGCATGCGATCCGTATTCTGCCGGCCGCCTACCTGAAAACCCACAGCATCATGGCCCAGCATTACGGGGTCATCAACAAGATCAGCCGGGAAGGCGAATCTGCGCTGACGGAAGCGGCCCGGGACGCACTCCACCGGGAATTTGCCGAGGATATTGCACAAGGGGCTCAGATTCTCGGAGGGCAGCAGTTCCTCGCGGAGCAGCCCGACATTTCCCCATTGGCCTTGAGCGGCATGAACGATAACATCGGCACCACCAAACTGGGCGGCGGAAGTTACTGCATGCGCCTCAACCTCCTTGGTCAGATGTATCTGTTGCTGAATCCCTTCCACGCGTACCAGTTGGTTCCCTACACCACCGGAAACCGAGCCATCATTGTGATGGAATGCCGTTCCACGCGTGACTGGAGTGCGCTCCGGGGTGAGTTGACCGGGTCTACCAATCCCGCAACCGCCGCATCCGGGAGTATTCGTGCTGAATTGCTGTCCCGGAAAGATGAATTCGGCCTGAAGGATGTGAATCAGGGGCTGAATGGGATCCACCTCTCCGCCGGTCCACTGGAAGGCATGGTGGAACTTCAGCGCTTTTTCACCGATCATGAAACGGACCACGCACTTGACTGGAGCGAAACCCTGTTCGGGTCACAGCTCCTCGCCGCCGGTCTCTCCAGTGATGCAGTTTGCGGTCTGGGAGGCAATGCGGTTCTGGATGTAAACGGCGAATCCATTTCTGCATTTGATCTCACAGAAGAGGTCAATGCATCTGAAGCTCTTCAGCGGCTCATATGAGTAACTCCTCCCCCCTCCCCTCCTGGGCCCCACGACAGGCAGCTCTCCTTTTGGAGATTCTCGAACAGGTCGTCGAGGCCGTACGTGAAGGCCACCCTGCCGACCGGACGCTGCATGGCATCCTGAGTAAGCAGCGGAAATTCGGCAGCCGCGACCGGCGGCTCATTGGCGATGCCGTGTTCGCCTGGTTCCGCTGGCATGGAGCAACTGCGGACCTTCCCTATGACCAGGGACTTTGTGCCGCCTGGGCGATGGAACAGCGGGAATGGCCGGTGGCGCTTCAGTCCATGATGGAACAGCTTGGCTGGGATGTGCCCGAAGCAAA
This sequence comes from Verrucomicrobia bacterium UBA6053, assembly GCA_002429065.1. Lineage (GTDB taxonomy): Bacteria > Verrucomicrobiota > Kiritimatiellia > SS1-B-03-39 > UBA6053 > UBA6053. Next base: position 152,189 of record DIYN01000015.1, on the reverse strand, counting down.
GACGGAAGAACCTTCGTTGGACCGTGCCCGGACGGAAGTGGAGGACCGGTTTGGCATCACTCTCAGCCCGGTTTCCGAATGGCTTCCGGATTGGTATCAGCAGGAAACCGCCCATCTCGGAACCTGGGAGGAGCGGATCCGGGATCATCTCATCCGGCCTCCCACATGGCTTCGGGTAGACAAAAGCCGTCAGGCTGAATTGCATCCCATGCTCCTCGAAAAAGGAGCGGAATGGGCGGGTGATTCCTCACCATGCTCCTATTCGTTTGAAAAGCCGGGTGTGGTCAATCAGTTGATGAGGGAACAGGGCGATGCACTGGAAATTCAGGATCTGGGTAGCCAACAGGTTGCCCGCATTTGTGATCCTCACCCCGGTCAGACCTGGTGGGATGCCTGCTGCGGCGCCGGTGGAAAAAGCCTGCAGCTCCTCGACCTGGCTGACCGGAACCTTGATCTGACCTGCACGGACAAGCGCGAAACTGTACTGAAAGAACTGGTGAAGCGTGGCCGTCAACACGGGACGGCCAAAGTTCGCCGATACGCCCTCGATTTGCTGAATCCACCTCTCCTGCCCAACATCGAGTTTGACGGTATTCTGATTGATGCCCCCTGCACCGGTACGGGAACCTGGAGCAGAAACCCCGACGACGCCTGGCGCACGGAGAAGAAAGACGTGAACCAACATGCCCGGCGTCAGGAGCAAATGATCCAAACGGTACTGCCCGTTCTCAAAAACGGCGGCACCCTGGTTTACGCGGTCTGCAGCATCACCCATACCGAAACCGAAAAGGTGGTGAAGAACGCGCTAGAACAGAACCCCGCATTGGAACTTGCGCCATTCCCCCACCCCCTCACAGGTGACCTTACCGATGGAACCCTTCTTCTCCTGCCCGCTGAAACAAAGGGCGATGGGATGTTTGTGGCGAAGTTTGTGAAAAAAGCCTGAAAGCGAGACTCTGGCCTTTCTCCCGTTTCGCTCAAGGCGCAAACGCAGGAAGGTTGGTGCTCACAATATGGCGGCCATCATATGCTCAGCTACGTAACGGAGACCGGAGAATCGGTCTGGTGAGGGTGTCGGCGTTAAGGCTACTCCATTCCTCGCTGAGCCGTAAACGGCTCCAGCCACATCTCAGTCTTGCGGATTTCAACGGTCAGAAGGATATTGTGAAGCGGTAGCCGAATGGTGAGAGTATTCATCGCACGACATGGACTCCACTTTCAGGATGGAGACCATATTGTCGACTTCGTTATCTGCTTCACCTGTAACTCCATGTCGATTCATGGGCATCATGATCTCAGAGGCATCGAAATCACCTTCATCGGCTGGCAGTATTTTGAAGAACTTGTGACATCGCTGGATCTGCTCAAAGCCACTCCCTCTCCCTACGCCCCCCTTCTGAAAGAAACAAACGACACGGAAGGGAATTTAATTGCACCAAAGGTTTTGAATTAAATATTGAGCGAAGACGAATGATCTGGGAACCTTCAATCAGGTTTGTGCATGAACACATCATTCCGTTTTCTACTCGACCCTCTTTTTCTGATATCCCTCCTGTTGCACCTGATCAACCGCTTATGGCTACGGGAGGTATTTCCGGGCGGTTTTTTCACCAGCTATCTAAACGACTTGCTCCTGATCCCCATTTGCATCCCACCGATATTATGGTTTCTTCATTTTTTGAGGCAACGAGATAGCACTTACCCACGGCCTGAGGAAGTCGCTCTTTTCATTTTAGTGATCAGTATTGTGTTTGAGACGATCCTTCCCAGGTCTCACCTTTTTCACTCCACAGCTGATCCCTGGGATCTAATAGCCTATCTTTTAGGAGGGCTGATCTCGTTAGCGATTTGGAATACAGGAATCAGGAGAGAACATGCATGATGCGCTGAAACCTCCTTTAACTCCAATGGAGAAGAAGAAGAAAGCCCGTGTCCGAGCTGTTCTGTTTTCGTTCATAATGGGCCTTATTGCCTTCTGGGTTTCCTATAAGAACAGCCCCTTTACCTGCCCACAAAAAGTGACCGCAAAAAAGATTCAGTTCTTCCAGATGGAAATTCAATACAGAATGGGGGAAGGAACCTGGAATGGAGACATTACCTCACTACATACATTCGGTGTGAGAGTTGAGGAAGAAAGGGATTATCTCGACGCATGGGACAGACCATTTGACATGGAGGACAACTTTCTGATTTCCAGAGGACAAGATGGTTTCCCTGGGGGAAAAGGAGTGAATGGAGATATTCGATATTATGAAGAAAATTATTGGCCAGACTGGCCCGAAATGGAAGCCCGAACTCCAGCTCAGTTCCTGATCCAACCTGAAGCCTATACCCCTTTTCTGGTTATTATCACCTGTCTGTTTTCATACTGGCTGTCTTCATCTTCCTCGACTGTACGAGCAGAGTACGGAGATCGATTCAGTAAGCTTCAATGGATACTATATTTTATCGTGGTTCTCTTCATGACCGGTTTTCTTGCCATGATGGAATCCATAATGGCTGGCAGTATCTGCATTCCCACCCATTAGTTTTGGTTTCATGGAAAGTTTCCCTACAACGAAATCGACGCCAAGCTACCTCCATGATCAGTTGATTTATTCATTAAGAGCTGCGGGACAGGCTGGCCATCAATGAAGGCAATGCGTTCAACAACTCGTCACATTGTGGTTCCTCTTCCCGACCTTTTAGAGCTCCAACCGTGATATTAAACACCAGGCCATCGGATACGATAGTGAAGTGCCTCAAGTGCCAACGGATCTGAGGATTGTCTTCATCTTCGTAGTCAATCTGCTCCGATGAAATGATCAGGTTCCCCCCCACCTCTTTTATTTCACTTCCACCCGGAAGTCCTTGAAGAAACTCATGTGTCATTTCCTCCGTAAATCCATCCTGATCCAGGTCCCGTATCCATGAAACCCGCATGGAAATCGGGCCTTCAGGATCATCCTTCCGCGGCATAATGAAAAGGGTATCCGGGCCCTCGTTTTCAGAGTAAAAGTGCGAGGGTAGCCGAAATGTCCCTCTGCCCCCGGTTCCGATCGGGACCCTAACAGATTTTTCTGCATTCTCCGAAAGAACTTCACTTATTTCAGAACGGTCATGGTCTTGAAGGCCACATCCGGAAAGAAATAAACAGATCAACAAGGAATGAAGGGGAAATCGAATTTGCATTGGACCCTGACATATTTCGGTAAAAGCATCCTGCCTATCCTGTTTATCCTTGTTCCCCCGTCTTCGAGCGGAATACCTCTACCGCCACACTCCGGGCAAACCGCAGTGCCCCCGGCTTGTCAATGGTCACCGTCACCGAGTTGACACCATCGGATGCGAGGCAGATTTCCGCGCAACGTTCGGCGAGGGTCTCGATCAGATTATAGGAGCTTTCCTCAACATGCTGAATGATCTGTTTGGTGATACTTTTGTAGTCGGTGGTATCTTCAATGGCATCGCTGGCCGCAGCAGGGGCATGGGAGTCCACGTCCATCACCACATTCACAATCACATCCTGCCGTTTGGTGCGTTCCTCGGGAAAGATCCCAATAATGGTGCGCAGGGATAAATCCCGGATATAAATTTTATCACTCATACTCCGTTTCCTAAAAGGTGTTGTCCGGCATCGATAAAAAGGACCTGTCCAGTGACTGCCGGGGCGGTGAACAGATAGTGAACTGCGTGTGCAATATCCGCAGGTTCACAGGCATGATCTAAAACGGTTTTTCCCCCATGGAGTTTGATATAGTCTTTTATATCCTCCATTCCGGGTGGGGGCAGGATGGGGCCAGGGGCCACCCCGTTCACTCGGAGCCGGGGCCCAAATTCGAGTGCCGCCAAACGGGTCGCTTCCGCCAATGCGACTTTGGAAAGATGATAGGGAACGGCTCCGGCATCATGTGCGGCAATTCTCCGGTCGAGGAGATTGACAACCACGCCTTGCCGGCCCTGAGCTGCAAACCCCCGCAGAAGCTCCAGAGGGCCAAACAGGTTCGGCCCGAATTCATCCAGGAAGGTGTTGCGGTCACTGTCGGCCAACGGAGTCCGATGAAAGACCGCGGCACAGTTGACAAGTCCATCCAACGCCCCCAGCCGGAACGACTGCTCCAGGATGGACAGGGAACCCTCCTCCTGTGAAAGGTCTCCCTGAACCGTATCCGCAATTCCACCGGCAACACGAATGGACTCAGCCGCTTCCTCCGCCACATCACTGCTGTGCCGGTAATGAATGACGATTTCCGCACCGGCCTGAGAAAGGTGCCGGGAGATCTCGCGACCTATTCGTAAGCCCCCTCCGGTGACTAAGATGCGTTTTCCTTGGAGTTTCATAGACAAATCCATTTCTTTTTGATGACGAAGGTTTTTAATGTCGAACTTTTTCCGTTTGCTTATGGTACGTTTCGCCCCCCTCCGCACCTTACTGGTGTTGCTCCCTTTTTTTGCTGTTCGTCTCGAGGCACAATTGCCGGGAATGACGACCCCTACGCCCCTGCCGGTCGAGGAGGCTTCAGGCCCCATAACCCTTCCGCCCAGTTATGAAGACTGGGAACCGATCGTGGCGAATCGCGGATTGCAGGAATGGCCGGAGAATCCGAAGATCTTTCTCATTCCCGTCCGTCAGGAAATCACCCATCCACAGTTCTTTTTGCTTCGACGCGGAATTCAGCAGGCCCGGGATGCCGAGGCCGATGCCATTGTGCTCCTCATGGACACACCCGGAGGACGGGTGGATGTCATGCAGGATATGCTGGGGCCGGTCATCGACCTCGATATCCCAACCTTCACCTTCGTTGAAAATCAGGAACACGGTGCCATCTCCGCCGGAGCGATCCTCGCCATGGCCACAGATTACATTTACATGACGCCTCGCTCAAAGATCGGGGATGCCATGCCCGTGGTGGCCGGCCAGGGTGGTTATCAGACGCTGGGCGCTGCGGAAAGAGAGAAAATTGAGTCTTACATGGACGCCATCGCCCGGAGTATCGCCCAGGCCAAGGACCGGGACGAAATGATGATCCGCGCGATGGTCCGGAGCGGACTGACCTACACCCTGGAAGATGGGAAAATTCTCTCCACCCAAGGACATATTCTGACCCTGACGGATCAGGAAGCCGCCAGACCCAAACCCGACGGGTCCCCCCTGCTCTCGGAAGGAACGGTCGAGGATCTTGATGAGATGCTGGAGTTGGTAGGGCTTGCCTCAGCGGAGCGTATCGTGCTCGAGCAGACCTGGGCCGACGACCTTGCTCTGTTCATTACCCGCATCGCCCCATTGCTCATGACCGGAGCCCTCATCCTGTTTTATCTTGAAATCAACTCCCCGGGGATCGGCTGGATGGGCGGATTGGCCCTGGTGCTTTTCCTGGTGGTTATGTTCGGGCACAACGTCGCAGGACTCGCGGGTATGGAGGACCTGATCCTCATGGTTCTGGGAATGGTCCTCATCCTGATCGAGATTCTGATCCTGCCGGGATTCGGGATTGCCGGCATTGCCGGCGTGGTCCTGATGCTGTGGGGGCTTCTCCAGGCCATGATTATCCGGTATCCGGGAAACCCCGGAGATCTGCCGGGCCTGGTCAACTTTGGGAATGTGGAAACCGCCGTGATCAACATGAGTGTCGCGATACTGGCATCTTTTGTTGCGGGTATTTTGCTTCTGAAAAGTCTGGGGGAACACGGCCTTCTTGGACGGCGGCTGGTCCTCGCCACCACCCTGGGGCCGGAGGAGATGGAGGCGGCTCCGCCTGGGGGACATACCCCGGTGGGGCAAACCGCGAAAGCAGTGACACCCCTCAACCCTTCCGGCACGGTATCCTGCGGCGGAAAAGAATATGACGCGAGATCAGACGGGGTGTTTGTGGATGCCGGGAGCGATGTCCGTATCCTGTCCATGCAGGGTTCCCGGGTTGTGGTCGCCCCGATTTCTCAATCGAAGGAGACACCGTCATGAGCCCGGAACTTCTGTTTGTCATCTTCACGATCCTCGCCTTTCTGCTCTTCGTGGCTGAGGTGTTTGTCCCGGGAGGGATAATCGGGGCATTAGGGCTGGTCAGCCTTCTGACCGCCTGTGTCTTTGCTATTCGCGCCTTTGAGGGAAGCACAGGTGTTCTGGTTTCGGTGGTGCTCATCTTACTCACGGTCGGAGGCTTTCTCGCCTGGCTGATGAAAATGCCGGATACCCGGATCGGCCGAAAGTTTGCCGAACAGTCTGGAAAAATCAGTGGAAAATCAGCCGAGGAACATCCTGAATGGGTGGGCCAACAGGGTGTTGCGGAAACTGACCTTCGACCCAGTGGGTTTGCCAGAATTCAGGGGCAGCGTATCGATGTCGTGGCACAGCGTGGATTTGTCGACAAAGGGACTTCTGTCATCGTTCTGGAAGTACATGGAGCGCGCATCGTTGTCCGCCCGGTTGAGGATGCAGAGGGATGATCAAGAGCGTCCCTCTGCTTCTGCTGATGTGGGTCAGCCTCCAGGCCCCTCTCCGGGCCGGTGACATCTGGGACCTGGACAGAGAAGGCCCGATTGATCATCAGGACACGGTATGGAATGATTGGTTTTTGCGGGTAAGTCAGGCCACTCTTGGCGGGGTGTACAAAGGAGACGTATGGGTCCTGGCCCAGTCCATCCGTTTCACCGGTGTCGCGGAGGATGATGTCCGTCTCATGACGGCAGAGAGAATCTCCGTCGAGGGACCGATCGAGGGGAATCTCTCCGCAGTGGCCTGGGCAGGCAACATGCTGGTCTCCACCAATGCCGTCGTGGAGGGAACCTCACACCTTCAGTCCGGCAAGCGAATCACGCTGAGTGGAACGTTTTCCGGGAACGTGACTGCGACTGCCCCCAAAATCGTAGTGTCAGGGACGTTCAAAGGGGACCTCACGTTGGATGCCCAACAGATACAACTCCTGCCGGGCACCACCATTGGCGGAAACCTCATCAGTACGCATGAACGGGACCTTCCCCTCCCCGACGGAGTGGAACTATCCGGCACACAGGAACAGCTTGAAAGCTTTCAAAGCTTTTTTGAGGAACAGATGCGCCGGCTGTTCTGGCTGCTCCTGGTCATGCAGGTGGTCAGCGCCTCTCTGGTGGGCATTCTTCTGCTTCGACTGGTGCCGCGATTCCTCGGGCATGCAGTCGATGTGGCAGTCGGGTTCCGCGGTCCAAGTATGGGAGTCGGAGCACTGACTCTGCTGGTTGGCGGCAGTGCAGGACTGCTGTTTCTCTCAACCCGATTTGCCGTTGGCACCGGGATCTTCCTGTTAACCGTCACCGGGCTGTTGTTTTATACGGGTCATATCGTCATGGCACTCGCACTGGGTGCCACTCTGATGAGATCCAGGAAAGGGTTCAGCTTTGGACGGCTGGCCCTGGCCCTGCTTGTAGGGTTGATACTGGTTTACATTCTCTTCTCCGTTGCATTCATTGGCTTTGGACTTTATATTTTAATCTCCTGCTGGGGCATGGGAGCGCTGGTGTTGGCGATCCGGAATTCTCAACAGGTCATCCGAGCCGAAATCCCACCCAATCTCCAACGTACTGATCCCCCCTCCGAAGAGGCACCCTCATGAAATATGTCATTGGTTTTCTCGCTGTCATCGTCGTCCTGCTCCTGCTCCTGATGGCGAATTTTATCAGCATTTACATTCGCGCGGCTGTTTCCGGCGCCAGAGTCCCTTTCTTTGCCCTGGTGGCGATGCGTCTTCGAAAAGTGAACACCAAACTCGTGGTGGACTCCCGCATTCAGGCAGTAAAAGCCGGACTTGAACTGCTGACCAACGATTTGGAAGCCCACTATCTTGCGGGTGGAAATGTCATGAACGTGGTCCGGGCTCTGGTCGCTGCGGACAAAGCGAACATTGACCTCTCCTTCCAACAGGCCGCCGCCATTGACCTTGCCGGACGTGATGTACATGAGGCGGTCAGCACCTCGGTCTATCCAAAAGTGATTAACTGCCCGGACCCCACCATGAGCACCGGATATCTGGACGCCGTGTCCAAGGACGGGATTCGACTCCTGGTGAAAGCACGGGTCACCGTCCGCGCCAACCTCCAGCGTCTGGTCGGGGGTGCGACCGAAGAGACCATCATCGCCCGTGTGGGTCAGGGAATTGTCTCCGCGATCGGTTCCTCCGAAACCTACAAGCACGTCCTGGAGAATCCCGATGACATCAGCCGCCGGGTACTTGAATCCGGATTGGACGCGAACACCGCGTTTGAAATTGTGTCCATTGACATCGCCGACGTCAGTGTCGCCGGAGTGAGTGGAGCGCGTGAAGTGGCCAACGTGGGAGCTCTGCTGGAAACGGAACGTGCGGAAGCGGACAAAAAGCTGCGACAGGCAGAAGCGGAAGGCCGCCGGGCAATGGCCATCGCTGCCGAACAGGAAATGCGTGCACGGGTTCAGGAAATGCAATCGAAAGTCATCGAGGCCCAGGCGGAAGTCCCCCAGGCGATTGCGGACTCGTTCCGCTCAGGCAACCTGGGCATCATGGACTTCTACCGGATGCAGAATGTTCTTGCCGATACCTCCATGCGTGAATCCATCGCTGAGGGAGATGAGGAAGACTAATGGCCATTGCGGGCCACGCGGAACGCGTGGGTCATAGGATGAACACATGCCCTCTCTGAGCCTCTCTCAACTGAAACCGGAACGTACGTATCCCTGCGTACCGGTGACAACTGCCCCATGACGTCGATCCTCGCCCAATCCGGAGCCATCTCCTTCCTGATTTATCTGGTGATCGGGGTATTCTGGCTGATTGGACAGGTGGCACAGACGAAGAAGGCCAAGAAAAAGGCCGAGGAGATGAAGCGGCGGCGTTTGGAGCGGGAAGAGAGAGAACGCAGAACAGGGAAAAAAGAACCCGCGACAAAGCAGACGACCATTGAGGCCCAACTGGAAGACTTCCTAGGCAGACTGGCAGGAGAACCTGCCCCCACCCCAGCACCGCCTCCCCCTCCACCGCCTCCTCCACAACAGAGAACGATTGTGCGGAAGAATGCGGCCAAGCCTCCTCCTCCTCCTGCCATCCAGTTTGACCAGGCCCCGCCTCCGGCTCTGGACTCGACTCCGGAACCACCCAAAGAGATGGTGTCCAAATCGAAGATCAAAGAGCTGACCTTCGAACAGGATGCCATCAAAGATATTGCAGAGCTGAAGGAAGCGGAAGAGATTATCGGGGATCTGATGTCCCAGGAGGTCAAACATGAGGCTCTGAGGAGCGTCGGGTCCATGAAGGTTGATCTTTCCGACATCACCATGCCCATGCCGACCATACCGATGCAGAGCATTCGACCGGTCCCCACCAAAACCGCACACCCGGACCTGAAGAACCGTGCTCAATTCCGGAAAGCATTGATCACCAGTATCATTCTTGAACCTCCCAAAGCTCTTCAGCCGAAACCATTTGAGGGGACGGAGTAGATCCCGATGGCTCGTGAGCGGCTGGATGTGGCCCTGACTCGTTTGGGCCTGGCGGAAAGCCGGGAGAAAGCGCAGAGACTGATTCGGGCTGGACAGGTACGTGTCCGGGGTCAGGTGGTGGCGAAGCCCAACCATCAGGTCGACCCGGAGGACACCTTCGACATCGAACACCCGCCCCGGTTTGTCAGCCGTGGCGGCGAAAAGCTGCTGGGGGCAATTCAGGCATGGCCCAATCTCCCGATACAGGAGGCGGTTGCGATTGATATTGGCTCTTCCACCGGAGGATTCACAGACTGCCTGCTTCAGCACGGGGCCAGGTTTGTCTATGCAGTTGATGTCGGACGGGGCCAACTTCATTGGGATCTACGGCAGGACGAGCGGGTGGAGGTCCGGGAACAGACGAATGCAAGGTATCTTGAGGCCAAGGAGTTTGATCCGAGACCGACACTTGGGGTTACAGACGTGAGCTTCATCTCGCTGGAATTGATCCTCCCGGCGGCTCACCGTGTGCTTTTGCCCGGGTCCGACATGATCTCGTTGATCAAACCCCAGTTTGAAGCCGGACGGCATCAACTACGCAAGGGAGTCGTCGTGGATGACGCTGTCCGGGAAGAAACCGTGGAAAAAATACGTTCATTTGCAACCAACGAGCTTGGCTGGACTTGTCTGGATATCACCACCTCCCCGCTGAAAGGCCCTAAAGGAAATGTGGAGTTCCTCGCACGCTGGAAACTGCCCTGACCCCTGTATCGCATCGCCACCACCCCCTCTCAAACATGCATCTACCCTGTCTCAGATGAGACAGGGTTTGTGCGTTTGATTCGAGGGATTGGTACGGGGGAACGGCGAGTCTGCATGAGGTCTCGGGCCTTCGATTCGCATACCGATTTCGATTCCGATTTCGATTTGGATTTCGGAGGTCTTCGGCTAACCTGCTCCCATGAAAACAGTTGGAGTCATTGTCAATTTGGAGAAACCCGGCACCCGGGAACTTCTCGAGGTCCTGGGCGAGAAAGCGTCCAAAGCAGGCCTCACCCTGATCTATGATGAAACGTGCTCTGAGGCTCTGGCGCAACCCCGTGAGGAATGTGACCCCTTTTTCCAGAAACTGGATGCCGTGCTTACCTTGGGCGGTGACGGCACCCTGCTGGGAGCTGTCCGGAGAATGCAGGCCCATCCGGTTCCGATCCTCGGCGTCAATTTTGGCAAACTGGGCTTCCTCACCAGCATTACCCAGGACCGCATCGATGAGGCGCTGCATGCGCTGGTCACCGGGAATGTTCTGACTTCAAAACGCCGTCTCATTGAATGCAGGTACCGGAATCCAGGAGAGGAATTCCACAGCGTCGAAGCTCTGAATGATGTCGTGCTGAGTTGGGGGACCAGTTCTCACATTGCCACCCTGGAGGTTCGGGTGAATCACCAGACCGTCACAACCTACACCTGTGATGGGCTGATTGTGGCCACTCCCACCGGCAGTACGGGTCACTCTCTGTCTGCAGGCGGTCCGATCCTGGCTCCAGAAACCAATGCCTTGATCTTAAACCCGATCTGCCCTCATGCCATGACCGCACGTCCTGTGGTCATGAATGGCGAAACCGAACTCACCATTCAGCTCGCGGAACACTCAAAGTCCCTCGTTCTTGCCTGCGATGGACAGCCGGTGGCGGACATGATCCCCGGCGGGGAAATCACCACCCGGAGCACGGATCATCTTATCGAGTTGCTTCAACTTCCTGATTATGACTACTGGGAAGTTCTCAGGGATAAACTCAACTGGAGAGGCAGCAGTATCGGCTGAGACAGAAAAAACGAGCGTTGCGGGGGAATGGTGGTGGTGGAGAGATTCGCCGTATCATCCGATACGACGCCATGTCCCACTAGATGGCGAACCCCTTCTCTTGCAATTTGAAGCTATCGGGGGAAAGTGGTGGCGGTGGAGGGACTCGAACCCCCGACACGAGGATTATGATTCCTCTGCTCTGACCAGCTGAGCTACACCGCCGAAGTGAGCGCGTTTGCTAATCCTCTCCCCATCGAAAGTCAAGACATCAACACTGAAAATACTCACATGGATACCCGAAAACGAAACCAATGGTTTGTCACGTTCTTTCTCTTTGGTGTGGTGGGATTTACCGCACTTATGACCTTCGGTGTCGGTCCGAAAATGATGGCGCTGAGAGACAATGTCGACAATGCGGCCATTCTTTACAAGTGTCAGGTGATCCACAACGGAAATGAACTGGAGTTACAGTTGCGGAGCTCAGAACGCCCGAACCCCAACCCGCTGATTCCTGTACGACTGGCAGGTCTGAGTTCCCCACCTCCGCTGGATGCAGAGGATCCTCAACTGGTGGCATGGGCCGAAACACATGGCGTGGACCCACAACACGCGGCCATGATCGGGGAATCGGCTCACAAAACCCTGCTGGCATTTATCCGGAAACAGAATCTTTGGGTGGAACGGGCGGACGGAGTCCCCTTAAACGAAGGACTGGCCCCCAATTCTGCGGTGCATGTTCAGGTCTCCGGCAGTCCAGTGGGCCTGAAGCAGATTGAAAGTGGACTCGCGGTGATCGTGCCGGAAGAAGCTCAACTTTACGCAGACGACTACCGCACTGCACAAGACGCGGCAAAAACCGCAGGGCTCGGAATCTGGGCTTCTCCCTGAGGTCGTTTGCCACAAGGTCTAGCCGGCCGGGTCTACCTGCACATCCAGCATCAGCTCATCCCCGATTTCCGCGAGACGGGATTCCAGTGACTGGAGATCAGCCGTATCAGGTATCCGGACATCAAACACCGCCCGGAAGAGTGTTTCACCCGACATAGGTGCACTTTCCACGGCGGTCTGCATGCGGTCTACATTGATCCCAAGTGATTTAAACACATCGCTCACCGCTTGTACGATGCCCGGACGGTCCTGCCCTACACATTCCAGTGTCAGCTCTCGACCTGTTACCTCGTTCACATTGCCGGGTGCAGACTGAACTTGGAGTCCGGTTTGATGCGCAAAATCTGTCAGAGCCGCCTGTAAACTCTCTTCATGATCCTCCGGTACGGTCAACGCCACCAGCCCGGCAAACTGGCCATGGAGTTCCTGAAAACGGGACTCATTCCAGTTTCCCCCGCAAGCCCGGATGGTGGCCGCCAATTCCTCGACCAGACCGGGACGATCCGGTCCCAGAACGGTTAAAATCCATTGGCGAACCATATGCTATTCCTCTTCTTCTTCTTCCATCGAGGTCGTTTGCACGCCCCGAACCACAAACCCAAGCTCTTCATCCTCCACAAGCCGAACCGGATCTGACGCGGTCGTCGGCAATGTCCGTTTCCTCACGGGCTGACCGCTGGTTTTGAACAGGGAAAAGACAATCTCGGTGGGAGAGGCATGGTGCAGCACGGCGACCTCTTCTTTTGTTCCCACTTCAAACGTCGGGCGGTAGAACTTTAGATACGGTCCAAGGAAGTAGGTTTGATAGACTTTTGTTTCGTTGTGATTGCTGATCCGCATCATCAGCTCTTCCCGGCGGTTTCGGTTCAAACTGACCAGGGTAAAGGTCCGGTCCTTGCGCTTCACCTTTCGCTCATCCACCTCAACCCCGGATACAATCCGAAACAATCGGACTTTGTCCTCCAACGCGACATCATCCGGAAAGCGTCCCACCGTTTCCAACCGGTAATTCCCGGAAGCCTGAATACGGAACAAGCGACCCAGATTAAAGGTTTTGGTCGCAGTTTCCTTGGGACCAATGGTCCAGGGTTCGTCAAAATACTGCTGTCCGGTTCTGGAGATCAGATCCCCTTCCGTGTCCATCACGCGCATACTCACAGTACTGTTGGCACCGGGTCCACCAAAGGTGATCGGCATACGGGTATCATTCTTGATCGTGACCTGAAACCGAACCGGCTCATACTGAAGGAAGGTATCCGAAAGCAGTCCTGCACGGGCAGTAATCCGGGCAGGAAGAAGGGCCGGAATCAGCACCGCGAGACTCCACACTAACACGCGTCGTTTCATACCTTCTCCTAGCGTCCGCTGGCGAGACGGGCGGCGACCTTGTTCGGCAATCCGGCATCCAGAATTTTCTGTTGCGCGCTGGCGAGATCATACTCCAGTCTGCGGAGCTCAATTGTATTGTTCATCATGTCAAAAATCACATACGCGGCCCGCGGGTCTCCGTCACGGGGCTGGCCAACACTGCCGACATTGATAAAGTATTTCCGGCCAACTTTGATTTTAATTTTCGAATAGAGACCGGACCGAATCTCATCCCCTTTTTCAAACGCGATGGGGATGTGTGTATGACCATAAAAGCAGATCGAGGTGGTCTGGTAATTAAAGTTGGCATCCGCATCGTAACGGTCGAGAACATACCCCCATTTGTGAGGGTTATCCAGAGTGCTGTGTACGATGGTGAATGTTTCGACCCGCCGGTTGTAGGGAAGATTCCGCAACCACTCTTTCTGCTCATCCGTCAACTGGTTCCGCGTCCAGTTAATGACTTCAGCGGCCATGGGATGAAAGCCCACCAGATTATCATCCCGGGAACCATAGTAATCATGGTTTCCCATCACCGTGGGTGCCCCGAGTTCACGGACCTTCTCCAAACACTCACTGGGGTTGGCGTTGTAACCAATTAAATCGCCAATACAGACGTAGTTGGTGACCCCGTTCTTTTCCGCGTCCTCCAGCACGGTTTCCAGAGCGTCAAGGTTTGCGTGAATGTCTCCAAGAATCGCATACTTCATAGTCGGACATTCTTGTCAGGGTTAGGTGGAAATGTCCATACCGGATTCCGGCAAATAGAACAGGCAAGCTTGCGAAGAATGTCGACAAGGGCTAAGGGTGGTCCATGAAAACAGCTTTGATTCTCTCGTCCTTATACGGTGCCACGGGTGTGATGCTGGGAGCGTTGGGAGCACATGCCTTAAAAGACAGGCTCTCTGGAGAGGGATTGGAGCTTTGGGAAACCGCCTCCACGTATCAGATGTATCACGCCCTGGCCCTTCTTGGGGTCGCACTTTTACTAGAGCGGGGCTTTCATCTTCGTGCGGCAATGCGGTTCTTCGCCATCGGCACGCCATTGTTTTCAGGCTCTATTTATCTGTTGGCCCTTGAAGCCGGTCCCGGAGGCCTCTTAGGCCCCATGACCCCCATTGGAGGAGTTTGTCTGATCCTCGGATGGTTTTGCCTGCTTGATCAGGCCATCAAATATCAAAAGGGTTAAGCGTATCCCAGCTTGCGCAGGATAAAGAAGTTTTTATCCCAGTCTTTGATGACCTTCACCACAATGGTGAGGTTCACCCGCACATCAAACGCTTCATGAATTTCCGTGGCAGCCGCCCCGCGCACCGCCTTCAGCACCCGCCCTTTGTTGCCGATCACCATGCCTTTCTGGGAATTCTGCCGCACATACACATGCGCTTCAATTTTCCAAGTGTCGCCCTTCTCTTCCAGGTGCTCAATCCAGACCGCAATGGAATGGGGCAGTTCCTGCCGCAACCGGTGAAAGTACTGTTCCCGGATGATATCGCCAATCGCCAGCTTGCGGGGAAAATCGCTGATGAGTTCTTCCGGAAACAGATAAGGCCCCAGAGGCATGGAGGACAGTAAATCCTGCTTCAGTTCCTCCACTCCGTCTCCGGTTTCCGCTGAAACCTCCCGCCATTCCGGAACTAACGGACATTCGTTTTCTGCCGCCGCTTTTTCCCACATCTCCTGAAGGGTCTTGGTGGCCCGGTTCTCCAGGTCACATTTGTTCAGGATGAACAGCAGCGACACCTCTTTTTCTTTCGCCAACCGGTTCATCCAGCCCTCCACTTCCATCACAGGTGTTTTGGACCGGTCCACCACCAGCATGACACGGTCCACACCTTCGGTGGAGGTGCGTGCCATTTTGTTCATCTGCTGGTTGAGCTTCTTCCCTCCCCCGCTGTGTACGCCGGGGGTGTCCAGGAACACCACCTGAGAGTCCTCTTCGGTCAGAATCGCCCGGACCAGATTCCGGGTGGTTTGCGCCACAGGACTGACAATCGAGACTTTTTCTCCGGTCAGCCTGTTAATCAGCGACGATTTTCCGGCATTGGCCGCACCGACAACCGCCACCATACCGGCACGGGAATTGAACGTCATGCCCGCATCAAACGCGGAGGGGATGGAACTCTCTTCGCTCATACCTGGGTGCGGAAATACTCGATCGTGCGTCGGAGCCCTTCCTCCAACTGAATGGTGGGTTTCCATCCGTTCAAGGCTTCACCCGCCAGCGTGATGTCCGGGCGACGCTGTTTGGGATCATCCTGCGGAAGGTCAAGAAAGGTAAGGTTGGAGGAGGAACCTGTGATTTCGAGAATTTTCACAGCCAGTTCTTTCATGGTGAACTCACCCGGATTCCCGATGTTCACGGGTCCAGGAAAATCTTTCGGTGTCTGCATCATCCGCCGGAACCCTTCAATCAGATCCTCCATAAAGCAGAAACTCCGGGTCTGGGATCCATCTCCATAAACGGTAATATCCTCTCCACGGAGGGCCTGAACAATAAAATTGGAGACAACCCGGCCATCATTCGGATGCATCCGGGGACCATAGGTGTTAAAGATTCTCACGACTTTAATGTCCACGCCATGCTGGCGGTAATAATCAAAGAACAGAGTTTCCGCACACCGCTTTCCCTCATCATAACAACTGCGGATGCCAATGGTATTGACCCTGCCCCAGTAAGATTCAGGCTGAGGGTGAACCTCCGGGTCCCCATACACCTCACTGGTGGAGGCCTGAAGGATTCTCGCCTTGGTCCGTTTTGCCAATCCCAGCATATTGATCGCACCATGCACACTCGTCTTGGTGGTCTGAACCGGGTCGAACTGATAGTGCACCGGACTGGCGGGACAGGCCAGGTTGTAGATCTCATCCACCTCACACACATACGGCAGCGTCACATCATGCCGGACCAGTTCAAAATACGGATTTCCGATCAGATGAGAGATATTCTGTTTCTGACCGGTAAAAAAATTATCCATACAGATCACATCATAATCTTCGGATAACAGTCGGTCACAAAGATGGCTGCCGAGGAAGCCGGCACCTCCTGTCACAAGAGCTGATTTTCTCATATCGGTGTCTCCGGTGGGATTGAATCCAGCCTGAAACGTCGGTTTCAAGCGAAGGGAGGACCAAAGCATCTGGAGGCACAAATACGACGCAAAAGGTTTCTAATAAGGGTATTTTCGCTTAATTCACCCACTGAGTGGGTAATTTTACCCGAAATAAGTAGTTATTCCATTAAGATCCTCGCAATCCACGCGCCCTAGTGTGGGGCGCGACGCTCGCCGGTTTTGGGAAAAAACAACAAAGGTTTGAGTTTCAATCCACACGCCCCGTGCAGGGCGCGACCTTCTCGATCTCTTCAAAGGTCATCCATTCGAAGTCGTTTCAATCCACGCGCCCCGTGCAGGGCGCGACGGGGCTCTCTTGGTTCACCTCCGTGCAGTGCCTCAGTTTCAATCCACGCGCCCCGTGCAGGGCGCGACGACGGTGTTCTGACCCAGGCGGGACAGATGTTTCAGTTTCAATCCACGCGCCCCGTGCAGGGCGCGACTTGAAAGCGAAGAGTGGATTCCGTATGAGCTACCGTTTCAATCCACGCGCCCCGTGCAGGGCGCGACTGATCTTCCGACCAGCCCAGGTAGAAGATGTCCGGGTTTCAATCCACGCGCCCCGTGCAGGGCGCGACTTTCGTTCGTTCTCCATCTGTTCAACTTTTCTTAAGTTTCAATCCACGCGCCCCGTGCGGGGCGCGACGCGTTGCCCTGGGTGAAGTGATCGACCAGCTTAACGTTTCAATCCACGCGCCCCGTGCGGGGCGCGACGGACTGCGGACAGGGAACGTGGACCCCTAATACTGTTTCAATCCACGCGCCCCGTGCGGGGCGCGACCTGCTTCAACTGCACGAGAAGAAAGAGCTGGAGAGTGTTTCAATCCACGCGCCCCGTGCGGGGCGCGACCTGATTCTTTTTGCTGGCCTGTTGCCAGGCGGCGAGTTTCAATCCACGCGCCCCGTG
>DIYN01000015.1:134232-134580 GCA_002429065.1 Verrucomicrobia bacterium UBA6053 | reverse complement strand
ACGCGCCCCGTGCGGGGCGCGACATCCAAAGCTGTCTTATGGAAATAGAGGCTGTGAGCGTTTCAATCCACGCGCCCGGTGCGGGGCGCGACACCGTCTTGAGGTCGACCGTCCGACCCGGATCGTGTTTCAATCCACGCGCCCGGTGCGGGGCGCGACATGGCCTCGGGTTGTGAAATGAATACGTCCTATGTTTCAATCCACGCGCCCGGTGCGGGGCGCGACGGAGAAGGGGGCGGACATTGCCGCGGCCATGCAGGTTTCAATCCACGCGCCCGGTGCGGGGCGCGACGTGTAACCCAATAAGGAAAAAGGAAGGTAGAACATGTTTCAATCCACGCGCCCGGT
>DIYN01000015.1:133994-134138 GCA_002429065.1 Verrucomicrobia bacterium UBA6053 | reverse complement strand
GCGCCCGGTGCGGGGCGCGACCCGGACACCGTGATTTCCGGCCGATCGGAAACCGGTTTCAATCCACGCGCCCGGTGCGGGGCGCGACCCTTCACCGCCCTTTCTGTTCTCGGATTTGCCGAGGTTTCAATCCACGCGCCCGGT
>DIYN01000015.1:0-133917 GCA_002429065.1 Verrucomicrobia bacterium UBA6053 | reverse complement strand
ACGCGCCCGGTGCGGGGCGCGACTTAGGAATGGGAATTGGTTCGTCAAGGTTTATTTGTTTCAATCCACGCGCCCGGTGCGGGGCGCGACAGGAAGAGGTCTTTGACCTTCTCATGAAACACAGGTTTCAATCCACGCGCCCGGTGCGGGGCGCGACAATGCAAAGGCCAAAGGCTTTCACGACAAGCCGCGTTTCAATCCACGCGCCCGGTGCGGGGCGCGACCAGGCGTTGCGAAGTACTGGACCACTCAACGCCAGTTTCAATCCACGCGCCCGGTGCGGGGCGCGACCAGATATCCATAACACGCTGAGGGCGAGGAGGCAAAGGTGTCTTTTTCGCGATCCTACCGATTTTGAATTCGCTATATTCGGCTTTCAAAGAACAGAAACAGCAACCTCTTGGAGCTTATGAGGATACCTAAAGCGCGAACCTAGAGGCTTTTTGTGGGTGCTTAAGGTTCGCGATTACAAAATCAGGCTGTCCGTTTCCAAGTTTGGTACTGCCTTGTCCCCATGGTGCTCAACCCGCTTTCCCCAGTTAGACCCCAGAAAATAAAACCTCAGGCTGTCTACTTCTTCGTCCATAACTCCCAAGAGCTTTTGCTTCAGTTCGATCCATTTTGCAGGATCTACCAGGCATTCGAATACGGAATATTGTACCCGTTGACCATAACTTTCGCAGGCCTTGGCAATTCGTCGTAGTCTGCGTTTTCCTTGTTTATCTTCCGTGTTCACATCGTAACTGACCAAAACCATCATGATATCACCTATTTCCAAAACAAGGGTGGGTAGGCATCGAGATCTCCCCGAATAAAACGGGCGAGTAACAGCGCTTGAAGGTGTAGCATTATACCGATCGGCGCGCTCTCTTCGATAAAGGGGTGCCGCATCTCTTCTTGCTTCTTCTTCTGCCAGGCATCCAACACTTTTTTTCGTCCGTCGTCATTCAGCAACACGGCTCCTGATTCTTCATGACGGAAATCTCCAGGTTGAAGTTGACGTCGATTAATCAAGGATAAGGCCAGTCGATCGGCTAACCAGGGGCGAAACTCCTCCATCACATCCAACGCCAGGCTTTTTCTTCCAGGCCGATCCGTGTGCAAAAAGCCTACACAAGGATCCAGGCCATTGCATTCCAGAGCTCCGGTGACATCATGCATCAGCAAGGTGTAAAGAAAAGAAAGCAGAGCGTTAATCCGGTCGGTTGGCGGACGACGCGAGCGCTTCGTGAAGGAAAAGGCTTCCTGCTGTTGTGTCAACAGATGGTTAAAGACGGAAAAATAGGTCTTCGCCGATTCTCCTTCAATCCCACGGAGTTCATCCAAGGTTTGAGCCTGACCGATAGATCGAACAAAATGCTTCAGCCGTTCTCCTGTGGAAGCCAAGGCATCTGAATCACCCGTTCCGTCCCGTCGCCCGCGTAAAAGCACATTTCGCGTATTCACCACTTTGGCCTGGAGCATAGCCGATGCGATACTGAGGCAGGTATCCGGCTTATCTGCCATGCGGTATTGCTCGCGACGGAGCAGAACATTTCCAGAGACAGGACCGTGAACCGAGCCCAGGAATCGTCCATAAGCCGTCAGGAAACTGACCCCTACCCCATTTTCCGCACAGTGTCCTAATAAGAAGGGACTGCAGAGTACATTGCCAAAGCAAATCACCGCCTGCAAATTGTGTATGGGCACTCGTAACCGCACTTCCTTTTCAATCTCCACAACGATGGAAAGCCCCTCTTTATGCAGGTACGCACCCTGAGTGGTGACGTAGAGGGTATTCAGCAGTTTTTTCATGGGCCTTCCCCCAGAGCGTGGCGGACCATGGACGACAAGTACCGTGACGCAGATTTATCAAGATTCTTAGGACGACAGATTTCAAACAAGGAACAACTATCGCATCTTTTACGTTCGTACACGGCAGGAGGGCTATGGCGGCTGGTGATCATCTCTCGCAGTGCTCGCACAAGTTGCAGGGTGTGATTGCGAAGCGGCTCATCCATTTCAACCGTTTTGCGCCGACGGGTTTTGCCATAGAACAAGGCCCCGGTTTCAATATGAGTATTGTGCATTTCCTCTAAACAAAGGGCCTGGGCGCAGAGCTGCACTTCATCCCGTTGATCTGGTTTGGGTCGACCACGCTTGTATTCGACCGGCAGAATTTCCATTCCACCGAATCCATTTTCATGATACTCCACCACATCGCATTTCCCGGTCAGGCCAATTTCCAGAGAGCGCACCATCATAGCTCTCACAATCCGGATACCTGGGCGACTCTCTACTTCAGGAGTGTCGGTTTTGTCATGCAACACCCGACCTTCTGCGGTGAAACGATTTTCTTCCCAGGCTTGCTCAATGTGGATCAGTGCGCATTGCCGCGGGCAAAAGGCCATGTGTTGAAGTGCCGAAAGCGGGAGCAGGTCATCTTCGGCAAAGGGCATGAGTCACACCAAAGGCTCTATTTTATTTGGCGGAACACCCATTTGGGCCGACTGCCAGCATTCTTCCAATTCGTCTGCATGAATCTCGGCCCATTCCTGAACAATCCCCAGCACTCTCCCTGGCAATTTCCCTTCTAATACCGTGTGGGTTCGCAAAGCAATTTGTGCTTCGTATTCCCCATAAACGGCATGGAAATGAGGAGGAGCATGTTCCCGGTAATAAAACCGGATAATGATCCCCAGAAATCGGCACACTTCAGGCATGCACGTTATCCGACACCAAGCCAGGAAATACTTCTTCAGGAGAACGCCCGGTGAGTTGCAGCCATAGCGAGTCCGCACACAAATCTACTTCATCAGGCCAAACCAATGATCGGCCTCGCTCGCTGATTTCGACCTTGGTAAAATAGTCAGGATCATTCCACGCCTCAAACACCCCGGTTCGAGGTTCATGAGAAAGATCCAGAACACCTTCAATACCATCATCGAAATGAAGAGCGACATGAAGATGTTCAGGCACATCAAGGTGAACAATACGTTTCATGGAGCCATTATAAGCTTTTGTTTCACGTTCAGCAAGTCGGGGAACCTTTTCAGATTCGTTCTATGACCTCGATGCCTTCGGGAAGCTCAGAGGTGTCGATCATCACGATATAATCCCCAAAAGAACGAGGAGGAATGTTTGCATCTTTACGCTCAACATGAATCCGGGAGATCAGCTTGGAGGCGGGTGCATTACCCAAGGCGGTCTCGTGTTTAAAGACAACAAGTTTTTGGGTCGCCATCTCTCCACGGGAAGCGGAGCGATCATGGTCAAACATTTGTTCCAGGGCCTTCCAGAACAATTCCAAATCCTCTTCCGTAAACCCAGTTTGCCTTGCAAGAGGGGCTGAAATAAAACCGTGCAATCGATAAAGGCCATATGGTAGATACGCTTTACGCCCCATTGTCCGATTATCTCCACCTTGAGATTCCGCTTCTTTTGGCGTTTCCACTGCCATACGAGTAATGCTGGCCTCCAGAGGAACTACAGGGTCAACGCTCTGCGAGAAAGCAAGTTGAACTGGTCCCCGCACCTGACCACAGTTATTCTCCTTCGTACTCATTACAGCTCCAAATGTGCGTACATCAAAAAAGTTTTTGCACATCCACGCACGGGCCTGACTGATCTTTTCAGACTTATCTTTCACTTCGGCAACCGCTTCATACGCGGGCTGGCGACGTTCGGACAAGATTCCCTTCTCTTTGACATAAATACAGAAAGGCGTCTGATCTTCGTGTGTTAATTCAACGAAATTCCGGACCTTACGCTTCAGACAAACATCTGTGGTGATTCCATGCCCGGTTTCCGGGTCGATGCGTGGAAGATTCCCCCCGTCAGGGTCTCCATTCGGGTTCCCGTTTTTTACATCAAACAGCAGAACAAATTCATAACGGTTCTGTATGGGGTCACTCATTTCTCTTCTCCTTGTTCATCTTTTTTTCGGTATAAATCGTTTTTCTTTTGATAATAGGCAATGGCAAATAAGCCTTGGTCTTTCAGTCCCATATGGGCTGGAAACGTATCAATATTCTCCATCAACTCAGAAATCCGCCGATCAGATACTCTCCCATACTCAGCTTTTTCGATATGGTGCTGCGAAAGTCGGAGCAACCGGGGGAATACACTGGCCGGTGTTGCAGAGGCCGCGCTGAAAAAACGGTCCTTGATGGTTGAATTAACCTTGCCAAGCGCATCCAGCTGAGCTTTTTCGAGCACGGCAAAAAGTCCGCCAAGCAGATAAGGGATTTCCAGGCGAGTTGGATCCCATGACATAGGTACCTCCAGGTGATGGTTTCGGGTTAAGACGGCTTTAAGAATTGATGTTCGAAGATACGTTACCCGCTGATCCGCTCGGATCCGCCCCAGCACACCTTGGTAGAGGTTTTGAGGATAAGGCGCTCCGGTAAAAATCGAACGAGCCAGTGCGCCGCTCAATACAGGGGAAATGTCTTTGGTTTCACGGGCGGTTTCCTTGGTGAGGTGCCAGATACTCGGGTACTGGATATCGTTTTCTCCTCGTTCCATTTCCAGGCATCGAAAGTGGTCTGACAGATACTCTATCAGTTCGGACACCGAACAAACATACCAAAAGCGCAACGCCAGCCTCGCTTTGTTGAGCGAAAGACCAAGAATATGGAACTGAATCTCT
Organism: Verrucomicrobia bacterium UBA6053; assembly: GCA_002429065.1. Classification (GTDB taxonomy): domain Bacteria; phylum Verrucomicrobiota; class Kiritimatiellia; order SS1-B-03-39; family UBA6053; genus UBA6053. The sequence continues at coordinate 129,287 of DIYN01000015.1, read as the reverse complement.
CCTTCCGCAGCAATATCGGTAGGCAAAGCTCCCCTCCTGGCCGTTTGCAAAAACTTATGCACCTTTTCGGTAGCCTGCTGGTCCTGCATTGAAGCACTCACTACGTGCCCGAAAACCGTCTCCATCGGTGTGGTTTTCTCCGCCCAAAACACTGTGGTAGCATCTCCGATTCGCAGTCGATGAGTTCTACTTCTCAGCAGGAATTTCAACGCAGCCGAACTCTTGAACTCTGCTTCCACAGATATCGGGGCATTCTCCCCCTTTTTCTTGCCGTACGATTCGTAGGCGACTTCATTAAAGGATACCAGAGATGCTCCGGAACCGAATTTAAACTGGGCATATTGGGACTGCAGATCATGCTTCCCTTCTTCGAGAAACGTCGGACCCTGTGGATACGTTTCTTTCTCTACATAATCCACCCACAGTTGCTTCACCGCTGGGCGTTCATGCACAAAAATCGAATCACCCTGCAACCGGAAGGCGATCCACTTGCCATGCAGCCCGCACATGTCCTTCCACCCTGTCAGCTCGGGTGATTCCTCGGGTTTCCATCCATCGAGAAAAGCTTTTACCGCTTTCACCCCTTCATCCGCCGAGTCTCCACATACGGTATGAATCAACTCAGTAAACGATGTATGGTGAACATCCTTCTTGACTGAACCTGACATACCAAAAAGATAGTCCGCTTTATCGACCATAAAATTTGGTGTCTTTGCTGCCGCGTTTGCACGGACATTCACTTGATTGCTGTAGGGCACTTCGGAAATTCGGAACTCGTATTTCTGCGCATCGATTTTTGTACGCAAGTCTTCCGGTTGACCCACCATACTCCCTTTGGCATCCAAGGTGACGACAAAGCCAACATCCTCCATGCTGAACCCAAATGGAGGCACTTTTGCTTCCCCGTAGAGGCGATCATACAAACTGATGAGCGAGTGAAAGATCACGAGACCACCTCTTGCCGACAGTCAATCACACCCTGCTTCATAACGGCACGAAAAAAACGTGGGGTCATGTTGTTCCCAAAATCGATATCATGAAGCATAAACCCAAGGTCCCTATCCTCCTGCTCCGGATTCTCGGGCGATGAATCGCACCACTCAAAATGAACCGGAAACTCACGACATCCAAAGTAAGGTCGATGAAAACACTGCCCTTTCATGGCACGACGCCTGAACATATCCAGGTGCTTGCCTTCATTCTTTTCTCCAGAGAGAATTTCGAAGTGGGCGTCGATCACATAGTCCACATCACGCAGGACGAGTGATGCCCTTTGCTGGCGGTCGTCCTCAATATAGCGGGCGATAGCTTTCTCTCCCTCCATATCCTTTTTGTTGACCGACACCCGGTTCGCCATCTCATTCCGTCGAATATTTTCAAAGCGGATCGGCTTGAGAACATGTATCCGGTCAATGATCCATCGAATCTCCGGTTTCCAATAGACTGCCTCCAGAATCCCACGAGCTGCGGAAGGAGTCATCACATCATAGGAGACCCGTTCGACTTTCATCTCTGGACGGGTAAACAGTGCGTAATCGCCCCATACCCTCAATTTGATTCCATAGCTCATTTCATTTCTCCTCATCCAAAAAACGCCTGACCCTCCGGTGCTCTACACTTCAACCCGGTTGAATCTGAATAAAGCTCCTTTGATTTCAACACAAATACCCCAGGAGCTGGCTCTTCCAGCCAGCCTCTGATTTCATCAAATTGGTAGGAGTAAACCTGCACCGTATATTTCTGTAGCCGTCGCAAAATCCCTCCTGCATGCTCTACAAACTCTAGCGCAGTCACCAAATCGACCGCCTCTTGGTCCAATGCAATGATAACCGGTAGAGTGGCGGTTTTGATCATTTGAAATTCAGCGATGTCCTTGAATTGGATATCCAGCGTAGCAGCCTGAAAGCATTTTTGGACGGTGCCATATTCGTCCATGCGCTGTTCGTTCTTCCAGAAGTAATCCGCAAAGTATTCCAACACACAATCCGGATCGGTGAGTCGCCCCGTATAGTCGCCAAACAACTTCGATGCGGATTGTGCCGCCTGACGGAAAAACGCACAGGCGAATGATTCAGGAAACTCGAAGACAAAAACCGGGCATGGCAACGGATGTTTACCATTCCGGTTACAGCGTCCCGCCGCCTGAGCAATGGAATCGATTCCAGAAACAGCCCGATAAACGCATGGGAAATCCACATCCACTCCTGCTTCAATGAGCTGTGTACTCACCACCCGACATGAAAGCCCCTCTTCCAAACGTCTTCTTACTTCATCCAGCGTTCGGGTTCGATGCTGAGGGTGCATCACGGCACTTAGATGGATATTGCTATCGGATGGAATCAGGGAATCGAACACATCCAGAGCCTGCTGTCGTGAATTGACAATACAAAGAACCTGCGACTGCTCCGAGAGACGTTTCGCCAGCTCCTGCTCACTCAAGGATCCGATAAATTTTTCTTCCGTACGCTTAAGTGCACGAAACAAGTCGTGAACATCCTCTACGATTTCCTCAACATTTTTCAGCCCAAACTCAAACTGCTCTGAGTGCTCAATTGCCGGTTGCGTCGCCGTACACAGAATCGAGGTCACCCCATATGATTCCGACAATTCTTTGATAACCTCCAGGCAGGGATGGAGTCGTTCGACCGGAATGGCCTGCACTTCATCAAAGATGACAACACTTTCCGAAACGTTATGAAGCTTTCGGCATTTTGAAGTTTTGTTGGCATAAAAGGAATTGAAGAACTGCACATTGGTGGTGACGATCACCGGAGCATCCCAATTTTCAGACGCCAGACGAGTCTTCCAGTCGGCTTCATCCGGTATGAAATTACAATGATGCTCCAACACAGCATCCTCACCAAGCATCTCCCGAAACACGCGTGCATTCTGTTCGATGATACTGGTGAAGGGGATCACGTAAATGATGCGCCGTTTTCCATGCTGCTTCGCATGTTCCAATGCAAAAGCTAAAGAGGCAAGGGTTTTCCCTCCACCTGTCGGCACAGTTAAGGAAAACAAACCGGGACGCATTTTTGATTTATCAAGACATGCCGCGAGGACAAGTTCCCGTTGCCGATTCACGTTTGATGACGGATCGGCCCTTTGCCGCAATGCGTTAAAGCAATTCCAAAAACGTTCCACCAACTCCCCGAACTCAGGATATCGGCTTCGCCAGCCCGCCTTCCCCTTCTCCAGAAAATGTTCCGTATCCAGATAATCCGCATCGACCAAACAAGAGAACAGCATCCGGGTAAAGAACTGTAGTTGAAACCCAAACCGGTCCGGAGTGACCTCAAAAGGAAGTTCTTCAGTTATGGACGGCTCAATCAATCCAGAAATCTCCACCATGGGCTCCAATAATCGTTTTTTCAATCCAGCCCCAAAGCTACCCTCTTCCCAATTCGGCAATCCAGCATGATGCCCTGCAATGCAATACGCCATTAATTTTCCCGCCTCTTTCGAATGGGCATAGAGCCATTGTGCACCTGCTGCAGAATGAGTTGGGTGCCCGTTATAGTAATGTGCAAACTCATCGACGATCCCATTGACATTGCGTAACCAGGCCTGCCACTTGAAGGTCGCCTTTCCTACATCATGATAATGGCCCAGCAATTCACCCCATTGGTGCGCCCCGAAAAACGTTGAAAAATCTGCTGCTACCGACGCAACATTTTCGAGGTGCTCATCCAACGTCTGCCATGTATCACATGTCCCATTCCGCGAATGTGCATAAATAACATCACTTCTTCCCATACTTAATAACAATCATATTTCTCGAAGCTAGTCAACATGGGTCCCTTATGGTTGGCGTAAAATTGGACACACTTGAGCTTATGATCAGCGTCAACTTCGCACGCTTTACACTTGGCAGTCCTACACATTTATCCCATATCGGGAGACCCTTTTCACGAACAGGAGCTCCGAACATGAAATCCCTGAAATCCGATGCATCCACCTCCCTGCTTACCGCCACCAGCATGGGGATCAGGCTGACCCCTCCTGAGGGACGGCCCTTTCATACGGCCACCCAGCTTGAGATTCAGGTCACCAGTGCCGAGACCAACGTGGTGAGTGTGGCCTCTTATCTGGGACTACCGGTGAAAGTCCTCTCAAAATTTGTGGAAGGCAGCCCGGTCTCCCGTCTGATCAAGGACAACCTGGCCGCCCGTCATATCATGGTGGAGGGTCCGGACATTCCTCAGGGCGGTCCGTGGGGGTATCGTCATCAGTTCAACCTTGCGGATTCCGGATTCGGCTCACGCGGCCCGCGGGTACAGAATGACCGCGCCGGAGAAGTCGGCAGAACATTGAGCGTAGACGATTTCGATCTCGATCGCATTTTCGGCACCGAAGGGGTTCAGGTCATGCACCTCTCCGGCTTAATCGCCGCCCTCTCACCGGAGACCGGTACTTTCTGTCTGGAACTGGCCCGCAAGGCCAAAGAGCACGGCACCCTGATCTCGTTTGACCTCAATCACCGGGCCACGTTCTGGAAAGACCGGGAAGAGGAACTGAGCGCCATCTTTCATGAAATCGCCAGCGTCACCGATATCCTGGTCGGCAATGAAGAGGACTTCCAGCTCTGCCTGGGAGTGGAAGGACCCGAGGCGGGGGGCGAGGGCCTGAAAGAAAAAATCGACAACTTTAAAACCATGATCGGCAATGCGAAAACCGCATTCCCCAACACCAGTGTGTTTGCCACCACGCTGCGCGAAGTGGTCAGTGCCAATCATCACCTCTGGGGCTGCATCCTGTCCGTGGGAGATGAATGGGAGGTGGTGGAACCGCGTGACATTTACGTTCAGGACCGGATCGGCGGTGGAGACGGATTTGTCGGCGGCATGCTGTACGCGATCCTGAAAGGCTGGGAGCCGGCAAAATGGGCCCAGTTTGGATGGGCCACCGGGGCGCTTGCGGCCACCTTGCTCACGGATTACGGGCAACCTGCCGATGAGGATCAGGTCTGGAGCATCTGGAACGGGAATGCGCGGGTGAAACGCTGATATGAACGGACTGTCTGTTCTCGCATTCGGTGGAGACTGGGGAAATGGCGCCATCAAAGCGGCGTTACTCGCCTGGCTTGCCGCACAATTGATCAAATTCGCCACAGCCGTGGTGAAGCACCGCACCTGGGATTTCACCTATTTCGTCAGCACGGGCGGGATGCCGTCGGCCCATTCCGCCAGTGTATCCGGACTCGCAACCAGCATCGGGATGAATCCGGATGCAGGCTTTCAAAGCCCGGTGTTTGCTGTGGCACTCTGGTTTGCGATGATTGTGATGTTTGATGCACAGAGCGTGCGGAAAGCTGCTGGAGAGCAGGCCCGAATTCTGAACCAGATCGTGGACGAGGTCATGCATCATCATCATCTGTCTCAAACCAAATTGGCGGAATTCCTGGGACATACCCGATTGGAAGTCCTGGCCGGAATGTGTGTCGGGATTGCTGTCGGTCTCCTGGTGTAAGTGATGTCCAAACCTGTCGAACATTCTGCCTACACCCTGCTCGATGTGTCTGACCTGCCCGTCTGGAATGGGGTGGGATACACCTACCGCCATCAGACCGGAGCCCGGGTGGTGTCCATTGTGACACCTGATGACAACAAAACCTTCGGGATTGTCTTCCCCACTCCTCCAACGGATCACACGGGACTGCCTCATATCCTGGAACACTGTGTGTTATGCGGAAGCCGCCGCTTCCCGGTGAAAGAACCTTTCAAAGAGATGCTGAAAACATCTCTGCAGACGTTTCTGAACGCGTTCACCTATCCGGACCGGACCTGTTATCCGGTGGCCAGTCGGAACCTTCAGGACTTCTACAACCTGATGGACGTCTATCTGGATGCGGTTTTCTTCCCACGCCTCACACCGGCGGTCCTGGGACAGGAAGGATGGCGGGCGCAATGGGCGGAAGAGAAAAACCTGGAAATCCAGGGGGTCGTGTACAACGAAATGAAAGGGGTATATGCCAGCCCGGACTCCCGCCTGATGGAGCATATCCAGAGAGGACTGTATCCGGATACGATCTACCGCTTCGATTCCGGCGGAGATCCGGCTCATATCCCGGAACTCAGCTTTGACCAGTTCTCGGCTTTCCACCGTCAATACTACCAGCCCGCAAATGCATGGGTCGGGTTTTATGGGAATGACGATCCTCTCGCCCGTTTGGAGCGTTTGCATGAGGTGCTGTCACAGGTGCCCGCCGGACCGGCAGCTCCGGAGGTTACGCTCCAGGCCCCCTGGACCCGCACCCGCCGAGTCGAGGCGGGATATCCGGCAGAACAGGGGTCCGATGAAGGAATATTCTGTCAGTTAACCTGGCTCCTCCCGGATGAAGTACAGGACCCCGTTCAGAGACAAATGACCGGACTGACCGGACACCTCCTGCTGAACACGGCAGCAAGCCCTCTGCGCCTTGCCCTGCTGGAAAGCGGTCTCGGGGATGACCTGCTGGGCGGGGCTCAGCAGTACCTCCGGCAACCCGCCTTCGGCGTCGGCCTCCGGGGAGTGGAGCATGGAGATGAGGAGAACGTCTTTCCCCTGATTACAGAGACCTTGGAGACCCTTGCACGTGAAAACTACCGCAGCGGCTTGTTGGAAGGAGCGCTGCAGCAGGCGGAATTCAACATGCGGGAAATGAACACCTCCTCCAAAGGCCTGCATGCGATTCTGACCTCGATTACTCCCTGGATCTACGGCGGTGACCCGCTGGACGCCCTCAAACCGGAAACCCGCCTGCAGGAGGTCCGTCGCCGCCTGGAGCAAAACCCGCGTGTATTCGCGGACTGGATCACGGAGCATCTGCTTGAGAATCCATCCCGGTTGGAAATGATTCTGTCTCCTGACTCTGAACTCGGCCCCGGGGAGCGTGAGGATGAGACCAATTTGCTTCAGGCCCTGTCGACCGAACTGGAACAATCCCCATCCAGAAAGCAGGAAATGGAACAACTGGTTCAGGAGGTGAATGCCTTCCAGCAGATCCCCGACAGTCCGGAGGCCATTGACAGCCTCCCCAGGCTGCGCATTGAGGATCTGTCCGCTCTCCCACCCCATCCCCCGCTTACCGTACAGCACATGTCCGGGGTTGAGGTCACCGCCACGGAAGTGGAAGCAAATGGAATCCTGTATCTCCGGATGGCCTTTGATATCCACCATCTCCCTCTAGAGGATCTGTGTCTGCTTCCTTTGTACAGCCGGTGTCTGACCGAACTCGGTACGACCGGACGGGACCACCTGGTATTTAACGAGCAGATGGCCTGCCTCACCGGTGGCATCGGCGTCGATTTTGAAACCTCAGAAAGCTACCGCCCCCGCGAGGACGTTGCGGTCATGATGCTTCATTCCAAAGCACTGGCTTCGAATACAGAAGCGGCTTTTGAGCTCGTAAAGGACATGCTGCTGGAACCCCGCCTGGGGCCACCAGACCGGGTCTACGCCCTCCTTCTGGAGGAACGGGCCGGGGAAGAAAGTCACCTCATTCATGCCGGGAACCAGGTGGTTTCACAATATCTTCAGGCGTTGGTTTCACCGATGGAACGCGTCTCGGAAGAACTCGACGGACACACCTATCTTCTGGCACTGAGACGTTTGGAACAGTTGACACCCGAAGCCCTGCAGGAACGGGTTCAGGCCTTGCATACCCGGCTCATTGCCCGCGCCACCCTGAAGGCGCATCTGGGTGGATCACCCGCTGCACTCGCGGAGGCCCAGCCTCAGTTGCACAGCTTGCTGGCGGCCCTGCCGGAGGGATCCACCCTTCCCGCTGCGGCATGGCCTGTTCTGACCGCTTCGAATCCCCGTGGATTGGCAGTCCCCAGCCCGGTTCAATTTGTTGGACTCGGCACCCGCCTTTCCCTCGAAGGGCCCGCAACCCATTACAGCCATTTTGTTGCCCGCCGGTTGCTCAACAATGACTACTTATGGGAACAGGTCCGAATGCGGGGAGGCGCTTACGGATGTACCTCCAGCTTCAGTCATCTGGACGGCCGCTTTCTCTTCTCCAGTTACCGGGACCCTCAGTTGGACCAAACGCTGGAGGTCTACCGGAACAGCGGTGCCTGGCTGCAGAGGCTCTCTTTAAGTGCGGACATGCTGGAACAGGCAAAGATCGGGACGCTAGGAAAAATGGATCCTCCCGAGCGCCCGGGGAGCCTGGTGGCCAAATCCTTTTTCCGGCATTTGATCGGACTCGAATACGAGCAGCGGCAGAAATTCTGGCAGGAAGCACAGGAAACCGAGATGCACCATCTTCACGCATTCGGAACACAATTGGCTGACGCACTCTCCTCCTGGCAACGTATCTGCGTCCTGGGGGGAAGTGAACACATGCTGGCTTCCACTGAATCCTTTGAACTCATCCCGATCATGGGATAAGAGGACGTATGCGAGACCGCTTCCTTCATGCCGTCACGATCCTCCTGGTTGCCGCCTCCACCAGCCTCCAGGGCCCGATGGATGTCCTCCAGCTTTTTGCATGGACCAGCATGATGGTGGATTATTCCCAGGAACTGGGTCTTTCGGAAGGCATCAAGCAAACCTTCAGCGGGGAAGCCCCCTGTTCACTGTGTCTCAGCATTCTGGACAGTAGAACCTCCCCGCATTCGGAAGAGGGACTTGAGGCACCGCCTCCCCCTCCTCAACCGGTTGTGTTTCTTGAAACGATTCCTCGATTTTACTCCGCAACACCGCCGGTGATTGCGACGTTTGTCTGCACGCAGCACGTGCGGACGCTGGACCTTCCTCCCCCGGAAGCGCCCCCTCCTCGACAGGTGTAGTCGCCCCCCCTCCTCCCTTCAAAACACTCACAGACCCCGGATTCACCGGAGGTCGACTCACACCTGTATTCATCCTTTTTTAAATGAAACCTTTCTCTCTTCTCTCCCTACTTCTTACCGCTTCGGCCGCATCCATTCTCGGTGCGCAGGAAGCCCCGGCCCCATTGGGCGGGCCCCGTCCCGATGGTCACGCTCCTATCGGTGTCATGGCAGACCACATGCACGGTGGCGGCGAATGGATGGCCTCTTACCGCTACATGCACATGAGCATGGACGGCCTGAACCGTTCCGACCAGCAGGCACGCCAGGCCGGCTTCGGTGTCGTGCCGGAACATATGACCATGGATATGCATATGTTCGGTCTTATGTATGCCCCGACGGACTCCCTCACCTTGATGTTCATGACCAACTATGTCACCAAAGACATGGAGATGCGTACCCTCAACTCTCATTCCGGACATGGAATGGAGGGACATGCCATGTCGCATCACAGAGCCATGAATCACGGGATGTCCGGGCATGAAACCGGGCATGGTACCCTGCATGACTCCGGTCACGCTTCGGATCATGGATCCGGTAGACATTCCCACAGTACCTCCGGATGGGGAGACACCACGGTTTCCGCAATGTTCCGCCTGTTCAAGAAACCAACCTTAAATGCCCATGCAACCCTCGGCATTGGACTCCCAACCGCTGAAGTGGAAGAGATGATGCACGGCAGCTTCCAGCCGTACGGGATGCAGCTTGGAAATGGGGTATGGGATGTTCGTCCCTCTGTCACCGTGAACGGCTTCAGTGACTTCTTCTCCTGGGGGGGACAAGTGAACGGCAGACTTTCGCTTGAAGGTGAAAATGATGCAGGATTTCGGTACGGAGATCAGTTTGGTGCCACGACATGGGCCGCCGTGCCGGTTTCACCCTCTATCAGTTTCTCCGGTCGTCTTCTCTACCAGTACACTGCGGAACTTGAAGGTCAATATCCTGGCCCTCATGGTCATTCCTCCACTCCGTTTGATCCCGCAAATTATGGGGGAGAAAGCCTGTTTGGGGCCGTGGGTGTGAACGTCCTCGGTCTCAATGACTGGATTCAGGGGCATCGGATCGCGCTCGAGTTTCTGTTTCCTCTGTCACAGGATCTGAATGGGATTCAGCTCGAAACCGAATACAGCCTGGTACTGGGTTGGCAGAAAGCGTTTTAAGGTCCGTGCAACACCCGGAGGGTCAGCCATTCCCCCTCCGGGTGGCAACCCAAAGGGCTCAGGCTGCGTTTTGACCAAAGGCCTGAGCTCCTTTTGACGGATGAAACCGAGCCGCCACATTCCAGCAGCATGACGATGACACAAAAAACCCCCGGGACGCATCCCGGGGGTGTCGCATCCGTCGAGTTGGACGAAACGATCAGGGAATCGGCTCTTGGGCAACCGGCTCCGGAGTCGGCACAGGAGCGATGTCGGCAGGCGGAGCTTCCTGCAGGGCTTCTGCCACGGCTTCCATGTCCTCGTCCGTGACCTCTGCCTCGTCTGTGACCTCTGCCTCTGTCGTTTCAGGAGGTTCGGATTCGGACGCTCCTTCTTCTTCAGAGGTTCCCTCAAGATCTTCGGAGGTTCCTTCAAGTGAAGGTCCAGAAGCCGCAGGGGGTTCCACTGTCCGTTCCGTTGAATACAGAACCGTGAGCAGGAGAGTCGTCGCGACGAAGATGCTTGCCAGAATAATCGTGGCTTTGGTGAGCACATTTCCGGTACGGGCTCCAAAGAGCTGTTCTCCCATGCCCCCCCCCAATGCTCCACCAAGGCCTCCGCTTTTTGAGGGCTGAACCAGAATCACCAGGATCAGCAGAATACTGACGATGATTTCGACAATGATGAGGAGATTAATAACAATATTCATGGGAAAACGTCCTTACAATTCGCGTAGAGGCAGGGCCCTTACGCATCCAAAGCCGCTTTGACAATCTCAATAAACGATGTCGGGTCCAGAGCCGCTCCGCCGATCAGGCCACCGTCAATGTCCGGCTTGGACAGCAATTCAGCCGCATTTGCGGGTTTCATGCTTCCACCGTACTGAATCCGGATGGCATCCGCTGTGGTCTGATCGCTGAGGTTGGCCAACAGGGAACGGATGAGAGCATGCACCTCCTGGGCCTGCTCCGGGGTCGCGGTTTTTCCGGTTCCAATCGCCCAGACCGGCTCATATGCAATCACAACAGATCGCAGATCGGACGCGGAAATTCCGGCAAGCCCGTCGTTAATCTGAGTGGTGATAACAGATTCGATCTGTCCCGCCTCGCGCTCTTCAAGCGTTTCACCCACGCACACAATCGGTTTCAGCCCGGCTGCGATCGCCGCTTTGGTCTTCTTGTTCACGGAGTCATCCGTTTCCGCGAAGTACTGTCGGCGTTCGCTGTGTCCGAGAATGACATAGCGGCAGAACTGTTCCCGCAGCATCTCTGCAGAAATTTCACCGGTGTAGGCACCGGAGGGTTCAAAATGCATGTTCTGAGCCCCCACGGCGATCTGGCTTCCTGACACTTCCTGGCTCACTGCCGCAATGGCGGTGAAAGGAGGGCAGAGTACCACATCCACTTTGGCCTCAGAATCGAGTTCACGTTTGATCGCGGCCGACAGCGTTTCCGCTTCGGACACGGTCTTGTTCATTTTCCAGTTTCCTGCGATAATTTTCTTACGCATATTATTTCCTTATCCTTATTTGTCGGTCAGTGCGGTCAGTCCGGGAAGCTCTTTTCCTTCCATGAGCTCAAGACTGGCTCCTCCACCGGTGCTGATATGGGTTACCTGATCAGCAAGTCCAGCTTTTTTAATGGCGCTGACGGAATCACCACCGCCAATCACGCTCACACAATCCGCGTCGGCAACCGCCTGCGCCACGGCATTGGTACCGGCTGCGAAGGGTGCCATTTCGAAGCATCCCATGGGGCCGTTCCATACCACGGTTTTGGAACCGGCGATTTCAGCCGAGAACAATTCACGGGTTTCCGGACCGATATCCAGTCCTTCCCATCCGTCGGGAATGTCCCCCTTCACGATCTGCACATTGGCAGACTCGCTGAAGTCGTCCCCAATCACATTGTCGACAGGCAGAAGCAGTTTCACTCCCTTGGCTTTGGCATCGGCCAGAATCTGAAGAGCCAGATCCATTTTGTCATCCTCGTGGATGGATCCGCCGATGGTCTGACCCTGCGCCTTGAAGAAGGTGTAGGCCATGCCGCCGCCGATCAGAATGGTGTCGCACTTGTCCATGAGGTTCACGACCACATCAATTTTGCCGGAGATTTTTGCTCCGCCAATGATGGCCACGAAGGGTTTCTCAGGAGACTCGAGGGTTTTCGCCAGATAATTGATTTCTTTTTCCAGCAGGAACCCGGCGGCACAGCTTTCAAAGTACTTCGTCACAACGGCCATGGAGGCGTGTGCACGGTGTGCGGTTCCGAATGCGTCATTGACGTAAACGTCACCCAGATCGGCGAGAGCTTTGGCAAAGGCTTCCTGAGCCTCTGCTTCCACCCCTTTGCCTTCCTCTTCGGGATAGAACCGCAGGTTTTCCAGCAGCAGGACTTGACCCGGCTGAAGAGCCGCCGCTTTCTCTTTCGCTTCGTCACCCACGCAGTCGCCGGCAAAGCCAACGTCCAGTCCGAGTTTTTCCGCAAGCGCGCCGACAACCGGTTTGAGGGTGTACTCGGGCTTTACCTGTCCCTTGGGACGGCCGAGGTGGCTCATGAGAATGAGGGATCCGCCCTGTTCCAGCACGTACTGGATGGTGGGAAGAGCGGCCACGATCCGGGTATCATCCCCCACGCTGCCGTCCTCATTCACGGGGACGTTGAAATCCACCCGCATCAGGACTTTTTTGCCCTTCACATCAATGTCTGTGACAATTTTTTTATTCATGATTTCGTGATTCCTTTTCGCACGACATCCCGAAGCCCATATACGAGGGCTCCGGGATGCGCAGGTTCATTCAACCAGGATTCAACCCTGTGATGCCACGTGGGCGATGAGGTCGAGAACCTTGTTGGAGTAGCCCCACTCGTTGTCGTACCAGGACACGAGCTTCACGAATCCGTCGTTCAGCGCGATGCCGGCGTCGGCGTCGAAGATGGAGGTTTCGGGCCAGGTGACGAAGTCAGAGGAGACAACCGCATCTTCGGTGTACCCCAGAACGCCCTTCATGGGACCTTCGGAAGCGGCTTTGATTGCGGCTTTGATTGCGTCGTAGGAGGCGGGTTTTTCCAGACGGCAGGTCAGGTCCACCACGGAAACAGTCGCCGTAGGGACGCGGAAGGCCATACCGGTCAGCTTGCCGTTCAGCTCGGGGATGACTTTTCCTACCGCTTTTGCCGCGCCGGTGCTGGAAGGGATGATGTTGTAGCCCGCGGCACGTCCACCGCGCCAGTCCTTCTTGGAAGGGCCGTCCTGGGTTTTCTGCGTGGCGGTCACTGCGTGAACCGTGGTCATCAGACCTTCAGCCAGGCCGAAGTTGTCGTTGATCACCTTCGCAATCGGAGCCAGGCAGTTGGTGGTGCAGGACGCGTTGGAGATCACGTCCATGTCGGAGGTGTAGCTGTCCTGGTTCACGCCCATTACAAACATGGGTGCGTCTGCAGAGGGAGCCGAGATGATCACTTTCTTCGCACCGCCCTTCAGGTGGGCAGATGCTTTTTCGGTTGTGGTGAAGACACCGGTGGATTCCACCACGTAGTCGGCGCCGCAGGAGCCCCATGCGATGTTTGCGGGATCCATTTCACCGAAGACGGCGACTTCCTTGCCGTTGACCAGGAGTTTGCCGTCAACCACTTCAACGGTTCCGTCGAAACGGCCGTGGATGGTGTCGTATTTGATCATGTAGACCATGTAGTCCAGATCGATGAAGGGGTCGTTCACACCCACGACCTCGACGGCGGGGTTGTTGATGGAAGCGCGGAAGACCAGGCGGCCGATACGTCCGAAACCGTTAATACCAACTTTAGCTGACATGTTCTGTGTTCCTTTTACACGTAGGGTTTGTCTTTATTTTTCAGGGAAAAAGCGATTGTCCGTTTCAAGCGGACGGGTGGGAACTACCAAGGTGCTGTGGCAAGTCAAACATGTTCGGATCTTTTTTTAAGATAAAATGGATAAAGGATATCCATTTTTTATTTTCCCCGGTTTCCCCTCCTATTTCGGTTGCAAACCTTCCGGGCTCCTTTCATCATGGCACCATGAAGTTTCTGAGTAGTTCCACTTTGTTTCTGGCTCTGCTTTGCCCATTTTGGGCGGTGCACGGTCAGTCATCCCCCTCCCCTCTGCTTGACGCCTACAATCAGGCACTGGAGGAGGCCCAGTCGGGCTATGAGGCTCAGATCGAAAAGCTGGGCGCCTTCTATGTGAATTACCTCGAAGACCTGGCCCGGAAAGCACAACAGGAGGGTGACCTGGAGGCATTGATTGTGCTCAAAGCGGAGCAACAGGCGATTCAGGAACAGGGCCAGCCTCCGGAGGGGATGGCCAGTCCTGCGGTGAAGAAATCCCGCGAGGCCTTTCTGGCACATGCCAAAAAGCTTGAACAGGACCATGCAGCCAAAAAAGCCGACCTGGACAGAATGCTGCTCGAAAACCTGGAGCAGGAGATCACCCGCCTGACACGTGCCGGTCAGATTGAAGATGCGCAGTCACTCCGGAGTCTCCAGAAAGATCTCCTGGGAGAGCAAACGCCTCCCACCCCCACACCGGAAGAAAAACCAACGGTAACCTTGGGTCCGAATGTCCTGCCCAATGGGTCATTTGATGATGCGCCGGAGCGGGCATGGAGGATCAGTTCACCTGGAGGCCGCAACAAAACAGGGCTGTACCAGGAGCCGAACAGCGGCATGAACATGGTGCTGCGTCTTGAGCAGGAGGATCGCCACCGTGCAGGTGCACAGCATCATATACGATTGAAAACAGGGCAAACATACCGGCTTCGCTGGAGAACCCGGCTTTTACGCCCATGGAGAACCGGGATTGAGCTCAGAGGCAAAGGCCATTACAAAATCGGGCTCCGGATTCCGGGAAATATCTGGAATGCCTGGACGGAAGTCGAACAGCGGAAGCATCGGCACCGCGTGGATGTGGGACGTCAGCCCCCACCGGATCGGGAATGGCGCTGGGAAGAGGCCGAGTTGAAAGTCCACAACAAATACATGACGGAACTCTTTATCTATGCCTCAAACGGGGAAGGCGATTTCCTCATTGATGATCTGGAAATCCGGGAACTGATTCCCCCGGAAAAGAAAAAGAAGTAAGTTAAAACCGGATACGGACCGCACCCGTCCATTCCATCAAATCGGAATCAAAGTCAATCAGTCCATCAAAATCCTCAAACGGATACTGGACATGAACTCCAAATGAGAACGAGTTTGTGATGGGGAGGTTGATCCCCAATGCCCATTGAAAGTACACATCCCCCCAGTCCGTGTCGGTTTCTGTGTCCACATAGTCGATCAGCGCACCCAGACTGGTCTCCCAAATCCCGTCCACCACCAACAGACTGATTTGCGGAGTAATCACACTCTTCACCCCCGGAACGCCTGAGAGATCATCCGCATAGCTGGCTCCAAACCGCCACGCCCCGACACCTTCGAACACATCAACATACACCCCCAACGCGACATCATCCTCACCGTAAGGGGAATCTGAGAAAATCGAGGAGCGGTCGGCATGTTGCCTTGCGTTTACCGTGATGGCAGTTTCCGCCACCGCAACGGAAGCGAAAAGGAAGGCAAACAAACAAAACAGTGATTTCATAACGGGCTCCTGAGGTTTGGATGGATTCCTATGGGGCATCCCAGAAAGGATAGCAAGCTTCAAGGTGGGCTCATGACTTGAATTTCAGAACCGTTCACGCCAAAGGTTCTGTATGAAGTCACCACATGTTCTCATTGAGTACTGCACCGGTTGCCGATGGCTGTTACGAGCCTCCTGGACGGCTCAGGAACTCCTCACCACCTTTGAGAAAGAACTGGGACAACTCTCTCTCCGCCCGTCCTCAGAAGGTGGGTGTTTCCGTGTCAGTGTGAACGGGGAGATGATTCATGACCGCAAAGAGGAAGGCGGGTTTGTGGAACTCAAGGAGCTCAAACAACGGATCCGGGATCAGATCGTACCGGAGCGGGATCTGGGCCATTCGGAAAAAAAAGAGCCCCTCGTCTGAACCGCCCTACCGCGGTGCCTGATTCACCATCCACTCGCTGAAGGCCTCCAGCCAGGACATCCATTCCTGCACATCGGACTCCATGAAGTCCCAACGGCTCCCATCCCCCAGGGCCTCGCGCATACAACGGAGCCATTCAGCCCGCGCCGTCTCATCAATCGCAAAAGGCAAGTGCCGTGCCCTCATCCGGGGGTGGCCGAATTTCTCCATGTATAGGGGCGGGCCTCCCGTAATGCCGATCCAAAATAGCGCCTGCTTGTGCGCCGCCTGTTTTAGTTCCTCCTCCTCGGATGGGAACAGCGGGGCAATGGTCGAGGTGGCCAGCAACGCATAATGCGCTTCCGCCAGCGCATGTAAGGAGGCGGCACCCACCCGGGTGTACAACTGCGGGGCGCGAACCTGGGGAGGCCCACCTGGAGGCGTGTAGACATTCCTGAACATCCTTCCTACTTAGAGGGATTTTGGTGAATGGCAACTGAAGAGCTCAGGGCTGTTCGTCCTTCATGGCCCACCGAAACCAGAAAACAAGACCCAGCATTCCCGCAGCTCCCAGCAGCAGGAGCTGCCAAGGTTTCCCAGCTTTCAAGAGGGCGATCAATCCATGTCCGGTCAAGGTGTACACCAAGGTCCAGGGGAGCATCCCGATCAACGTACCAAGGCGGAAATCGCGTACTGAAATGTCACTGATCCCCAGCATCCAGTTGATGGGTGGAAACAGGAAGAACAGCTGGCGCAGGATGAGTACGGTGGTGAATCCATGAGACTCCAGCTGGTGTTCATACTTGAGCACTTTTTCCGGGATCCGGCTCGACAATCTGTCATGCAGATAATGCCGGCTCAGCCAAAACCCGAGCTGGCAAGCCAGAAAGCCTCCGGCCAGATTCATCGGGAACAGCCATCCGGCTCCCCACACCGCCGCGGCCGGCACCATAAACACCACCGGAGGAAGGCCAATCCCGCCTAAAACCCCCATCAATAGGACATACAGGACCATGCCAACCGCTCCCAGCTCACGGATCGAAGCCGGTTCCAGCCACCCCGGGATCCGGCTCCCGTTCGCAACCCACACCAGGACAAGGATCAGCAGCAGGCCCCCAACCACTTTCCTGGTCATCTCTGACAAGCGGGTTCAGGGGAGGACACGCGGCAAGCGACAGGTATGACAACAGAAGCAGACATCAGAGAAAGGGCTTAGGATCTGCCTCAGGAATGGAAACAAAAAAGTACATTTCATCCCCATCCCCGAAAAGGCGACGTCGAGGTCTGAATTGTTCTGGCTTTCCCTATACCTCCCGTTACATGGCATCGACGATTTCACTTTTATACGGAGAGAACATGATGAACGAATGGATTGAAAACTGGGCCACAATCCCGGAAAGCCCCAGTGCAAACGAAAACGGTCGGACGCATGGTGTCTGTGTAGCAAAGGATGGGCGGGTGATTGTCTTTCACCAGGCGGAAAACGGTCTCCTTTCGTTTGACCCGGAGGGCAAACTGATCTCGGCCGTCGGAGGGGACAGATGGCTGGGGGCGCATGGATTTACAAAAATCGAGGAAGAGGGAACTGAATATCTCTGGCTGACAGACCAGAACTCCGGTGAAGTGGCCAAACTCACCCTCGAAGGGGAAACGGTTCAGACGATTGAAAAGCCCCCTCACCCTGCCTACGAGGAAAAAGGATATGTTCCCACCTGGGCGACACAGAATCCTGTCAACGGTGACATCTGGGTCGCCAATGGATACGGCTCATATCTTGTGCACCGGTATGATTCCTCCGGTGCATATCTGGACACCCTCGAAGGCAGCAAGGAATTCGGTGCCTTTCAGGAACCCCATGGCATTCACTTCAGCCTGAGCGCTGAAGGTGAACCGGAGCTGTATGTCACGGACCGGGCCAAACATAAGATTCAGGTGTTCGATGGCGAAGGAACATTTCTGAAAGGCAGTGATGCCTGTCACTCTCCCTGCTGCTTTGATTTTTACGGAGATGAAATTCTGGTTCCGGAACTGTTTACCGGCGTGAAAATCCTCAACAAAGACACTCTCGATGTCAAAGAAGAGATCGGCGCGAGTGATCGAGTGACCTGTCGCCCGGATGGCGGCTGGTGGCCCCCGGTGGCACCGGAAGGCTGGCCCGACCTGGCAGGCACGGAGCACGTTCGCTCCGGCATGTTCAACAGTCCCCACGGCGGTTGTTTCGATCATGAAGGTAATCTGTTCATCGTGGAGTGGATCATCGGCGGGCGGATCACCAAAGTCATCCGGGGATAACTCCTACCCCAGAGTCAGAACCGGGGTGCAGCTCACACGCTGACACACCGTGATCAGGTCGTTGCGGAGGCGCAGTTGCAGATCATGTGGATGCAACGAAATCCGCAATGGACCTGCCCCGGGTTTGAACGTCATATTGAAGGAATTGAACATCCTGCAGCAGGTTGCGCGTAGCCACGTGTCCGCTTCGAACCCCATCAGAGGGCACCTGACAACCTGATTACGTTCGCTGTCGTAGACGCCATGAAAATACTCGTAGGTCCGGAAAGGAAGCTGCTGAAGCTGCTCCTTTGAAACCGCTCCCATCGCCCAGGCGGGCGGAACATAATGATCCGGAATCTCGAAACCATGTGCAGGAAACCATTCCGCACAACGTAGGATCAACTCTTGGATACCCGCGGCATTGAGGGACAGGTGTTCTGCGACATTGCGGGAAAGACTCAGACTGTGCAACCGATGAAACCAGCCTCCATACCGGGAAATCCGATGCAGCCAGCCATGACCGGCAAGAAGATGTCCCTCGCCCTGCCATCGACGTAACTGATCCACATCGGCTGGAGACCAGGTCTTCCCCGGAATGACCAACAGCATACAGGGGCCGGTTCCCACCTCTTTCAATCTCTCGAGGAATACGCGGACATGATCAAGCGTTTCCGGTGCGACATCATGCATGGAAAGATGGGCGGGACGGTCATCCGTTATGTCCAGCCGGGTCAAGAGGCTTCGACTCCGCAGAGCATTCCCATTAGCTCCATCCATCCATGTTTGGTGCGGTCATTCATATCCAGGGTGGCACGGCGTGCGTCCCGTGCCAGGACCAGCCTTTCTTCTGGACTCAGATGACGAATACGCTGAATCGCCTCTCCGACAGATTCCCCCTCCTTGATCACCGCCAGTCCCTTGGCAAGGTTCTCCCATTGCAGGATGCCACATTCTCGGGAAACCAGCATGATGCGTTCACGGGCCATCACCTCCAGCGCAATGGAACCGAACGATTCGTGTTTGGAGGCCAGTACCACAACATCCGCAGCATCAATCTGTTCCCGCATGGCTCCGCGTTCCAACCATCCTGTCAGCGTCACATTCGACAGATTGGCGGTCCTCGCTTCAAGATCCGAACGCAGAGGGCCTTCCCCGGCAAACACAAATTCCAAATCCGGATGAACGGCGGCCGCCTCGGCGATGGCCATGACATTTTTCTCTTTGGCGAGCCGGCCTCCATACAACACTCGGCGGACAGATCCTCTCGCCGGAAGCACAGGGGTTTCCAGCATGGAATGGGAGATCGACGTCCCCATGACAAAGGGAGCCTCAGCCCCTAACCGACGTGCCTCCTCTGCCATATCCTCCGTATTCACCACGACTGCACGGGCATGGCGGAACATAATGCGGCTGGCCCGACGCAGATACCAGTTACTGAGTGACCCGAAACGTCCTTCCCAGTACAGCCCGGCCAGCTTGTCCAGAGAGGTATGATACCCCACAACCAGCGGGATCTTCCGATAGGTGGAAATCAGACGGGCCAGCAAACCAAAGGGGCCAATCGTCGGTGCGAGGATCAGATCCGGTTGTTCCCGGTGTATTTCCCGAAGAATCCGGGTCACATTGGGAAGATACATGTGCTGGGAATTGTCTCCGGGAAGAGGAATCGCGACCCGTTTCTTCTTAAAGATACAGTTGGAACGGGCTGGGATCATTTCCACCTGATCCAGCACATCCCGAAGGTGCTGCATCAGATCATGATAATAGGTCCCCACTCCATTGCGGTTGGGAATCGCATCGGACAGGATCATGATCCGAAGCGGAAGATGAGTTAACGGCTCCACCTCACTCAAATCCAGACTGGGACTGTCAACATCCAGAGTTAAAAACGTCATCGTGTGTCTCCGTTATGGACGGGGTGCCGTGGCGGGGGTTAAGGGAAAAGCCTCCTGTACGGAAGTACGTCCCAGTTGATCCGGGCAGGCAGAATACGTATGGGGGCTGGTGTAGGCCCGCGACGTTTCTGCTTTTGAGGCCCATAGGTTTCGTACGTGTTCCTCCGGATGCCAGGAGAAGGTCTGCGCCAATGAGTCAAGCACCTGCTCCAGCCGAACGTTCAAATCCGTTTGCGACACCACCTGAAACGAGGTCTCGGGCAGTGTACCCGATAACCGGGAAATGATCTGGTAATGAGCCTCCATCGAACGCCTGAGCCACTCACGGCTTTCCTCTTCCCGACCGGAAACAAAAAAATCACTCATAGCCGTATCCGCCGTGCTCAACATAGACGGCACGGCTTTTGCCGGGTCCCGCATGCAGGAAATCCACTGTGCATCCGGAAACAGCTCAGGCAGCACATCCATCCACGAACTGTAGGAGGCATTTTTTGACAGCAACCGGGCTCCCGGTCCTGCGAGGTACAATTGTTTTCTCAGGCAGAAGCGGTAAAACGCAAGGGCCCGTCTCCGATCCTCTCTGGACGCCTCCGGCAACCCGGGGACGAGGGGACGGAATCCGGTCCAGTCGGGGAAAGCCAGTGCAATCCCAGTGCAGGCCATGGCGGGAAGAAGGTAAAAATAATCCTCTTCCGGATCTGCGAGTGAGCCCGGATGGGTTTGATCAAATCCTCCGGACAGCTTTCGTTCCAGCCACCGGACCAGGGAACGTCCCGGAGCCCCAATCGTTCGGTCGATCCGGAGGAGAAAACGGAGGATTTTTTTCTGCACCACCGTAGGTGCCAGAAAGACTTCCCATGCAGGCGAGGTGACAAATTCCGGGGTATTCAGCGCCAGCATCCTGTGAAGATGCGTTGTACCGCAACGGGGGGGGCCCAGCACGAAGACCGGTCGATGGAGTTCAACCAGACGGGCTCCGGGAAACAGCAGATCATCTATCCAGAAACAGACCCAGTGACTCAACAGCAAAAGGAACCCCGCAGGCAGGACGAAAAGAAGCCACAGCAGTCTTCGCACGGGCGTGTTTGATTTCCGAATGCCACTCAGAGAGGCGAGACTCAGATTCCACCACTCTTTCATCCCCTGTACACAATACGGCCACAGAGAGAGACCATCTCTGGCATCGGATTGTGCTGGTTCTGAATGCGCACGCATCGGCCAGTCATATCCTCCACGGAAGGATGGAAAAGGAGAAACCTGATTAGAATCCGGTTAACGAAAGGTTAAAAAACCGCCCCTTCCATCACAACCTGGATGGGGGTGTTCCCTTCCAGCTCACGGCTGGCTTTGCGGAGATTGTCCTGAAGTTTCCGTATCGAGGGAATGGGCAGACTGGCGGCCTGTTCCCGAAGAATGTCCGCATGTCGGGCATACCGCAGTTGGGCATCTCCGCCTCCGGTTTTACACACCAGGACATCCCGGTACCAGGCCTCTACGGCCTCGAGGACTTCCCGATGAAGCTGACGGCGGACGGAGGAATGCCGGGCCGCCTCCACATCCTCGTCCACCTGTTCCCCGTCATCACCGAGTTCTTCCAGTATCTGAGTCGCCGCGATATCAAAAAAATCCCGAAACGCGGCCGCCCGATCCAGTCTGGCACAGAGATTCCGCGGAGGGCCCATCGCCAGCATGCCCAGCAGGGTGGGCAGCCAGACCGGTTCCGCCCGTTCCTCCCGGGGAAGGGTCAAGACCTGACACCGGGATCGCAGCGTGGGAAGAAGCCGTTCCGGTGACCCCGTCACCAGTAAGATCAGTGTTTTCTCCGGGGGTTCTTCCAGACTTTTGAGCAGCTTGTTTCCCGATTCCGGGTTCAACCGGTCGGCTCCCAGAAAAGGGACCAGTTTCCACCCTCCCTCAAACGATTTTTCATAAATCCGCTTCAGAGCCCGTTCCACATCCTCCACTTTGATCTGACGCAGCTTTCCACGCGGTTCCACCCAATGCACATCCGGGTGGAGGCGATCAACCACCCGATGTCGAATCTGAGCTTCCGGGAGTTCCGATGTGGAGCCAAGCACCTGAACCGAGACCTCTTCCGCAAAGCGTTTCCCCTCCTCTAGCGGGTCACCCGCCAGAATGTATGCATGCCCCAGACGCCCTTCCCGCAGCAGGCGCATCAGATCATCCAGATAGGTCACAGTCCCCGGCTCCCGGTGTGTTCAGCCACGGCGTCCAGTACCTGTGCAAACACCTCCTCCACCCCCCGCGAGGCATCTATCCGGACAAAGCGGTGCGCAAAACGGTCTGCCAGAGACTGATACGTCAAGGCGACACGCTGGTGAAAGGCCAACTGTTCCGATTCAAACCGGTCTGGGGCCTCCCCCCGGTCGGACACCCGTTCGAGGGCCTGCTCCACCGGTAAATCAAACCAAAGCGTTTTGATGGGCCAGCAGTCCTCCAGGGCGAATGCATTCACCTTAAGGACATCTTCGAGAGAGATCCCCCTACCACCGGACTGATAGGCTAAAGAGGAATCGACAAACCGATCGCAAATGACCCATTTCCCGGCTTCAAGTGCAGGCCGGATGACATGTCGAACATGCTGAGCGCGGCTCGCAGCAAACAACAGCACTTCGGTGGAAGGAGCAATGTCTTCTCCACTGGCATGATGCTGCAGCATGTTGCGGATCA
The DNA here is from genome assembly GCA_002429065.1 of Verrucomicrobia bacterium UBA6053. Lineage (GTDB taxonomy): Bacteria > Verrucomicrobiota > Kiritimatiellia > SS1-B-03-39 > UBA6053 > UBA6053. Next base: position 106,486 of record DIYN01000015.1, on the reverse strand, counting down.
TTTCTCCTGTTGGCGTCCCTCCGGGTTCCCGGGTCAACACCACTTCATGACCCTGCTGCTCAAGATACGCCTTGATCCGAGCGGCCTGGGTACTCTTGCCACATCCTTCACACCCTTCCAGGGACCAAAATCGGGGAACTCCGGAGACCATCTCACCCACCGATGACCGTCCCTTCCACAATGTCAGGTTTTTCATCCAGTTTCGCCCACCGGGTCAGGAAATCCGCCCGGTCACACGCGAAGGCGGGACTGATTTCGAAGGTGATCCCCGGAAGCCCGCTTTCATCCCTGTCGAGTTCCACCCCGGCATCCGAAAGCCATCCGGTGAACATCCGAATCTGATCTTCGGCACAGCTTTGGGGAGAATCGATGCCTTCCGCATTTTTTACCGGACTGAAATCCTGAGTGCGGTCACCTTCAATGATGACCGGATTTTTCGCCATGGGGAGCGCATCAAAAACGAACATTTCGAATTTAATCCCGTTTGGTGTCTCCGGTTTTTCCACCTCCCCGTCCGCATTCACAAACGGGATTTTCTTGTCCGCGCGATGAAACGGAAGCTCGCCATCCCCTCCACCAAGACGTTCCACAAAGGACCGGCTGAAGACATGAATGGCCACGCTGCCCGCCACGAACCGAAGGCTTCCATCCTCCAGTGTCTCCTCCTGCTTTTCTACCGGCAGGTCACTGTACTCAATCACCTCATGCTGACCATTGCGAAGACAGAAATGGCCCACTTTCTCCGATGGATATGCTTTGGGGACCATTTTGGAGGAAAGCTCCGAATTTCCCAGCAGATGAAAACCAATAAACAGAGGATCGAGGCACTGCACCAGTGGATTGTCCACCTGAAAATAACTGATGCAATCCACCCCAAGTTCGGTCATTTTTGCAGTTGCCCCGCTGCGAACCAGCGCCCGGAGGGATCCGCCATGCCCATCCGGGGTCATGGCAATGAGGTCTTTGTCTGACAAAAGAATCTTACCTTCAGAATCCACCGCAGGAACCAGTCCCTGGGGGAAGAAATGCACTTCCTCCTCCTTCAGGCCAAAGTACCCGGCCTCTTCAAACGCCTCAACTGTGGCGGCATGGTTGATCTCGCTGGTCATGATAAACCAGTGAATCGGAGCCCCGGCTCGTTCCGCACTGCGGGCAATCTTCTCGGCAAACACTTGAAACAGGGGCTTCTTGGTGACCGGAGTGACGGGATAGGTGCCTTTGGGGCCGTCGTATCCAAGACGGGTTCCCTGCCCCCCTGCTACCGTGAACGCAGCAACGCGGCCTGCAGAGAGGGCTTCTTCACCAGCCTGCCGTGCCCTGGCCCATTCTGCGGCATCGCCTCCATGTTGAGGAAACGGGATATAGGGGGCCGGCTCGAGGCCCTCAAAACTGTTCTGCTCTTTCACCGTCTGGTTCACATGCGCCTTCACCAGACGATCCACCTCAACCAAGTCAATCTGCCGGGCCCGGTCCAACAACCGAGCCCGTTCCTCCTTCGAAAGCTCTTCCCAGAAGCGGAACACCTGAGCCTGCCCTGCTTCTGCAAACCGTTGTTTCAGTTCCATCACATCCAGTGTCTGATTCATAGAATCCTCCCCTACGGATCCACTGAGAGGAATCAATCCTTGTTCCGGCTGAAATGCAGGATCCTGTGTCATTCCTCCAACCGGTCGAGAGCCTTCCCGTATTGACATTTCAGCTCGAATCTTTTTAAGTAATAACCCTCAGACTCCGAGTTATGCAGTTTTTCTCTCACCTATCCCTCTGCCGGTGGTTGACGCCTATCGCCCTGACCATTTCGGTCATGGGTCCCTTATCCGCGAGCCAGATCATCCTGACGCAATCCTTCGAGAACCCCGAAGGCACGGATTGGTCAACCTCACTGGGTGTGAACAGCACTGGATCTCAGATCACAGACGGAACGGCCGCAGATGGAGCCTCGTATCTCCGGTTCACCCTTGGCGAAAATGCTCCGCCTGACTTTTCTTCGGGCGGGGTCCTTGGCCAGCGGGTGTGGGAAGACATTGTGACGCTGAGAACGATTTCCTCCACCATGCAGATTCGGGGGGATGAAGGCAGCTACATGGTCTATCAGGTGGCGATTCCGGATGCATCGGACCCCAATTTTGAAACGAACCCCCAGGATCAGTTTTTTGTCGTCGGAGGAAGTTCTGCAGGCCCAGTATCCCCTTCAAGCTGGACGACCTGGTCTGCAGGGCAGGACGACCCCTTCCGAGTCGGCCGATACCTCGGTTCGAAATTCATGCTTCCGACCGGTGCGGTCAGCAGCTCAATGACGCTCTCCGATATTGTGGATTTACCGATCTTGCTTGAAGCAGATGGTACGGACACGGGAATGACCTGGGGAGATGCACGGGTCCGCTGGGTGACGCCAACCGCCGGATTTGCCGGTGGCACCGGATTCAATCCGGATGTGACCGCCGAGCTGGACCTCCTGGTTGTATCGAAAATTCCTGAGCCGACCACGCTGGCCGTGCTGGGTTTATTCGGGGCGATGCTCATCCTGCGGCGATTCCGGAAAACATAACCGACAGTCCACACCGACCGGGCCGGAACATCAGGTCCCTACCCTGGTCTTGCAATCCATGGAAACCCTTATAGGGAGAAGCCGTCCGTTCCCCCCTTTGGAGTTTCACAAAGGGAAAAAACGCCCAGGAAGGCTCAGGTGGAGTTCTTGCCGATGTGAAGAGGGACGGAGACACCATGATTGAATCCACTATTCATTTTTCCAGCCCGGGAGAAAGCGGTGACGTTTTGTCCACCCGGGGGGATTTGCTTCAGGCTCTGGAGACGTCTGCCGGTGTGATGACCACCGCCAGAGACAACTGGCTGCGTCTTGCCTCAGACGATCCAGAAGCGGTTGAACGGGCCGAACGCGTGATCCACCTGCTACGCTTTGCCCGGACGCAGGGAGCTGACCTGCGGGGCCCTACCCGGTTTTACATTCTGAACAAAGTTCTGGAAGGGAAAGAGAAAGAACTCCGGGACATGTTTGAAATCCGCATTGATGTCATGACCGGGAAACGCCCCGTATTTCCCAAAACACTGGGTCAGGCCCACTACCTGAAACAGATTCAATCACATGATATCACCTTTGGACTCGGGCCTGCCGGAACAGGAAAGACTTATCTGGCCATGGCCTCTGCCGTTTCCGCCCTGTTGAAAGGAGAGGTCAACCGGATCATTCTGACCCGTCCGGCGGTCGAAGCCGGAGAAGCACTTGGATTCCTCCCCGGGGACCTTCAGCAGAAGGTTCTCCCTTATCTCCGCCCGCTGTATGACGCACTTCACGACATGCTTGATGCCGCCACCGTGGCGGGATTCATTGAAAAGGGGGTGATTGAAGTCGCTCCGTTGGCCTACATGCGGGGAAGAACCCTGAATAACAGTTTTATCCTGCTGGATGAGGCACAGAATACCACCGAGGAACAGATGCTGATGTTTCTGACCCGCGTGGGGTATGACAGTCATTGCATCGTGAATGGAGATGACTCACAAGTGGACCTTCCATCCAACAAGCGGTCCGGATTGCGGGAAGCCCTCACCGCGCTCCAGCATGTGAAGGGGATCGGAAAGGTCACACTTGGAGAAGAGGATGTGGTGCGGCATGCCCTGGTGCAACGCATTATCAAAGCCTACCGCGAACACCGCAACCCGGCCACCTCCCGCGAGGCCTGATTTCATCCGGATTCCCCAATACGAAGATGGACAAAAAAAATACGGTTTCACGATCCCGGCAAAAACGGACCCAAAAGCGGACCCGGGAACATACGCGGAGAACACCCCCGCTGACCGGGAAACTGATTCTCTGTTACCTGCTGCTCCTGGCGGCACTCCTGTTCACCCTGAATCTGGGGCGGGGCATCATTGTCACCGACCTGACACCCGGTCAGCTTGCGCCCTCCACCGTACAGGCCTTGGTCGATTTCCGGTCGATCGACCTTGCCGAGACCGAACTGGCCCGGGAGCGCGCGGAAACCCAGGTGCCGCACGTTCTCACGGTCCGGGAGCAGCCCCTGTCAAAAATCAGAAGAACGCTGGATACCTTTTTCAGCCAGCTCAAAAAAGTTCAGTCATCAGAGGAATCCGCAGCCCCTCCCACGTCCCCGGACATGGCGTGGGAAGATGCGCTTGAACTGATGGGACTCGGCCCGGAGCTGGCGGCCTTTCCGACACTCTTTCCTCCAGACTCCCTGGAAACGCTTCAGAGAGAACTGCAGGCCCATTTACAGAAGCGGTGGAGTGCCGGACTGATCTCCGTACGGGAGCGTTCCTCCGGCTTTCAAGGCAGCATTCCACGGAGGGAAGTTCGACTCACGGCCACAGGGCCGGTTCAGCCTCTCAGCCGTTTTTCCACCCCGGATGAAGCCTCGATGGCAGACAGCATTTCCATTGGGGATACACTGAACCTGAGCAAGAAACAGGAAAGCCTCCTGGAGTCACTGCTTGCCTCTCAATATGAACCGAACCTGATGATTGACCGGGTCGCCACCCGTGAGGCCCGTGAGAAAGCAGTCGCACAAACCGAACCTGTACAGGTCCTCCGACGGAAGGACACCACGCTGATCGAGGCGAGAACACAGGTTACCGAACAGAGTCTCGAAGACCTGCGTGCCCATGACCAGAAACTTCTGGAACTGGATGAGGAGCAGAATCAGATCTCAAGACTGTTTGGGGAGGGACTGTATTTGGCGGTGGGACTCGCGATCAGCCTCGCCTTCCTCTATCTGCTGGAGACCCCCTCTTTCCAAAAAACCAACCGACTCTTCCTGTGGGTGGTGCTGACAGAGGGAAGTCTGCTGCTGGGGCAGTTTTTGATTTATCTCAGTTCTGATCTCCACCTGTTCCCCGGACATTTTCTGCGGCCACTGCTTCCGCTTGCGATTGCCCCCATGCTGGGGACCATTCTCTATGGCCCCCGTCTTGGACTGGCGGTAGGGATTTCCAGCAGCCTCGCACATGCACTACAGCATGACATGGATCTGTCTGTGTTTTTCTGCGGCATGGCCCTCACCCTCACCGCCGCCATCAGCGTGCGGGCCATTCACCGGCGTTCAAGCCTGTTCCGGGCCGGGCTCTGGATCGGAGGGGTGAAAGCCGTGGTCATGATCGGAGCCGGCAGTCTGGAGCTCATTCCCTGGGTCATGGTGGCCCAGCAATCCCTGGTAGCCTTTTCAACCGGGCTGTTTGCCGCCCTCATCGTATTGCTGCTGATCAGCCCGTTTGAGTATATGTTTCAGGTGACCACGGATATCCGTTTGCTGGAGTTGTCCGACATGAGTCATCCCCTGCTTTCCCGAATGGCCATGGAAGCCCCCGGCACCTACCATCACAGTCTGATGGTCGCGCATCTGGCACAGGCCGCAGCCCGTGAAATAGGAGCCAACGACATGCTGGTCCGCGTGTGCGCCTACTACCACGATATCGGCAAAATGACCAAACCGGAGTTTTTCATTGAAAACAGCCAGGGCAGACAAAACCCGCATGATGAACTTTCCCCCAGTATGAGCCGACTGCTCATCATCTCGCATGTCAAAGAGGGGGTCAGCCTGGCACGACGGTACAAACTTCCGGCCGTCATCCTGGACGGGATCGAACAACATCATGGCACCAGTGTGATTCAGTACTTTTATCACCGGGCCCGCACCTTGGCCGAGGATGAGGAGAAAGAAAGCGTCGAACCGGAACACTACCGGTACCCCGGCCCAAAACCGCGGTCACGGGAAATGGGGATTCTCATGATGGCGGATGCCATTGAGGCCGCCTCCCGCACCATCGACAAAAATAAACCGGGTCAGGTGGAAGGACTGGTCCGGGAGCTCATTCGCGAAAAACTGAATGACGGTCAGTTTGATCTCTGCGACCTGACAGTGGGAGAAATCAATGCCGCACGCCGCTCGTTCATCTTCTCGCTGAAGAACATGCTGCATGGCCGGGTGGAGTATCCGAAGGAGGGGAATGAGGAGAGCGGCAGCAGTCCCGGCGGACCGGATGACTCCACGCTACCGGTGGAAGAACATGCGAATTGAGGTTCTCAACACCCAGACCCTGTACAAGATACAGGAGAACTCCCTGAGTGTATACGCGGACTGGGTCATGCAGCAGGTAACGGAACTGGAGCCAGGTTTTGAATGGGAGGAACTGTCACTTGTGTTAACCGATGACTCCATTCGCGGCCTGAACCACCAATGGTTTGCCAAGGATACCGTGACCGATGTGATAAGTTTCGCATACCCGCCCTCTCCCGGGATGCACGGGCATACCGGAGAAGTGGTGGTGAATCTCCAGCAGGCGTGGGAGGAAGGAGGACTTCGTGAACATCCGGATCATGAACTGGCCATGTACATTGCTCACGGCTGCCATCATCTCATGGGGGCTGAGGACGGTACAGAGGAGGAGAAAAACGCCATGCTGAACCTGGAACGTACGTGGGTGGATCAAGCCAGGACGGCTGATTTGCTGGGACCCTTTTTCTTATGACTGCGCTGTTGACCACCTGTTTAAGTTCTCTGATTGGAACCGGTTTTTTTAACACCCTGCTGCGGGCGTTTCACGCCAGTCACGAAGCGGACCTCTCCCGGCTTGCAGAGGATCACCCCCGGTTTGAGCGGTATCTGTCCTTTTACGAAAAACACTGGCAACCTCTGCTGGGCTTGACCACCCTTCTTGCCGGATCCCTGCAAATCCTGAATATTGGATGCGCCTTCCTGATTTTTGCAAATTACCTGCAGGACCCTCTGTGGCAGGGAGCGGTCTTTCTGGGGGTATACGGGCTGACCAATATCTTACTGTCCCGCACCCTGCCGATTATTCTCGCAGAACATTACGCCGACCGCATTTCTCTCAGGGGGCTGCCGCTCCAGCGGATCCTCTACCGGCTGTTGTTTCCTCTCGCCCATTTACTGGCCTGGTTTGAGCGTATCCTGCATCTTCGTCTGGCCAGCGACTCCGAAGACGGAAACCGCCCCACCGCCGGAGATGAAATCCTGACTCTGGTGGAACAGACCAAAGACCACGAACTGGATGATAATGAACGGGAATTCATCCGGTCTGCCCTCGAGTTCGGGGACACCATCACCCGTGAGGTCATGACCCCCCGGGTGAAAATGTACGGCCTGGAGGACACCCTGACGGTGTCCGCAGCGATTTCTGAAATCAAGGACTCCCCCTACTCCCGGTTCCCGCTCTTTCATGAGGACTACGATGAAGTTCTCGGCATGGTGCATGTCAAAGACCTGATCCAGGCGATCGCCTCGGACCGCATGGAGGATCCCGTCAAATCCCTTATGCATCCTGCCAGCTTCATCCCGGAATCCATGCCGATTCGCGATCTGCTGCACATGATGAAGCAGCAGAAAATCCATACCGCGATTGCCGTGGATGAATATGGAGGAACTGCCGGCATCGTGACGCTTGAAGACATTCTCGAAGAACTGGTCGGAGAGATTGAGGATGAACACGATCAGGAAGACAAACTGTATACCCAGGTCCGTGAAGGGGTGTTTGAAGCCCAGGCCTCTCTTCCGGTTGACCAGGCCAATGAGGAACTCGGTCTGGATCTTCCGGAAGAGGAGGATTACGACACCGTTGCGGGGTACATTCTCGCAACCCTCGGAAGAATCCCCACTCAGGGAGAAAGCCTTCATGTCCCAGGGGCCGAGGTACGGATTCAGGCGGCCACCAGCCGCCAGATCAATCAACTAATCATTATTCCGGACCCCAAAGAGACCGAGGACGAGGGCAAATAGAAAAATCGTTTTTCAGGGTTGAGCTCGTTAAATCCGAATGTATAAAGCAGGTGTTATGCATATAAAACACCTGCTTTCTTTTTTATCCGCAATATTGATCAGCTTAACCGCAGTGCGAGCGATCGCGTCTGAGCCCCTGCTGATCTACAGTCACCGTCATTACGAAGCGGACCAGAAACTGTTTGAGCAGTTTACTGAACAGACCGGAATCGAGGTTCAGGTCATCAAGGCCAAAGCCAGTGAACTCCTCCAGCGTCTCAAAAGTGAAGGGGAGAATACAGAGGCGGATATTTTCATCACGGCGGATGCCGGGCGGCTCGGATACGCTAAACAGGAGGGACTGCTGGCTCCGGTGGAATCGGAAATCCTGAGTAAACGAATTCCAGCCCCCTACCGTGACCCCGAGAATCACTGGTTCGGGTTTACACTGCGTGCCAGAGTGTTCGTATATGCTCCGGACCGGGTTAAACCGGAAGAACTCTCCACCTATGAAGCCCTGGCAGAAGACACATGGAGGGGACGCCTGCTCTCCCGCTCTTCCGGCAACATCTACAATCAGTCTCTACTGGCATCGATCATCGCGCGGACAGATGCCAAAACAGCACGGGATTGGGCCCGTGCCGTTCGTCAGAATATGGCCCGCCCTCCCCAGGGCAATGACCGGGATCAGATCCGCGCTGTCGCTGCCGGTATCGGCGATGTGGCCATTGTCAACACCTACTATGTCGGTCTGCTTCACAATTCGGAGAATGAAAAAGATCGGGACGTGGCAAACAGTGTGAAAATCTTCTTCCCCAACCAGGAAACCTCCGGAACGCACGTAAATGTCAGCGGAGCCGGGATCGTCGCCGCGTCCACTCAGAAAGAAGACGCCCGGAAACTTCTGGAATTCCTCGCCTCAGATGAAGCCCAGAAATCATTTCCCCTGGCCACCTCCGAATACCCGGTGGTCGCCGGAATCGAATGGTCTGACCTCCAGAAAAGCTGGGGAACCTTCAAACCGGACAGCCTGAACCTTTCCAAACTGGGACAGTTGAACCGCGAAGCGGTGAAACAGGCAAACCTGGCAGGCTGGGAATAAGCCTTGCGCTTCGGGTGGGCGTCAATCAAAACCAAGTATGAGGTGGACTCCTGGTCCACCTCGACTTTTTTGTTCTGTATTCTGGTGCTGTCCCCGGTGGCAGCCCTGATGTTCGGTCTGTTCCAACCGGCTGAATGGTGGTCTCATCTATCCGAAACGCTGCTGCAAGGCTACATTCTTCAGACGGTTTGGCTGATCATGTCTGTTACAGGGTTAAGCCTGCTCATGGCGGTCCCGTCTGCATGGCTGATCAGCCATTTTGAATTTCCAGGCCGAAAATTCTTTGAATGGGGGATGGTGCTTCCCCTCGCGGTGCCCACCTACGTGGCCGCCTTCGTGTACATGGAATTTAAAGAGGGATTGTTTCCGTTTCTCATTCACATCCGAAGCACTCACGGGGTGGACGCGTACCTCTGGATGGAGGCCTTTACCCGGAAGGGCATTCTCGCTCTGTTTATGGCCGGGGTCCTCTATCCCTACTTATACCTCAGCCTCAAAGCCTCTTTTCAACGGCAGCAGCAGGAAGTGCTGGAAGCGGCCAGCCTCCTGGGGAGAACGCCGGCCTCGATCTTCTTTACCATTGCCCTTCCTCTCGCCCGGCCCGCTCTCATTGCAGGAATCAGCCTCATCATCATGGAAGTGGTGAATGATTACGGGGCGGTTGATTTTTTCGGCGTTCCCACCCTGACGGTGGGGATCTTCCGCACCTGGAGGGACTTTGGGGACCTGACCTCCGCAGTACGGCTGGCAACCGGACTGGTTGCCTGCATTCTTATTCTCCTCAGCTTGGAACATGCCCACCGGGGCCGGGCGCTCTACTCAGAGGGATCCAAACAGTGCCGTCCGTTGGCGAAAACCCTGATCCGGACAAGGACCGTTCCCTTTGTATGGCTGGCCTGCGGACTTCCACTGCTGATTGGATTTGTGTATCCGGTTCTCAAACTGTTTCTCTGGCTACTCGACGCCACCTCCGGAGAGGAACTGCAGGAACTGCTGAACCGCATGCTGAACAGTCTGGGCTTAAGTCTGGCCACCGCGGCTTTTCTGACAGTGGCCGCCCTTCTGATCACCTACACGCTGCGTCTTCATCCCATCCGCCCCCTTCGGAATCTTGTGTCCATGGCCTCCATCGGGTATGCCATTCCAGGAGCCGTCATCGCCGTAGGGGTGATGAGCTGGTCCCGGATCCTCAATCTGCCCGCCTTCCTTGCCACCGGAAGTGTCGGAGCCATTCTGATTGCGTACACCGCACGGTTTCTCGCGGTCCCGCTGCAGCCGATTCGAGCCTCCATGCAACGTGTGTGCGGAAACCTGGACATGGCCTCCCGCGTCCTGGGACATTCCGCGGGATCCACTCTTTGCCGCATCAACCTGCCCTTGCTGAAAGGATCATTGATTTCGGCCATGCTGCTGGTGTTCATCGACATTCTGAAAGAACTGCCCCTCACCATGATACTGCGACCGGCTCAGTTTGAAACCCTCGCACTGCTCGCGTTCTCACGGGCAAAAGAAGACCGCCTTTACGACACCGCTCTTCCCTCCCTGATGATTATCCTTCTCGCCACGGTGGGCCTGATTGTGATGAACCGGTTATCCAACAAGACGGACTCCTGACCCGAAGTTGCCACTTGCCTCGGGTTCAGGATGGGGTATGAGAGAATCGACTGCCCGTTATGACCCCTGCCCTCGAACTCCATAACCTGACCCGTTGTTACCGGAAAGGTGACGCTCCCGCCGTTCAGGATTTGGACCTTGAAATTCAATCTGGAGAGTTGCTGGCCATGGTGGGGGAAAGTGGGAGTGGGAAAACCACGCTCCTCCGTCTGATCAGCGGATTGGAAAAACCGGATCAGGGTGAAATCCGGGTACATGGTGACCTGGTTTCCTCCCCTGATACATGGGTGCCACCGGATCGACGGCAGGTGGGACTGGTGTTTCAGGACGGAGCATTGTTTCCCCACCTTACCATCCAGCAGAATGTGGCCTACGGCCTGAAAGGGACTCCCAAGAACGAAAGCAGATCCCGGGTGGACGCTCTCCTCGCACTGGTGGGGCTGGACGGCTATCAGCGACGGTACCCACATGAACTCTCCGGCGGAGAGCGCCAACGCATCGCGGTGATCCGGGCTTTGGCTCCAGAACCTGCGGTCGTGTTGTTTGACGAGCCTTTCAGCAATCTGGATCCGATGCTCCGTTCCGATATCCGCGATCACATCCGGGGGATCCTGAAGGAGGTTCAGGCCACCGCCATTCTGGTCACGCATGATACCGATGATGCCTTGCATGTGGGAGACCGGGTTGCCATCGTTCATCAAGGTTCCATCGATCAAATTGGAACCCCGGCAGAGGTATACCATCACCCATCCAACGGGTATTGTGCGAAGCTGTTTGGGGCCGCCAATTCGGTGGACGGTGTCTGGAGAAGACCAGAGGATATGCAGTTACTTCCTGCCTATGAACCTGGATGTCACCCTGTGCTGATTGAAACAAGCGTGGACGCAGGACGACACCGCGAAGTCCGGGTCCGTCCCAAAGCGGACGAGCATGAGGCCTACTGGACACTCTATGAAACCGGAGCGGAATGGGTCAAACCCGGTTCTCCCGCCTGGGTGCGGGTGCAGGACCTTCCCACATGACCGGCACCTTCCCCATCCTGCTCACACTTCTGCTACTGACTGCAGCCGGACTGGCCGCAATCTGCTGGATGGGACGAAACACCCGTCACGTTCTGGACCTGCCGATTCTGTTTCTTTCCGGCGCACTGGCTCTCCCCTCCTGCACCGCGTTGATCTTAGCGGACCTCAATCTCTTCTCTATCCATACTGTCTGGGGCATAGTCCTCCTCCTGCTGGTCACCGGCGGACTCCTCCATCGGAAGGACCTTTCGTTTGCGGCAAACAAACAGACCTTTCTGATCCTCGCAGGACTGGTTCTGCTACTCACCCTTCTGTTCAGCCGCCCCTTTGAGTACTTGTATGGCGGATGGGATCCGGGGGAATATGTCAGCACCGCATCACATTTCACCCGCACGGGCGGAATCGATTACCACGAGCCGTTCCTGACGGATCTTCCTCAAGATCTGGAGCCGCGTTTCTTCCGGACCTGGGCTCCCCCGAGATCCACTCTGCATGCCGGTTACCTTGTCGTCGATGCGGACACGGGACATATGGTGCCGGATTACTTTCACCTGTACCCGGCCTGGCTGGCGTTGTTTGTTTCGCATGGCTCTTACGAAACAGCCTATTCGGGGCAGACGGTCCTCGCCGTGATCTCCACGCTCCTGTTCCTACTTGTCATCGCGCGGATGACATCGGTGCGGATCGGAGCATTGACGGCCCTCTTTTTTCTGACTCAGCCTGCAGTCCTGTACTTTGCCCGTTTTACTTCCTCCGAATTTCTCTCGCTCGGGCTCCTCTTTGCCATCCTCGGTGTGTGGAAACAGCAGGACGAGTCCTCCGATGTGCCCCGGACCCTCTGGATCGGTTTGCTCGTGTATGGCGCGGTCACCTGTCACATCACCAATCTCCTTCCATTGGCGGGCATGGGAATGATGGGAGCTCTTCTAGGGTGGAGGCCCTTGCTCCACTCTCCCGGTCGTGATCTCCTCTCCCTGGCCGTGGCAACTGGATTGGGAGTGCTGCGCGGTTTCATCGCCCAGCCTGTGTTCAGCGAACACCTCTTCAAACAATATGTCATCGAAGCACCGGAAAAGGTGGTGGCCGTGCTCCTGATCCCGCTTGTGCTGGGTAGCCTGGGATGGGCGGTCTGGAAAGCCGTCGGTTCCAATGTTCTTGCCTCCCGCCGGATGAACCATCTCATCCGCTGGGCTCCCGCCGTGCTTATCCTGCTTGCGGCACTTTACCAGTACGTCCTTCGCCCCCGGTGGACGGAAGACCGCAATGCCATCAACCTGCAGTCCCTGGGCTGGGTTGTGTCTCCCACAGGACTTCTGTTGAGTCTGGCGGCCTGCTTCACCTTCAACTGGCGGAAAACCAGCCGCACACTTCTGCTCTTTCTGGCTGCAGCCGGGCTGTCTGCGGCCGTGCTGATTCACAACAAGAACGTCCAGCCGGTCTACTTCTGGGCCTTCCGCCGGTACATCCCGATGACGCTGCCTCTTCTGGCATTCCTCATGTCCTGGAGTCTGGATCAGGCGGTTCGGCTGAAATGCCGAACATGGGCCGCCCCCCTCCTGGGGCTGCTGGGACTGTTCAGCCTTGGATGGCAACTGAAGGCCTCCCTCCCGGTTTTCTCCGTCCGCGAACACCACGGCCTTCCCACTTTTGTCACCGACGTGGCCGAATCCATGAAGGACGCTGAGTTCATTCTGGTGGACCACTGGAAACTGGCCACCCCGCTCCGCCATGCAGTGGGGTTACCCGCCTATTCTCTGACCCAGGAACCCCGCCCCGTGGAGCAGTCACAACAGATCCTGCTTCATGCCTTCATCCGCAACAGGGCTGAGAAGCAGTCCCCGGCCTATTATCTGACCCACGACAGTGCATTTGCCATCCCCGGACTGCAGGTCCTTCCCATCACCACGATCACGCATGAAGCGGAGCTGCTGGAATGGCGCCGGAACAGTCTGCCCCGTGAAAAGGTTGCCTCCACCGCCACCGCACATCTCTATCAACTCATCCCCTCCTCTGCTCCCTACGACCCCGCGCAAGGGCCCATTGAACTCAAGGTCGGGTATCACAGCCTCGGTCTACTCCGAGGGTTCTATGAGCATACCCACTCCAGGGGCCGCAGCTACCGCTGGACCGACGGTATGGCCCAACTGTTTCTGCCGGCCTTTTCTCAACCGTCCACCCTGACCCTTTCACTGGCCCACATGCGCCCGGATTCGCTGGGAACAACCGTCGAGGTGACTCTGAAATTGGACGGAGAACCCTTGACGACCCTCACCCTGGGTCCGGGGTGGACGGAACATCAGGTCGATCTCCCTACAGGGACCTCCCCCACCTTCACCCTGAGTCTGATCACGGATACCTGGTCCCCAGCCGATTTCGAGATCTCCGGTTATCCCGACAAACTCGGGATCCGGGTGGAATCCGTTCGGGTCGATCCGAAGATCCCGGAAGCATAACCTTCAGGCTCCGCCTCTGGCACGCGGATGAGCCTTCCGGTACACATCCTTCATCCGGTCGATGGAGACATGGGTGTAGATCTGAGTGGTGGAAAGACTGCTGTGACCCAGCAACTCCTGCACGCTCCTCAAGTCTGCCCCCGCATCCAGCAGATGGGTGGCAAACGAATGGCGGAGAGCATGGGGGGACAGGTCATGAGGAAGCCCGGCTTCCTGCAGCGCACGTTTCATCATCCGCTGGATGGATCGGTTGGTGAGGGCTGTGCCGTTTTTATTTAAAAACAGAGCCGGCGCTGTGCCGGTCGCGCCAAGTGACATCCGAAACACCTCCCTGGCGTCCAATGCATCGTCTAATGCCCGGATGGCCGGATCACCCAGAGGACACAATCGTTCTTTCTTACCTTTCCCCAGAACCCGTAGCACGCCGGAGATGCGGTCGATCCTGGATTCTGTCAGACCCGTCAGCTCGCTGATCCGGATTCCACTGCTGTAGAGAATTTCCAGAATCGCGGTGTCCCGGGCGGCCTGATACTCCGGGAAAGCTTTTCCATGATCGGAAGGCGTGAGCAATCGTCCCGGTGCCTCCAGCAACCGTATGACCTCATCCGGGCTGAGCACCGGGGGAAGATTCCTGGCCCGTTTCGGCTGGGGCAACCCGCTGAAGGGATTGAGATTCGCCCGTCCCTCACGGATGAGAAACCGATAGAAACTGCGCAGGCTTGAGAGCTTCCGGCTGGTGGTCGCGGGCTGAGCGCCGCTGGTCTGAACCTCAACCAGAAACCCGCGTGCCTGCAGTTTTTTGATGGAGGCCCAGTCATAGGGCGCCGGTTGATCCGGCCAGCAAAACCCGGCAAACTGGAGAATATCTCTGGAATAATGATCCAGAGTATGCGGGGATGCATCCTTTTCCCCCGTCAGATAATCGAGGAAAGCGGACAGATCCGGATCCGGTTCCATTACTTCCGTTTCAGGAGAGCCTTAATATCGTCGGTCAGATACTTGGAATCGGTCCAGTCCCGCCCTTCCGGGTGCTGCCACAGTTCCACACTGGCTCGGAGAATATCGGTCCGGCTTACAACGCCACGCAACTCTTCACCGTCTACGACGGGAAGCCGACGGTATGGCCGATGCATGAAGATTCCGGCGACGGTAAAGAGGTCCGCTTTGAGTCCGATGGTTTCGGGATGCATCACCATGTATTCAGCCACTGTCCCCCCCGGGAGGTTGCTGTAAGCGGCGGAGGCGAAGATTCCCATGCAGTCTTTTTCTGAAAGCATGCCGACGAGTGTGCCGTCCTGTGTGGCAACAGGTGAGCCCGACACATCATGTTTGATCATCTTCAGAATCGCTTCGTAGATATCCATTTCGGGGTCGAGGGTGACCACTTTTGAGGTCATGAATTCTTCTACCAAAGGTACTCGGCTCATTGTGTTCTCCTAGTTTTCTTTCAGTCTATCGGATATCGGGGAAGCGACACCAGAGAAAAAACGCCCTGCAACCCAGTGGGCAGACAGGGCGGTTCCGAATCGGCTGGACTCAAGCCTGAACGATGCCGAAATCCAGAAGAGCGCGAAGGTCAATATCCTTCAGCGCCTCCACCACCTGACGGGCACCGCCGAAGTCCTGGAAGGCGGTGAACTCATCCGGGAAGACGACGGTGGGAATGGAGGCTGTCAGAGATGATTTTGCAGCCTGCATGCTGGTGGTCAGGGAAATGGACCCAGGGCCCGTGATGTTGTATTCCTTGGTCAGTTTCAGCCAGGAATCGGCACGGGGAGCTGGTTCCAGTTCCGTGCCGAACGGTGCCAGTTCAATGTCCAGACCGGGAAGATCGAGTTGTGCGGCCAGAGCTTCGCGGGGCTGAATCGGAAGAGCTGTAAGCGCGATGACTTTCATTTTCAGCTCCCGTGCCTGTACGATGACATTGCGAAGATCGTCGGACACCTGCACCACCCCGGAATCCAGATGCATCTTAATCCCGCTCACCAGCTCTTCAGAGACTTTCTTGGGAGGGCCTTTCTTCACCCCCAGACCGGTCTGCAGCATGTCGATGGTTTTATGGGGCCCTTCTGCCAGACAGAACCGGCTGAAGTGTACCGGGGTCAGGTCCACATCATCAAAGATGCTTTTCAGAACCTCAAAAGCAGCGGGACGGTAACGGGCGACCAGGTGGTCAAACTCAAAAATAAACGCGGGGGAAGGCGCGGAAGAATGGGAATCGGATGAATCGGTCAAGGAATACTCCTGATTAATGCTTCAAAAGGGGCCGGGACTTATACTGAACCCCCTTGAAATGTCAAGTATACCGGTGGGCCCCTGATCGGAGACGAGAGAGCGTGTATGTGCGGGGAGGCGGGATCACCACGTCGGGGTGCACATCGCGGGGTTGACTGGTTCCTGTCTGCCCCCGGAGATTGTTCATTCGAAAGAACCTCAGTTCGGGAACGGGATCATCTTGTCCTCGTCCCCCGCTTCCAGTCCTTCCTGCCGCTCTCCCTCTTCCCAGCCGCGGTACCAGGTGGCATTCCCCAGCTCGGTGGCCCGTTTCAATTCCTCGGTCAGGGATTCCGCCTGTTCAGCGGACAACAGAACCTCCGGACTCAGCAGGACCAGAAGTTCGGTACGGACGGTTTCGGAGCTCTTGCTTCGAAACAGCATCCCAAGGAGCGGAATACTGCCAAGAATCGGCACCTGGGTCACCGAGTCACGCTTGTCCTCCCGAACCAGCCCCCCCAATGCGAGCGTTCCACCATTGCGAATAGCGACAGAAGCTTCGAGTTGACGGGTGGTGATAATCGGAACTTCATTGCCGTCAATGACAGTCGAGCCCCCCACGTTCTCTGCAGACTGCTGCACCTCCATGATCACAACACCCTTGGGATTAATCCTCGGGGTCACGATCAGATCCAGGCCGATGTTCTCATATTCAAATGCAGACTGAACGGAACCGCCGATGGTGGTGGCGGTGGTGGTGGGAATGGCACGTCGTTCTCCCACCACAATAGAGGCTTCGGTATTGTCTGTGGTGACAATGATCGGCGTTGCAATCACTTTGGCATCTCCACTGCCCTGCGCGAGCCGGAGAACCGCATCAATGTTGAAGTCGTAAAAACTGGTAAAATAGTTCAGGCTGCCGGGGGCCAATTCTATGGAGCGGTCAATCTCTGCCGCATCCCGGAAGATCGTACTGGCCGGACTGGTATTCAGTCCACCGCCGAAGGAATAGACCGGTTCCCGGATTTTTTCCCCATTCACGGTCGTGACATCATTCACCGTCAGTGAGCGCTGCAGCCAATCAATTCCGTAAGACAGGTTGTCACTGAGCTGGACCTCCATGATCACCGCACGGACCGCGACCTGGGCCAGCATCACATCCAGTTTCCGGATCACGCCCTCCAGGACATCCAGATCCTGACGCCGCCCCATGAGGATCAGGGACCCTGTCCGCACATCCGCGAGGATGCGGGTGGTTTCAGACAA
This sequence comes from Verrucomicrobia bacterium UBA6053, assembly GCA_002429065.1. Taxonomy (GTDB): domain Bacteria; phylum Verrucomicrobiota; class Kiritimatiellia; order SS1-B-03-39; family UBA6053; genus UBA6053. The sequence continues at coordinate 89,067 of DIYN01000015.1, read as the reverse complement.
CTGGCCGATATTCCTCGATTCGGAGGACGGGGTGCCGGTTGTGGCTGGCACCTGCTGGTTCCGTTCCCGGATAAAATCCCGGACTGACTGGCCGGAGCGGCCTTCCCCTCCGCCTGATTCACCCTCCACCGCAGGACGTCCGGAGTCTGCTACGGCCGCCCCGATCAATTCATTCAGAGTGGCCGACACTTCTTCCGCATCGGCAAATTCGAGATTAAAGATTCTCACCGTGATTTCAGGCTCCACTTTCTTGTCCAGCGCCGCAATCATCTGCTCGAAGAACGGATCGTTCTCCGGGCGGCTGATCACAATGAGAATATTGGTGCGGTCATCCGCGACAATCTGCACCTGGCCCCGAATCAATCCAGCCGCCGTTGCAGAATCGCCGGAGCCCGCAGGGCTCGAGGGGCTGGAGGTGTTGGAAGGAGCCCGAATCACTCCGGGCGGACTGCGGATCACGGTCACCGAGCGGGTGGGCGTGGATTGTCGTTGCTGACTCTGTTCAATCAGGGCCTCCAGGCTGGATTTGACGTCCGCCGCAGACGCATTGACAAGTTGATAAATCTTCACTTCCTCCCGGACCTCCGCCGGACTGTCCAGCAATGCGAGGATTTCCCGGATTCGCTTGATGTTCGATTCTGTGTCTGTGATCAGGAAGGCATTGTTCCGTTCCAGAGCCTGCACCTTTGCCGTCGCACTCAGCCGCTCGGTAATGAGAGGCTGCACTTCCGAAAAATCCAGATGCGTCAATTCCACCAGTTGGCTGATCGGCTGATCCTGCTCCTCCAGCGGCACGTTCGGATCCAGTTGTAACGGGACCCCGCTCCGCACCACACTATCTGCAGGCACCAACTTGATAAAACGCTCCCCGAACGGAATCATGGCGATGTTGTTCATCGAGAGAAGACTCTCCACGGCCATCATGAAATCCGCCATGGGCATCTTCTCACGGCTCATGAGGGTGATGGCAACATCCTGGACCTTCGGATCCCGGAGAAAGACTTTCCCGGTTTTCTCTTCCAGAAACTGAATGAGAATATCCAGACTGGTTCCGTTAAACTGAGGGGTAAACGGAGGGACCTCTCTCCATTGAGGGGATTTGTCCTCCTCGGTCTGGTTGGCTGCAGGACCGGCAACGACCTCTTCTGCAGGCGGACGGATCACACCGGGAACCGGCTGGGCCGCGAGGGGCAGGACAAAGGTGCAAAGGATCAGATGGTTCAGGTTCATAAGGCAATCTCCCGGGTCTCTTCAGGTTCAAGACCCACACTCTCTTCACGACTGTATACAAATTCCAAGGTAAAGCTGCCGTTCATCTCTTTCTTGGATTCTGAACGAGCCTTGATCCGGAGCGTATGCACATCCATCACGGGTCCACGCTGCTGCAACCGCACCAGAAACTTCACCAGGGCATCATCATTTCCTCTCCAGCCACACCGCACGGACGTCGTATAGATATCCAGGGTTTCCAAGTATTCCTCGTCCTCGGGTGTACGGTCTGTCAGGGTTAATCCTGACGCACCGGCTAAGGCCTGGATCTCGCGCAGAAACCCGGAATTGAGATCCTTCCCGACAGGATGACGCGGCAGTTGGCCCCGAATCCGCTGGAGTTCCACCAGCAGATCCGGTCGCATGGCCAAGGCCTCCTCCTGCAGATTGTACTGCGTTTGCGCTGCTTCCCGTCGGGAAGAACGCGAGCGGTGAGCGTCAAGCTGACGACGGACAAACACAATACTCACCGCGAGGACGAACACCATTCCGGTCAGAGTCAGTAAACGGGTCTCACTGGCGGAGAGTTTTTTCACATGGGATCTCCTTCAGAGCGGACCCAACTCCAGAGGGCGGTCACTTGAAACGTACTCCGGCCCTGGGAATCTGAGTCGAGGCTGTAACTCACATTCAGCTCATCCTTGCGGGACAGACCGTCCATGAATTCGAGCAAATTGGTTTCCGACCCCCGTGAACTGCCGGAAAAACGCACGCCTTCCTCCTTATCAAAACGCAGCTCTCTCACCTGGAGGTCTCCCCCTTCCCCGGGAATCGAGCGGGACATCCACCAGAAGACTTCCAGGGCACTGGATGACCGGTCGACAAATGCAGCCAAGGAACGGACCTGAGCCCCCATTTGCCCAACCTCCTCCACGATACCCGTACGGTTCGCGACCTGCAACTCCAGGTCCCGGACGTCCGTTTCCTGCATGTACCCCCAGGCCAGCATGCCCGCCAGCAGCAGGAGCCAAACCGCAGCCAAACTGCCGACCTTTCTCACTAGCGTCCGACGGTTCAGGACCGACTGATGCTCTTTCTCCCACTCGGGGGGGGCCAAGTCAAAGGTCACCTCATCCGCCAGCCGCTGCATGACACCCCGCGCGGCGAGAATGCCGTCGTCCACCTGCTGCATCTCCCAGTCCATTCCCGCAGCTGGGGAAGAGGCCCAGTCCGGTGGGGATCCCTGTACCCAGATCTGAAGCGGGGTCTGTGACCCTGTTTCCACCCCCATCATCACCATCTCAATATCTTCCGCCACCTCCTCCAAGGTGGAGGACGTCACATCACCCAAATGCTGGAGACGTTCAAGCTGGCCGTCATTCCAGACCATGAGATCCCCCACCCCGTCGCGGATGAGCAGGCCTGCGCCGTCTTGCAGAGGGGACGTCTGTTTGAGTAAATGCAGGCAGCCCAGCACATCCACATCCACCCGGCGGACGCGAAGTCCCACGTCCCGGGCGGCCTGTCGCAACTCCTGCAGCCTGCTGGTGGAGGCCAGGACCAGACGTACCCGCAACCCGGTGTCATGTTCTCCCACCACTTCCCAGCCCCGGCAGGTGCGCTCGGGAGGAAACGGGGTGAATTCTTCTGACTGAAGCTCCACCATGGCATCAATTTCCTGCAGGTCACGGGTCGGCAGCCGTAACGCAATCAACAGCACGTCCCCATTGGGCAGGGCAATGTCGATGTCCCGACCTTCCCAACCCTTCTGCTTCAGCAACGCAGGCAGTCCACCCAGACCCTCCTCCAGAACCTCTACCGTTTCCGGCACAGATTTCCCCCCGGAGGCGGGAATGGCAACGGTAACCTTCGTAGGGCTGGGATATAGTACTGGAATCAGAGGGGGCATAATCTGGATGCACCTACATCATCATAAATTCGGGACGGACTCAAGCGGGATATCGACTCAGGAGACCCAAAAACGGAACCCGGTTTCTCCTCGCAGAGCCCCGGGCTCTTCGGGTAGAGACCCCAACATGTCCGACACCCCCTCCTCTCCCCGCAATGCCTGGATCCCGCACGTCATCCCTTACGTGGCCTGGATCTTTATCATGGGGCTACTGGGGGACCCGACCGGCTGGAAATACGTGCTTCGCTCCATTCTCTGCCTGGCCCTGCTTTTCGCCTGCAGGCCCTGGAGGTTCTCGTATCCGAAACTGAATCCGAAACATCTTCCCGGTGCCACACTCGCCGGTCTGGCCGTCCTGGTGATCTGGGTGCTACCAGAAACCGATTTTTTCACCCGATTTGAAACGCTGCACCGGCTTTACCTCAGGATTGGACATCTGATGCCCTGGGAAATGGCGCAGCCATTGGAAATGGTGCGGTACGCACCGGACACTGACGGCTGGCTGTTTGCACTTGGACGACTCGCCGGCTCTGCCCTGGTGATTGCCGTGATCGAGGAGTTTTTCTGGCGGAGCTGGCTGACCCGATGGGTGGAAAAGGAAGATTTTCTCTCTGTCGATCCCGGAGCGGTTTCCTGGAAATCCATTCTCATCGCTTCCGCCCTGTTCGCCACCACACACGTCCGGTGGATCGCAGGTTTTCTCTGCGGCATTCTCTGGGGCTGGTACTACCGGAAAACCCGTGACATCTGGGCCGTCGCCTGGGCCCATATTCTCTGCAATGGCCTCCTCGGTGCGTATGTCCTCTGGAGTGGGAAGTGGGAGTTCTGGGCCTAAGCAAGCGGCACGCGGTCGTTCGATGCGGCCAGCCCCCCCCCCAAGTTGACCATTTTCCATGAATCCCTTACGATGAAACCTGTCTGTTCCTTTCATCGAACTGGGGACATTTCCTGCAGGCGTCAATGCCTGGATTTTTTATCGAACCGTTCTGCGAAAACGAGAAGCTTCATCTGTCACTCCGATCATGGGTGGCGTAACGTTCACGGCAGGTGATGCCCGATGCCACTTGAAATATGAAATCAATCTTTCAGTCCTTATCCGTCGCGATGGCGCTTTTCGTTGCGGTTCCAACCCTGGCGAAACGGTATGAGAATCCACATGCCCTACCCTTTATCCCCCTGATCGAGGCGTTGGAGATTGCCGAGGAAGTGTTGGTTGCGCAAAACAAAAAGGGGTACCACTGCAAGGAGGCCAGGAATCTCCTGTCGAATGGAGGGGAATGCTGGGCCTTGACCTATGTTTCCGAAAAGGCACAGACCTATTCGGTCTCGGTCTATGCCAACCGGTGGGTACGACATGGAAAGGTACTCCCTTATCCGTACAATCCTAAAAAAGATCTTCAACAACTTCCACCACGGGCCCCGGAGGGATTGTAGCAACTGGACGGCCAGGTGACAGGGTCCAGATCTGAAGAAGGTTTGCCTGTGTGACACCGACTCCCCCCTAAAACCACCACATGCAAACACTGAGTTCATCCGATTCCCCCTTGCGTCATATTCTGGATCGATGGAGAGTCCCAACACACATGGCGCGTCTCATGTGGCTCACTTCCCTTTTCCTGTTTTCAGGGACCAGAGTGGGTTCAGAGATCATCGATGCCGATCAGATTCTTCGGGAGATGGAGCGGGATACAAAGCAGGCGGATGAATTCTTTTCTGAGGGTCAGGATCACAGAATCCCCCTGACAACGAAAAACTGGAGTGAAGTGGATGCAGGCATGCCCCTTCGGGATTTCATCTCCCGCTTCCAGGGGATCACCTTGGTGTATGACCCCAAACCGAAGCCCCATGAAAAATGGGTGTTTGTCCATGTTCAGGGACTTGGCCAGGTTACATACATCTTTAAAGGTCATGAGGATGACGAGAAGCGGTTGACCGGAATAGAACTCGCCGAAACGCTCAACCTGGAATCCATGATTCAGGATTTTCGAAAAGGATTCACCGAAAAAGAATTTGTGGAAAAATATGGGGATCCCGTCTGGGAGCTTCTCCTGGAGGAACCGGTTGACCCGAATGAAACCGGCATCCAGAAAGGCAGTACCAAAACGACCAAGGTGCGGTTCCTCATCTTTCGACCGGATCCAACCGTCATCGCGGTTGCGATTGGATTCACTGCGGAAACCGGAGAGCTGTTCTGCATGAAAATAGCGAAAGAGAATGGCGACGTGCAAATCATCCATGCCCAGCCTAGGGCCCCGAAAGCCGGCCGCACCCCTAACATCGGAAAGGAACCATGAACAAAACCGTGATGCTTGTGCTTCTGCTTTTGTGCCTTTCTTCATGCCGGAGCCACAAGACATCTGGCCGCACCCCTGATGTACCGGACTCCTGGTTTCCAGAAGTGGATGGGGTTTCCAATAAAGGCGAATACATCGATTTTGGTAAAAACGACCGGCTCTACTTTCGCTACAACACCATCTCAGATAGCGGCATCGAACTGGAGAGGGTGCACGCCGGAAGCATCGTATGGCGAGTTCATGCCAACCCCCTGTGGGTGGAGCACTCTAAGTATCATCAAAATGTCCACGTTCGAATTGAGGCGTCGGTGATACACATCACAAGTCGAGCCTCCGGTGGGAGCTTTTACGAACGCAGACACCTGGAGACAGGGGAGCTGATCGACAGGACCGAAGAGAGATAGACGCAGTCAACCACCTGACCAAAAGCAAGAACGGGGTCTCATGCCTCGTGGATCATAACTAGTTCCTTACGTAGGACATACACAGAATCCACTCGGAAAACATCCGCTTTTCCATCTGCTCAGAAGAAGCCGTCCACACAGCACAAAGGCTGAACCAGCCCCCTAGCCACATCCCCTCGTTTCCATACAAGATTTGCCATCCGGACCTGAAGATCGCATAACCTTCTCTATCTGCCCTGATAGCTCAGCTGGATAGAGCATCGGAATTCTAATGCTAACCGGGCGTTTTAGCTGCACTCAGCCTAAATCATCCTGAGTGTTTTTTAATTGATTTTTCCCATGGCCTCATCAGCTACACGCTCCAATAAGAACGGCAACTCTTCCATTAGCATATAAGCTTCTTTTTTGTTACCAAACAGCTCTTCCATTACAGGCCCATGCATAGACATTTCAGCCATCATTTGAAGATCTTTGATAACTTCTCTAGCCCCTTGCCAGTCGCCTGTAGTAGCCCTTCTGTAGGCTTCCAGCCCAATTTCATAAAGCCAAGGTGCAGTATCTCTATAAAAACTTAGAACAACCAAGATTAATACAGGCCCACTTGTCCGCTTGGGGAGCATGTGTGTTAGCTCCCTAATCAGATATGGGTCGACAAGCCGATTCTTTTTGTTAGAGGGAGTACCATTGGATACTTTTTTGGCTATTCGCATAGGAAGCATCTCTATCTCTGCTTTAAGGGAAGAGATGAGGTCACCATCTGACCCTCCTGAACTCAGGAGTTTATCTTCAAGCTTTGAAAGTCCACTTCGCATTGAATTGATAGCCGAGACAATATCTGCAAGCGACCTTTCTTCTGGGTTTTCACTCTGGCGGAGAACTTGAAGATCAAGGGACAATGAAATAGGAGTTTCTATTTCACTTGGATCATTTTCCAATGCCTTTACTTGCTCAATTATCCCTTTCTTTGCTTCATCAACGCTATCTAAATCATGATGATCAAAGTGGACTGTCCGCGTACCTGCAACATCAAAAGGGATCCTCTCGCCTTTTTGAATTATCTGAACCAAAGGCTTTCGAATAGCATGCCTGATCGCTAATTCGTAAAAAACATTTGGATTTGTCTCACTTAAATCAGCAATTACTAACGGATCTCCTACGACGTGTTGAATAACCTGACTGGTAATAATCCCTGGTTTGTCAATTTCATCAGCTCTTATTGCTTTATAGCCGCATTCTTCTACTGCTGGGCGAATGATATGACGAAGGACTTGATTCGATCTTTTTCGAGTATCTGATTCGGCCTCTCCAATGGGAGAGATAACAAAGCAATCTTTAGGGTCACTCATTTTTATTCCTTCTTTGTGTGATGTGATCTTTTCTCACCATAACAAGTGATTCAACGGGTCTCTTGTTCCACCCGAAAAAGTGGGTCATTTAACACAATGGCTCCAAATTTAACCAATATACTCTATAAATCTGTTTCATGATCCTATTCCACATTTTTGAAGTTCACTGGATTTTCGTATGAAATCAATTTGAAGGTAGCGGTCAAGATTCAGAACCGCAACCTGAAACTTTGCTTACCCCGCGTCGTTTCAGGTCAGATTCAAGCTGCTGAACACAAAAGAACATTGCTTCCGGGGAATTCGGATCAACTGCCTTGAACTCTGCTGCTGCCAACAGAACCCCTACGCCTAGGTGAATCCGGTCATTCACATCTACTCGCCCCTTTTCCGAAGATTGCAATGGAACCAGGCTCTCCCCATCCTCTTCAACCATCCTCAGACTGACAGACTCCTAAATTGGGAGCGTTATTGCTTGATATAGATCTTTCCGAAGTTGGATGGAACGCGAATGACCCTCTCCTCCGCTGAATTCAGGTGCAGGGTTTCTGCCTGATCGCCACCGAGTTGTTCCTGCCAGGTGCCGGATTCAATAGGCAGGGTGATGTCCTGGTCCACCTCACTAAAGTTCACCAGGACCAGTGCGGGGTGCTGTCCGGATGGATCTTCCCGCTTCCAGGCCACCAAACCGCGTCCCGGGTTTGACTGCTGATAATAATAGTACGAGCTGCGGCTCCGGAAAGCGTCATGCTTCTTCCGCAACTGTCCCAGAGCCCGGTACAGGTTGGTCAGAATCCGGCCACCGGGTTCATAAAAGTAATTCCAATGCAAGGGACGGGCTGCGAGAACTCTTGACCCTCCATCATCATGTTTTCCGTAGATTTCCCCGAATTCCTGCCCCTGCCAGATCAATGGCACCCCTTCACATGTCATCAGCGCAATGGCGAATGGCTGGAGTTTGTACCATTGGCTTCTGTCGCGTCCAAACAAATCAAATCCACCATGGTAGGCCGAATGTCCGCCACTGAGGAAATACATCAGCCGACTCTTGTCGTGACACTCAATGAACTGCAGAGGTGCCACGGGAAAACGATCATTGTTACTGTCGTTTCGATATTCTGTGGGCCAGGGTCGATTGAAATCGATCAGCAGGAGCTCGTGCACCAGGTCTTCCGGAACCTGGCCGTAGTTTCGAATTGTCTCCTGAGCCAGCAGCATGGGGTCCCAGCGTTTACTGGCGGTGGTGTAGGTCTTTTCGAGAATTTCTTTTGGCTTTGAAAGGTATTCCGCAGCCTGAATAATGGAGCTATGCGCTCCGGTTTGGAACCGGGGGATGGATTTGCTGGATTGATAGGTATCGTATACCAAACGCGCATACCCCTGCCCTGCAGGCCCATCGTAAATTCCGGGCACATAATCGTAGCGGAAGCCGTCAAAATGCAAGTCGTCCAGAAAGTACGTGTTCACGGCTTCAAAGTAGTCGTAGGTGAACGGCTTGGTGAAGTCCGTGCCCACCCCGAACATGATTCCCTCAAACGGGGCGATCATGGGGCTGGTTTCGCCGGTCTTATCATACACAAGCTTGTAACAGAACTCATCATGCATGTGAGCGTAGACCGCATCATGGATGAGGGCGATGCCCCGGTTGTGGCACTCATTCACCAACCGTTTCAGATCTTCCTTTCCTCCGTACCGCTCTTCAATGGCAAAATAACTCAGAGGCATATACCCCCAGCGATAAGGCTCTGGGATGTTGGTGACCGGCATGAGCTCAATGCAATTGACCCCGAGAGAGTCCAGGTAGTCGAGTTTGCGAATGACACCTTCAAAATCATCTGAGAAGTCATCGACCATCATCTCGTAGACGATCAGATCATGCACCTCCGGCGTCTTATAGCCTTGATCGGTCCAGTTGAACGGCGGTTTCTCAGGAAAATCAAAGGCGGAGGTTGTCCCATCCCCGCTCGCCCTGGCAAATGGGTCGGCAAATGCATTCACGACCGTATGCCCATGCCGTTGGAGACGATAGCGATACAGGTAGCGACCTTGCTGCCCCATTTTGCCGTGACCCGCAAGGGAGGAGAGTCGACCCTGAAACTGCCAGAGACCGGTGGAGGAATCGACTTCCTGTAATTCAGCCGATGTTGCAGGCACGTGGGGCAGGTATTGATCCTCTAAATGGATGATATCCGCAAACAACCTGTATCCCTTTTGAGCCGAAATATTCGGCAGATAAATCCCGAGTAACAGGCCGTCATTCACAGATGCACCCACCGTGGGTCCGACTTTCGACAGATCGAGCATTTCTCCCTCCAAGGTTTGAACGAATGGAATTCAGGCGGGTTCAGCGAACACAGGTCATCGCCAATGATCCACCTTCATCACGCGCAACATCTGGACCTGCGAATCGAAAGTCAAGGCCATGAGAAGCCTGAACAGACAAATCCCCTCACCGGAATGACTTCGTACGATTTTGTTTCGTTGAAACACGAACGCATCAAGAGGTTGGCTCTGACACTCAGCGAAGCCCTGGACGTGAAGCTTTGCGAGGGACGCGGGGCACTCGTCCCGGCGAAGGAAACGGGAAGACGGTTCCCGGTCTCGATCTTCTATCTCCCATCTCCTTTCTCCATCACAAGACTTGCCATCCGGGCCTGAAGATCGCATAACCTTCTCTATCTGCCCTGATAGCTCAGCTGGATAGAGCATCGGACTTCTAATCCGGTGGTCGCAGGTTCGAATCCTGCTCAGGGCGCCATTTTTACCATCACCCCTCTTCGGAATTTTCTCATGCGCCTGACTTTTCTGCTTCTGCTGACACTCGTGTTTTCCGCGTGCAGGACGCCGAGGCAACTGGAGGCAGACCGGCGGGCGCAGGAACGGGCGAGGCAGCAGCAACTTGCTCAACAGCAGCGACTGACCGAGGAACGGCAGAAAACCCAGCTCATGATGGAGGACTCCGAGTACCGGGTCAATGAGCTCCGCAAAGAGCTGAATCAGTTGTCCGCCACGGTTACGGTCAAAGCCGACAACCGGGATCTCCAGCAACTGGAGCAGCGACTGGCCGGCCTCGAGCGTCAGTTGCAGCAGTTGGAAGCGCAACGGGCAAAAGACCGACAGGAGATCATTGACACCCTGAGTAAACGGATGGCCAGCCTCATGGCCCAGCAGCCGTCGCGCTCCACCCACTCCGGCCGCACCCATACCGTTGCCCGAGGCGACACCCTGAGTGCGATCGCGGCCGCCTATGAAGTCAGTACCCAGGCCCTGATGCGGGCAAACAACATCTCGAATCCCAATGCACTCCGTATCGGAACCAAACTGGTGATCCCCTGATCCATTCCGTATGAACGACACTCCCACTCTTTATTTTCTCAAGGCCGATGACGGAATGGAAGGCCCCTATCCGCTTGATACCCTTCGCCACCGGGCCATCCTCAACCGGCTGAACGGAGACCATCAACTCGCGACCTCCAGGGAAGGACCCTGGATTGCTGCGGATAAACTGACGGACCTCGAACTGGACTGGCGGGTCGTGGATGAAGAGGGGGGCAGCCGCCCCCTGTGCCACATTCTGGCCCTTCGCAGCCAGGTGGAATCCGGAGAGGTTCAGCCGTTCTGGGAAATTTTTCATGCACCCAGCGGAGAAGACTATCAGGTGGTGGATGCGCTCTGCTCCGCGCTGCTGTCTCAGAATCGGGTGTTGGAAAGTAAACTTCAACAGCTGGAGACGGCAGAAGAACATCCGGTCCCGCTGTCGCTGTCTGACACCGGGGGCGAATCCGATCGGGATCTCCGGCTGTCACGCGATGAAGCCCTTCACGAATCTGCGAAATGGAAGCGGCTGTATGAGGATGAAGTGGGACGGAACCGGGACCGGGAACAGTCTCTGATTCAGCAGGTGGAGGAACTCCGGGTCTGGCAGCGGAAAGGCTCCGATAAAATCCGGTCACTGGAACGCCGGGGGGAACAGTTGGAAGAACTTCTCCGTGTTCCCGGGGAAGGCTCCACGGTCGAGGATGCTGATCGCGATCTCACCACGGCCTATCATGAACTCCATCTGCAGTTGGAGCACCTCATGGACTCGATTCATCTTCGTGCCGGACAGCTCGAGGAGGAACGTGAGCGAAACCGTGAACTTTCGTTGCAGTTAAATCTGGAACGGACCGCACATCATGAAGCCCTGGAGGAGCAACACGCCCTGCAGGCGGAAACCCTGGACCAGCTTTCCAAACTTGAGCAGGGTCATACAGATCTCATTCGGGCGTATCGCGAACTCCATGACCGGTTTCTCCACCTCCGAAACCAGAAGGAGCGGCCGGTTCCCTCCTCCGAAACAAACGAGGAGGCCCCCTCCGCCCCCTCTTCGCCCCCGACGAAACTGGACATGATGTAATCCGGGAACATGAATGAGATCGTTGACTATTTCAAGGATCCGGCCACACCCCTGGGGCCGATCGACATGGTCTGGATCCTGTATCTTGGATACGGTCTCATCCGGGGAATGTTTCGGGGCCTGCCCAAAGAACTGGCGGGGATGCTGGGGACCCTGACCACTCTGTACTGCTCGTGGCGGTTTTACGGACCGGTCAGTTCCACCATTCGGGCCTATACCCGGGTGGAAAGTGAAATCGCCTCGGGTCTGCTGGCCTATGGACTCCTGGTCCTGACCCTGCTTGTCGGCTGGAAAGTGATTACGCTGCTGCTCCGCAAAACCTTAGACCTTACCTGTCCGGAGCAGCTTCAGCGCTGGGGTGGTGGATTCCTGGGGCTGTCAAAAGCTCTTCTGGTTGTCTGTGTCATTCTCACGGCGGTGAATTTGAGTGGTCAAGACCCCCTGCGTGAAGAATTGATTCTAAACAGTTGGTTCGGCCGAACCACCCAGAGGGTTATCCCCGTCGCACTTCATGACGCGATGCCCGATGTGTTCCCGGAGCCGATCGACGCGGCCCCCGCCGACTCCCCCTCACCCCCGGATGCTTCGGATGGATCTGGAGACGCTTAAGGAGGAAGTCCGCGCCCGTGCGGATATCGTGGATGTGATTGGACGCTCCGTCCAGCTCCAGAGAGCCAGTGGAAACTGGAAAGGACTGTGCCCCTTCCACAATGAGAAAACGCCGTCTTTCAACGTGAATCCCAAGCGGCAGTCCTACTACTGTTTTGGCTGCGGAGCGAGCGGGGATGTGTTTAAATTCGTCATGGACCATGAAAACCTCACGTTCATGGAAGCCCTGGAAAAACTGGCCGACCAGGTCGGGGTTCCGTTTGAACTGGACGGGAACAGAGGTGATGGATCCCGGAAAAAACGCCTCCTGGACTTGCATGAGAAAACGGCGGCATGGTTTCAGCACCTCCTCGTTCATCCTGCAAAGGGTCGGGAGGCTAAAGACTACATGGACGGGAGGAAACTGGCCCCCTCCACCCCGGAGTCCTTCCGACTGGGGTTCGCTCCGGACGGGTTTGACCTCTTTTTACAGCAGGCCCGCGACTGGGGATTCAGTGATGAGGAGATCGAAGCCAGCGGACTGGTTGGCGTTCGGACGCGGGCACGAACCGGGGAAAAGCTCTACGACCGCTTTCGGAACCGCCTCGTCTTCCCCATTTTGGACGAGCAGGAGCGGGTCATTGGGTTCAGCGGCAGGACGCTGCCCTCCAATGACTCCAAGGCCAAGTACCTCAACAGCCCGGAGACGCTGTTGTTCAAAAAATCGCGGGTCCTCTACGCCATCGACAAAGCCCGGAAGGTGATGGCGGAGAAACGGAGGGCAATACTATGTGAAGGGCAACTGGATGTCATCCGCTGTCATGAATGCGGTCTCACAGAGGCGGTGGCGGCCCAGGGAACGGCCGTGACCGAGGAACACGCGAAAATCCTGAAACGGTATGCCGATGAAGTGCTGTTGCTGCTCGATGCCGATGCAGCGGGGGTGAAAGCCGCACTTCGGAGTGCCGAGGTGCTGATGATCGCCGGACTTGCGGTCAAAGTCTCCTCCCTGCCGGAGGGAAAAGATCCGGATGACCTGGTCCGCAGCGAGGGTCCTGAACGGTTACGCCAGGTGGTTGAGGCCTCAGATCCCTTTGTGCAGTTTCAGGTCCGCACACTGGTGCAGCAAGAGGGGGAAATCAATGAAGCCAGCCGGTTGCGGGTTGCCCGACAGGTGATGGAAACCTTAACCAAGGTTCCTGAAGCCATTCACCGAGAAGAACTTATACGACAGGCGGCAGGAGCGCTGGGCATGCGGGAAGAGGCACTCCGACAGGATCTGCATTCCACCTCGCAAGCAGGCACTGCCCCGCAGAGTCCACGGACATCCACACGGGGGCCGTCAGCCCGGAAGCCCCCCTCCCCCCCTGTAGTGGCACCCAGGGCCCCTCGCCCTTCGGCAGGAACCCCGCCACCGGGAGAAAAGGCGTTGCTGGAACTGCTGTGTGCAGAGCCGAATCTCATTGCGGTGGCCAAAGTCTGGATACAGCCGCATCATCTGGTGCATGAAACGGCGCGTTCCCTGCTGTCCGTCCTCTACACCTGGAACCCGGACTCATCGGATTCCCTCACCGATCACGCGCGGGAACACCCTCAGGGCCATGACTTGTTTTTAATTCTCACCAGCAGCACCCTGACCCTGAATGCAGAGTTTGGAACCGCTACCGATATGCTCCGGGAGCTGGCAGTGGTTCTGAGGCGGGAATTCCTGGCCCGGAGCCGGCAACAACTCCTGGAACAGCAGAAAACCGTCCCCCCCACTCAGCAGCAGGAACTGGATGCGGAAATCTGGAGGTTGCGCAATCTGGATAATCAGCTCAAAACCTGCTTCGGGATGCAGGACTGGGAGAAGGCCGAGGTGCTGGTGCAAATGATCGATCTTCAGGATGAATCGACGTAAACCCCGCAGTGCTACAGGCTTGACCTGTCTCGCGGTGTGGATACAGTAGGGGGTTCATTCTGGCACAATTTTCCACTCACCTTTTTCCCTTTCCTTGAGGTTTCCACCCTATGGCCGCTAAGAAGAAGACCACGACCAAAAAGAAAACCACCAAAACGTCCTCCACCGCGAAAAAAACTCCTTCCGCCGCAAAAAAGACCGCTGCGAAAAAAGCCCCTGCTAAAAAAGCCGCGACCAAGAAAGCTCCGGCTTCGAAGAAGGCTCCAACGGCTAAAAAGGCACCGGCGGCGAAAAAAGCTCCGGCGAAAAAGGCTCCGGCCAAGAAGAAGGCCACCGCGAAAAAGGCTCCGGTGAAAAAGAAACCGGAAGCGGTGAAAAAAGCCGCAGCAAACAAGGCGCCGTCTAGAGCAACCAAAGCCTCTCCGGCGAAAAAGGCTGCCCGCAAAAAGGTAAAATCCTCCCGGGTGGATGAGGGCGAATTTATTCCCACGGATAAAGTGAAAGGGGCAAACTGGTCCAAACTGTTTGAGCCCATTTTCGCAAAAGGCAGGGGAGACGGTTACATTCTGATTGATGACCTCGTTCCCCACCTGCCGAGCAAAGGGGACAATCCGGAAGAACTCGATTCCGCACTCATCACCCTCAAAGGAATGAACATTGAGGTTCTGCGAAAAGAAGAGGTTCCCGCGTTCCGCTCCCGGAAGAAACATGAAGCGAAAGAAAAAGCGGCGGAGAAACTGGATGTTCTGGACGATCCGGTTCGTATGTATCTGAAATCCATGGGTCAGGTTCCCCTTCTGTCCCGTGAGGAGGAAGTGGAAATCTCCATGCGAATTGAAGAGGCGGAAATTAAAACCTGTGATCTCTTTAACCGGATGGGCTGCTCCACCACAGCCTATCTGAACCTGATTCACCGTCTGGAAAATCAGGAGGAGCGTTTCGACCGGATCATCAACGACAAGCACGTGGAAAGCCGGGAAAAGTACTTCAAAAACCTGCCCCGCGTCGTGGGGAATATTGAGAAGCAGTACAAGTCCCTGCAGGAAAATTACCTGGTGTGGGAGAAAGCAAAAGCCTCCGACAAAGACGCCGCGCTCAAGGAACTCAACAAAATCCGGGGCCGTCTCTCCCGAAGCTACGAACGGCTTTACCTCAAGCAGAAAGCCATTGAGGATCTGGTGGAATCGGTCACCGAGGTTCATAAAGACCTCAGCCAGCTTCGACGGAAAATCGACCGCTCCCGCACTCCGACCTCCAAAACGGTCAAGAATGCCAAAACAGCGCTGAAGGACATGGAACGGGCATTGGGCATGGATGAAGCCACCTTCCTGGAGAATTACAAAGACCTCCGGATGTGGATGCGCAAAGGTCTCCGTGCCAAAACAGAAATGGTCGAGGCCAATCTGCGGCTCGTGATCAGTATCGCCAAGAAATACACCAACCGGGGCCTCTCCTTCCTCGACCTCATTCAGGAAGGAAACATGGGCCTGATGAAGGCGGTGGAGAAATTTGAGTATAAACGCGGATACAAGTTCAGTACCTACGCCACGTGGTGGATTCGTCAGGCGATTACCCGATCCATTGCGGATCAGGCCCGGACCATCCGAATCCCGGTGCATATGATCGAAACCATCAACAAGCTGATGCGCATGCAGAAGCAATTGGTGCAGGAGCTGGGACGTGAACCCACTCCGGAAGAGCTGTCTGAGGAAATGACCATGCCGCTTGACCGGGTACGGGCGATTCTGAAAATTGCCCAACAGCCGATTTCACTCCAGTCCCCGGTCGGGGACAGTGAAGACACCAACTTCGGCGACTTTATCGAGGACAAAGCGGCTGACAGTCCGGCGGATATGACCGGACACAGCCTGCTCAAAGAGCGTCTGAAAGACGTTCTCACCACCCTGAGTGAACGTGAGCAGGATGTACTGAATATGCGGTTCGGTCTGACCGACGGCTATGGGCACACCCTGGAGGAAGTGGGCCGGAAGTTTAACGTGACCCGTGAACGGATTCGTCAGATCGAGGCGAAAGCCCTCCGGAAAATGCGCCACCCCACCCGCATGCGCAAACTGGAAGGATTCCTGGAATCCAACGCTTAAAAGAACGGACCCCTTTCGAGACAACAGAACCTGCGGCCCTGAACCGCAGGTTTTGTTTTATCAGATGATTCCGGTCAGAATGATCACAGAATTCTGTTGCCCAACCCCTTCTCAACCTGCCCCCCTGTGTGTGGAGCTTAGAGCATTCTATGGAGAGGCTATGAGCCTGATTCTGACGCGTATCCCTTGAGAATTTCCAGGTCGACATAATCGAGTACAGAGAGATGCGTGGCTTCCAGATGAAGAGGGGGAGCGCATCCGGCCTCATGTGCCTCCATCCAGCGGGACACACAGAGACACCACTGGTTCCCGGGTTGTAAGCCGGGAAACCCATATTCAGGAGCAGGTGTCATCAGATCATTGCCCTGGGATTTGGAATACTCCAGAAATTCAGAGGTGAGGACGGCACAGACGGTATGTCGCCCGTGATCTCCCGGACAGCAGGAGCAGTATCCATCGCGAAGATACCCGGTAACCGGATCTGAACTGCAGGGGCGAAGAGGTGTCCCCAGTACATTCGTTTGGTGATTCATAAGGACGTATAAAAAAAGGAGGTTACAGGACTCGATTCGATCCGGTGCCGCTTTTGAAACTTCGGCGCAAGATACTTGTTATATCCTTTTTTCATGAATACGCAACCGGAGTCTTTCCGGTCTTCTCCCTGATTCCGATATCACCGTCCGCTGAACGCATCCGGGGAATCACGCCCAACTTCCCCACGTTTCCTCCTTGGAGAAGACAGGTCACCCCATTCCAGATGGTAACTCTATTCCGCTCCTGCCTTCACCGCAAGCGTGGTCAATCTCGGCACAGTTTTCGGACGGAGTCTCCTTCATGATCAGGGGAAACGTCAAATCTGTCTGAGCCCTCTTTGACTTCGCATCCAGGAGTTTCAGGCCCCATGGACATACAGGGAAATCCGTGTCGTTCAAACACCACTGCTTGTTCGCATGTACCTGCCGGAACTGGGCGTTAATGAAAAGGAACACATGCTATGGTCCGTTTCGGGAGCTTGTTGCGGCAGCTTCTGTTCCAAACTCTATTGGAAACAGATCTCGCAGGAACCCATCTGGCGTCATGTCCAATCTCAAATGATGCATAAAATCCGTCTCAGATTCAAATTCCTCTACCGAAGGACTCGAACTCCAAAAATACAGATGACGGTTTACCTTCACAGCGACCCATGGACCTTTCCCAGCCCATAAACGTGGATAGGGAGGATAGGGAGAGTTGTCTGAAGGCCAATACAACTTCTGCAACAACCCACCCCGACTCCACAGCCGAATCGACCGATCCTGTTCATGAGCCGTGATCAGAAGCGGTGTACCAGACCCCTGTAAACCCGCTGGAGCGGGTGGGCCATCGGGCCAGGGCGCCAACACCCTTGCGCCATCTGTAACAAACTCACGCGGGGGCTCGTTCGTCGCCTCTGGCAATCCAATCCATTCCACGACACCGCGATCATTGCGAACAGCTCCAATTGCCTGATATCCGTCCAGAGCGATGACATCCTCGAATTCCGAGGCATCGAACGAAACCGAGAATTGCATAGGTGGGTCATCATATCGAATCAGTCGATGGAAGGAACGCGAGTTCGGGGATCGCAATGACAAGTCGGGTGTTAGGGCCAGGGGTCGGGGTAGCTGATCGACAAGGTACCAAAATACAAAACCCTGACCATGCATACTAGGTCGTAGATCCCCCATCACTGGAACAGACCGATCATCTGTCAAGTGACTCCATGGCGGGGACCGCACCTCCCCATTACGGCTCCACTTGTGAACGATAAAACGAGTCTGTGAGGAACCAAACCGACAAAGCCCCATCATCTCTCCTTCACGATTCCCCATAAATGTCACCTCTTCCAATTTCGCTCGGGGTTCTCCTTCAGAAAAATTCACTGGCAGTATCATGGACTCAGGCGGCATTTTTGCAGAGAGACTCATTCGGACGGCCGCCTCCTGCTTACGGAGGAGGAGTTGAGGAGTTCCGCGGACTACCTGTAGATCGTCGATCTCTCCCGGCACGGTCTGCTCCACCTGTTCACCTGAGTCCAGATTGAGGAACAACACCCGCCCTTCATCCTCAAGCAGTAACAAGTGATCTGATCCGTCAACTCGGGTGCCTTCCCCCCACGGACCCAGATCAATCCTTCTGTTCCGCAGGTAGCCGGTCGCCTCACCGCTCTCATTCAGAGCCACCACCAGCGGTCCATCATGAGCGGACACGATATCGAGTACGACCTCTCCCTCTTTCAATTCCATTTTTCCTGAAGGCACAAGCAACACCTTCCTCAAGGCTGTCCTCCAGACAAGCGTCACAGGCTCATCCAACTGTTCTAATTCCTGAGCAGCTTTTGCCGCAAACCGCCATTGTCCCTCCTGTTTCGAGGATTCGAGCACACGTGACCAGAGGGCAATCCTTTTCTGCCTGATCGAAACCGAAATCACAGTCATCACGGCCATTGTTAACCCCAGGATGGTCATCACCGTGAGCATGAGAAGCAGCCGTCTTCTCGCCTTCACTTTCCATCGTCCGACCGCACTGTTCACCAACGTGAGATCCTCATTTGAGGGGGAAGCCTTCGGACGAAGGGTGATGCCAACATATTTGGCCATTTGCTTCGTTAACGTACCCTCCCCCGCTCCACCCGGTTGGCACGGCTCGACAAAGAATGGAATGACAGGTGCTTTCGCTCTTCTCTCTTGAAAGAAATCCAGTTCCTGTGTGACCCAGACATTTTCCTGCGCTGCCGATGTGACGAGTACCACCAGAACTCCACTCTTTCTGAGTTGAGCTTTGATCCAATCGGATAACCTCTCACCGGATTCACTATTTGTTCGGTCAAGAAAGACCCGTAATCCTATACGAGTGAGTTCTTTGTGCAGCGTCTCCGCAAGCTCGGACCCGTCATCCCAAGAGTAGGAGATAAAAACATCCCATCTACGACCAGCCCAAGTAAAAGGCGGTTTTCTGGTCAGGGACGGATCTTCATGGATGGATTTCATTGCATGTTTGATTATGTTCTCGTGACCCTAACCCGGAACCCTCATAAGGAAAGAGCTGATAGGTTCCGAGAGATCCCTTGGTTTGAGACTCTTCAGTAAGGTCGGACGATTCGTGAGGATGTCACCGTTTACGTTTTAGATGAAAGGTACACGCTTTTGCGTGTTTGCTCACCCAGGAATTTCTGTGATGTCTCAACTCAGAAACCACCTTCAACTCCTCTTCCTCCCCGATTACACCGGCCAGTTGAATGGCACGAACGAGAAGGGTGTGATGAGTCGAGGTCAAGGCAAGGCGTACCACCTTCTGCAATTTTTCGATAAAATCCGGATCCGATGACACTTCTTCTTTCAGTCTTTTTTCAAGATGTTCCCTGCCCACATAACCGAGAGATTCCACACGGCAATGCCCCCACGTGAACGAATACCCGTGTGGACCGCCAACCAAGAGCCAATACCATTCGGCATCCGGGGGGGAGCCACTGAGAGAGATGACTTCATTCACGATCTCCGGAGAGATGCTCATACCGAATCCGGAGATCGCATGCCGTCTTGCGGGACGAGACGGTTTTGGATGGTGACAACGACTGCCTTGGAATGCGTATCAGTGTCGTGCATGACAGAAAACCTGTATCATCCCTCCCCCCTGCGTCCAGCCAGTACTCTCTGATACAAGGAGGATGGGGATCCCGGTTCTCAAAACAAATCTTGCCACGGGGGAGATGAGTCTGTAGGGATAGAATAGTTGCTCACTGGGAGCCTCCGGTCCGCGGTAAGGGTGTAACCCATCAGTTTTTTTACGATTCCTGACCAATGTTAAGGCCTGGACAAGCGGACGACAGGCGATGACTTAACAGAGGTTCCCCTTGAAAGATCGACTCCCTGAGACTGCAAATTCCCAGCATCTGAAGAAACAGGCAAAACGGTTGTTGAAAGACTGTCACGCCGCAGTGCCCCATGCCATCAAACGCATGGTTCAGCTTCACCCCCACTACACAAAAGGGGTCCCCCAACCTGATCAGGTGAAACTGCAGGAGGCCCAGCATGTGGTTGCACGCGAGTACGGGATCTCTTCCTGGCCAACGCTCATGCAGATGTTCCGGACGGATGCGGCCCACAGGACGCAGGAGGCATCGGATCTCCTCATCTACACCAACGGTCAGTCCGCCATTCGATTGATGGAGGAAGCCGGGGTGCCCGGTGAGGTGAGAGAATGGTCTGACACCTTAATAGACGGCCCAGTACCGCTTACCGATACCCAGGCCGCATTCACCGCGATGCGGTGCAAACATTTGTCCTCTCTGGGTTTTGCCGGGTATGACAACATCCGCAGCCGGTTTTCCTCTCAGGAAGCCCCGCTCCTTTCGCCCGAACGCTATTCACAACTGCAACTGTGGTTTGAACAGGATCTATTTGATCAACTCCTTCTCACTCAACTGCTCTGCCGGCTGGACGCGTTACCGGAATGGAGGGAAAAGACAGTCCTCTTTCAATATGACTCGTATATCGGCCACCATTCGCCACAGGATCTGCTCACCCGACAACCGGAGCCTATCCGTTTAGCTCAGCCCCATTTCCAGGAAGCAACCCGGTTCTGGACCGCGTTTCGACAGGCTGAGCCCACTCAGATCGCAGCCTGCCTTGATGAAGAGTTCCTGGCTCTCCCTTACCTCTCTCCCTGTTTGAAACGCCTGTGTGAAGAATTCCCCTCCCTTGAGAACGGCATGAGCCGGACCGAACAGCAAATCCTGGACGGCATCTTTCAGGAGCAGGTAACGCCAGGCACGCTGTTCCGATTCAGTCAGCAGCAGGAAGACGCCATGTTTCTCGGGGATGCCTCCTTCTTCCTCCGAGTGGAAGCCATGATGCTGGGCCCCTCCCCTCTGATCGAACTGGAGGGAGGTGGACCCTTTCTCACTCCTTCCCTCGATGGATACACGGAGGCCTTTCGTACTCAACGGTTCCGGCTGACCCCTGTAGGGAACCAGGTTCGAACGGGCATCGAAAACGGTCTTCGCCACCGAAAAGACGGTTATTGGGTGGGTGGGACGTGGATTGATCCGGAACGTGCCTTCTGCTGGGACCGATCCGCGAACGCGTTTCAACACGTGTCGATGTGATAGAGACGCGGTCATCTCCCGGGGTGAATTCGGTTCCCCTCCTGAGAAAAAGTCATTTTGACAAGCAGGGCTTTTTCCCGCAGAACAGGCCCATGAGTACTGACCATTTGACCCTGATCGATCTCGCACGGACTGCGGCCTCCACCTATGCAGAACATCCTGCCATCCTGGAGGCCTCCAAAACCTGGACCTTTGCCGAGGTGGATGCCGCCTCTGACCGGATTGCATCCGGTTTGGCCATGGAAGGGTTCGTCAAAGGGGACCGGATCGGGCTCTACTGCGCCAACTCCGCCGCATTCGCCGTCACCTACATGGGGATCCTCAAGGCAGGATGCACAGTCGTACCGCTCCACCTACTGTACCATCCCAGCGAGCTGGCCTGGATTCTGAACGATTCAGGAGCAAAAGGCTTCATCTATCTGAACGTGTTCTCAGAACCTGCCTCTGTCATTCTGGGTCAAACTCCCGGGATTGAAAAGGTGTTCCGAATGGGTGACGAAGAGCTTCCTGAAGGGCACCTCTCCTGGATGAACCTCATGACCTCCACGTCGCCCATTCCCTCCCCTGACCTTATCCCTGCGGAAGACCTGGCCTCGATTCTGTACACCTCCGGGACCACTGGACGACCGAAGGGCGCGATGTTGACGCACCGAAATCTGGCGGTGAACACAGAAAGTGTCCGGCAGGCCATGAAACTGGTTCCGGGTGAGGACCGCATACTGGTGGTTCTGCCCATGTTTCACGCCTTTGCCGCCATGGTGGGGTTGTTATTCCCACTCTGTCATGGTTGCGCTCTGATCCCGGTTCCGAAATTCGACCCGACTCTGGTGGCGGATGCGGTCAAATCATTCGGGGCCACCGTGCTTCCCGCAGTTCCCAGCATGTTTCAGGTGCTGATGCGACTGCCGGAAGAGAAGACGGCTGATTTCGCAAGTCTCCGCTTCTGCATTTCCGGAGGAGCGGCCATGCCGGTGGCCGTCATGCATGCATTCTCAGACCGGTTTGGCAAAATCATTTACGAGGGAGACGGCCCTACTGAATGTTCTCCGGTGACCTGCGTGAATCCCATTGGTGGTGAAACCCGGGCCGGGTCCGTCGGCTTTCCCGTGCCCAGAGTGGAAATGAAAATCCTGGATGAAGAGGGCAACGAGATGCCAACCGGCGAAATTGGAGAGATCTGTGTCCGGGCCCCCAGTGTGATGAAAGGATACTGGAACCAACCTGAGGAAACGGCCGCGTCATTCTTTGGAGACTGGTTTCGGACCGGTGACCTGGGACAGGTTGATGCAGATGGCTACTTCTATATTGTAGACCGGAAGAAAGACATGATCATTGTGAACGGCATGAATATCTATCCCCGGGTGGTCGAAGAGGTGCTCTATACCCACCCTGAGCTGATAGAAGCTGCGGTCATCGGGGTCCACCATGCCCGGAGCGGAGAGATTCCGGAAGCATGGGTCGTGACCACAGAAGGATCGAGCCTGGATACTGCCTCTCTCCGCGCATTTTGTCTCGAACATCTCGGTAGGCATGAAGTTCCCCGTAAATTCCACGTCGTCCAGGAATTACCGAAAAACGCCAACGGTAAAATCAACAAACGGGAACTTCGCAAAGCAGGTGAAGCTGAACGGGGTGTGACAGAGGGCGAAGGAAAGGCCTGAAGCTATTCTGAAGGATAGAGCTCTTTGTACTGAACCCAAAACTCTTCCAGAGCAGCGCCGGCCGCTTTTACCGTGAGAAGGTTCAACAACGATACCTCAACATCCTCCCCCTCCACTTCGGTAAACGCGAGGCCCTCGAAGAGACCGATAAACGTCCAGCCTGCTCCATCGAAACGTTCCACGCTGAAGTGACACCGTCCCTCCACCGCATCGTCATGAGGAGGCGGTTTGCCGATTCCTACCCAGGAGATCAGTTTCAACCGGAATACAATCGCCGCTTCCGGAACTTCCTGATCGGGAAAAAGGGACAACACTCTGCCGGCGATGTTTTGTCGCTGAAAAAATTCTCCAACCTCCTGCAGGAACACCACCCGGACACGGTCAGGATTGACCCCATCCTGGGTCTGCACCGGCAGGTCTTCTCCTCTGGGTGCAGTCCTCTCCCAGTCCGGCCTTGAATCCAGGACTTGAACATACACCGTGTCCACTTGCGGGTACCTGTAAGGAGCAAGAGAGTCAGGTGACGAGGTGCGGGAATGCAGGCAGCCCGAACACAAAAGGAGCAGCACCGGAAGAAACGATTGAATTCCGTTGCGTTTCATGTGCGGTTCCGAAACTCGGACAGGATGGCCTCCACCACTTCCGAAGGCCGGAAATGCTGAGTGTCAACATGTGCAGAAAGTCTGGCGTAAAGCGGCGCACGCTCCATCATCAACTCAGCGATTCTCTGTTTCGCATCCTCGCCCTGGAGCTTGGGACGGTTCGGGTCCTGTCCGATTCGCGCATAGATGGTCGCTGCATCAGCATCCAGACAGATCACTCCAGGCTGTTTAATCAGCCATTCGAGGTTTTGAGGTGTCACGACCACGCCCCCACCACAGGAAAGTACCGTCCCAGGCTGTTCGCCCAGGCGGAACAGAGCCCGGGTTTCCCGTTCACGAAAACCGGCCTCACCTTCCGACGCAAAAATATCCGGAATCGTGCACCCGGCTTCGTGTTCGATTTCATGGTCGAGATCCAACCAGATATATCCGAGTGTTTCGGCGAGCAGTTTTCCGACTTCACTTTTTCCCGTCCCCATAAACCCCGCCAGAATTACCGTGGAGGGGATCATGCAGCTCCTGTTCCCATGACGAAGTCGATGTACAGATCAAACAGTCTGCTGCCCCCAAACATCCAGCACATAGCCGCGGCAGACAGGTAGGGACCAAACGGCAGTTTCCCACCCAGTTCCGATTTGCCAACCGCAATCAGGGTGATGCCGACAATCGACCCCACCAGGGCGGAACCGAAGATCACAAACAACACCGATGGGGCTCCGAGAAACGCTCCAATGGCCCCCAGGAGTTTCACATCCCCGAATCCCATGGCATCTTTTTTAAACGCCAGTTTTCCTAGAAATCCCACCAGCCACAGCAGGCCAAAACCAAGTGCAGCCCCAAACGCGGATGCCTTCAGCCCCTCCATCGCCGTATCCGCGCCATGCATCTCCGGCACCAGTGCACTGAGAGGAATGCCGATGAGAATACCGCCCCAGGTCACCCGGTCCGGAATCCAGAAATCGTCAAGATCGATGAGAGATCCCAACAACAATCCGAAGGTCATCAGCCAGTATACCAAGAGCAACCAGGACGGACCGGTCACAATCCAAACCCACAGAAACAGAAGACCGGTGATGGCTTCCACAATCGGGTACCGTACGGAGAACGGTTCGCCACAGTTCCGGCATTTTCCTTTGAGCAGGATCCAACTGAGAACCGGGATGTTGTCATACCAAGCCACCGGTTTCTTACAGCTGAAACAGTGTGATCCCGGCCAGATCACGGACATCTCCATCTGGATGCGGTAAACACATACGTTCAGGAAGCTGCCCCACATGGCTCCAAATCCCCAGACCAGTCCCCACATCACGGGGTGTTGCCAGACTTCAGGCGGAAGAGACTGATAGAACTCAAACATACGCGTCCTCTCCATAGACGCCGGCTCGGAGCGCAGCCCGCATGGTTTCCACCGGCACTTCCTGCCCCGTCCAGATTTCAAGGGATCTCACGCCCTGATGCAACAACATCCCCAGTCCATTCACCACCCGTGCGCCGGCCAATTCCGCTGCAAGCATGGTGGGGGTTTTCTGCTGGATGTAGGTCATATCCAGGAAGGCCTGACCCTGATGAAATGCGTCTTGATCCAGCAGGGGCGGTTCATCGGCTTTCATCCCGAGAGAAGTCGACTGCAAGATAATCTCCGAACGATGAACCGAGTCTGCAGGCGGAGGCCAGGAGCAAAGTTCCTCAACCTCCACATCAGGATAAGCCTTCCGAATTTCCTCGGCCAGAATCATCCGGCGCTCTGGAGACCGGTTGGCCAGCCGTACACAGGAGGCCCCTTCCTGGGCTGCCTGAATTGCAGCTGCACGTCCTGCTCCGCCGCAGCCGAGAATCAGGACATCCGATCCGGTAAAGGAGAGACCAAACGATTCGTTGAGAGCCATACGCAGACCATACCCATCCGTGCTGTATCCTTCCATGGTGCCGTCCGGCCGAAACAGAATGGTGTTGGCGGAACCGGCTAATCTGGCGGTGTCATCCAGATGGTCCAGTCCCCGGAATGCCACTTCTTTGTGAGGAATTGTGAGATTACAACCTCCCCACCCCATTTTTGACATCGCAGTCAACACCTCCAAAAGAGCATCCGGCCGGACATCATAGGCAAGGTAGACCCCATTGACCCCCATTTGGCGTAGGGCCGGATTATGCATGGCGGGACTGAGAGAATGCGAAACAGGATGCCCGAGAACCGCGAAGGTTCGGGTGGTGCCATCCGGTTGAAAAACAGGGGGATTCATGTGGAGGGACCCTTGTCAGGTGGAACGAGCTTGTAAAGAAAAACTCCCCCTTGTGCCTCGGCCCGAATCTAACAATCCTCTAACCCCTTGTACATCAAGGGATTTGAAAAAAAGAACACCTGTGAATAACTTCCGGTTCCTCAGCCATAAAAACGACATAAGCTGTTTTATGTCAACGAATTATATTATCAACAAGTTCTTGTTGATGACTGGAACGAAACTCAGGAATCGTCCTGAACCATGAGCATCGAAACGCGATCCAATGCCGATTGAATATTGCTGAATTCACGTCGCAGTTCCCCAAGTTTCTCCTCTTGAACCGCCGTCTGCTTCTCGAGTTTTTCCCGGAGTTCATTCAGCTCTTCAATACGGTCCCGGAGTCCTCGCACTTCATCCCGGCTTTCATGCAGCGCATCTGCCAGACCATCCACGGGCATGTTCACAGAATCGGGTGACTTTTGGGTTTCTTCCGACACCATGGGGACCCTCACCAGTCCATTGCAATCCGGACAGTTAATGGTCAGGCCCATCCCCCGTTTGTCGATGGCCATGCTTTTTGTGCAAAAGGGGCATTCAAAGATGATGTCGTTTTCCGTAAACGTCGTTTCTTGAGTCGATTTCGACATAGCGTACTCCGGTAGATGTATGTAACTGTAACAAACGTACACCTTTACTTCGATATTGTAAATTAAATCTGCAGGAGCCGACATTTTTCTTTTGGCAGACTCTCATGAAGATTACACTGCTTACCGACAGGTACGAGATGCAGGATGAGTTTGCCATTTTCGGGGATCGGGGAGAACGCAAAGAGGCCGTATGCACATTTTGTGGGGCCAGGATGTCTATTGAGGGACTTGCACCGCTTCAGCGCATTCTCTGCCCTGCATGTGACAAGGAACAAATTGTGCCCACCACTCTGGGGAAGTATGAGCTGGTCCGCTTTTTGGGTGAGGGAGCCATGGGGCGGGTCTACGCGGCAAAAGACCAGGGACTCAACCGGGAAGTGGCGGTGAAAATCCTGAAATCTGATTTTGCAGAGACCCCGAAAATGTGGTCGCTTCTGGAAAGGGAGGCCAAAGCCGCCGGAAGCCTGTCCCACCGCAATCTGGTTCACCTGTTTAACTTCGGGAAAGTAAACGGCCGGCCTTATCTCGTCATGGAAATGGTCCAGATGGGCAGTGTGGAAGACCAGTTTGAAGAGAAAGGGCCCCTGCCGGAATCCCAACTCGTGAAGATTGCCATTGATGTCATGAGCGGCTTACTTGCTGCGAGTAAGATTGAACTTCTCCACGGCGATATCAAACCTGCCAATATCATGCTTACCGAAAAAGGCGTTGCCAAAGTCACGGACTTTGGGCTGGCCAGATTTCGAGATGATAAGACCCGAGTGGAACGCTGGGGCACTCCTTACTACATTGCGCCTGAGAAATCACAGCAGCTTCAGGAGGATTTTCGGTCTGACATGTATTCGTTAGGGGCCACCCTCTTTCACCTCGCAACCGGCACTCCTCCCTTCATGGGAAAAAATGTCGAAAAGGTCATCGAAAAATCCATCAGAGGAAACACCCCTCACCTCAAACATTGTAAATCTGAGATCACAAAACCCTTTTCGGATGTGATCCACAAAATGATGAGGCGGGAACCGGACGACCGATTCTGGAGTTATGAAAAAGCGATCTCCTGCATGGAAAACATCCACAAGGGAGTCTATCATCCGAGGGATATACGGAATCCGAAACGGGAAAGCATCTGGAACCGCCTTAAGCGGTTTTAGCGTTTTTGTTTTACAGGCACCAAGGCCTGAATTCTGTACTCACGACGCATGGCCTCCTGGCCGGATAACCGGACCAGCATGATATCTCCTGTGCCCCTGATTTCACTGAAATCGGGTAACGGGTTCCATCGGGGATCACGGCTGGCAGGGTCCTGATAGAGAATGGCATAGCGCAAGTCCTTTTCGCTCTGCCACTGGAGCTGAACCCCGTTTACATCCTTCGCAATCGTTAACCGCGTTTTGGCGTACTCTTCCCTGGAAGATTCCACCCGTACACAGGAGGAAGCGGACATCACAAACAACAGGGAGAACATCCCTATCCGGAGTGAACGTTTACAGTTCATTCACATCCATACTGAAATCTTCAGGTATGACTTCCGGAACGGTCTCCACGTCCATGGGGGACGGCACCGTCTCCACCTCTTCCCCGGAAACCGGTGGAACTGTGATGGTTTCCAGGTTGGAATCCGGGACCTGCTGAGTTTCCGTTTTACTGAAGGATTTCGAAATCGGATTTCGGGTTTGGGGAATGTCCGCAGGGGTATGACTGTCATACCACCCGGCCTCTTTGCGGCCCTCATTGAGGTTTTCCAACTGGAGGTCGTATTCCGCGGCAAACCATTTCCAATCTGAACGGGAGAATTGAAAGAGTTTTCCCAGAGAGTTAATCACCTCCGTGACCTGCCCGGGCTCAACGTTCAGGACTTCCGGAGACCAATCCACGGCCTGTTCAATCAGAACCGTCGTCAGGGCGTCATTCCCTCCCAGGATCAGCACCGTACCAGGGTTGTTTTTCAGAAAGGACCCATTGGCATAGCGGGAAGAGGGAACCCTCAGCCAGGCAGTCCCGTTCCAGACATGCAGGAAAGGATCTGTCGGTTTCGAGGCAGGTGCATAGGACATGAGCAGCACATCCTCCCGGTCCACCATGTCGAGACCCACCCGTACCATGTTAGGTTCTGCCGGCACCATCATGACCGTCAATGGCCGGGGACCTCCCCCCATACCGGAGACGGACAACAGAGGAAGAAAGAGAAAGTAGGAAAGAGAAAAAAGACGTTTCATAAAAGCACCTCCCATAGAGTACGGAGACAAACAGGGAAATGCAACCTTGTGATGCCCTCCATCGCAGGAATATATGATTCCCGGCCCCATTTCTACGAAGGGTTCCCGGTTGCATTTTATTCGGGGGCCTCCATAGTAGATTCCACCCTTAACCCATAGGAACTTACATGGCCCAAATTCACTTCAAAGGATCCCCCATTCATACTTCCGGAACCCTGCCCGCTATTGGGGAGGCCGCTCCGGACTTTGTCCTCTGTACCGGAGATCTCGAAGACACGGCTCTCGCAGATTTTGCCGGCAAAACGCTGATCCTCAATATCGTCCCCAGCTTGGATACAAGCGTGTGTCAGGCCTCCGCACGCCGCTTCAATGAAATCCTCAATTCCTTGACGGATGTGATTGTGGCCAACGTTTCCTGTGATCTGCCCTTTGCGCAAGGAAGGTTTTGTTCTTCCGAGGGGCTGGACTCCGTGGTGAATCTGTCCACCTTCCGCAGCCCCGGTTTTGCAAACGATTACGGTATGGGGATTGAAGATGGTCCTCTCCGCGGTTTGCTTGGACGAGCAATTGTACTGGTAAATCCCGATGGAACCGTCGGATACACCGAACTGGTACCCGAAATCGCTCAGGAGCCGAATTACGAAGCGGTTCTGAACCAACTCGGCTAAACGAATCATTGCCATGCCCGTCCTGCTCCTCGTGACGCAGTCCGCATCTCTTCAGGAAGAGATTAAAACGGCACTGTCAATGAGCACCGGTGATGCTGGATCCCTCATCCCCTGTTCCTCGATGGAACAGGGGATCGAGATCCAGGCCTCCTTGTCAGAGAACGTTCTCTGGCTTATGGACGCGTCCTGCTGCGATCCCTCGAACCTACCCCCACCTCAATCCGGGATCCTCCTGCTGACGGAACCGGATACCCCTTCAGCAGACGGCATCCCCTGTTTGGAATGTCCTATCCGTCCCCGGGAGCTTGCAGGACTGCTTTCCTTCCTTTGCTCAGACGCCACGCGGCCTGAATCCGGATTCACCCGCTCCGGCATCGAAGTCTTTGTCCATGATCTCAACAACCGGTTGACCACGGTCAGCGGGTATCTGAGCCTGCTTCCCGAACTCATGGAGGGCGAAGAAGAGATGATTCAGGAAATGGAACAGGCCATGCGGGATGCAGAGGCCTTGATCGAAAATCTGCTTCAGAACGGAGCGCCTGCGAATCATCAAAAATGAGAGCAGTGAAGGGTTACAATTTTCCCGGAACAGAATGAAAGGGAGCAAACAGGCAATCTGAGATCATTTCTCTTCCAGGTTCCATTGTGGAATAAAACCTGCTCTGATTCCACTTCATGTCAGACGAGAATCCAATACTGCTGGTGGATGACGACCCCTCGATTCGAAAACTGTGCAGTCGACTTCTTACCCGGATGAACCTCAAGGTTGTGGAATGCGGTCTCGGCAAAGAGGCTTTGGACGCCATACAGGGTCCCACCTCTTTTCAAACGGTGTTTCTGGACATCACACTTCCCGATATTTCCGGGACGGACCTCTATGTGGAATTCCGGAAACTGCACCCGGATTTACCAATCATCCTCTTTACTGGAGGGTCTCCGCCCATTCAGGAACCGGGAATGATCTACCTGAAAAAGCCTTTTACCCGCGCCAGCCTCTCCCAGGCTCTTCAGGAGGCAGGGGTCACTCACTGACGGAGAAGAGGTGTGAGCAGGGGACGGAGCCGATGCAGGGCCGGAACCTGATTCATCAGGCGGAACGCGCGCAGCGCCTGTTGTTCTTCCGGTGTCAGTTCTTCAGGATTCACCCGGACTTCTCCGATTCGCCCTTCAGCATCCTGGACCTCCATCACCACCACTGAGGTACCGTCCTCTTGAACCGATTCGATCATGTTCACCGGGACAATGGTATTCAGATCCAATTCCTGAAGTTCAACCCGACGTTCTGGAATCCGTTCGGCCCCTGACATGGACAGCAGATGATCCACGACCCCATCCACGCGTTCCGGTTCCATTTCCTCCAAATCCCGAATCCGCCTCTGCAAGGCTTCTTCCCGCTTCTCCGGAGTTCGACTGTCCCATCCTTCATACGCCGTATCGAGAAGGTCCGTCAGCTCAGACCGGGTAATCTCCTGCACACTCGCATCCGGTTTTGACGGGGAATGATGCGGGGGAGGATTTTGAGCATTTCGTCGGATCTTTTCCTGGAGGGTTTCCTGCTGATCGAGTTGCCAGACAAATTTCAGGGTCGCCACCAGAATCACCATGCAGATGAAGGCTGTCCATCCGATAATCCGTTTCCACTTCCGTTCCAAACGCTTCATTCGGTCTCCACTGATGGCAACGTGAATAAAAACCGGCAACCGGAGCCCACGGACAAATTCATCACCCCGACGTCACCTCCCAGGCGTTCGACGATCCGTTTCACAATCGCAAGACCCACGCCATGCCCCTCCGCCTTTTCGCCCCCGACACGGGAGAATTCATCAAAAATCCCCACCTGCTCCTCTTCCGGAACACCTGGACCGTTATCCTGCACCGCATACTCGACCATCGAACCTACTTTCCGGCACTGAAGCTCAATCTGTGGAGGATCACCACCATATTTTACGGCATTGGAAATGTAATTCACCCACACGCCCTGAAGCCAGGAAGCCACCCCCACGGCAGGGATCCATTCGGCAGGTTCTTTCACCACAACATTTTTCTCAGAGATTTGAAAGGCAAGACGATCCAGGGACTGCCGTACGACGGCTGCCATATCCACGTTCACCGCCTTCACCTCATCTTTTCGGAGCTGTGCCAACAACAGCAGATCCTGGATGATATGATTCATTCGATCCGCGCTCATGATGATGGTGCCCAGATCCTGGGCGGCCATCCCGGTCAGCCCTCCTTCATCCTCAATCAGTCTCGCGTAATTCAGAATCAGGTTCAAAGGGTTCTTCAGGTCATGGGCCACCGTCCGGGCATAGGCGTCCAACGCCTCGTTCTGCTCGGTCAATTGGGCATTTTTCGAACGCAAGGCTTCCCGCATTCGCTTCATCGAGAGATGTGTACGTATCCGGGCCAGAACCTCCTGATTCTGAAAAGGCTTGGTGATGTAATCAACTCCACCTGATTCAAATCCGCGGACCTTGTCGTCCACCGCCCCCATTGCCGTGATAAAAATAATGGGAATTTCGCGTGCCTGTTCCATCGTCTGGAGATGATCACACACCTCAAACCCGTCCATATGCGGCATCATGATATCCAGGAGAATCAAATCCGGGAGCATAAAGCCGAGTCGGGAAATCGCGCTGGGGCCGTCCTCAGCCACGAAAATTTCATATCCCTGATCAGAAAGAAATTCATACAGAACATCAATGTTTGTGGGGTTATCATCCACCAGCAGAATTCGTCCACCCTCCACAATGGGGTTCGCAATCGGTTTCAACACATCCGTCATGATTTCGGCGCGGCCTCCTTTTCTGCAGGCAAATGGCTTTCCAGTTTTTGAAGCACTGCATTTACCCGGTAGCTGGCACACATGGTCAGCAGTGTTTCACAGAACGGAATCAAGTCTCTGTTTTCATCCTGAAGAGATTCAATTCGCTCGCGGAGCTTACGGACATTTCCAACCTGTGCCAGCGAATTCAACTCCCGTAATACCTCTTCTTGCGGCACGACTTCCACGGGTGCATCCGGTTTATCCTGTCCGAGGGCCCCCTCCTCGGACACGGAACCCGGTTCGGCTTCATTCTCCCACTGAAGCTGCAGTTGGGTTTCAAGTACTTTCAGTAAATCGGTAAACCGGACCGGTTTTCCCATGTAGTCCACCGCCCCCATGGCAAGACTCCGTTCCCGGTCCTCCGCCTGACGGTGATCCGAAAACAAGACCACGGGCGGTGGGTCATCCCCGCGTTTTTCATATGCAGCGTAAAGCGAGTCCATCACCTCGGCACCGTCTTCATCCCCCAGGTACAGGTCCATCAACACGGCATCCGGGTGCAGAGAAAACATTTCAGAAAGCACCTCCTCTCCGGAATTGAAGGTATGCACATGAAATCCGACCTTGCGGAGAAGGGGGGTTAAGGAGGTCCCCACATCCGGATGCGGCTCTACGAGAAAGATCCGCTTCCTCTCCCCGGTATATCCGGATACTTTATAGGGCGAGACCACAATTTTCCGGTGATCCGCCTCCGGTTGCGGCAGATCAAACCAAAAGGTGGTCCCCTCCCCGAACGTACTGTCCACCCGCAGTTCACTGCCCATCATTTCCAACAACCGATGAGAAATCGAGAGACCCAGTCCTGTTCCGGGGTTCTTATTCTGTTTCGGTTGATTGACCTGCATAAAGGGCTGCAGAATGGTTTTCAGGTCCTCCTGCTTGATGCCGATTCCACTGTCGATAACCTTAAAGCGTACCCCCATCGACAGCGGCTTGGCCTGAATTTCGATCCCTCCTTTGTCGGTAAACTTAATCGCATTCCCGATTAGGTTCACCAGAATCTGGCGCAACCGGATCTGATCCGAAAGAATGTCCTCTGGCAGATCCGGGTGGATGGTCAG
The DNA here is from genome assembly GCA_002429065.1 of Verrucomicrobia bacterium UBA6053. GTDB lineage: Bacteria > Verrucomicrobiota > Kiritimatiellia > SS1-B-03-39 > UBA6053 > UBA6053. The sequence goes on along the minus strand of DIYN01000015.1, from coordinate 55,899 downwards.
GGTAAACGTCAGGCCTTTCTGCCGAATCTGTTCAGAGTAGGACTGCTCGAGGCTTTCCAGAAAATCCTTCAAATAGAACCGGCCCTGCTGGATATTCAGCCGCCGGGCTTCAATTTTTGACAGGTCCAGCACATCGTTGATCAACTCCAGCAGACTCTCACCGCTTTTCCGCAGACTGCCCACCACATCGCGGTTCTTTTCCGAGAGTCCTTTATCGAGGAGCAGGACCTGTGAATATCCCAGAATCCCGTTTAACGGGGTTCTGAATTCATGGCTCATGTGTGCCAGGAAATCACTTTTGGCTTTCGCGGCCGCCTGAGCGTTCTGTTCCGCACGAATCCGGTCCTCCACCTCCCGGGAGATTTCCATATCCGCCTGCCGGATGGTTTCCAGCATTCGATTAAAGGAACGGGCGAGCACGCTGACTTCATCGTGCCCGCCCTCTTTCAGGCGGGGTGTCAGATCTCCGGCAGCCACTTCATTCGCCGCGTCCTGAACCTGCTGGAGAGACCGGCTGACCCGCACGGCCAGCCGCCAGCCCGGAATCAGCGCCAGCAGAAATCCGGTCAGGACAAGAGCCCCGTTGATCCAGGTCAACATCCGGAAGAGCCCCTCTTTATCTGTCCGTTTCTGCTCCAGAATGGCGGTTTCCGCCCTCATCGTTTCTTTGAGCATCTGCTCCAATTCCCCGATGCGGAGGATTTGTTGATCCGGGCTGAGCGTGTCGAGATCTTCCTGAAGTTCCAAAATCCGGGCCAGCATCCGTCTGCGGTTCACCGACCGTTCGGGGTTCAGGGAATTTTGCACATACCCGTTCATGGCGGTCTCCAGTTCCCCGAAGATCTGGCCCGGCTCCCCGACGCTATTGCTTGCGAGCATCACATTCCACATCGCCCCCTGTGCCATGACGAGATTCTGCATCGCAGGGATGGAATGGGCGGTCATATCCGAAATCCGCCTTTGCATGGTAAAGGCAAACATAAAGCCGCCTGCTCCCACCACCAGCATGAGCAGGGACATCAAGGTCAGCATCAGAATGATTTTTGTTCGCAGGAGCACGGCAGTATGCTCATGATGCGGCAGGGGGGGGTAAAAATCAAGCGTTAGCCCAGTCCCTGATTCAACTGAATCATCGGTAACAGGACCGCAAGCGCGACCAGGAGAATCAGAATGCCAACCGTCACAATCAACAGCGGTTCCAGCATTGCCAGCGCCCGGTTCAGTCCACGGCTCCATGCACGCTGATGACTCCGGGATGCATGTCGTAACAGGTTGACCAAATCCCCCGATGCCTCACCCGCACGCACCCATCCGGGGAGATCAACCCCGAGAATGCTCTGCCCTTCCAATGCATCTGCAAAACGTTCACCCTGTGAAACCCGCTCTGCCATTTCTCGTCCTTCTTCTTGCAACCATGCCGACCCGGTTGCCGCTGAAGCCTGGAGAATCGCCTGGGGTAACTGAAGCCCCCCTTCCAGAAGTAATGCAAGCGTCCTGGAAAAACGGGTGCGCACCAGAGAGCTCCAGAGAGCCCCCAGCACAGGCAGCGAAAACCGCCGTCGGGACAGAAACGTCTCAGGATGAGCGCGTGCCCGCCGCAGCGTAAGAACGATCGCCAACACACCTACGATCAGCATGAGTACACCTAGGGGGTGTCGAACGCCCCGACCAACGGCCAGAACGCCCCGGGTCAGCGGAGGAAGGTCCCGCCCCATATCGGTGAGGAGCTCTTCATACACCGGCAGCAGAAACCCGACCAGAAGGCCCAGAACCCCGACTGCAAGAATCGTCACCACCAGTGGATAAAGAAGTGCGGCCCGGATTTGTTCCACAAGTTCCGATTCCTGATCCAGGGTGTCCGCCAGCTCTTCTGTCACCTCCGGCAACCGGCCCGAAGCTTCTCCGGCGGCAAGAACGGCCTCCTCGGTACCCGAGACGTCCGGCAGCAGGGCCGCCAGGGCCTGCGAGAACGGCATGCCCTCCCGGACACGATCTCGCACAACAGAGGGCATTTGCCCTGCATTGCGGAACAGCGGCGTCTCCGACAGCAGTTCCAAAGCACGATCCAACGGCAGACCCGCACGCAACAGGGCTGCGGTTTCACGGTAAAACATGCCACGTCCGGTACGGGAAAGCTTCCGCCCACTCTTTGCAGAAAGCTCCACCACTTCACGGGCATAAAGTCCTTCCGACATGAGGGTTTCACGGACATCTTTGGCATGAAGCCCCTCGACCCGGCCCTTGCGGGATTTTCCGTCTTTGGTGTAGGCAACGTAGGTAAACGTAGGCACGTTCAGTCTCCCTGCCCGAGCACCGACAACAGTTCCTCTGCCGACGTCCAGCCCTGCTGCAGGGCCTCCCCGGCCGCGTGCCACAGGCTGGAAAATCCTTTCTCACTTGCCGTTGCGGTTAACGCGGACACCGCCGCCTGTTTCCGGATTAACTCCCGCAGATCCGGGTCGAGCTCCAGCAGTTCAAACAACCCCTGCCGTCCGATGTATCCTTCGCGACACTGAGAACAACCCACAGGGCGGTACACCTCGGTGAAGGTGAGATTCTTCAAGGGACTCGGAAGCATTGGGTTCGGATCGACCTCCTTGCAGTGAGGGCACAAACGCCTGACCAGCCGTTGTGCCAATGCTCCCCGGGTCGCTTCCGCCACGAGGAAAGGCTCCACCCCCATATCGGTGAGGCGAAGAGAGGCGGACACCGTATCATTTGCGTGCAGAGTGCTGAGGACCAAATGACCGGTCATGGACGCACGCACCACGATATCCGCTGTTTCTTCATCCCGGGTTTCGCCCACCAGGATCACGTCGGGGTCCTGACGCAGTAAGGCCCGCAGTCCGGCCGAAAAGGTCAGTCCGATCCGGGGCTGCACCGCGACCTGGCCGATTCCCGGCAGTTGATATTCAACCGGGTCTTCGATGGTCAGGATATTCCACCTGCGGGTATCCAGCTCCTGCAACGCGGCATACAGGGTCGTGGTTTTCCCGCTTCCTGTGGGGCCCGTCACCCAGATCACGCCATGAGGGTGAGAGATCAGGCGTTGGAAGCCCCCCAGAATCCGTTGCGGCATGCCTAACTTTTCCAGAGAGAACCGGGTGGATTCTCTGCCGAGGAGGCGGAGTACCAGCCGCTCCCCATCCGAGACCGGCAAACAGGAGACACGGATATCCACCTCCCGGTCTCCCACCCGGACCTTGGCATTTCCATCCTGCGGGAGCCGTCGCTCCGCCACATCCAGGCCTGCCATGATTTTGACCCGGGATACCCAGGCATCTTCCTGTCCGGATGGTACGCGGCTCTGGGAGAGCAACACCCCGTCCACCCGAAAACGGACACTCATCCCCCCGTCCGCCGTCGGTTCGACATGGATATCGGAGGCTCCCATCCGGAGCCCTTCCAGCAAAAGCCGGTTCACCCCGCCAGCCACCGGAGCTGATTCGGACTGCCGCAGCAGGTCCTCACGATCCGCTTCCCGTGTGGGGGTCTCCTCAACCGGAGTGGGCGGAGCGGTTCTGCGGTCGAGACGCGCATAAGCCGCATCAATGGCCCTTCGGATTTCAACCGACGGCACGAGCAGCGGCTCCCAGGATCCGCCCAAGTGCACGGAAAGCTCCGGCAAGGTCGACTCCAACGCCGGATCAGGAAGACAGACATGGACTCCTTCCTCAAGCCGAACCGGCAAGGCCGGGGCAGCGCGAAGATAATCCACGGGGAGTTCCCGTATTAACTCCGGGTCCACCCATGCATCCGGAATGTCCGAAACAACTCGGCAGTGAAACTTGTCAGCCAGGATCTGCAGTGCGGACATGTCCTCTGAAGGACTCATGGCACCTCAGGGTCTGCGGAGGGGTCTTCCTCCGCGTTTTCCAACCCGGTTTTTTCGCGCCAGCGAAGGGTCGCGGCGTCGTTCGCCTCCAGATCCGTGACGAGATAGGGTGTCACGAAGATGAGCAGATTCGTCTTCTGCTTGGAATCCGTAGTGCTCCGGAAGAGCATTCCCAAAAGCGGGATACTGCCGAGAACCGGAACTTTGCGTTCTTCCTGGATGATATCTTCCCGCATCAGACCGCTGATCATCACCGTAGCCTGCTCCGGCATGGTGAGAGTGCTTTTGACTTCACGCCGGGCAATGGTCGGCGTGAGCGGTGCCCCGTCTGAACTTTCCTGAATGATGGCTTCAATGATCGGATTGAGCTCCAGAGTGATTTCCCGGTTGGGATTGACCCGCGGTTTCACCGTCAGTTGAATGCCCACATCGAGGCGTTCGATATTCTGAATGACATCGCGGTCGGCACCGGTTCCCCCTTCGATCACGGATGTCAGAATCGGAATGTTCTCCACCACGCTGACACTGGCTTCTGCATTGTTCTGGGTCCGAAGGGGAACATTCGATAAAATGTTCACATCGCGTTTGCGGCTCAACGCCTGAATCAGGAAGGGGACGCGGGGCACGACAGTCCCGTCCGGAAGGGTCACGGTTCCACGCGACACCCCGAAGGTCAGACCCTGGGGAAAGGTGTTTGAGGTGATCAACGAATCCAGCACACTGACATCTGCCGGCCGGCTTCTGCCGACGACAGTTGTGGTTCCGTTTTCTCCGGTGCCGTCGATCGCACTCCACTCCACTCCGAGTTCGAGACCGTCATTCTCCGCGACTTCCACAATCATAACCTCGACCAGAACCTGTTCCGGCGGGCGGTCTATTTCCTTGAGCAACTGCTGCACAGAGGCAAAAGCCAGTGGCCCGGCATCCACGAGTACGGCATTGTTGCCGGCATCCGCCTGAACCGCAATCTGCTCTCGCGGATCCGTTGTCTTCCGTTTTTCCAGGAGAGCGGTGATTTGCTCGGCAGCGGATTCAGCGGATACGTAATTCAGGAACACTGCACGAAGACGTCCCGCAGCCATTTCCTCCGCCGGGACATCCAACTCTTTGATCATCTCCTGAATCTGCCGGAGCTGCAGTGGACCAGCAGAGACAATCAATGAATTCGCCTGCACCGAAGGCACCACCGTGAATCCGGCAGGGATGGCTCCTCCTCCCGAGACCACCTGCTGCACCCGGCGCGACACCTGGCTGCCGGCACTTTCAGCACCGGAGAGCGCCGCGGATATCTGCACCGCCAGTTCCTCAGCAGAAGCATGCTCAAGAGGGATCACCGTGAGGGAGGTCGATTGGCCGGGCCGGTCCAGCTCGGACAGTAGAGCTTCGATTCGCTGAATGTTTGAGGCGGTGTCCGTGACAATAAGGTGATTGGTCGGAGCAAAGGCGGCCAGACTGCCCTTTTTCGCCTGACGGACCATCGGTTCCAATAAGGGCTGCACATCAATGGCCCGGATATGCTTCAGTTCCATTACCCGTGTCACCAACCCCACTTGATCGAGAGGTTTTCCAGATCCCACGACCGGTGCTTGCAGTGGATCCTCTCCAGGTAGAGAACGAATATGATAGGCATTGTCCCGCTCCACCACAGTATACCCACTGCCCTCGAGCACCGCCACGAAGAGAGGGAACACCTGACTGGAGGGAATCTGCTCCCGGGTAATCACCGAGACCCGTCCGGTAATCGTGGTATCGAGGACAAAGCGTTTACCCGTCTGGGCACCGACAACCGACACCAGATTTTGAATCTCAACCTGCTCAAAGTTAAAGTTGACGGTCTCAGAATTCGCAGGCTCCGGCTGGCCAAACACCAGAGACATACACCAGAGCATACAGCAGGACAGGATGGATTTCATCGGGTAATTCCGCGTTCTGAGGAGAGCACAAATTCTTCAAGGGACTCAAGTTCAGGAGACCGGGCCAGCGTGGCACGACTTTCAGTCACCATCTCCCGGGCACCGCACTTTTTACGGTACAGCAGCCGGTAGGCATCACGCAAGGTGCGAATCACGTCTTTCGAGACACCATGACGCTCAAGGCCGATCTTGTTAATCCCGCGAACCGAAAGTGGATTCCCGTCTGCGGTCATAAAAGGAGGAATATCCTGCACCACTTTTGAGCACCCGCCCGTAATCGACATTTTCCCGATTCTCACAAACTGATGCACCCCCGTCAGGCCTCCCAGAATGGCCATATCCTCGACGATCACATGCCCGGCGAGTGTTGCCGCATTGGCCATAATCACCTCATTCCCGACGATGCAGTCATGTGCCACGTGCGCATACGCCATAATGTGACAACGCTCTCCGATTACGGTGTTGTCTCCGTCATAGGTGGCGGCATTGACCGTGACGTACTCCCGCAGCGTCGTCCCATCCCCGATGCGAACCCCCGGCGCCCCCCCCTGGTACTTCAAGTCCTGCGTCTGGGTGCCGACAGATGCGAACGGCCATAAGGTACATCCGGCTCCGATTTCGGTATGCCCGTCCACGACCACGTGCGATTTCAGAACCGTTCCCTGACCAAGGGTTACATCCGGACCCACGGTGCAGAAAGGTCCGACAACAACATCCTCCGCCAATACGGCGTTGGGATCGACCACCGACCTGGGATCAATTTCGGGCATGCCGGACTCAGGAACGTTCGACGTGGAACATCAGCTCCCCTTCGGAGACCACCTGGTCGTCCACCCGGGCCGTGGCCTGAACTTTGGCCAGATTCAGGCGGGCCTTGAGCATGACAATTTCCATCACCAACGTATCCCCGGGGCGGACCACTTTCCGAAACCGTGCCTTGTCAATGGAACTGAAATACGCAATCTGTCCATCCCGGTCATTCCGTTTATTCAGCAGAATACCCGCGACCTGCGCCATGGCCTCCATCTGGAGGACACCCGGCATCACAGGATTGTTTGGAAAATGCCCCTGAAAAAACGGCTCATTCATGGTGACATTTTTCAGCCCCACAATCCGGTTTTCCCAATCGCTTTCCAGAATACGATCCACCAATAAGAAAGGGTATCGGTGAGGGAGGGTCTTCATGACCTCGTCAATTCCAAACGGTTCCATAAGATTCTCGTAAAGGGGTTCTAGGCCGTATTCCAACGCAGAAAACGCCTGTAAAAAACAAGACGACCTTCCTTCCATACCTCACCCGCTTGGTCAAACGAAAAGTCAGGAACCCTTTTGCCCTGAACGCACGCGGGGACAGGTCTCGGCATGCGTTTCAGTCAGGTTCCAGGTTGAGGAAAACGCGGCCGTCGTGGCCGCGTCCCGTCCAGGTTTTCGTTCACCAGGGGGCAGACATCAGGAGGCCCTCGTTGATTTCTCTTTCCGAAGCACGTGGATCCGGTGAAGACGAAAGGGCATCATACTGATTCCAGAGAGCAGGAGAAACGTGGCCAGGGCATATGGAAGATCCAGCATAGACAGGCCCAACCCACGATCCTCCACGACTCTCCAGCATGTGAACGCGTGCACCACGACCACCGTCAGCAGTACCAGAACGGACAAGGAAAACCCCACCCATCGTTTTTCCAGAAGGTAGGCCCGGGGAATCAGACACAAAAACAGGAGGAACGACACCGGAAACCACATGATCCCGAAGGTCATCATGCCGATGACCTGGATTCTGGCCCAGGCGGGATGTCCGTCACTCATGCTGAGGCGTCTAACGTCCTGGCTTTCAGCTTTTTCAACTTCCCCTTAATCGCCATTTTCTTCACCGACCCCAGGTAGTCGACGAACAGAATGCCATTCAAATGATCCGTTTCATGCTGCGCACACCTTGCCGCCAGCCCTGAGAGCATCACATCGTGGGGTGAGCCTTTCAGGTCCTGAAACCGCATCCGCACCTGATATGGGCGCTCCACCATGCCCCGAATATCCGGAATCGAAAGACATCCCTCCTCGGCCTCCTCTACCACATCCCCTACCCCCTCCACGTCGGGGTTGATCGCGACCAGAGGTCCATTGAGGAAGGGATTCATGCGGTGACCGTGTTCATCCAGATCCATGTCCGCAGGAATTTCCATGACAAAAATCCGCATGTTCTTCCCAACCTGTGGACCGGCGAGGCCGATCCCGGATTCAGCATGCATGGTCTCCACCATATCGGAGGCAAGGTGCTGAAGCGGCTCATCGAAATGGGTGACGGGATTTACCTTTTCCCGGAGAATCGAACTGCCGTAGTAACTGAGAGGAAGAATCATTCTCCTCCTATGTGCGAATCAGGCAACATGTCAATTCCGCTACCGCTCACATTAAGCTGACGGCATCAACATCAACGACCACCTGGACCGAGCGCGGGATGTTGAGATGCTGCAGCACATGCTTGAGCGGACGGGTGAAGAGGATCACTTTGGGAGTGCGGGCGGTCATCTGATACCGGAAATACTTCTGCAGCCGCGCCAACGGCGAGGGAACTGGCGGACTCAGCATCACTTGATTCAGATCCAAAAGCGGTTCCAACGCGTCATACACGCGTCCCGACACCTCCTCCACGTCCCGAACATCCTCTCCCCGAAAGTGGACACACACCAGCCGGGAAAAAGGAGGGTAGCGAAGTGTGCGCCTGGCTTCCAGTTCCTCGTCAATAAACGTATCAAAGTCCCCTCTTCTGGCCGCCTGCACCGCAGGGTGTGTCGGGGTGTAGGTCTGAATGAACACCTCCCCTGCAACATCCCCCCGCCCGGCCCGGCCTGCAACCTGCGTAAACAATTGAAACGCCCGTTCTCCGGCCCGGAAATCCGGCATGTGCAATGTCGCATCCGCATTCACGACGCCCACCAGCGTGACGTTGGGAAAATGCAGCCCCTTGGCAATCATTTGCGTCCCGATGAGGATATCAATCTCTCCTTTCCGGAAGGAACCGAGAACATGCTGATACGCGTGTTTTGACGTCATGGTATCACTATCCATCCGTCGCAAGCTGGCCGCGGGGAAAATTCGGCTGAGCTGGGTTTCCACTTTCTCTGTACCTGAGCCTGAAAAGGTCCAGTCTTCGGCTTCACAGCCGGGCTGGGTGCACCGCTCCGGCACCCGTTCGGCATATCCGCAAAAGTGACAACGAAGATACCCGAGCCGCTTGTGGTAGGTCAGCGCCATACTGCAGTCCGGACATTCCGGGACATACCCGCATTCCGGGCAGGTCAAGCTCCTGGCATACCCTCTGCGGTTCAGAAACAGCATGACCTGCTCCCCGAGGTTGAGGCGTAACCGAATCCCCTCAATCAGATCGGAGGAAAACAGCGTGGGTTTCCCTTCGTAACGTTGATGCCGCATATCAACAACTTTTACCCGCGGCAATTGGCGGTCGTCCGCCCGGAGTTCCAACCTGGCGAGTTCATATTTTCCCCGGTGCACATTTTCGATACTCTCCACGGAGGGAGTCGCAGATCCCAGCACAACAGTGGCCCCGGTCCCCTGCGCACGCATGACCGCCACATCACGGGCATGATAACGGGGGCTTTCCTCCTGCTTGTAGGTGCCTTCATGTTCCTCGTCCACGACAATAAGACCCAGATTCTTTACCGGAGCAAACAGAGCGGATCTGGCTCCAACCACCACCGTCGCTTCGCCTCTCCGTACCCGGTGCCATTCATCGTGGCGTTCCCCATCTGACAAATGGCTGTGAAGTACAGCAAGCCCCTCTCCAAACCGCCCACGGAAGCGTTCCACCGTTTGTGGGGTCAGTGAAATTTCCGGCACCAGTACAATTGCGCCTCTGCCCTGTTGAAGGGCGTGGGCCAGGGCCTGAAGGTAGATTTCTGTTTTCCCGCTTCCAGTCACGCCGTGCACCAACACAACATGCAGCTTCTGCTGATCCATCCCCCTGACAATTTTCTTCAGGGCGTCCGCCTGCTCCTCATTCAATTCGAGAGGTTTGGTTCGTAAAAACTCCTGTCCCTTTAAAGGGTCACGCTCCGCAACGCCCTCCGTAATCCGGATAAACCCTTTTTCCTCCAGAGACCTTAGGGTGCCATGAGTGACTTTTGCGGCTCGGACCAAATCTGAAACGAGCATCTCGGATCCCATGAGCAGAATATCAAGCGCTGCCGCTTGACGGGGTGCCCGACGGCGGATGACCGATAACTCAGGTTCCAGGGTGGCCTTTTCCGTGGGAACAGCAAATAGCTGTTGTTTAAATGAAGCCCCTTTCTTCCGGACCGCACCGGGAAGCACCGTACGTATCGCGTGTTCGATGGGGGCGAGATAATAGGAGGCCATCCATCGGGCCAGAGACATGATTTCAGGAGAAATCAACGGGTCATCCGATACCAGGGCCTGTATGGGTTTCAGGGAGGTAAACTCCGAGGAATCATGCAGGCCAAGCACAAACCCCTGCGCGGTGCGGCGGCCAAACGGGACCTGCACCTGCATACCCGGCAAAACAGTTCCTGAAAACTCTTCTGGAATCAGGTAGTCAAATTCTTTGTCCAGTGCAACATCCACCACCACCCGGGCGATCGAAGGAGCTTTTTGCGGAGGGGAATTTGACATGCCGGATAAAATGCCAGAATCTGCCCCGAATGAAAGGGTGGATTCTACAGATCAAAAAAATTCCTCCCAGGAGGGCCTTCTTTGCACTCCTGCTGATCATGTTTACCGGATCCGGGCTATGGGTATATAGAGCTGAACACGCGATGTTTCGACAGGGCGGACTTGGTTCAGTCGAGCAGTCACTTCTCCGGGCCGCACGCTTGTATGATCTCGAGGTGAAGCTTCTGCAGGCGGTGGCGTATCAGGAATCCCGAATGAATCCTGATGCCAGAGGGGCCGCAGGAGAAATCGGCATGTTTCAAATCATGCCCGGCACAGCACAACATTGGGCAGAGGTGACCGGGAATGCGGTTCCCACAGAAAAACAGTTGTTCCTCGTCCAGAACAATGCCGAAATCGCCGCCTGGTACCTCCGCCGCGGAATCGACCGGTTCCAGCACCGCAACGACCCACTTCCTTTTGCGTTGGCCTATTACAATGCCGGACCTTCACGTGCAGTGACATGGGAGAAGAACCTCCCTCCAGGAGTTGCCTTTCATGAATACATTCCGTTTCCTACCACACGAAAGTATGTGATCGATATCATGGGCAGAATGACCACGGACACTTGGCGGGTGCCGGGTGGTGATGAAGCGTCCCATCTGTGACTCGGGGAAACAACAGATGGCCGGGATGCCACCGGCCTTACAGATGGCTCCGGGAATCCACCCTGATTGCTTCCTTTGCGTTTGGACGCCAGAGATCTCCCTGACACCAGCTCCGTTCCGTCATTCTTCTCGACAATTCGGTAAGGAACTCCCCTTTCGAGAACTGTGTTGAGGGAGCAAGGCGTTCTTCCGGGGGAGAATCCGTGAACAGCCGAAATACCGGGAGATCAGGGGGAATCCGACGAAGGAGTTGCATGACCAGTTCCAACCATGCCGTTTCATCCAGAACGGAAAACGGCTGCTGAGACCAGCGAAAACCCAACGGAGAGTCCCGGAGAACATGGAGATTATGGAGCTTGAGTGCGTCTACTTGTAAATTCACGACCTGATCAAGGGTTTCAAACATCTCATCGGATGTCTCACCGGGAAGGCCGAAGAGCAGATGTGGGCAGACATGCAGCTCACGTTCACGAAGACGCCCAACCGCCTTCACCGCATCTTCCCAACTATGCTGTCGGTTGAGGTTAATCAGGGTTGCATTGTGGCAGGATTGAATTCCCAGTTCTATCCATACATCGACGGACTGGTTCCAGTCCGCGAGTAACTTCACGTGAGAGGGGGGAAGGCAGTCCGGGCGGGTCCCCACTGAGAGGGAGACGAAATCGTGCGATTCCAATAAGGGCTCCACGAGTCTCCTGAGTGCTTCCACAGAGGCGAATGTTGCCGTATATGCCTGGACATACAGTTGGAGAACTCCCTCTCCATAACGTTGTCTACTGAATTCAATGGCTCGTTCCACCTGGGTGATCACTTCAAGAGGATCTTCGCCAAGTTGACGGGCCCGACCGCTCGTTACACTGCAGAAAGAGCATCCACGACCCGTTTCACCGGGACGGCGGTGAGGGCATCCCCATCCCGGATCAACAGGGATCCGGTAAAGGGGGGTGCCATATTGACGGACCGACCATCTTTTGAAACTGAACCAGCTATCCACTCTAGGTGCCCTTTCGCCTATCAAAAAAAAGCCCGGACAGCGTCCGGGCTTTTCATACAGAGGGTTGTGCTTTTGATTATTCTTCTTCGACGACAATGTTCCCTTGTACGCCGCTACCAATCGCATCCACATCGGATACAACCCCACCGATCTCTACCCAGGTACCTTCAAGGCGGTTCTGAGCATTTTGATCCGTCAACTGGAAGGTTCTGCCTGAACTTGAGGTGTTATTGGTGCCATTCGTGCTGCCGGTTGTAGAACTGGTCGTTGTGGTGACGGTTTCATCAATACCTGGTTCGACACCATCCACCCCGTCCTGTTGCGGGATTGAAATCGAAGAAGTGGAACTACTGGTTGTCGTGGTCGTCGTATCATCCTGAGTTGTATTGGTGTTCGAGGATGTATTACTCGAACTCACAATATCGGAAATCGCCACCACATTGATCACACCTGAGAATTCGATATCACGTGCGGCCACGTTATCTTTACCAGTGAACGAAACCTGATAGACGGCTGCCAGTGCACCATCCGGAATGGTCGTCGCACCCGGAGGAATCAACGAACGGGGAGTTCCGATGGAACCGGTATAACGGGATCCCTGATTGTCCACGACCTCAATCCGGTTCCCGGACTGCTGGATGGTGAATGAATTGATGTTTCCGTTACTGGTGTTTGCCACGGCCCGTCCACCAAGAGTTCCTTCATAAAAACCAGAAATGTTCACGACGGAAGAGCCACCACTGGTATTGAAATTGTCCTGGCTTCCGGAGCTCCAATCACATCCTGAAAGGAAAGGGATGAGGCACAGGAGTCCAAGTGAACTCAAATTGATTAGGATTTTACGCATCATAAGGCCTATAGGGGTTTATTCATATATGAAGTTGAGTTATGCGGATGCGCCCATCAGGGCGCAAGCAGAATCAGACGATAATACACGGTTGGGGGAGGATTCGGATCCGGGTCGGTATAAGACATCGCTTCACCGTCAAACGTTGACATCTGACGCGCTTTCTCACCCGGAGCCGCACCGCTGAAGGCTTCCTCCCAGGGGCCGTTGATCAGATCCGTCGACCGCTGAACCAGATATTTGGCACCCGCAATTCCTGACCAAGTCAATCCGCCCGGAACATCGGTTTTCACCGCAAGGGTTTCTGCGACCAGCGGGTCAAGCCCCATCTTGATCTCATCCCCGTCCAGAATCATATCCCCATCCGTATCCGCGAGATTCGGATCCGTATTGAAGACGAGTGATTCGTAAGCATCCGGAATGTTGTCACCATCTGTATCGGCACCGGTGTGCGTATACTTCACATCATCCAACCAGACAGCATCGGGATATTGCGACAGCACAGCATCTTTCGAATATTGCCAGCGAATGGTGGTCACACCTTCGGGGATGTTCACAGAAACAAATTCCCATCCGAGCTGATTCACATCTGTACCGATCGGCATTTCATTGTTTCCGCCGAATTGATCGCCATAGATCGGATTGCTCCATCCATTCCGACGTTCTACCCGGTTTCCATCCACATAGAGATCGAGGTTGTCTGCATTGTCCGAGTGAAGAATTAGATCCTCTTCTGTTCCCCATGACCATTGGAAGGTCAGGACACCCGGGCCAACCACCTGGGTCTCGAGCCAGGCCGTTTGATTATGGCCCATGAGAACTTCGTAGTTGATGCCAACTGATGGATCACCACCCTTAAAGAGGAGTCCTCCTGCCTTCGCGGATGAATCACCGGTAAAGGCGCGTTCCGGGTCACAGTACCATCCATTTGTGGTCCATGCAGCCCCGTAGGCATCCAGTGCTTTCGAGAGGTCCTCTGTCACACAATCAACGGTCAGACTGGAGACGACACCGCCAACCTGAACAATCCTGGCATCGGCGGCCAGCGTGGCCGCGTGGGCCCAACCGGTTTCCCAATCCCGGGAGTACGAGAAGTCCTCAACGGTTGTTCCGAAATCGTCGTAGCTGAAGAACGCCAGCAGTGCACCACGACCACCAAGAGCCGCACCAGCATCCAGACGTCCTCCGGTCAGAACAAATTCGTCCCATCCTTCAATTTCCTCTGCAGTTGAAAGAATAAGGTTGCGAATTGAGGCCGCATCCAGATGAGGATTCTGAGCGAGGATCAGAGCCGCAACCCCTGAGACGTGCGGGGAGGCCATGGACGTACCGCTGAGATCGCCATAGGCACCACCCGGCAAGGTACTTTTTACGTTCACACCTGGGGCGGCAATATGAACCACCGTGCTCCCCCAGTTACTGAAGACCGCACGTTCGTCATTATTATCCGAAGCCGCAACGGTGATCATATTCGGCAGGTTGAAACTGGAGGGTGTTGAGATGTTCTCTTCCACATCGAAGTTATCGTTACCTGCCGCACAGATGAAGAGGTGACCCTTCCGTCCGGCTGCCGCAACAGCATCATACACCGCCTGGGAGTAGAAGGCTCCACCCCAACTGTTGTTACTGATCTTGGCACCCTTCTCGACTGCGAATTCAATGGAATGAATCGCAGCTTCATTCGTGCCTCCAGCCGCACCGAGGAACCGGATGCCAATCAATTCGGGACGCCAGCTCACACCGACAACCCCTGCACCATTGTTTCCGGCCGCTCCAATGGTACCCGCAACGTGAGTACCGTGACCGTCCGTATCCATGGGGTCTGCATCATCATCCACAAAGTCGTAGCCGATCGAAGGCCACATATTCGGCCACAGATCCGGGTGGCTGTAATCAATCCCCGTATCAATCACGGCGACCTTCACACGGGAGGACCCATAGTCCAGTCCTTCCCATGCATCCGCAACATTGATGTCAGCACCAGGTGTTCCGCCATCCTGTCCTGTGTTGATAAGTCCCCACATCTCAGAAAGCAGCGGATCGTTGGGAAGTGTTTGCTTCTGCAGAAGGAAGTTCGGCTCAGAATACCGAACCTGTGCAATCTGGTTCAACTGAGTGAGTTTATCCTCCACTGAAGAGCCATCCATGATGGTAAACACGTGGACAGGGATTAAGCTGAAGGAACTCTTCAACTGCAACCCAAAGCCGGCCGCCAGTAAATTGGCTTCCTGGGCATCCACTCCGTCTACAAACCTCACCACCACTTCATTCAGAATATGATCCTTAGCCGTGGCGGCTGCCGGAGACATCGGCTGGAAGGCACCTCCCCCGAAGAACCCGTTTACGGGTGATTCGAAGTTGGTGGGCAGTGAATTGTATACGTTCTCTCCTGCGGCAGAGGATGCAATCGCATCCAAACTGGACGCATTTCCGTAGATGGCCACATTATCAATGTTTCCAATGAATCCTTCCCCGACCCTCAGTTCACCCTGGAAGGTCAGATTTTCATCCATGCCCAGACCGGCAGGTTCAAATGCATTTGTACGTGCACTGACTTCCTGACCGTTAATGTAGAGACGAAGGGTGTGATTTTCCGCATCGTAAGAAGCGGCCACATGTGTCCATCCCTGTGGTAGGTTCCCCCCTCCAGTTTGCGGAGGTTCATCAGATCGGGGTACCCGGTTGACGGGATCACCCGTCACAAGTTCTCCAGCACCTGCGTTGATTTTCGTCACCGTAGAAGAACCGGACAGCGGTACATCCTCATACAAGGCATAGAGCTGCAGTCCGCCGGATCCATCATCCTCCAGACCCATTTCGTAGTTGATCCCGGTTCCACCCCGGTAGGGGTTAAAGACCCTCCGGCGAATAATCGCACCGCCGGTGGTGTTCGTCGGATCCGGGCTCACCAGCGCTTCCAAGGTCCAGGAACGCAGGAGATGGCGGGGTTGATCAGGCACTTCGGAATATCCCGTTCCATCCACCCGCAGGAACCCTTCACGATCCGGGCTTCTTGAGGATAGCGGGTTCGAGATCGCGTTCACACCAGCAAGCGTGTCAATATGGTCCAGAACAGGTTCAGGAGTTCCGATGATCATATCCAACCAGTTCTGATACTGATAATGCCAGAACGGTGTCAGCCGTTTTCCAGTGGTCTCTTCCCAGTCAGAGAGACCATCATCATCCGTATCCGCGGATGTGAGAAGAGTTCCGGCGACATCCTGTTCGTACTGGTTGCTCAGACCATCAAAGTCGGGGTCACGTTCCCCATCAGAGGCTCCATCTCCGAAGCTGTCCCGAACAAGGGGATTGTAGGTGTTATCCCAAAGATACAGGAGGTACTCGGTGTAATTCCAGAGACCATCTCCATCCAGATCCTGATAGGCAATGGAAGGTCCGCTTGGGTCCCAACCAAAGAGCTGGTACCACCAGTCCGGGATTCCATCCCCATTGGTATCCTGCTGGGAGTACATCACCGGAGAGGGATCCACCGGAGTGATCATCCCGTAGAGGGAATCATCAACAAAGTCCCCCATCAGAGAAGCCGCATTCATCCAATCGTTCCACCAGTCCGTTTCAAACCCAGGTGTGTAATCCTCCACCTGGCCATGGAACCAGATGGAATTTCCACTTGTACCTGCCCAGCGATCATTGACGGTATCAAAGCTAGCAGCCGTACTGTCATCAAAGCTGTAGAAGGCCGCGAGTCCAGATGCCGCCTTACCCGCGAGACCTTCTGAGTAGTATTCGATTTCTTCCTGCGACAATGCACGACCGAACATGGCCCACTCATCCATGTACCCCGTGAAGCCTTCACCGATGCGGACTTGCGCAACGCCGACTCCATTCGAGGCAGGACGCTTGATAGAGACACCACTTGCAGCCTGGACTCCGTTGAAGAAAATCTCCGTCCGGCCCGTTGTGCCGTCATACGTAACCGCAACGTGAGTCCAGATGTCCAAAGGCAGAATCCGTGCGGTGGTCAATGTGACATCCCCGGAGCCATCCCCTGCACTGAAGGAGAATTCAAAATTCCCTGCCGGCAGCATGTAGGCCTCGAACTGTTCCACACTGGCCTGGACCGTCGATTCCCAAATCGTTCCTGTTACCGAACTGGGATTCAACCAGGTCATGATGGTGAAACTTTCCTGGTTAAAGCGGTCTGAGAGAGGAAGACGCAGGTGGGCATCTCCACCGGGCAGCGACAGAACACGATCATTGATCGGCTGCAGGGAGCGGATGACGTCGCCAATCAGCTCATCTCCGTCTGCGATCCCATCGTCATCCGTGTCCGCAAGACGCGGGTGTGAACCGACATCCTGTTCCTGGATGTTCATCAGTCCATCGCCGTCTTTGTCCTCCGCACCGTCTTTGGTACCGTCATTGTCGGAATCCTGATCAAGCGGATTGGTTCCCGCGTAGTACTCATAGAGTTCGTTGAGTCCGTCACCGTCGGTATCATTTCCTACGTTCGCGGAGATGAAGTCACCGAAGTACAACAGCTCCCACCAGTCCGGAATACGGTCTTTGTCCTCATCCTCCTGGTCGTAGAAAGGTGCGTAGAGGTGGGAGACGATGAGATCATTGAATCCGTCAGCCACCGCAGCTGCCACCACATCATCACCCGTAAACCAGATCCCATCCGCACCTGGTTTGATCACGGTGGCGGAATCAACGGCGGCAATCTGAAGTGCATTCTGCGGGTATCCACCCAAGTCATAATCCCGGTCATTTGCGTGAACCCGGTCTTCAATTCCAAGACCTCCATCATCAAATCCGTAGGACGCCACGAGGGAGGACCCATTGGGGGCCTGACTGAACATATAGGTCCGAATCAGACCACCCGGGCGGGCTTTGTCCCAGATTCGAACTTCATCAATGTTGAGGCTGGTGAATGTTTCAGCGGCCCGGGTGCCGTCAATCTCCAATTCACCGAAGTCCTTCAGACGTTGCATCGCCATCTGCTGGGCGACCACCATACTTCCGTTGATATGGAGTCTGACACTCAGCTCTTCTTCGCTGTACACAAACGCCACATGCGTCCATTCACCTGCGGGAAGTGCCCCACCCTCAACCGAGTAGGTAATCGAATCAGCAGCGTTACGAATTTCCAGATAGGGAGCATTGTCGACCAATCCAAGTTCATAGGCAATTCTACCGTCTCGGAGTGTGTACCGTGCCAGGGAGCCTGTCTGGTCGTCATCACCGGGGCGGATCCACATTTCGTAGGTGAATCCGTCTGTAGAGATAAACCCGGTCTCAGGATCGACGTCACCGGCACTCCCGCCCACAATCGGAGTCCCGGGAGGGTTCATGGTGCCGGAGGGCCAGCTAATGGTCGTCACCTGCCACCATGCGGCGGGATCCGTTCCATTAAAGTCGGAAGCCACGATACTTTGAGGACCGAATTCAACAAACTGTTCATTCGATTCACCCTCATTCACCAGAATACGGACCGTGGATAATGGAGAGCCGGTATGTGAATAATTGTTCATCCACACCTGGTAATCACCATCAATCGCTGTTCCGTCAGGGATTGAGATATTTTCAGGGCCCGTGCCGGAGACATCATCGATATCCAAGAGTGCACCGGCACCGATTTGAGCGCCACTGTCTGCAGGCAGACCAGGACCGGTTGCCGTCCATCCCATATGAGCCCCGGTGGGGTCAACCAACCAGGTATCGAGGTCACCCGGTGTATTCCACGTCTGGGTCACCCGGATGTCCACGGGTGGGAACGTACCGTTTACGGTGACCACATCTTCACCGGCTCCGCCGTCCACATCAATGGCTTCCACCCGCAGTTCATTGGTTCCCGAACGAATAATGATCGTTTCATCAAAGGTACCGGAAGCATCCAGGGACAGCTCCTGATAGAAGGTTCCATTGATGTAGAGGGATACAGAATCCAATGCAACCGTGCTGGTCACCGTACCCGTCAACTGGGCAAATCGCACGGCAATGTCATCCCCATCCGAGGGGTCAGTGATCACCACAACCGGAGCCGGACCCACCGCTTCCTCTTCAATGAACGCAAAGCGGTCCCCGTCATACGGCTCCAGGGCACTTCCCATCATGATCATAGAACGGGGAATGTAGGGGCTTCGGGAATCGGCCGGATGCGTCACCATGTTTGTGAACCCGTAGTTGGTATCCACAAAGGTTGCATCCACTTCATCGCCATCACTGTAGCCATCATCATCCGAATCAGCCAGGAGAGGATCCGTTCCCCAGGTCAACATTTCTTCGCTGTTCGTCAGGCCATCCCCGTCCCGGTCATAGTTGGAGTCGAGAATCGAAGGATTCGGATTTGGGGTGTAGTAACGGTCCAGAGAGTATTTGTCTGCAGGATTACTTTTCACCAGGAATTCCTGGTAGTTGTTCAGTCCGTCATCATCCAAATCGTCGGTCAGGGCATTTCCGTAGTCGGCTTCCAGCCAGGTACGGCCCGACACATCCGCAGGAGGTTCCGCAAGCGAACCAGCCTGACCGTAGACCCACCAGCGGAGATCTTCACGGCTGGCCTCCACACTATCACTTGGATAGAGCACCAACGCACCGTCGACAAGCAACTGGACGTCAAACCATTCATACTCGCCGGTGTTGCCAGAGTTCCCATTGTTGTTATCCATTTGTACCGCAATGAGGTTCTGACCCTGCACCAGGAAGGGCTGAATCAGGTTGGAAGGCACATAGTAGGTGTTTTCACCACCACCATTCGGGGCGGTGGGGAAGGTTTCCGGAGAGGGAACAATTCCGGCAGCCGAGAGGTCCAGTTGATTGCCATTGATCCAAATGGTCGCATCCCCACGAATGCTGAGGCGGAGCTCCGCAAATTCGGGTACATTGTCCAGGTAGAATCCTTTGAGGTAGTAGGCCGTATCCGGCTGTTCCCATAAGCGATGGTTGGAAACCGGCTCGAGAGGCTGGTAGTCAATGCTCCAATTCAACCGCTGCAGTCCACTAGGAATCATGGAACTGGCCACAAACCGCTCTTCCACCGGGATCCCATCAATAATGAGACCGGTACCATCCCGGGTCGTGGTAAGATATTCAACTTGAACCGAGTAATACAGGTCTTCCCACCAGTCCGCCAGCATGTTGGCGTTGATGTCGTCGAACTGATCAATCGAATGGGAGGTGAATTCTGTTACGTCAACGGTGTCGAACACCACTTCCCGCAGGCTGTAGGTCCATGGGGTTTCCAGAGAATCCAGACTGACAGGATACGCATAGTCCTCCGCTCCACGCCCATCTTCGGCTCCGAAGCCATCGTCTGCTGGATTGGCAATGTCTCCTTGCCGCCCATCATCAAACCGGAAATTGGCAATGATCCCGGCAGCACCCAATTGAATCAGATTGTCCATGCCGTGCTCAAGCTGATTTTCACTCCGCGCATAATTCCAAATGCGGAGGTCTTTGAGATGACCGGACAGGCCCGTCACGTAATCCCCAATAAATGCATGACCGGGGAGTCGGCGTGCCGTTTCCGATCCGGAAAGCGCCAATCCGGTGATTTCCAGTTGCTGGATCAACACGCCATCCTGATACAGCGTGAGCATACGGCTGTCCGCATCATAGGTTGCGGCCAAATGAACCCAAATCTCCGCATCCAATGGATCTCCACCACTCAGGGTTGAAATCGTGGAGGGAGAGGTGGTTTCCATGGAGACATAGGGGACGTTTGCATTCACCCCCAGTTCATAGAAGAGCAATTCATCCGGGGTGCCCCCTTCCCAGCTGACGCCTGCGTAGCGAACAATGGAACCCGTCTGGGCAGCATCTGATGGCCGGTACCACGTCTCCAGGGTCCAGGATTCGGTGGTGAAACGATCCCGGCTCTCATAAGGTCTGGGAATCTGATAATCCTCTGTATTGGCTTCCGGATAGGAACCTGCCGTCAGCAGCATCGCCTTCGGCATTGACAACGGATTGGTGCTGTCAGGGTCCATGGGATCCATTGAGCGCCAGGGGTTGGTGACACGGACAAAGTCATTAAGCGGGTTGAGCTCAACATTATCCGGAACTCCATCATCATCCGTATCCGTACGACCGGGATGGCTGCCGATGTCAAATTCGGCCCGGTTTGTCAGTCCATCCCCGTCGGAATCTTCATCCTCATCCGCAATGGCATCCCCATCGCTGTCCCAGAAGGTGGGATCCGTATTCGCAAGGAATTCATAATAGTTAGGCAGGCCGTCATTGTCCATATCCCCCAGTGGACCCAGTTCAGGATGCAGTGGAGGAATAACAGTATTCGGATCCAGGCCGTAATATACCTCAAAAATATCAGGCATATCATCTCCGTCTGAATCCAGACGATAAGGAGAGTCCACCGGAAGGGGGTAGAACATCGGAAAACTCATGGGGCCGGTAAACGAGGCAAAACCAGGGAAGGAACTGGAGGGAACCACATCCTCTAAGCTCGTACTGCCATTCAGCAAGGTGTACACGGCGGCCGGGTCTGTAAAGGTAAAGCCATTCAGCGGGGTCAAGGCGTCCTGAACCGTTACCCCCCCATCATTCATGGACAGGTACAACGCCATTTGCGAACCAAGCAGGCTCCGGTTGCTGGTGATGATCGGGGCATTACTGTCCGTATCCAACAGGACGGTTGCATTCGAAATCAACTCACCCTGTACTCCTGAAGTCGCAACATCATTTACAAAGCCTGAAGAGGCATCCGCGTAATCAAAATTGAAAATCATGAGTCCATCTGCACCCGTCTGTGCGGTTTGCAGGTAGTTATTCTGAATCATTCCCTGGGTCCATGCGGTATTGCGCAGGGATACCTCATCCACCAACCCAGTACTTGTGCCGTCGCCAATCCGGACATTACCCAAACCGTTTGCCAGAGATGTATGGGAAATGAGGCCAATCGTGTGGTTCTGGTCTGTAGTGCTGTTGATATGGAGGTTGATGTTCCCAAGCGAAAGGACTGGAATTGAGTTCTGTGCAATCGAGTCCACAAAGGTATTCAATGTAGTACCATTATAGACCAATGCACCATGATGCCACTCTCCATCATTCACGGCCACTCCAGTATCAATCTCAATGGTACCGAAACGGCTTACGATCTCAGGCAAATCGACAATACCATCATCATTATAGTCAATCCAAACAACGTAAAGGCTTGAAACTGTGAACACAAGATTTCCGCCACTGATGGCCATACGGTAATTATAGAGGGTACTTCCATCATCCGGAGAAGAACCAGCCTGACGCTCCACCACCACTCCGGCAGGAGCATTCATCCATGCCTGCAGAGTGAAGGGGGCATTGATAATCTGGCTGGCATCCTGATCCACCAGAAGGTAGCCCAAATTGGACTGTAGAGAGCCCAATACTGCAGAATCGCGTCCGAACAAAAGGGTTTTGAATGCATTTGACTCAATCCAGAGTTCCGGCAACGCACTCCGCCAGATCCGGACTTCATCAAGATCCCCAATAAGGAACTGACCGACAACCATGTCGCCAGCCTGAGCCCCCCTGGCATTCGTCACGTTCAGGACATCCCGCACGATCCGGGTGCCGTTCATGAACAGCGACAGTTCATTGTCACTGACCGCCTGATCAGGGGAAGGTCCAAACCGGCCTGCCAAATGGGTCCATTCACCCGGCACCAGTGGCACATATCCATCCACACGGTGCTCAGTGCCTGAGCCGTTTTCGAACAACACATAAGGGATCAATGTGTCGTGATCGATTCCCAGTTCAAACGTAATTCTTCCACCCGGCTGTGCCAGACGGCGAATGAGAATGGCATCTTCGGTCAGAGGATAATCCGCCGGATCGTCACTGAGACGCACCATGGATTCAATGGTCCAGTTGCCAAGATCGAACCGGCTGCCATCGGCATCATACCCGGGAACCGGACCGGGAACCCGCAACCCTCCCCCGTCGTCTGCACCCCCAGCGCCTGGGTTATCGGAACCATCATTGGTGAGGTAGCGAAGCTGGAACGGATCCAAGTCGTCAAGAGGGCTGGTCCCGAGATTGACCTCATCAATATCCGTGATCCCGTCATCATCTGTATCCTCCGCATAAGGATCGAGGCCCAATACGAATTTTTCCAGGTTGGTGAGACCATCCGCATTGGCATCCTCATCACCGTCGGCGGTGCCATTTCCATCGGAATCCGCAGCCGTGGGACTGGTGTACTCCAGCACCATCTCGAATTCATTGCTCAACCCGTCTGCATCCGGATCCCCCGCCGGGTCCTGACCAATTGCCCCGAAGTAGAAAATTTCCCACCAATCCGCTAATCCATTGTCATCCGAGTCATCCAGAACGGAGGAACCGTCCACAAACGCATCCACGGGTACCGGGAGAGGAGGAAAGGAGGAGGAAAAAGCAGGGATACTTGTGGCATATGCATCATCAAGAGGATGTACGGAATCCTCTGCACGCAGCAACACGCTGCTGCTGTTGTCATCAAAGCGATAATTCGCCACCAGCCCTGGAATGGCAGAAGGGGTATTGAGGTGATAATTAAAGTTCGAGGAAATGTCAGTCGCTGACCGGGCAATGGACCAGATCCGCACATCATCGAGGATGACATTCAGGCTTCCCCCCATATTTGTGGTCCCGGTGCCACTGTCATCACGTGCCACAATCATGGCGAACGGTGCATTCACCGAATTGGACAGCACACCGTTGATGTAAAGGGAAAGGCGCTGTTCCACCGGATCCAGAACCGCAGCGATGTGTGTCCATGCCAGCTCGGGAATTGCCGCATTGGCCGTGACAGTCGTGGTGAGACCTGAAAAGGTTTCAAAGGAAACGGACGGGACGTTTGCCGTTAAGGACAGCAGAAAGTTATCCCGCGCGGTCACAGCCGGTGTGACACTGTTATGCAACAATTCACCGGTTTGCGCGGTGTCGGGCAATACCCAGGCTTCGATTGTCCAGGCGGAAAGATTGGAAAACCGGCTGGGGGAACCGACGGCGGGAGCACCGTCCGGCAGGACGGATGCAGGGTCGCCGAGCGAAAAGACCGCAGCTTCAGGAAAGATAGGACTGGTAGAAGAGAATGGGCTGCTGACAAATCCAGCCGGGCTGCTCCCATCTAATTCCTCAACATCTGTCAAACTGTCATCGTCTGTATCTTCAAGGCTTGGGCTGGTCCCCAGAACAAATTCCTCGAAGTTCAATAATCCATCCGATTCAAAATCGTCCAGGAGGCCATCCGGAGCCACCCCGCTGGCCGGATTCAATCCGTGCAGGACTTCCCACCAGTCTGGAAGTCCATCCGTGTCGGTATCCGTCGCCAGATCGATGGTGAAATCGGCTGCTTCCGTAGAATCCGCGATCACCACCACAACCGGAACTCCTTGAGGTTCGGTGGCCTGGAGATGACCGTCGCGGTTCCAGTCGAGGAAGGCAACGATGCTGTAGGTACCGTTTTCGAGTTCAGCCGTTCCGGACGGAAGGGTGTACGCATAGGGCCCGCCATTCGGCAAAGACGCACCCACAACAACAGAACTCTTCGCCTGATCGGGCTCGGTTGTAACCGCGGGGGAGGTCAGGGTTGCATCCGTAAAGGCCTGCACCACGATGGGGTAACTTACAAAAGTGGAATCACCTGTAAGGGTTACATTCCCCGAAACGTTTCCTGAAGCGTGTACATTTACGCCCATGCAGGCAATTGCCGCAAAAAGAAGGAACTGTTTTAGGACGTTGCCAAGTGGATGATAGATATTCATCAAGGTTTCTCCGCTTTTGTATCTGTAAATTGTGAATAAGGGGCCGGATCGGCAATTAGTGATTTTGTACCGCCTGCAGTTTCTGCGACACTTCTACTCGTTCTCGTACCAACTCTAAAATCTGTTCCCGGGTCAAGGCGTCCTCCGAGTCTTTCCCAGCGGTGGCAGCGGCCTGGATCTGAGACTTCAATGCCTGTTCACGCTGCTTCCACCCGAGAATGTCCTCCTCACTGGGAGGCGTGGCGTCTACCGCCTCCTGCACCGTAGTCTCAGGACCTTTCCTCATATTCCGCTTTCCTGCGGCCTTTGCGGAACCGGAAGCCTCATCTCCCTCCACACTGGAAGAGGCCCACACGCTTTTCACCGGTGGCACCTTCTCCTTTTCGGTCTCTGTCGTCACCGGTTCCACCGCACCCTTCTCGGGAGCGGGTTTGACGCTCTCTGCAACAGGCTGGGAGGGTTCCAGCTCCGGTTCGGCTGCCTTCGCAGGAGATCCGTTAGCGGGAGACTCAGAGCAAACTCGATTCAGGGAGAGAAAAAGGACTGGCAATACAAGTGTGAATAAAGGGATGCCGGTGGGGAGTCGCATAAGGCCGTTTGTTGTGTGTCTCATATATAAGATTCGCCTGTTCCTTCCAGAACAGGTTACAATGGAAATTTTGTACCCTACGGAATGAAAGCCGGTCAAGTGATATTCGGAAAAAAAGGACTCAAAAGGTCGGATTTATTTTCGTAAACCAGGAGAGGGACACCGGGCCGTACCGTTTGCACAAATCGCCCTTCTTTATTGCCATTTTGCAACGTTTACTCCTCCGTATCCATGATCCAGGGGCATTCCGGGACGGCATTCACAAACCAACGTCCGTACCACCGGTCCCGAATCCGGGGATCCAGCACCACAATTCGGCCTTCATCATCCTGGCTGCGAATTAAACGCCCCACCCCCTGTTTAAAGCGTAAAACCGCTTCGGGCAGTGAATAGTCCTTAAAAGGATTACCTCCTCCCTGGGTAATGGCCTCCATCCGCGCTTCCACCAACGGATGGTCAGGCACGGCAAACGGGAGCCGGGTGATCATCACACTCCGCAGCGCGTTCCCGGGTACATCCACGCCAGTCCAGAAGCTGGTCAACCCGAACAACACACTCCGGGAGTCCCCGCGGAATTGCTCGAGTAAACGCTGCCTGCTGGTGCCAACCCCCTGGACCCAGAGAGGATACGCCTCATCTTTCAGGTCCAATTCCACGCGCTTAACCACCTCCCGCACCATCGCATGAGACGTAAACAGCACGAAGGTTCCTCCCTTGGTTTCCCTGATGTGCCGGAGCACCTCAAGACTCACGGCGTCGGCATAGTCCGGCTGATTCGGTTCCGGAATCCCACTGGGAACAAACACCCGCATCTGCCGGGCGTAATCAAATGGAGAACCCACCCGGAGTTCGGAGGCTTCGACGGCGCCCACCCTCTGACGGAAATATCCCATGGACTCTCCAACCGCCAGGGTCGCACTGGTCATCACAACCGAATGCAGTCGGTCAAACAGCAGATCCTTCAAGAGAGGCCCCACTTCCACCGGAGCCCCGCAGAGGCGGATCCGCACTTTTCCCTGTGGCCTCGTCTCCTGCTCGACCCAGTAAACATAATCCTGCTCCCGCAGTTCCAGAAAATTCCCCAGCCCAGTGGCCAGCTCAGAGGCCCGCCTGCGCGCCAAGGCCAGTTCGGCCCTGACTTCCGTCTGCTCAGTCTCCACCTCAAGCTCCTTCAGATGCTCCGAAATTTTGCGGAGCAACTCCGGCACCGGAGTGTGGAGATCCAACGGGGTCTTCAGGCGGATGCAGGTTTTCCCATCCCCGTTCCTGAACATCCATTCATTCACCTGTTCAAACAAACGGTCCACATGACGCTGCACCCGGGAGACCTCATGTGCCAAGCTGCCCTGCCGCAGACTGGAGAGCAGCCCTTTTTGGGTATCAGGGTTGATCAAACTCCGGATCCAGCGGGCAAAACTCCAGGAGGTCAGCCGGATTCCCAGGGCCTGTCCCGCCGCCTCCTCCACCTGATGTGCTTCATCCAGCACGGCCAAATCGAATTCCGGCAGCAGACCGGCGCCACCGGTTCCACGCATGGCTAAATCAGAAAAAAACAGCGCATGGTTTACAATCAGGACGTCCGCCTCCTGCATCTTTGCCCGGGCACGGGTGAGAAAACAGTTCTGATGCTCGCGTTGTGCGGGATAGACACAGGTCCCCTCCTCCGCACACACCTGTTGCCAGATCTCTACCGGCGGGGCTTCTTCCAGGGACTGAAGGGATCCATCCTCAGTGTGGTTCGCCCAGTCCGCGAGCCGATCCAGCCAGATTCGCTGTTCAGGACGGAACAGATCCCCTCCCATCCGCAGCGCAAGAGCAAGCCGGATCCTGCAGAGGTAATTACTCCGCCCCTTGACCAGCACCGCCTTCACTTCACGTCCGAGCGCTTTGGAGAGACGGGGAATGTCCTGATTCAGTAACTGCTCCTGCAAGTGGATCGTGTAGGTACTGACCACCACTTTCTGGCCGGTCTGCAGGGCGGCCAATAACCCTGGAACCAGATACGCGAAGGATTTCCCAACCCCGGTTCCTGCTTCAGCCGCCAAATGACGCCCCTCCGCAAACGCACGGGCAATTTCAGCCCCAAGCTCCACCTGTTGCGGCCGTGATTCGAAGGTACGCCCTTCCTCTTCAAACAACCCCGCCAATTCCCCGGTGTCCCCCAGCATACGGCGGACGGCATCCGAGGTGTCCGGGTAAAACGGCGCATCCTCGGGAAACACATCCTCATCCGGCATGAAAGGGGAGATCATCCCATGTCTATGCCCCTTCCCTGCGCTTCACTCAACCCCCAATGACAGAATTTGATGCTCCGGTTTCGGGATTGATCTTTCTCCCGCCTCGTCTACCTATACGCGCATGGGAACATTCCGTCTTCATCACTCCCCCGCATTCCAAGCCTGTCTCGGTGGACTTCTGCTTTGGACGATTGTCTCCTGGCCCTTGCCGATGATGGTAACTGATACCGTCTCCATCTCTCCCCGGGCTCCGGCAGAGGGCCCCATCATGCGGATGTACCCCGGCGATCATCTGCAGCTTCTCTACCAACTCTGGCTGGGCCATGACACGTTTTTCGGAGAAACCCCCTGGTCCACGAATTTGTATGAGTTTAATACAGGGGACGATGCCGCGCGGAAGGCCTACTCCACGTACTACTTCCCCTTTCATTTCTTTTACGGCATCGGACATGTGATCGGGGGCCCTGCTGTGGGAATGAACACGGCCGCGATCCTGAGTCTGTTTGTATCTCTCTGGGCGACGCTGCTCTGGCTCCGCCGATGGTTTCCCGACCGTCCCGTTCTGGTGGTCTGCGCGGCCCTGGCCGGTCAGTGCCTCCCGTTCCGCTGGCATGCCCTACTCCATGGAAGTCCTACGGGAATGGCCATGATGTGGATTCCCGTCCTCCTGTTGGGGATGGATATCTGGATCCGGGACCAAAAGCTCCAAGGTTCCGCTCTAGCCGGGGCTGCGGTCTATCTATCCGGATGGTCCGACACCCATGCCTTGTTTTTCTCCGGGATTCTCGCCCCCGCCTGGTTGCTCCCCGCTTTCTGGGTGATTCACAGGAAACTCCTCCCTTCAAAAGACCTGCTTCTGTCGCTGATCAAATCCGGCTGGCCGCTGATTCTCTGGGTTGTATTGACCGGAGTACAGGTGCTGCAGGTGCTGTACAGCCAGAAGGATCTGGATGTCGTAGACGGCATCGCACCGGAAGAAATCGCCATTTACGCCCCTGAATGGGAGGAAGTCTGGGAGAGATCCGGATGGGGTGGTTATGCCGAGACCTATCTGGGACCCGTGTTCCTGATTCTCATTGTGACCGGAAGCGGCGTTGCCTTCTGGCAGGCCTTCGGAAAAAATGGCAGCCCGGAAAAGAAGGCGTTCGCGATTTTGCTTGGGGCCTTGGTTCTCGGGTTGATCCTGGTAACCATGGTGGCCACCGGACCCAATCATCCCATGGGCGGTATATGGTGGGAACGCACCAAGCGAATCTTCCCCCCCCTGTCCAAACTCCGGCAACCGGCCAAAATCTATCTGGGGCTCCCGGCCTTCATTTCACTGATGTTTGCACTTAGCCTGGCCGCACTTCCCAAAGGATGGGCACGGCGGTTCATCCCGCCTGTGCTGTGCTTTGCAGTGGCGTTCAGCTTTGTAGCCCGCATTACCCCGCATCTCTGCATTCTTGCCGACCGGAATGCTGCCTATGAGGCGGTCTCCGGAGATGCGGACATCCCCCGTGCCCTGGTGCTCCCCCTCTGGCCCGGAGACTCCCACTGGAGTTCCGTATATGTTTATTATGCAATGCGGGAACGGCTTCGGTTAGTAAATGGGTACCGTCCCTCGCGGAATGTGAGGTACATGGAGGAGATTTTCGAAGTCTACCATCCCATGAATCAGGGGGATCTTCCTCCAGAGAAGCTCGATGCACTTCTCGAGCGGGGCATCACCCACCTGATGCTTCACGAAAATGCCTTTCCGGAAAAAGTGAGTCCCTTCTCCGTGGGTAATACCCTGAATGCCCTTCTCCAACATCCACGTCTGGAACTCTTATCACACGCCGGTGCCGTCTGGGCCTTCCGCATCCGACCCGAAGCGGGCCCCACCACCGTCACCCCGGACTGGAAACACTGGGCTGCCGTGCAGCGAATAGAAGCAGAACACATCGAAAACGCTCCGGAAGTGTTTCAAAGTGAGGCGTTTTCAGGAGGGTCTGCCCTGGTCCTCACTCCCGAAGATGGATCGCATGTGCTGTGGTCCCGTTCCATAAGTCTTCCAGAGAACCGGCAACTGTTTGTCCGAACTCTCGGGCAGGGAATCCTCGATCTTCACATACAGCACGGGGAGCGGGAAACCACCCACTCCCATCGCGCAGGAGTCCTGGAAACCGAGTGGGTTCAGATTCCGGTTCCGGCCTCACCCGGGTTTCTTCCTCTCACGGTCACCGCAACTGCCACACGAGGCCGAATCACTCTGGACCGGTTGGTGCTGGGACCCGGCCAATGGAATCCGGAGGCCGAGCGTATCGAGATTCACCCCACCTCCATGTTCCATGCGGGGCATACCGACCTTGAACTGGATGCGGTCGTGTTTGATCCGATTCGGGATCCCGCCACCAACATCTTCTACGGACCCCGGCTGCCTCTGAAGAGTGGTCCCGTCACGGTTGAACTTTCCGTTTCCAGCCCGGCCCCTGCCGGAACTCTGCTGGGTCATTTCCGTACCCGCGGAATGCCGGAGAGTATCGAAATCGACGTGATCGCTGGAGAACCGGTCCGGCTCACATATGAACATGCCGCCCGTGACCTCTTCTCTGTGGAGTTTGATTACGCAGGATCTGCGGATGTCGTGATCGAAGGGCTTACGATCACCCGAGACACTCCTTGACCATCTGGGACTGAGGGGATGCCACGATGTCCTCCTTATACAGCCAAAAAGGACGATTCCCCTGGTGACTGCAGCCTCTTCTGGCACGATCAGAGTTTCCGGGAAGCCTGGAGCAATCCCGCCACTGAAACGGCATCGGTGATTTCTCCCCGGTCAATCATCCGGAGGGCCTCGGAAAAGAGAATTCGTTTCACCTGCAACTCTTCACTCGGCTCCGGCATGGGGTCAGCCACCTTTTTGATCTGGCGTGCGAGAAAAATGTTCCCCACTTCATCGGTGACCGAATTACTGGTATGGATGGTCATGAGGGACTCCCACTCCGCGGCCTCGAGTCCGGTTTCCTCCAGGAGTTCCCGTTTCGCAGCCACGAGTGGATCCTCGCCCCTGGCAGCACCGCCTTCCGGAATCTCCCACGAATAGGCATGGAGAGTGTATCTCCACTGCCCCACAAGCCAGGTGTGATCGCCATCCAGAACCACCACACCTGTGGCGAGATGTTTCATATGCACCTCCCCGTAAATCCCGGGGGTTCCACGGGGTTGGGTCACCTGATACTGGGTTACCCGGATCCAGGGGTTGTCATACATGACCCGGCCTTCATGCGTGATCCAGGGATTTTTCATTGCGGAGCGTCCGTGTAGAGAATCTCCGCGTAGACGCCTCCTCCGCGAAGCACCTCCCCATCATACAGGGCACAAATCTGCCCAACGGCAAGTGCACGTTGCGGTTCCATCCATTCGACACGCATGCGTCCGTCTTCGAGGGGGATCACCTTCACATCCACAGAAGGAGCCCGATATCGGGCCCGGGCCTGCATGGACCGGGGAGCCGTGATGCTCTCCCCCGTAAAACTGAGTCCCGTCAGGATACAGGAGGAACTGTAAAGACGCGGAGTCTGGGGATCATCAAACGCAATGACCAGCTCACGGGTATGCTTTCGTTTCTCCACTACGACGTAACTTTTCCTGTACTCATTGGAGGGAACCCCGATTCCCTTCCGCTGACCCAGGGTATAAAAATGAAGTCCCTGGTGTTTCCCGAGAACCTTCCCGTTTTGATCGACAATGGGGCCGGGTTCATCCGGAAGGTAGGCCTTGAGAAAATCGGACATCTTCACCTGACCGATAAAACAGATACCCTGGCTGTCTTTCTTTTCCGAATTGGGCAGTTGAAACCGCCGGGCTGCCTGCCGGACATCTGATTTCAGGAGTTCCCCGACCGGAAACCGGGCATCCGCGACCTGAGGCGGTTTCATCATCGCAAGAAAATACGTCTGGTCCTTACCCGGATCGACCCCTGTCAGGATCTCCCGGTATCCGTCTCCGTCTATTCGGGAACGGGCATAGTGACCCGTCGCGACCGCATCAAATCCCTGGGCAAGAGCCCAGTCACGGAAGACGCCGAATTTAATCTCCCGATTGCACATCACATCCGGATTCGGGGTGACGCCTTCCGAATATCCCTCTAGCAGGTAATCCACAATCCGTGACTTGTAGTCGTCCATCAGGTTGACCACCTCGAAGGGAATCCCGAGTGTTTCTGCCACAGCACGGGCGTCCTCCACATCCTGTTGCCAGGGACAGTCTCCCAGAATGTTGTCCTCATTGATCCAGTTCTTCATGTAGGCACCGGATACCTCCACGCCCTGCTCCACCAGTAACGCGGCCGCCACAGCGCTGTCGACGCCGCCGGAAAGTGCCACCAGTGTTTTTTCGGATTTCATCCGCCCTACATACACCGGAAATGCAAAATCGAAACCGAAATCGTGTCTCATCTCCCGGATCGAACTCACGCACAGCAGAGGAATCTTCCGAGGAACTTGCAACTTGAACTTGGAGCCGGAACTTGCTTCAACCCCTCCATGCCACGCCCCCCACACCCTCTCCCTGACTGCCCCTTGGACACAGTCCGGTCAGGGCAACTGCCGGATGCGGACCGCAGGGCGTTTCTCTGGGAAGCCGGAGAGACCTGTGCCCGGTATGTCCGCGAAGGAGGACACCTCGCCGACCTCCAGTGGGAACACAGCCGAATCCGGGGAAACCGCATCGAACTGCATCCGGCCCCTGTGGGCCCGCGTACGGTCTTTCCTGACCGGGACACGCTGGAGGAAGGCATGCGTTTTCTTCAGCAGGAATGGCCGTCGATGGCACGTCAGCCCCGGGATGTGATGACTTTCCTCATGGCCTTTTCACATGCTCTCGGACAGGAGAATCCGGACAGCGCCTCCTGGCTCCGCCTTTGGCTGCAGCACCAGCGTTCCAACCACCGCGCCCATGTCCACTCCCGCTATCATCTGCATTTCGGCCAAAGCAGACCCGACAGGGAACTCCCTTTAAATGGCCTCTGGATTCCGGACCACACGCTTGCCCCGGAAGCCCTCCTTTCCGAACTTGAGCAGTTTCATGTCTCCCGTCCGCTTCATCACAGTCGACGGGCAGATGTCCGGGAGGGAACCTTGATGGGGCTGCAGGTGGTGGTCAAACGATTTGCCCCCAACCCCACTTCCTGGAGACGGCGGTTTGAAGTCTCTCGTGCGAGAAGAGCCTGGACCGGAGCCTGCGTGCTTCAGGAACTCGGCATTCCCTGCGCCTCCCCGCTCGGATGGCTGGAATGCAGAGAACAGGGAGCACTGGGTGTCTCCTATTTTATCAGCCGTCAGCTTCCCACCCGGCAAAATGCCCGAACTTGGCTTCGCCGCAATCTCCCGCTCTGGGAGGAGTCGGAGCGTGTCCGCATGCGTCACGTGCTCCGGAATGAAGTCCAGCGCCTCCATGGACATGGGATCTCACATGGCGACCTGAAGCTTTCCAATCTGCTGGTGAGGGAACGACCGCATGCCCCGCCGGTTTTCTACTGGATTGACCTCGAGGACCTCCGGGTTGACGGCCCCTCCTTCCGCACGTTTGTCCGAAACCTCTACCAGTTGAACGGCTCCCTGCCCCGCGACATCCGCCGGGAGGAGCGGTTGGCATTTGCGCGAGGATTTCAGAACCGGTTTCCCTCTGCCCGGAAACGCTGGCTGCACTGGTACGTGGAACAACAGACCCGGATTCGCCTGAATCGTGAACTGCGGAGGGTCTGCGGTGCCTGAAAGGTGGGTGCAGGCGGCGGGAGCCCGATTGATGGGGGTCGCCCTGCTGCCTGCGGTATGGGGGATGATGCGGGCCGGATATGACCTGTTGGTGGATGCACAACGGTCTTCCACCGATCAGGGCCCCCTGGTGCTGTTTGCCATGGGGATGCTGGTGTGGCTGGCAATTTTTCTGCTGCTGAAACCTTCTGCCAGAAGTTATGTCATTGCCCACGAATGCAGTCATCTTCTGGCGGCATGGTTCTCCGGAATCCGGGCGGGAAACCTCCAGGTCGGCAAAGACAGCGGAAGTGTTCAGGTTGCCCGCAGCACGATCTGGGTGGCCTTAGCCCCTTACATGATCCCTTTTTACAGCCTGCTTCTTCTCCTCGTCCATGTTCTGGCCTCTTTGTGGTGGGACCCTGCAGCCTGGAGGGGACTTCTCCCGCCGGCATTGGGGTTCACCTGGTGTTTCCACCTTACTTTCACCCTGCAGGCACTTTCGGTTGGACAGAGCGACCTCACCCCCTATGGGTGGATCGGGGCCCTCCCTCTTATCCTGCTTGCAAATCTGCTGCTCATCTGCCTGGCCCTCATGGCCACCACCCCCCGTCCCCTGCCTGGGGATCTGCGGATCCTTCTGGATGCCCAGCAGGAGATCTACCTCAAGGTGTTTCAACTTGCAGAACAGTTCTTCCGGGAAAGGTCCGTCTAAAAAATTACAATAATTCCCCCCTGACTCCGTTAAGAGGTTCAGATACTGTCACACTACATGGAGAAAACGGACCTTGAAGACCTGCTGGCCCAATATAGGCAAGGCGAGACCAACGCCCTGGAGCGCATTGTCGAAGAGACACGGCGTCCGCTCTACCGGTTTATTCTCGGCATGGTCCACGACCCCCACCGGGCCGATGACGTCTTCCAGGATGTCTGGCTGCGGGCCGTCCGGGGACTCCACCGGTATCACAGCCAGAATCTTATCTCCTGGCTCTTCCGCATCGCCCGCAACCGGGTTATTGACCTCTCCCGAAAGCGGGAGGCCGATGTCAGCCTCCAACAGCCCGTCGGATCCTCAGACGGCCCCGGCACTCTGGAACAGTTTGTCTCCACCGGTGACCCAGGTCCCCACCGGAGTACGGGCAACCGGGAACTGGCCGAACGCATCCGAAAGGCCGTCGACGCTCTTCCGGAGGAACAGCGGGAGGTATACCTTCTGCGGACAGAAGCGGACCTCCCGTTTAAATCCATCGCCCTCCACCAGGAGGTCTCCATCAACACGGCCCTGGCCCGCATGCAATACGCACTCCGGAAGCTGCGGGAGGATCTCGCCGAGGACTATGAACATTTGCAGACCCTTTCGAGGACATCATGACTGAACAGGAACTTGAATTGAAACTACTGCTTCTGGACAGCGGGGAACTCCCCCACGAGGAGGCCCTTGCCCTTGAGGAGCAGCTTCTCATCCATCCGGAATGGCAGGCCGTCCGGGAAAGATTGACCGTCCTCCAGGACGCAGGACGACTGGCCAGCGCGGCAACGGTCCCCGGCACCCCCGACCTGACTTTGGAACGCCTGCGTGCATCCCAACCCCGTCAAAGCCGGCTTTTACCACGCCTTCTGGCTGTTGCGGCAGGACTTGTCCTCGCCTTGGCTGTCTGGCCACACCTACAGGAACAGTTTCCGGCTTCAAGCCGGGCCCCGTTGATTGCGGAGAATCCCAGCCCTGCAGCAGCTCAGGACTGGCAGTCCGAAGACCCGGTCATGGCATCGCTTGAGGCCCTGGATCAGGAACTGGACATCCTGTTGACGGAAGACGTGACCCTCGAGCTGGTCTGGGATGACACCGATGAACTGGCCTCTGAATTACTCCAACTGGAGGAGACCATATGAAGCGTTCATTTGCCCCCCTTCTGCTTCTTTCCATGTTCAGTATTCTCACTGCGTGGGGACAGCCGGCCCAAACAACCGGAGACCGCCCGCAACGCCCCGGTGGAGAACGCCCACGGAGAATGGAACGGGAAAACCGCGAAGGGACTCCGCCCGTGGATCGTTATCTGCATTACCTCAAGAAAACGAATCCGGAAGAGTATCAGAGGTTGAAAACGCTGAAGGAGGAGGATCCCATGGCCTTCCGCCGGGAACTCCGCCAGAAACTCATGGCCCGCCGCAAGGAAATGGCG
Organism: Verrucomicrobia bacterium UBA6053; assembly: GCA_002429065.1. GTDB lineage: Bacteria > Verrucomicrobiota > Kiritimatiellia > SS1-B-03-39 > UBA6053 > UBA6053. The sequence goes on along the minus strand of DIYN01000015.1, from coordinate 20,591 downwards.
CAGAAACATCATTCCCGCGGGCAGTTCAAAACCGAAATGAAAGCCATCCGGCAGGCCGGAACCCCCGAGGAACGTGAGCAGGCCATTGCCGATCTCAGAGAACGGGTTGCCGCCCAGGTCGAGGAGAACCTGAAACGCCGGGAAGAACGGATGCGGCAGGTACGGACGCAGCTCCAACAGCTCGAGGATCGGCACAAACTGGAACGCGAGCAGAAAGATCAGTTGATCGACCGGCACGTTGAAAAGCTGTTGGAAAAGCTGGAACAGGAGACACCGGCGACTAAAGACTAGGGCCATGCCCTCCATGACGCTAAAACGTTTTCGTGCGCTGAAAGGCTCAGCTCCTTTTGCCACGGTCACCGTCTTTGACACCACCAGTGCCCGCATTGCGGACCGGGCCGGGCTTCCTCTGCTTCTGGTCGGGGACAGTCTGGGCAATACCATTCTGGGAATGGACAGCACTCTGACCGTGACGATGGATCACATGGTCCATCACACCGCGGCTGCCGCGCGGGGGGTAGAGCAGGCTCTACTGGTCGCAGACCTCCCCTTTCTCAGTTATCAGATCTCCGAAGAAGAGGCCCTGCGTAATGCAGGACGGCTGATTCAGGAAGGGCATGCCGATGCAGTAAAACTCGAAGGAGGCCGGGACAGGGTCAGCACCATCGACCGCATGGTACGAAACGGAATCCCGGTCATGGGACATATCGGCCTGACCCCCCAATCGGTGAAACAAATGGGTTACACCGTTCAGGGCCGACAGCCCGAACGGGCGGAAGAACTCCGTCAGGACGCCCTTACCCTGCAGGAGGCCGGTGTGTTCTCCATCGTGCTGGAGGCCTGCCCGCCGGATCTGGCAAAGGACATCACCGACTCTCTCGACATTCCCACGGTTGGAATCGGAGCCGGTGCCGGCTGCGACGGCCAGATTCTCGTGTTCAACGACCTGATGGGCCTCAGCGACACCAACAGCCTGCCCAAATTTGTGAAGCCCTACCTACAAGCGGCGGAGCTGATGGAAGCAGCCTTGAAGCAGTACGCGGAGGAAGTGGGTACCGGATCCTTCCCCGGTCCTGAGCACACCTATTGATGTGAAAAAGGACCGCTGGTATCCTGCCAGCGGCGTCAGACGGCACTGTTTCTTCAGGCACCGGTCTTGAAGTGATCACGCTCAATCCCACCAAAAATGGAATAATCCCTCTGTTCGAATCGGCGAGAGGATTGGGCTCTCGCCATCCCACTCCGACAAATAACGATCCAGACCGGCTTGCATCATCTCCTCTTCAGAGAACAGCGCTTCGATTTGATGAAACTCCTCATCCGTCAATGGACGCGAGAAACGAAGCTTCAAACCCGCCGCATCGGCAAAGATAACCCGGCACGGTATGATGTTGGAGATTTTTTCAGCCTTTTGAGCAACCAGGCTAACCGTTGACTTCGCATCAAAACTGTAACTCATCGCTCCATGTGAGCCCACTTCAAACAACCAAACCACGTCTTCAACAGGAGTATTGTTCGGGATGGAATACAGCCGATGCCCGGTATCGTCTCCCAAAAGACCATAAAACTGTATGCGGGCGTGTTCCGGAGATACAGGCGGGTCGGAATAAATCTGGTCATGGGGTACAACCTCCCCAACACGCCATCCTTCCGGAAGGTTCCCGACACTGACCTTCATGGCAGCAGGCCGGCACCCAATCAGCAAGATGACGTAAACATACAGGAGGAAACGTGTCGGCTGAGTCAACACGCTCACAGCCCCCTTACATGGTACCGCCGCCGCGCAACTGACGCTGCAGTTCCTGAATGGCGAGGTGGGCCCGTGCGAGATGGGATGCCAACACCAGGGAGTGGTTTTGCACCACACCGAATTCTTTTCCATTGAGCACCATGGGCGACAACATCGGTTTGTTCGCACTTTCCAGCTCATTGATGATCCGGTTCATCGTTCCCATGGCTTTGGCGTCGTTGATGAGCACTTCGCAGTCTTTGCGCAGGGCCAGCATCACGTGGTACAGCACAAAGACACCTCCGCGGACTTCGTAAAAGGTATCATCCCGCTCCCAGAAGGAATTGGCCTGCTGCGTTACCGGAACCACCCGCTGTCCATCATCATTCCGCTCCTCCGTGGTTTCGGTGAGGATCGCCACATCATACCGGGGAGTACCGATATTCTGCTGAAGCTGCGCGGTGTACCCCCCAAGGATCGGAAGCTGGCGTCCGAGAAAGTCAATCACCTGATCCTGACGGGCGGAAAAATACTCGGCTTCCGACTGACTTTCACTCAAGGCCTGAAGAAAATCACGGAGTTCCTTAACACCGCTGCGATACTGTCGTTCACTGGAAGGAAGAGCAAACGAGGTTTCTTTGAAGTTGAAGAGAGGATCGGCCTTTGCCAGTTGAGGATGATCTTTGGACTGCGGACCGATCCGGCTGAGGTTAAATCGAAGCCCCTGAACCATCACCCGGATCTGGAAAATAAACCCCTTCTCCCAGCTCCGCATATTGTCCGTAATGCGGGAAACCGGGTTCCAGTCGTTGGACATCAGCCCTCCCGGCTTATCCAGAAAGCAGTCTTCAGTAAGAAAAATCAGGGTGCTGACGGTACGGTAGCCGGGGGGAAGCGTCTCCCCTTCTTCGCGGTGCCCTTCAGTAATGGCCATGGTCGTGGCCATCTGATCCACCTGAAAGGTGGGAGGAAACAGCCCCCAATAGATGCCCAGTGCGGCCCCCAGAATCAGCAGGCCAAGCCCTACCCGAAACGGAATCCTCACCTTGGCACTGGAGAAAAAGCCTTTCGGCGCATCCTCCGTGTCTTCAGCCTCCGGGTCTGAACGGCCTTTCTCTGTGTTCAGATCCAGGTCGGGGTTGCTGTCTTTTTCCGTGAATTCGTCGTCGGCAAAATTATTCATGGTCAGGGTAGCTATAGAAAGAGAAAGAGGGACAAGTCCAGCCGAATGGGCCGTTATTCAGTGTCAGAGCATCCTTTTCCGTTTTTCTGCTGGCGGATACGCAGCTCGGGATGCATGGCGTACACCACACTGTTCTTGGGAACGGATTCATTGAGGAAGACGTTGGCACCAATGGTACTGCCGCAGCCAATCACGGTATCTCCACCAAGAATGGTCGAATTGGCGTAAATCACCACATCATTCTCCACGGTGGGATGCCGTTTGATGTGCTTGATCGGATTTCCGTTTTCATCGAGGGGGAAACTTTTCGCCCCGAGGGTGACGCCCTGGTAAATTTTGACCCGGTCCCCGATCACCGTGGTCTCTCCAATGACCACACCGGTGGCGTGATCGATGAAGAAGCTTTTTCCGACCCGGGCGCCGGGGTGCAAATCGACACCGGTCTGGGAATGTGTCCACTCGCTCATGATCCGGGGCACCACGGGTAAATCCAGCAGATACAGCTCATGCGCCAGCCGGTGGGCGGCCACCGCCAGCAGTCCGGGATAGGCCAACTGCACTTCCGCGAAGGTCAGGGCGGCAGGATCACCGTCGTAGGCCGCCCGGATATCATCGATCACCAGTTCGCGGATCTCGGGGAAACGCTGGAAGAACTGACGCAGCAACCGATGGGATTCCTCATGAAGGTCCATCTCCTGGGGAGAGACCCCTTCCGTCAACGCGGCACGTCCGTACCAGCGGAAGGCGATGCTTTTTTCAATCTGCGGACGCAGATATCTCCAGGCATGGCTGAGGCGGCGCAACAGAAAGACGCTGAATTCATCGGAACCGATGACGCTGGGCTTCATCCGTCCGGGCAGCAGCAGATCCACCAGCATCTGAAGGGCCTGAACCACCTCCTGGGGGTCAGGATCGTCGCTGAGAATACTTTCCGGCACATCCTCTTTCCCGTCTGCATAGAGGGGGAGGAGGCGCTGTGCGGTATCGTACAGAAATTGAGAGCATGTTTCCGAAGTGGACATGGGGCAAACATAGAAGCCAATTCAACCTCTGTCCATCAAATTGGCCTGACTTCGGTGTACCGGAGTGCGGAACGCGGGTGCGGTCGGATCCGCTCCGATCACGGTTTCACTCTCACTCTCCTCTGCCAGCCGCCCACGGTCATGATTACGAGTACGATTAGAGCGTGTCCGGTTGACCGATGCATGCTAGAATCCACCCTATGACCAAACGCGTTTTTCTCATCGTGATGGATTCAGTGGGGATCGGAGCCGCACCGGATGCGGCCGATTATGATGACCGTGGAGCGGCAACCCTGCCCCACATCGCTCAGGCCCTGGGAGGGCTCCATCTTCCTACGTTTGAAAACCTGGGACTGGCCAACATTCTCTCCCTGCTCCCGGACCAGGGCCCTATCACCGGGGTTTCAGCAGTGGAACATCCCAAAGCGTTCTGGGGAGCCATGCAGGAACGGTCCCAAGGCAAAGACACCATCACCGGGCATTGGGAAATCGCGGGGCTGGATCTTACCCCCGGCTTTCATTTGTTTCCCAGAACCGTGCCGGCATTTCCGGATGAACTTCTCACTCCGCTGAAAGAAACCTTCGGACGTCCACTGCTCTGCCTGAAACATGGCAGTGGCACTGCAGTGATCGACGAATACGGAGAACAGAGTCTGAACGAGGGTGGGCTCATCTGTTACACCAGCGCGGATTCCGTTTTTCAGATCGCCGCACATGTTGACAGCGTTCCTCTGGAGGACTTGTACCGGATTTGCAAGACGGCTCGCACGCTGTGTGACCCCTACCGGGTCGGTCGCGTGATTGCCCGCCCATTTACCGGAACGCCCGGTGCCTTCACCCGCACCACAGACCGAGTGGATTACGCATTTGAAACGGATGAACCCACCCTGCTCCAACATCTTCAGCAACAGGGTGTGCCGGTATACAGCGTAGGAAAAATTGAGGATATCTTCGCACACCGCGGCATTACCCAAGGGTGGCATACCGGGGACAACGCAGCTTCAATGGCAAAGGTGGAAACACTCCTCCAAGAACTCGACACCGGCTTCGTCTTCGCGAACTTTATCGATTTCGACATGAAATATGGACACCGCCGCGATCCGGTCGGATATGGTCGATGTCTTGAGGAGATGGATGCCTGGCTGGGTCGAATACTCCCGGCCCTCCGAGAGGAGGACTGGCTGATCCTGACTGCGGATCACGGAAATGATCCGATCTTTGCCGGTACGGACCATACCCGGGAACGGGTTCCGCTTCTCATGCTGAACCCTTCACAGCCGGGTTCCTGCTTAGGAATCCGCGACGGGTTTTATGACCTGTCCCAGACGGTGGCGGAACTCTTTGGTGTGCCGGCCATGGCACGGGGGACCTCTGTGTTTACATCAACGTCCTGATGCCCGACGTCTCCACCACCCGGCATTCCTCAGACGTCAGGAAAAAATAAACCCCGCTCTTTTCAGAACGGGGTTTTGTTTCATCAACTCTGATGAGCTGCTGATGCTGACAGCACGCCAGCCTGGTGAAGCGCGCTTACTTCTTTTTCTTCGCGGCGGCTTTTTTCTTCGCCGGGGCTTTCTTGGCGGGAGCCTTCTTCGCTACCGCTTTCTTTTTCGCGGGAGCCTTTTTGGCTGCGGCTTTCTTTTTCGCAGGCGCTTTTTTCGCGGCGGCTTTTTTCTTTGCCGGAGCTTTCTTAGCAGGTGCTTTCTTCGCTACCGCTTTCTTCTTCGCAGGGGCTTTCTTCGCGGCGGCTTTTTTCTTCGCCGGAGCTTTCTTGGCAGGGGCTTTCTTGGCAGGCGCTTTCTTCGCTACCGCTTTTTTCTTAGCGGGGGCTTTCTTTGCAGCCGCTTTCTTTTTCGCAGGTGCTTTCTTGGCTACGGCTTTTTTCTTCGCCGGGGCTTTTTTCGCGACTGCTTTTTTCTTTGCGGGAGCCTTTTTGGCTACTGCTTTTTTCTTTGCAGGAGCTTTCTTGGCTGCGGCCTTTTTCTTGGCGACCGCCTTCTTTTTCGCGGGAGCTTTTTTCGCTACCGTTTTTTTCTTGGTGGCCGCTTTCTTTTTCGCGGCTGCTTTTTTCTTGGCTGGCACTGTCAACCTCCTCAGGTTGTGTTCGACCCTTGCGGGTTTAGGTTCAACGTTTACATGGTGCGAAACACCACTCTCAACACCGTCAGATTTACAACCTGATCCGCCAAGCCGTCAAAACGCGCCACCCAACTGGGCATTGAAAAAAACGTCTGCCTCATTTAGTAGGCAGCCGGATTCCGAAGTCTTGCCGCCTCGTAGATAGAGGCAAGCCCTGCCGCCGCTTTCTCAAGAGAGTCATTGATCACATGGAACTGGTACTTCCCTGCAGAGGCCAGTTCTTTCTCGGCATTCTGAAGCCGATGTTCGATCACATCCTGTGCATCTTTTCCCCTTCCCACCAGACGTGCACGCAGTGCCTCCAGAGAGGGGGGGGCGATAAACACATCCACATAACATCCGCGGAGTTCCTCAAGGCCTCGATCCTCATGCAAACGGTTCCGGATCTGCTCTGCACCCTGTACATCCACATCCATCAAAACCGATTTCCCTGCATGGAAGGGACCCATCACCGCACTGAGTCTGGTACCGTAAAAATTTCCATGTACCGTTGCGTGCTCCAGAAAGTCACCTGCCCCAGCCAGTTCCTGAAACTGAGCCGGGGTCAGGAAGTCGTAATCCTCTCCGTTCACCTCCCCTTCTCTCGGAGGACGTGTCGTCGAGCTGACCGAATAGACCAAATCAGGGGTGGTCTGGAGCAGATGATGACACAGAGTGGTCTTTCCCGCACCGGAGGGTGCACTCACCAGAAAGAGAACAGGATGTGGATGCATAGACATACTCATTCGATATTCTGTACCTGCTCACGGAGCTGTTCGACCAGTTCTTTTCCGAGTAACGCACACTGATTAATGTCTGTTCTCGAGGCCTTCACCGAAAGAGTGTTACATTCTCGCGCCATCTCCTGGCAGAGAAAATCAAGTCCCCGGCCGACGGGCTCCGTTTCCTCCAATTTCTCCCTCACCTGGCTGATGTGGGCTTCCAGCCGGTCCACTTCCTCCTGCACATCACTCTTTTCCGCAAACAGGATCACCTCCTGATACAGTCTGGTCTGCATCTCAGGGCCGACGTCCCCAAGTTGCTCCACCCGCTCGCGTAAGCGTCCTTCCTGCTCATCCCGGGCTTCCGTGACCAGTGGACGCACACGGCCAACGGTTTCCTGCAGTCGGTCCAGCAGCTCTCCAAGCCTTGCTTTCAGTTCTCCCCCCTCACGCTCCCGCATGCGCAGCAGGTTCTGCAGCGCTTCAGTCAACGCAGAACGAACCGCCTCCGCCGCCTCTGAATCCACTCCCTCCGGGGCGACCTCTTTCCATACGCCAGGCAGCTTGAGAACATCATGGATATCGGTGAGAGGTTGAAGACCGGCTTTTTCCGCAAAAGCATTCGCTTCCTGAAGCACCTCCAGAGCCCTGTCCTCATCAATCTGAACCGAAGCACCGGATTCGGCCTCTTCCAACCGCACCCGCACCTGGACACGGCCACGATGTAAACATGCCCGCAGCGCGGTTCCGAGTTCCGCCTCCATAGGGGACAGCCCCGACGGGAGGGAAAACTGGATATCCAGCGTCTTGCGATTGACCGTGCTGAGTTCCAACTGCGCGGTACAAGGCCCACAACTGGCACTGGCCCGCCCGAAGCCGGTCATGCTCTTCATATGATGGCGTTCCGCTGTCGCTCTTCCCAGGCCGCCAGTTCCTGCACATCTTTATCACCGCGACCGGAACAGTTCACAATCATGACCTTGTCCTTTTCCCATTCAGGGGCAAGCCGCATGGCGTACGCCACCGCATGGGCACTCTCGAGCGCAGGCAGAATCCCTTCGAGACGGCTTAGCGCTCCCAATGCATCCACCGCCTCCTGGTCTTCTATCCAGGAGTAGTCTACCCGTCCAAGTTGTCGAAGCCAGGCGTGTTCCGGCCCGACCGCCGCATAGTCAAGGCCGGCACTCACCGAGTGGGTGAGACTGATTTGCCCCTCTTCATTCTGCAGCACATACGTTTTCGTGCCCTGAAGGACTCCCAGGGTCCCTCCATTAAATCTCGCGGCATGCTCCCCGAGGCCTGACCCAAGTCCGCCCGCCTCCACCCCGGTCATTCCGACATCCGCATCATCCAGAAAGGGATAAAACAGACCGATCGCATTACTGCCACCTCCGACACAGGCCACCAAGTGGTCCGGCAGACGGCCCTCCTGCTGCAGGATCTGCTCCCGGGCCTCCCGCCCAATCACCGATTGGAAATCGCGAACCATCATCGGATACGGGTGGGCACCCAACGCCGATCCGATGATGTAATGCGTGTTGTCCACATTGGTCACCCAGTCACGCATGGCTTCACTGATGGCATCTTTCAGCGTCCGCTGCCCCGCAGTGACCCCCACCACTTTGGCCCCGAGGCGGCGCATGCGGTAGACATTGAGGGCCTGACGTTCCATGTCCACCTCCCCCATGTAGACCACACATTCCAGTCCGAACATTGCGGACACCGTTGCCGTCGCAACCCCGTGCTGTCCGGCTCCGGTTTCCGCGATAATCCGGGTTTTCCCCATTCGTTTTGCCAACAGAACCTGTCCGAGACTGTTGTTAATCTTATGCGCGCCGGTGTGGCACAGGTCTTCCCGTTTGAAGTAGATCTTCGCCCCGCCGAGATGTTCCGTCATTCGCCTGGCAAAATAAAGAGGGGTCGGACGGCCAACAAAATCTTTGAGCAGGGCTGAGAGCTCCTGTTGAAAGGCAGGATCGGTTTTCACCTCCTCATAGGCATCGCGAAGTTCCTGCAGAGGATACGAGAGGACTTCAGGCACAAAGCTGCCTCCGAATTCTCCGAAGTGGCCGCCTGCATCCGGCTGAGAGGTGAATGATGAGGGTTGTGGGACGGTATCGGTCATGTTCAATTCAGGAGTTAGGATCAAATTCTCGTACTGCCTGGACAAATGACCGGACAGCTTCAGGGTTTTTCACACCGGGGGCAGATTCCGTACCGGAAACGACATCCACCCCGATGGGTCCGACCGTTTTGAGGGCAGAGGTTACATTAACCGCATTCAGCCCTCCCGCAAGCCATACCGGCAACGGGCTTTTCGAAACAAAATCTCGGGCACGTTCCATATCGACCATATGACCCGTTCCCCCTGGCATTTCAACGGTTCCACTGTCAAGGAGCACGGCTTCCACCGGAAGCGCCTCCCAGTTTGGGGGAAGGCGGTCCACATGAAGGGCTTTCCATACCGGAACCGGGATGGCTCTGATCAGATCTTCCCCTTCGTTGCCGTGAAGCTGCACCACATCCAAACCTGCGGCCTCAATGGCATCAAGCACTTCCTGGAGCTCGGGGTTAACAAACACTCCGACTTTCCGGGCGCCCTCCCCCAATCCTCCTGAGGTCCAGCTCCCCACCTCCTCCGGCCGCACTGCGCGGGGACTCCGGGGCCAGAAAATAAACCCAAGCGCATCCGGGCGGACATCCATGGTCAGCCGTACATCCTCTTCCCGGGCCAGGCCGCAGATTTTCACCAGAGGGTTCATCAGAAAGAACAAGGTTTACGCATGCCCTCCCCTACAACCTAACCGGAAAGGGTCAATCTGATTCAGGAAACGACCTTGCGAACCGTTATGAATCCGAACGGTTTGACTTTAGAAGGATGCACCAAGGTGATACTCTCAATCTTGAACCGTTCCATATCAAGAATGAACACCCACACGCAGCCTCTTATGGCCTTCATGACGAAGGTCTTCTTTCTCATCTCAGGCCTCAGTGTTTTTTATGTCGCTTGGTATGTCTGCAAAGAGGGAATCGGCTTTGGCAGCCTTCCGGGATTTGAGATCCCTGGTGCGATCATGTGTCTGGGGTGTTATACCGCCGCAGTGTGCATGGTCAGCAGCAACATGTCTTGGCGGTCGCGCTACAGAATGAGTCTGATTGCCCTCTTCCTTTCGTTGCTTGCATTTGCGGATACGATTGGAATTCTCTGAGCGGCATGACGATGCGCCTCCACCGTGATGGGCCCAGTCTCGGGTTTCAGAAATGCACGGCCCTGGTACTTGGCCCAAGGTGATGAGATCAGGCTTGAGTCCATGGATGCCTCCCGTAGGAACGCAGCATGCTCCGATATGTTTTCTCACTACGCCTGCTTGCACTTTTCAGTGCAGCCCCCTCACTCTGGGCCTCTTCCTGGGGGCTGTTTGTCTCCACGACCGGGGACCGCCTGGATGCGGATGTCACCCAGCTTGTCCCCGGCCACCCCCTGCAGCTGAAGGCACGGGAATTTTCCGAGGACATTCTGCTCCGTCCCGTGCATGCACGGTTCTGGCTCTCCAGAACAAGCCCTTCCCAATCCGTAGCATCAGGAAACGATATGGTGTTACTCCGATCCCGGCAACGACTGCGCGGGACCGTGAAAGAGCTGACGGAAACCCATCTCACCTTCCACACCGCCTGGGGTCAGGACATACAAATTCCCCGCAAGGCCCTTTCCTCGATTGAACCGGGGAAGGCGGAGAATCAGGTGTGGCTGGAATCCGACAAATGGGCCCGCGACGAACGAAGAACCCGTCACGGCCCGGACAGCACATGGATGGCTGAACCCTGGGCCTTGATCAACCTTGCCCCGAAACAGAATCAACTGACCCGGACCTTTAAAGGGGAGTTTCAGCACTGCACCCTGGAGGCCGATATCAAATTTGCTTCCGTGCCTCAGTTTTATCAACTGATGGTGACGGAATCGGATAACACCTCTCAGCGGCCACCCTTGTCAATCCGGTACAGTTCGGCAGCAAAAAAACTGTACCTGAACGGGATGGGCATCATGGCGATGAGCAAACAGATTGATTTGCCCAGATCGCTGCAGAAAGAAACCCATTTCCGGTTCATCCTGTATCTGGATCCAACTCAACACGAGAACCGGTTGTATCTGAATGACGAACTCATGTTCCAGTGGAGAACCACCGAGGACGAAAACGCTCCAGGCTGGAAGAATCCCAGAGTGATGCTTGATTTCCGGCATCCCGATCCGGTTGTGGTGCAGCGACTGGGGATCCGCAATGTGGAGAGGTTTTTACCGCCCGACCTTCTCAACAAAAACACCTCACGTCTTCGCTTTTACAATGGAGATGCTCTGGATGCGAAGGTCCTCTCGATCCAGGACGGACAGGTCACGGTCGAGGTATCCGGCAATCCGCTTCATCTGCCCCTGACGCAGGTGGGAGCGATTCAGCTTCACCCCACAGCGAAGACGCGGCCCAGGGTGAAGACCCGGATCTTCCTTCACGCACAACATCCCTTTCTGGAGGCAAAAACGGTACGGCTGGAAGAGGACCATCTTGTCGTACAGGTCGAAGGTCTCCCTGACCCTTTCCAGATTCCTCGTGAGAGCCTCGCCGCAATGGAGTGGCCACGGAAAAAGGGTGGTATCGTGCCCGAAGATCATTGGGTCCTGCTGCTTGAAGGCGGACAGGAGGTTTCGGGAAAGATCCTGTCCATCGACGATCACAGCCTTCATCTCCATCCTGACTGGTCCATACACCCTCTCGAACTGGTCACCCGTCGTTTAGTCGCAGCATCCCGAAAACAATTCCAGAAAGCGGAGGAGCTGGGATCATTTGTCATGCTTCAGGACATGAGCTGGCTGCCGGGTCAGTTGCAGCGAGTGCTTGATGACAGATTTCAGGTAGACAGCGGCCCATTCGGAACACACCCTGTGCTGGCCGAACACATCCGGTTGGTATCAGCAGGTACAATCAAGAGCGGTACCTGGCTGCTGGACATAGGACAAAGCAAGCTTGAACCACAAAACCGGGTAAGCCGGATGAGGGTGAGTCAGGACATTCTGCAGCCCTCTACCTCTCCTCATGCCGCGGGACTGCATGTCAACCAGACGATCCCTTCCAACTCACTACGCTATGTCATTCATGTGAAATTGGAGGAAGCCCAGGTTCTCAATGGCTTCATCCAACTGGAGCGTCTCTCCCTGAACAGAGAGCGGTACGGACTCTCGGTGCATGTGAACCAGAAGAATCTGATGATTCAGTCCGGAAGCGCCAAACCCAAGAACATCAAACTGCCTGATCGTGGACAGGTAAAAGACATTGAAGTGGTAGTAGATAAAAAAGAAAAACAACTCCAGGTCATGGTGAATGGGCAGGATCTGGGTATCCTGGCCTCCTGGGAAGGACAGAAACTGTTTCATGAAAAGGGACACACCGTGCATGTGTATCTGATGCCGCGTGATCTTAAGCTGGCCTCCGTGCAAATTCTGCCTTGGAACGATGAGGCTGAATTGAAAGCCTTTCGTGACCATGCCATCGTAACCGGTGGATGGAGTGGCACCCAGTACACAGAACATGTGAACCTTCAGACCTTCCTCCCTGCTGAGCAGGAGAAACCCGATCCTCACTCCTATTCCGGAGTGCTGTTGCCTGCATCTCCATTGGCGGAACCCGCAGAAACCCAAGGTCCTATTGTTTATCTCGGTATACGCCATGCAAGACTGCACTCAAAACACCTGACCCTGAGTCCGGAGGGAACGTGGCAGATTCGGCATGATGCCTTTCCAAAGGATCTCACCTTTTCAGGGGAACAGGTCACGGAAATCATTTGGAAACCGGAACAGGCCCCTCAAACGCCTGTCCGTTGGCCGGACAGGAATTCTACATTTCTGAGGGCCCGATAACGTCCTAACGCGGGGCCCGCAGCCACATCCACGTATCCTCGCCCACCTGATCGAGTTGGTGGAGGGCAAACTGCGGTGCAGTGGCGAGGGTCCAGTGGGCGTTCACCGCGGGGGTGCCTTTTACACCCAGAAGTTTCGGCGCGGCAATCCAGTGAATCTCCTGCACGAGATCGGCCTTCAGCAGACTGGCAGACAACTGCCCTCCCCCTTCGCAGAGGATATGATGGATTCCCTGCGACGCGAGTCGTTTCAGTGCGGGCGCCCAACGGATCTTTCCAGACCGTTCAGGCACCTGTAACACCCTCACCCCCACCTTCTCCAGGCTGGAACGGCGACGTTCTCCAACCGAGGGTCCCACGAGACAAATCGTTTTTTTCGCATGGGCATCGGAAAACACCTTGCGTTTCAATGGGAGACGCCCGGTGCGGTCCGGAATGATCCGCCAGGGGCGATGCCCCTGCGACGGACGCGGCATCAACGATGGATTATCCTTTTTCACCGTCTCGGTTCCGACCAGAATGGCGTCCACTTCGCGGCGAAGATCCTGTACCCGGTCTCTGGATGAAGATCCGGTGATCCATTTGGATGTTCCGGACGCATCCGCAAGACGCCCATCCAGAGTAGAGGCCAGTTTTAAGGTGATGTAGGGAAGACCTGTGAGCTGTACCCGGGCAAACCCGCGGATGAGCTCTTCGCATTCCTCTTTCCGAACATCGGATGTCACCTCGATGCCTGCTTCCGAAAGTCGGAGCGGTCCTCGACCTGCATGGGCGGGGTTCGGATCCATGCATCCAATCACCACCCGGCGGATTCCGGCTTTTTGAATGGCCTCGGTGCAGGGAGGCGTTTTTCCCGTGGTACTGCAGGGTTCGAGGGTGACGTACATCTCCGCCCCCCTGGCCTTGTCACCCGCATCCCGGATCGCATTCGGCTCCGCATGAGGGGTTCCGGCTTTGGCGTGAAAACCGCGGCCGACACAGCGTCCGTTTTTCACCAGCACCGCCCCGACGGCAGGGTTGGGTGCAGTGAACCCCACACCCTTTCGGGCCTCCGCGATCGCCTCACCCATCCAGGAATGGTCGTCAGCGTTCATCCGAATCAAACAACAGGGCTTGTAAAAACGAAGACGCATCAAAAGGAACCAGATCTTCCTTCTGTTCCCCCAATCCGGTAAACAACACCGGGACTCCGGGCAGCTCTTTCTGCACATTAAACAGAAAACCGGCTTTGCTGCTCCCATCCAACTTGGTGAGAATCAGTCCTGTCAGGGGTACCGCCTCATGAAACACCTTTGCCTGATTCAGTGAATTCTGACCCAGGCTGGCATCCAGGACCATCCAGACCCCATGTGGTGCCGCCTCTTCACGTTTTTTCAGAGCGCGAACCATTTTTCGAAGCTCCTCCATGAGATGCCCTTTGGTGTGCATCCGTCCAGCCGTATCAATAAACAGCAGATCGACCTCACGGGCATGGGCAGCCTCCAGGGCATCAAACGCCACGGCGGAGGCGTCGGATCCTTGACGGCCGGAAACCACAGAGACATCGAGGGTCTCTCCCCACATGCGTAGCTGATCCGTTCCGGCGGCGCGGAAGGTGTCCGCCGCGCCGAGTAACACCTTTCGGCCCTGCTCTTTGGCACGCCAGGCCAGCTTGGCAGTCGTGGTCGTCTTTCCGGCACCGTTCACACCCAGCAGAAGGATACAGGCAGGGGACACCGTCTGGTCGAGAGCCTCCCCTTCCAATTGATGGATCTCCTGACTGAGACGATCCGCGATCACCTCCTGCGGACTGCGGGAGCCCTGTATCTGGTTTTCCTCCAAATCCATGATCAGTTCCCCCACCAACCGGGGAGGAACATCCGCGCGAAGCAGCGCAACCTCAAGTTCCTCCAGCGTGAGTTCATCCACTTCCTGTCCGTCACTCACCATCCCCTGGATGGCACCGGCAAGAATGGTGCGGGTTTTCGAAAGAGCTGATTTCCAACTGGGCATCATGCCTCCTCGTCTTTGCGGATCCCCTGACGCAGGGGCCGGTCCAGTTTGCGCATCACATTGTCGAGGATGCCATTGACAAATTTTCCGCTCTCTTCGGAACTGAGCTCTTTGGCCAATTGCACGGCTTCATTCACCGCCACCACAGGAGGAACATCCTCACAATACAGCAGCTCGTAAAATGCCAGTCGGAGAACGTTCCGGTCCACCCCTCCCATCCGGTTCATGTCCCAGTTCTCGGAGTAGCGGACAATCTGCTCATCCAACTCTTTCAAGTTAAGGCTGACCCCGTCTATACGTTCATCAAAGAATGCACGCATCTTTCGGGACATCCGTTTCTTTTTTCCGGCGACAAACAGTTCCAGTGCCTCTTCCCAGGTGTCATACCGGTTAAAGTCTCGCTGAAACAGAAATTGAATCGCCCAGAGGCGAAGAAGATGACGGTTAGGGGCACCGGAAGAACTCATAACATCGGAAGGTGGGATAGAACGAAAGGGGATCCATGCACTGGAAGAGTGCCTCATAGCCCGTTCACCCAAGAGATCAACCTTTTCCGATGAAAGGAATTTTCGCGGGATCTGCAGCGGATTTCGCTTAGAGGATGCCGCCGGAAGCCGATTTCAGTTGAGGCTGTGAGTGCCACTCATGCGCAATGTCCCGCATCAGAAGCGCGTGATCAAAGGTGATGCTGCCGGAAGGAAAGACGTCCTCATCATCAAAGAAGGCAGAATGAACCCTCTCCACTTCCAGTGGGGACACCTGCCAGTTTTTTACATCCAGCAGAAGTCCATCCATCACACAGGAGGAAGGCCGGGAGGAATAACCGATACAGCCGGCTTCAAAGAATGCGGAGGAGGATTCCAAGGTGGAGAACACCGAATCCCCTGGAAAGGTATCGCTCTCCCGGACCGTCAATTCGACCAATGGCGTGTCCTCCACTTTCGGCTCCACTTTCATCGAAATCATTCCCTCCTCATCCCTGACGGTAAACCGGCTCAGATGATGGACCCCTGGAAAAACACGTCCACCGGCCAAGGCATTGAGTCGTGAACCGGTATCCCGCCTTGGAACAAACACTCCTTCAGTCTGTCCGTCCTCCGTGTCCCATTCAACCGCGATGCGGTGGGCGGAATTCTCACTTGAAATGCCCAGCCAGCCGGGAAGCCGTTTGGGTCTGACCGCTTCCAGACGTATGAGACAAATTCCCGCGACGGCAGCTCCCTCCACACATTTCGGACGAAAGGGAGCAGGCAGGACCGTCTGCACAACCGTGGGGTCGACCCGGTAATTCAACAGAATCCTCCGTCGGATTACTCCTTCAATGACCGGAATGTTCATATCCAAAGATGATGTTCATGAGGCCACACTCTAACCCGGCTTTGGAAATGATCGAACGGGAATGACCGTTTTCTTCAAAACCGGGTGGTGAGATCAATCCACCAGTCCGGCATGCGATCCAGCATCCAGATTTCCAGCTGACGATCCCAGCCCAACCAAACGGCCAGGCCCACAAGAAGCAGAATACCGGCGAGAATTTTCTTTCCGGAGGAACCGGCCAGCATGAGTTTGTCACGCGAACGATGAAATGCCTTCTGAGACGCGTACGCCGCAAACAGCAAGGGCACCGAGGCCCCGAGACCAAAGAGCAGCATCATGATTCCCGCACCTGCCGCAGTCCCGGCCTGAGTGGCGAGTCCGGAAGCCGCAGCCAGAGTCGGTCCCACACAGGGACTCCATACGGCACCGAGAAGAAGTCCGCTCCCGAACTGCCCTTTTAAACCCGACACCTGATCCGCATCCTGACTCTTCCGGTTTGCCCAGTTGGCCAGTGGAGTCATCCATTCCGCCAGTTTGTTCTGAGCCCGGGTCCAGCCAAGCAGAATCCCGGCGAGGATCATCATGGATGCGGACAGGTTGCGAACCAAGTCGGTCGAAAGGTTCAGTGCTTCACCGGCCAGTCCGATCAGGAGCCCCAGGACGACGAAGGAGGTCACCAGGCCCGCAGCCACGGCCAGGGGCGCGTGGCGCGAACGCTGGGTGGCACTGCCCAGAAAAAAGGGCAGTGCCGGCAGCACGCAGGGGGAGAGCGAGGTCAGCAATCCCGCTGCGAAACTGAGAGGATACGCCGTCATTCGGCGTTTCCTTTCAGGAAAGCGGCAATCGCGTCAGGCTTGGTTTCACCCAGCAGACGACCGGTTTCTCCCTTTTCTCCAAGCCGGACCAGGGTGGACTGTTTTTTCACCTTGTATTCTTTTCGCAGGTCCTTGGCCTTGTCGTAATCGACCTTGAAGACAACGGAATTGTCCACATCCAGTTCTTCGAAGATCTTGCTCTGCTTCCGGCAGGTGCCGCACCAGGGAGCGTGAAAGTCCAGCACAACGGTTTTGCCTTCCTCCACCGCCGCGTTCACCGCGTCAGCATCATAGGGTTTTACCTCCACTGCCAGAAGCGGAAGCGCCGCCAGGGCCAGAAGTGCGAGACAGGTTGATTTGATTGGTTGAGTTCTCATTGCGTTCTCCAAGTCTAGAGTTATGGTTTGCCCACCGAAAAGCGGGTGTTCATGATCAGTGCGCACGGCGGATCAATCCGGTTACAAAAAAAATTCATGAAACGGTTTCGTCTTCGAAAAACGGATGAGGATCCTGAGCGCTGGGCCCAGTGGATGGGCCGTGCCCAGGAGGGGGATACTCGTCTCTACGAACGCCTGCTCAGTGAACTCTCCGGGATGCTGCGGGACCATATTGCCAACCGATACCCGAACATACGCGATTCTGAGGACGCCGTGCAAACCGTGTTGATCGCTCTGCACAAAGCACGGCACACCTATGATCCGACACGTCCATTTTTACCCTGGTTGATGGCGATTACCCGGTACCGATGTCTGGATATTGTGCGAAAGGAGACCCGCCTCAGAGAACGGGAGGTGGTGGATGAGGAGGTGGTCTCGCTTCAGCCCGCCCCGGAGGCGCTCCGGCCTGACTCAACCGAAGAGCGCGAGCAGGTCCGGGAACTGCTCTCCTGCCTCTCCGAAAAAGAGCGTTTGGTGGTTACTCTTTTGAAAGTGGAAGAAAAGAATGTAAAAGTTGTAGCCGAACAAACGGGTTACACCGTATCGAATGTGAAGGTCATTGCTTCAAGAGCCTATAAAAAAATCCGTGAACGCGCCCAACACAGAACCTGACACCCAACGGACGGACGATCTGATCCGTGAACTGTCCGCCAGCAGCCAGCCGGTGGAACGACTACCCAATCCCTGGATTCGCCTGTTGTACTGGATCGCAGGATCTGTAATCTATGCATGTGGAGTCGCCTATTTCCTGAACATAACCCCCAGCTCCTGCAGTCATGCCACCGGGACCTGGTTCTGGTCCTGTACCGCAGTCCTGGCCGCAATGCTCATTTCCGGTGGCGCGATGGCCATGATGCTGAGCATTCCAGGCTGGCTGAAACGCCCTGGACTGGGGTGGTTACCCGTGGTGTTCTTTGTCGGGTGGATTGTGGTGCTGATGACGGCCTGGAGCCTGGTCCCGGGGTGTCAGGCCGGTTCGGGCAAAAGCTGCGCAACGGAAACCGGTTTACTGGGGATTCCACCCGGACTTCTGCTCGCCTGGATGGTTCGGAAAGGGGCTCCGGTAAACCGGGTTCCATCCGGCATGATCTGCGGGCTGGTTGCAGGCGCGTTTGGGGCTCTCATTGCACAGTTTTCCTGTTCGAATCTGGATCCACTGCACATGCTGGTTTGGCATGGAATCCCGGCAGGAGCGGTCACCCTTGCGGGGGCATTTGGTTTACGAAAGGTCCTTTCCTTTTCCTGAAATCCGCCCCCCCGGGATTGAGGGGAAGTGTCACCCGGGTTGTTTACGCCCCCGACCTCTCCCCCTCCGCCTCAATTGGGATCAACGGACCACTCCGTCTCCTCCAGATACAACAGGCGGGCCGTCAGCACCTGTATGTCCTCCTGCAGTTGGAGATACCGCATATACTTCTCCACGCCTAAGGCCTCCATTCGAGCCACTGCGGTGTAGGTTGCCTGCTGTCTCACACGATCACGAATCACCTCTTCAGAAGGCGGACGCCCGTCCACATCCTTCAGCAGCGCCTCCTTTTCGTACCAGGTGAGGCGTAAACTTCCGGACCGTTCCACTTGATAGCTCAAATAGGCGCTCTCTTGCTGCAGCATCTGGATGATTGTACGAAGCTGGTGGATCTGCTGCAGTCTCAACGACTCACTGGAAGAAGAATCTGCCAGCATCATGCCGGGTTCCAGAATAGAGGGATCAAACCATTCTGTCGAATTCCCCGGATACCCCGGCTGCACTACCTGTCCCTCTCCTTCGCTTCCCTCCCCTGTGATGTGGCTCCACACAGCGGACACAGAAGCCCCGAGGGTAAAACTGAGCGATGAAAATCCGATCGTTGCCCACACCATGGTCGTGATCCATTTGGATGCAGCGGCTTTGCCTGCCATGGACACACCGGAGGCGGTGACCATAAATGGAACCGCTTTTTCCGGCAGAAACATCACCGGAAAGGCCTCCCGCAGCATCTCGGTGACCATCACGGTGCTGCAGGCAAAACCCTGGATCTCCAGTTTCTTGCGCAGTCGGTCCATCGACCGTTGAAGCCGCTTGCGTAACGCAGCGGCGTTCACGCCCCTCTGACTTGCCATTTCTTCGGAACTGGATCCCTGAATATATTTTTCATGAATGAGATCCTGATCTCCAACCGGCAATTCCGCCAGAGCATCATGAAGCACCCGATGCTGCTCGAGAACCTCTTCGGTCACTGACTCCAGTTTCATCATCTCAGAAGCCTCCATTTCACGTCTGGAACGACGGCGTTGTTTTTTGCAGACATCCAGACTTACATATCGTGCCGTCCGGTACAGCCACCCACTGATCACCACTTGCTCATTCAACTTTGGCAGACGGCGGTGAAACAAGACAAACACCGCCTGCACACAGTCCTCCAGTTCTCCACGGTTTTGTTCACCTAACGTGACGGAGCAGGACTTCAGAACCAGAGGTCGATACCGTTCCACCAGGCAGGAAAAGGCTGTTTCATCTCCGTCACGAGCGGCAAGAAGTGCTGCACGTTCATTCAGTTCCTCAGCTTGGGTCGAGGCGGGTCCAGCCACGTTCAGTTTCCTCTCCCTTGTGAAAGCGAGAGGGCCGAACGCAACGCCATGGCACGCCGGTAATAGACCTGCAGCCTCGCGTTTTCCGCCTGATACGCCAGGTATCCCTCTTTACCCAACGCCTCTTTGGCCCGATCACTGCTTTCTTCTCTGAACACTTTGAGTTTCTCGTAAAAATCATCTGGGATACCGGCTTTCCCGTTGGACCGTTTGTTTGCCTCAGCCACAGAGGCGGCATACTCATTCTGCCTCCGCAACACTTCCTGAAACGCTTGGTCGTTCCGCAGTACCTCACCCACTTCCTGAAGGTTCAACCGGGTCCGTTTAATATTCTGATCATTCTCTTTGAGCTGCTTCCGCAGTTCAGCAGGCGTATCCGCAGGAACAAACGGAGTGCTGCGTTCCACCTGGAGTCCTGGAAATTTCCTCTCCGCGAGTTCCTCGATGGACATTTCCTCCAATACGGTTTTCTCGTCAGGCGGATTGTCATCCGCACACAATACGCCGTTCAGGCCACCGAGACAGAAAAGCATCAAGATGCTTCGAGAAATAGGGAGCGTATAGAGGTTCAGATCCATCATAAGTTCTCAACGGAGATTGCAAGTTCCACAACATGTCGCAAAAAATGCGCTTTTAATCAAGTAATGGCCTCACAGACAACAATGTGACATACTTTGTGTGGTTTTCTCCAAGGGATCCAAGTACGCTTACACCTGCACCGCATAACTCATCTGCGTCAGTGCCCAAAAGCCCGTCAGCCTCGAATGGCACTAAGATAAGGTAT
>DIYN01000019.1:223345-223806 GCA_002429065.1 Verrucomicrobia bacterium UBA6053 | reverse complement strand
GCCGGGCCGTAAGCGGCTCCCGCCACAGTGGGGTACCGGGTTTGATCGGTCAAGAGTGGGGGGAGCCGTTTACGGTCCGGCACGTTAAATATTTCTGAACATTTCACAACCTAAGGTTGAATGGAGGCGAATCGAGTATCAGCTGGACATGCTCGGGTAGTCTCTTTCTTACTCCACACCCGTGAGGGTTGGGCCCCCAGACCGGGCGTTCAGTATGAAAGATCTGCGGCAGTCGCCTGACGAAAATCCAACGGCCTGCTCTAAGAAAGACTCTTCGCGGCACGTCTGATGGGTGAAATTTTCACACTCCTCACCTCAGAGTCTGTATGATGAAACCTCAATTCCTGTTCCTGATGGCTGCTCTTTTCCTGATCCGTCTTCCTCTTTTTGCTAGCTGGGCGATGATCCCTCTTGCGACGTTGGTGGAGGAGAACCCTGTGATTGTATCCGGGACCATTGTG
>DIYN01000019.1:0-223284 GCA_002429065.1 Verrucomicrobia bacterium UBA6053 | reverse complement strand
TGATTGTATCCGGGACCATTGTGGAGGTGAAGGAGAACCCCGAGGTTGAAAATCCGGAGGGGCGTTATCTGATGGATACCGGTTATATCAAAGTGGATGCCGTTCTGAAGAACACCCTCAAAGACAAGAAGGTGAGCATTGGGGATCGGCTGCCCCTGCAGTTTCCGTCAAAGAAAAACAAGGCAATGAAGTCCACAGATATTGTGTATCGGAAAGGCCAGTCGGGTATCTGGATTCTGGAATACCGCCATAAGGCCTTTCATGCGACCTACCCCGGTGATTTGCAATCAGCGGAGAAAGAAGCTGATTGCAAATCACCGTCATCATCTCGAAAGAACCAAAGGGGTTCGTCTCGGGGTCGACAGCGGAATAGGCCGCTTCCGGAGCTTCGGCCACCGGCCTGAGGACGGGATGTGGTTGCAGGTTGAATGTCCCAAGGGCGACGAACCGTTCCCACTTCGAACGTCTTCGGCTGGATGACTCTCTCCGAGTTTATGCTCCGTCCTGCTGTTGCTCTTGTACAAAGATCACATTCGAGAATGTGGGTTCAGGTGTGAGGATAGATGTGGAATAGTCGCCCAATGCGTGCAGGGTCTGCAGGGTGGTCTCAGGATTGCTGGTGAGGACAAGTGCTTTTTTGTGCCGGTGCAGGAACGACCTCAGTTTCTTGAGCGTGTTGGCGTTTCGATACCGGATGTCATAAGCTGATAAATACAGGTTGGTTGACACACGGTCCATCTGATCAAACACAACCACCGGGACACCTTTCCGGGTCGCTTCTTTCAGGATCTGCATGGACGTATTCTGGTCAAAGACATCAGATAAGTAATACGACTGGTAGATGTTCTGGATGGCGGTGCCATCCTCTGCGAATACCTGCACCACTTCTTCATTGTTTGCCTGCATTTCATGGAGCGCTGTTCCCACACAGTAAAGGTATACTATGGAGATGAGTGCCGCGTTGAACCGTTTGCTCTGAATCAGATTCAGGCACATGGAGAGGGCGGTCGCGATCAGCAGACTGAACAGTGGCACGAGAGGGAAGAATACCCGTTGGAACGGAAGGGTTTGGTGTAGGAATGCGAGAAAGAATGGAACTGTGATGACAAAGAGCAGCACCGAGGTGTGGATGCGTGTTTCAGTGTCCCGGGATTTCCAAACGCCCCACCCTCCGAAAAGAACCGGGATCAGAAGCAGGAACCGGCCGGATGTAAAGGCGGTCATGACTTGAGGGAACAGACCCAGTGAATACAAAATATTCTCAGGAGCTTCGTCGACAAACCGGTTGGAAACGACATCCTTGAGTACAGGGGCATAGAGGACAACGGCTGCGAACCCTCCGAGGATCATCCGTACAATAACCTTGAAATACGGGGCACTTTTAGAGCGGTCCGTGAAATAGGCATGTAGAAACAAGAGGCCGAAGGCACCTGCGACTGCCGCGAGTGTATACAGGTTCGACGGGATCGTATAGAGGAGCAGCGTGGTAGAGAGAAAGATGAGTATGGAATCTTTCCGGCTGGAGGACGCGAGGAAGGCCCAGGAATGATACAGCAGCATGATCAGAAACAGACCGCTCATCAGATACCCCCGTAACTGAAGAGAAAAATTCAGAAACGGAATCGTGGTACATAACAGGACGATGGTCAGATGAGGATGTTTCTCCAGCTTGAAGAGATTCCGCGCATAGATGTAGGCATAAAATCCGATGAGTACGCTCACGCAGATTTGAACGGATCGAAGAAGATACACCTGATCCACAGCTTCCCCGATGGTGCGGATTTGAAACACCCGGGTGATCAGTTGGTAGACGAGGTTGAAGAAAATGTGGTTATTCGGCGCGCTGTAATCCGTGACCGTTTTTTGAAGGTCTGTGAGGATAAAATTCTCAAGGGAATAGGCCTCATCATACCATACATCTGCATGAAGATGATGATATGCCCAATATGCCAGAGGAAAGATCCCGAGGCCAAGGGCGAAGATCTCCCCTTTCTCCAGTGAAAAAAATCGCGGTCTGGACTTCACCATGTCTGATTCCGGTCAGCGTATTCGGGGTTTTACACCCCGAAGGAAGTTGGCAGGGTGACCATCCCGGGTGCGTCATCCGTATTCCGCACGGCGAAGGGGTACCAGTCTTCGCGTCGGTGGAATTGGGTGGCGTGGTCCCAGGAGTGGCTGGAGATGGAGAGGAAGTAGTTTCCCTCGCGAAGCAGCAGTGGATCCATGGAAAAGCGGAAGACACCCTCTCCAGCCGGGATGTCCTCCACGTCGGTGTTGGCCAGCTGGGTATTGGTCCCGTAGAGGTACATACCGTTCGCGGTTTTCAGGCTGTAGCCGAATACCGGTTTTTCAATCGGCTTGTGCGCGGTGTAATGAATTTCCACCGTCAGACTCTTTCCATTTCGGAAGGTGGCGTTGTCCTGATGGTTCTCATCGAGGAGTTTGACGTCGGTGAACTCCAGTTCACGGGTGCCGAATTCCTGTGCGTAGATCCCGCCGCCTTCACCGGAATGGTTGCGGATCATGTCGAGAATCACATCTCCGGGATCTCCCCGGTTGACCAGCTTCCCTTTGTGGATGAGAAAGGCCTCATCACAGAACTCTTCCACCGTCTGTAGTGCGTGGGAGACGAACATCAGGGTTTTGCCGCGCTTCTGGAACTGGCGGATCCGATCCAGGCATTTCAATTGAAAGGCAATATCCCCCACCGCCAATACTTCGTCCACCAGCAGGATGTCCGGGTCCACTTCCGTCGCCACGGCAAAACCGAGTCTGACATACATGCCGCTGGAGTAGTTCTTTACCGGCTGATCGATGAAGTCGTGCAGACCGCTGAAATCCAGAATGGCATCAAATCGTTTGCGGATGTCTTCCCGGGGAATGTCCAGCAGGGCGGCATTGAGGAAGATGTTTTCCCGTCCGGTGAGGTCCGGATGAAATCCCGCCCCGAGTTCGAGCAGGGAAGAGATCCGGCCTTCGGCCCGGATGGTGCCTTCCGTAGGGGAGATGGTGCCTGCGGCCAAACCCAGCGTGCTGCTTTTTCCGGCTCCGTTGGGGCCGACCACTCCAACTGTGCAGCCTTTCGGAATCGAGAAGGTGGCATTGCGTATCGCCCAGAAGGTTTCTTTTTGCTTCCGCTGTACCAGATTCTTCAGTCCACCGAACAGCGTTGGAGGTGCCAGACCGCGGAGGGTATAGCGTTTGCCCAGGTTTTCAGCTTGGATGGCAGGGGAGGACATCAGACGTAATCAGCGAAATTGCGTTGCAGGCGGCGGAAGAGAGCTGCGGCCACAAAGAGAAAAACAAGAGGCCAGGCCAGGCCGATCCAGAAATTCGGATGGTCCGGGAGTTCGGTACCGGGAAGAAACGCCCAGCGGTAGGAGGTGAAGATTCCCGCCAGGGGATTGAGCAGATACACGTCCATAACCCAGGGGCGGAACTCACCGGCGAGCCGGTCTACGAGGGTGAGATCATACATGCCCGGGCTCAGGAAAAACAGGGCGCTTAAGCCCACGCCGACCAGATGCTGGGTATCGCGGAAATAGACGTTCAGCGATCCAAGCAGCAGGGCGAGGCTGAAGTTAAACAGGAAATGCCAGGCCAGCACCATCGGCAGTGCAAGCAGGTTCAAGCCATACATCTCTCCGCCTGACATCCAGAGGGATGCGCCCACCAGGATCAATTGAACGCCCAGGCTGATAAGGTAATCCACTGCCGCAGCGGTCGTGGTGGCCAGCGGAAGAATTACCCGGGGAAAGGCGACTTTCTTTACCAGGTTGCCGTTGTTGGATATCGACCCCATGCCCTGCTGGACGGCATTGGCGGTGAACTGCCAGGCAAAGACTCCCACGATGATGGAGGAGGTGTTGGCGGCACGGCCGCTGATGAGGCGGAAAAAGAACGCGTAGATCCCGGCCATAAATACCGGGGTAAGCAGACTCCAGAGCACACCCAGAGAGGACCCCTTGTACCGGGCCTTCATTTCACGGCTCACCAGTGCGCGGATGAGCTCCCGCCGTGCCAGAATCGAACGCATCTTTAAGACCTATCCATTGGATCCCGCTTTGTCCATCGAAAGTGTAATCCCGCAGGCTCAGCGGGAAACAGCAAGAGCATAGGGTTTCCGGCTGGGCCTGCCGGATTACGTGTTCCGCTCTTTGGCCTGCTTCAGTAAGTAAGCTGCGATTTCATTCAGATGTTCCGCGGCCTGATTTTTCTGGTTGCGGATAAAACTTTGAAGGGGGGTCATGTTTATCTCTCATCCTCTTTCCACCCTGAGGCCTTTTCGGAAGTTTCTTAAGCATCATTCGTGAAATCTCTCAGGGTGATCGGATCTTACATCGTTCCTGACGATGATGACGACTACTTGTATGTCTTATCAATACGGTCGATCTTAGTGAGTTGATGATCCAGTAAGAAGAGGGGTTTGTACACGATCATCATGATCCGCTTCTGTTCCGAGTCCACCAGGATAAGGTCTGAGGGGCCGCCTGGCAAGTGGATCCATTCAAACCCCAACTTGTTTCGTTCCCGGAACAGAATGTAGGAGAGAACATAAATCAGAAGAACCACCAGGAGAACCGTGAGAAACTGGGACCCATGAGTACGCATTGAGGAATGGCTCATCATGATCCGCGATGTACATCCATGTTCAGTGAGGAGACCTTATGGAACCGTTCAAAGTTCATCCGCATTTTGGATGCCGGTCAGATGGTGGTCGATGAGAAAGAGAGGCGTATACACCGCCATCAATTTTTTGCTGAAGGGTGTATTTGCCCGGATCCTGTCCACCTGGCTCTTTCCTCCGACATTCCACGGATACTCTTGCACCCTGAACGCGCTGCGGAACCAAAGATAAGACCCTACATAGATCAGGAGCCCCGCGAGGATCCATACCAGCATGTGGGAACCATTTGATCGACGGGTGTCTCCGGACATGGCCGCCTCAGCTCTGGGAGAGGTTTTCCTTCAGCGACCGATGGAACATCGGGATGGTGCTGAGGTTGGGGGCTTTGGGCAGGGCGGGGACGTTCACCTTCACCAGATCTCCCTGCATGCTGTAAGGGCTGGTGTAGTGAATCTTCACGTCGACCAGGGCTCCGGCGAGATCCTGATCGGATTCGAAAAACACCAGGCGGTTGTGAGGCGTGCGTCCCCGCCATTTGCCTTTGTGCCGTGATTCCACCAGCACTTCCACATCCTGATCCATCCAGCGTTGGTTTTTCCGGGTCAGGATCTCGTCTACTAAACCGTCGATCAGCAGGCGTCGGCGTTCTTTTTCCTCTTCACTCACGTCATCCGGCATTTTCCGGGCGGCGATGGTCTTCGGGCGTTCGGAATATTTTGCAAGGTGTACTTTATCCAGCTCCAGTTCGGCCAGGAGATCGTAGGTGTCCTGAAATTCCTCAGCCGTCTCACCGGGGAAACCGACGATGATGTCGGTATTGATGGTGCTGTCCGGGCAGATGCGGCGGACCCGTTCAATCAGCATGCGGAATTCCTCACGGGTATAGCCCCGGCGCATGTCCTCCAGCACCTTGTTGTTGCCGGCCTGTACCGGCAGCTCGAAGTGCGGCATGACCTTGGGCAGGTCTCTTGTGACCTCAATGATGCGGTCGGTCATGTAATTGGGATGACCCGTGAGGTAGCGGATCCGCAGGATGCCTTCCACCTCGGAAACATCGGTCAACAATTCCGCAAGTCCGTAATCACCTTCGAAATCGGTCCCGTAGCGGTCCACAATCTGACCCAGCAACATGATTTCCCGCACACCCTGTTCGGCCAGTTTGCGGATTTCCTGGATGATCTCCCCCGGCCGACGGCTCCGTTCCGGTCCGCGACGGTAAGGGATGACACAGAAGGTGCAGGCGTGGGAGCACCCCAGCACGATCGGCACATTGGCCTGAATGGTGTCATTGCGGCGCAGAGCCGGGAGGATGTATTCCTCATCCTGAATGGCATTCTGCTCATTTTTGCGGCGGATCTCCTCCACTTTGGCTTCGGCGTCCTCATTGTCCTCTCCCTGAAGATAGGAGAGCAGAGGTGCCGGGTCCGAGGGAGGCATAAACACATCGACAAACGGAAATTCTTTTTTCAGCCGGGGAGCTTCCCGCATACCGACCATGCAGCCCATCAGGCCCACTTTCAGATCGGGACGTTTTTTCTTGAGGCTGGACACGTATCCAAGCCGTCCAATGGCGCGGTCCTCCGCAGACTGGCGCACCACGCAGGTGTTGAGGACCACCAAATCGGCTTCGGTGACCTCTTCCGTCATGGCATACCCCAGCGACTCGAGCTGACTGCCGAGGTGACGGGAATCCGCCTCATTCATTTGACATCCGATGGTCCAGATGTTGTATTTCTTGATGCTCATGGCGGTGTTCATAGTCCTAAACCGTCTGAATGAAAGTTCAAAATAGGTAGCACAAATGTCTCCCCTGATTCGTCTGAGGTGGGTGTTTCCACTCGTCATTCCCTTAACCGTCATAGCCAACTCCGACCCGTTGGAGTACTGGCTGGCGGACTCCGCTCCGTTCTGGAGCTGGGAGGCAAAGACCTTTTATCAGAAGGCCAAGCCGCTTGGCTTCCGCTGGACCACTCAGGACCGTTCGGCCCGTGCCGCGCCATTAAAAGGGCAGTTTTTTGGACATGATGCCTACGAAGTGGTCGTCCGGTTTGAAGACGGAAGTCCCGAGAACATCATGATTTCTTTTTACAACCGGGGGGATTCCACCACGCCCCTCACCGAAACCGAGTTCCAGGCGGAAGTACGGGAGCTGATTTCCGCGATCACCAGTACCCTCCGGGTTCAGCCCCGCCCGGGAAACAATCAATCCCGGAACAATAAAGTCCGGGACGACAGCCGGATCTGGCAGAGGCCCAAAATTCAGTTTGAATTGGCCTATTCCTTCACTCCCAAGACGAATCGCACACCCTTTCGGGCGGAGTTTATCCGGCTGACTGCCAAGGAATTCACCTCTGCCGAAATTCCTTCGCATGCCATTGACCGGGTCAACCCCTACGAAATCCGGAAACATGTGACCCGCGACCCTGAGAAAGGGGATGTGTTTATCGATAACATTCCCATGGTGGACCAGGGGCCCAAGGGGTATTGTGCCGCCGCGACCTCGGAGCGGATTCTCCGGTTCTTTGGCCAGGAGGTGGATCAGCACCAGGTGGCGCAGGTCGCCAACACCACATCCGGAGGCGGGACCAGCAGCCGGGAACTGAAAAAAGCCCTGCAGGCGGTCGGCCGACAATACGGTTTTACCCTGAACTCGCACCTGGAATGGGATTTTCAGGATTGGCTGGATGAGATGGAGGATTACAACCGTCTGGCCAAACGGAATGGGAAAAAGCCGGTGAGAATCCCCCGAACCGGTACCATCATGATCGGTGATGTGTATAAACAACTTGATCCGGATACGTTCAAAGCGACGCGGATGAAGAACCGCTCGGAGTTCAAAAAATTCGAGCAGCGAATCAAGAAATTCGTGAATGGCGGATGCCCCCTTGCCTGGAGTGTGACGCTGGGCATGTTCCCCGAAGAACGGCCCACCACTGCGGGGGGGCATCTACGGATGATCATCGGATATAATGACAAAACCAGGGAAATTCTCTTCAGTGATTCCTGGGGCAAGGGCCATGCGAAGAAACGGATGCCCCTTGATCAGGCCTATACCATCACTAAAGCCCTGTTCTCTTTGGAGCCTAAAGGGCTGCGGTTGTAGGAACAAGGATGTACAGGATGAGCAGGATTTCTGTAATCCGAAAATTAAAGCGTGGTGGGTGGATCCCATGGGGGATTCTTGCTGGGACCATGAGTCTCTGGTTGCTGGGGTGGTATGCACTCACCCATCAGCATCACGCACTTGCATCCGTTTCCTGGAAAAATGCCCCCCAAGAGGGAACCGTTTATGTGACGGTGATTCATGCGGATGGAACCCCGGGTGCGCATCTCGCGGTCGACAGCAAGAGCTACTCGGGATGGTCCGGCTTTCGAGGGCATACCGATAAAGAAGGCGAGGCCTCTTGGAAGCCCGGAGAACGGGAGGTGATTGCTCTCCGTGTGGGCAATCAGGTCGTGTTTGAGCGCGATTCGTTGTGGTTCAGCCCGGTGAACGACGACGGAATTCATTTCCGTATCAAACTGAAGTGACCTGCAGGAATCCGTTTCGGAACCTGAACCAGCCTGAAGCTGTTAACGGAACGGAATCAAACCTGTTGAGGAAGTGGAGGAGGGTTCGTTTTAAAACGAAAAGAAGCGTTTCGCGTTCGCGGTCGTGACCGTGCCTATTTCTTCCGGCGTGGTGCCTCTCACTTCTGCCAAACACTCGGCCACATGCGGGACAAAGGCCGGTTGATTGCGTTGCCCGCGGTGGGGGACCGGAGCGAGGTAGGGACTATCGGTTTCGATCAGCAGCCGGTCCTCGGGGATCTCCGCCGCCACGTCACGAATTTCTGCTGCGTTCCGGAACGTGAGAATTCCACTGAAACTGATCATGAGGTTGAGATCGAGCAGGGCGGACGCAAATTCCTTGGAACCGGTAAAACAGTGCAGCACCGCGCAGGGGCGGTCGGCATCCGGCCAACGGGCACTGAATTCCGTCAGCATGGCCAGGGTGTCCTCATCCGCCTCCCGGCTGTGTACAATCACCGGTTTCCGTACCTCAACCGCCAGATCGAGCATGGCGCCGAAGAGTTCCTTCTGCGCATCGGCAGGGTTTTCTTTGTGAAAATAGTCGATACCGCACTCGCCAAGCGCCACGACCTTGGGATCGTCCAGCAGGGGGCGAAGTACTGAGGTGTCACCGCCCCAGTGTATACACAGATCCCGGTCATACCCGGCGGTGCTCCAGAGAACATCGGGATGAGCCTTCGCCGTATCCAGTGCCAGCCGGTTGGCGTCATCACTGCCCCCGATCGCCACCATCCGGGTCACTTGAGCGTCTTCCGAGGCGGACAGCAGATCAGGGATTGTGCCCTTAAGGGCAAAGTGATCGAGGTGAAAATGGGAATCCGTAAACATGCGAGCCGTATAACTCAGGTTGAGAAACTGTCAACAGGCGGAAAAGTGACGTCTTCACCTTTGGTTCAACCTCTTTTCCCTGAACCTGCGGATGTGGGCGTCCAGCCTGCTTTGATACTCGAGGTCATCTGAAAACCTGCGGAAGGTCTCCATCGCATCCAGTCCCTTGGGATCCCCAAGTTCCTGCAAGAGGCCGCAATACCAGAGAACCCAGCGTCTGGTTTGGGCTTCGGTTTTCCCTTTGAGATCTTTTTCAAGTTCCTGGAGGACACGGGTGAGAACATCCGGTTTCTGGATACGGGCCAAGGCCGGATCCAGTCCTGTGGTTTTCATATCTCCCTCTGCGTTCAGGTTCAGAAGAGTGGGGGTCCTATAGCTGCATAGTTGAGATAATCTTCTCCGCCGTCCTAAGATTGATAACGTCTCATCTTCCAATTCAAGCAGGAGTCGTTCAGGAACCGAAAGATGGCCCCATTTTTTGACATATTCCCGAATCTCAGCGGCCATGTTTCTTGAGGCTTTATTCGCCTGGTTACTTAAGCGGTCTTCGTAAAATGCGTGATCATATGTGAAACCCGTGTGTAGAATTTCCTCGATGGCACGTAATGCAGCTTCCCGTACGAATAGGAGACTGCGATCTCCCATAAAATCTCTCCAGAATTCTACGGAGCGGGTCAGACGCCGGTCATTCTCAAGTGTTTCAATCAGCCCGGGCAGGGCCGGATTCCCGATGATGACCAGTTGATGGACCACGATATGGTCACTGAAATTGACGCCTCCGGGTTGTCCATCCTGACGTTCATCGATCTCATCCAGAAGATCAATCCAGTAGTCAACCTTCTTTTCCACGGTCCATTTTTCATATCCCGGTGGAGGGGTCTCCAGATCCACTTTCTGATGAAAGCGGCCTGCGTTTCTCCTTCTGGAAAACTCACTCTCCAACAGTTTTCGTTCAACCACGTACTGATTCGGAAACTTTTGTTTCAACCACTTTGCCTGTCTCTCGGCTTCTGCATCATTGTGATTCACGAACGCATCCACCATATCCAGAAAGTGGGGATAGGCCAGGGAGTGTTTGAATTCATCCAGATCATTGGGTTTCAATTGGGTTCGATGTTTCTGGAAGAATACGTTTGCTAATGAGAGATCACCTTTTTTCACTAACCAGGCTGCAAGAGTGAGCGGGTGATCAACCGCTGCTCCTGGAATCATTTGTGATACTATGTCCTCAATTAATTCTGCATCTTGTTCGAGATGATGGTTTCGGAGGGTATCAGACAGAACCCGGGCTCTACATGCGAAAGCGAAAGGCACTTGCCTGTATTCTTTCTGATCCTCTTTCGGGATCGGGAGGCCGGAGGTGGTCAGAAAAACCGGATCCTGACCGTTTGGCTGAGGAAACATCCAGGCATCTCTCCAGGTATCATATGTGCCACCCCACTGAGAGAAGTGAGGGATCAGGACCTGTACCCGAGTGGCCCCGGTTGGATCCACAATCAAACCTGCCTCAAACACCGCATCCACCCAGGCCTGTTGCGATGGGGGTAGGTGGTGCTCTTCTTCCCCATGCAAAAGAGGAAGGATGCAGCCGCATGCAAGTGTGATCAATCGGGTAAGCATGTGGAATTTGCGCTGGATCACATTCAAAACACCGTGGAGAGGGGAAGAAGGATACCTGTACGTGAGAATTCCTGGGTTATTCTGCAGGCGGATGTTCTCCAAATGAAGTCTCCTTTCCAAACGGATCCTCGGTGGATGTATCAGGGTCGCCCAGGCTATCAAAGGTGACAAAGGGGTCCCAGTCCGAGGCGAATGGCACAGGGTTTTTCGGTAGATTCTCTTCCAGTATTTCAGGGGGTAGATTCGGAACTTGCTGGTGGATGGGATGCTCCGGTTTTGCGAGAGCGGTAAAGGTGTTTGTTTGCTGTTCCGGAGTTGCATGGCCTCTGATCGCATTCAGGTATTGCTTCAACCGGAATCTTTTTTGTGCGTCATTCCCATCCAGAAGAATCTCTCCTTCCCGGAACTCGTTCAGCCATGTCTCGAAGTAGGAGCTGTCTCCCCATCTTTTTGCGAACAAAGAAAGTTCAAGCCTGTCATGCGGGTGAGTGGTACCCGTCCAGAAGGTTGGGACATAGTCCAGGATGTTTCTCTCACCTATTTCATCAAACAGTTCAAGATACCAGAGCATCCGTCCGGCGTGATCCCTTTTGTTCTGTGCCTTCAGGTCTGCCTCCATAAACTGCAGGACTCGTGTCAGGACAGGAGGATCCTGGATGCGGGCAAGATCAGGATGAAGACCTTTGCGGGGGTGTTCCTCCTCATCCCCGACTCCAAACATGGTACCGTACTGGACCGGGCTCCCGTAGTAACAGAGTCGGACCAACGCCCCGCGACGTTGGTTGTCCGAGAGAGTGTCATCCTCCATTTGCGCGACCATGCGTTCGGGAAAGGGGAGATGCCCCCATTTCGTGAGATAGGCCCGGATCTGGTCCGCTACTTTTTTTGCTTCTGCATCTCCCCGGGAACTGAAACTGTCGCCCGTGGAGGCGAGTTCAAAAAAGAAATCCTCCTGCAGGATGTCCATGATTGCCACCAGGGCGGCTTCCCGAACCGTGAGGATGGTCCGGCTGGGGTGATGCACCCGCCAATAGTGAACGGATCGGGTGAGACGATGGTCGGTCTCCAATGTGTCCAGCAATGCTGGTAAGGCCGGATCCCCGATTTCGACCAGCTTTCTGATGGTAATGTGGGCCCCTAAATCCACTCCTCCAGGCTGTCCATCCTGCTCTTCATCCCCTTCATCCAGAAGGTCGATCCAGTATGCCGCCTGTTGTTCTGCAGGCCATTGATCATATCCCTTCGGGGTTGCTTCAAGATCCACTTTTTTACCGTATCGATCCTGCTCTTTTCGTCGGGTCAGCTCTTTTTCCACACGGGTACGTTGCGCTTTGGCGTAATGCGGGAACCGTTCTTTCAACCATGCGGCCTGCCTCTCCGCCTCTTTATCATCCCGGGCCGCGTATGCATGGATCATATCCAGCTTCACGCTGGCCGCCACTTCTTCTGTCACATCGTTCAGGTCGGTCATGTCGAGGAACTTATATCCGTATTCAAACAGTTGTTTTGCGAGATCCACTTCGCCTCTGCGGGTGAGCCAGGCGGCCAGAATATACGGGTCATCCCACCTCGCCCCCTCCTGCATTCCGCGAAGCGTCGTATCTACCAGCCAGTCATCCTCTTTTAGATCATGCTCATAGAGGATGGAGGCAACTAGTTTGGCTCTGCAAGCCTGGAGAAAGGAAACGGTTCGGACGTCTTTTTGCCGCTCTTTCGGGATTGGAATTCCGGAGGTGCCTACGATGGTCGCCTTGTTTCCGTCTTTAGCGGGAAATAACCAGGCTTCCTTCCAGTGGTCATGGGTATTTCCTGATGCAAAGTGTCTGGGGGTGAGAACCATGACCCTGGTGGCTCCAATCGGGTCCACAATGACTCCTGCCTCAAACACCGCATCCACCCAGGCCTGTTGACGGGGGGAAAGACCCTCCACTTCCTCTGCCTTCAGGAATGGCAACAACCCGCAGAG
Source organism: Verrucomicrobia bacterium UBA6053 (assembly GCA_002429065.1). GTDB lineage: Bacteria > Verrucomicrobiota > Kiritimatiellia > SS1-B-03-39 > UBA6053 > UBA6053. The sequence goes on along the minus strand of DIYN01000019.1, from coordinate 210,670 downwards.
AACGTAAGGGAGGTATTTGAGATGCATGTTGCCCCGGACGTTTAGGGAGAAGGAGAGGAAGGGGGGAGTGCGGGAATGGGTTCTGATTCGGGAGGCGGTTCGCCCTGATCTTCAAGGTGACCCGGTTCAATCTTTGTTGAACGAAGAAGGTTCTGCAGGGACCTCACCAGGCGAAACCCGTAATAGGCGAATGCGGTATATAAGAGAGAGAGGCCTGCCAGGATAAAGGCTGAAACCGATCCGTTGGCGGCATCCGTCATCCCCATAAGATGGGACAATAGGATGATGAGATACCAACAGCTTCCTAACGTGTACATCAGGGTCACCCCGAACAGCCATGCCGCGACACTGGCGGTTTTTGATTCTTCCAGATGATTCGCGGCAATGGGAAAAAAGAAAAGGGCAAACAGGTCGATCCAGGCCGCATCTGTCCAGTAGGCCATTGGAAAAGGCTGAAAAAACGCCACAAGTGTGTAAAGCTTCAGCAACCGGATGAGAGTCGGGAAGTTCATGAGACACGTCTTAGGTAACGGGGTCAGGAGGAGGGAGGCTCCTTGAGCTGTACTGTTCTGCGATGCTCTTGAAGGTGCCTTTGATCACAACTGTGCCGGCAATGTAATCATGGATGGCTCGTTTTCGTTTGTTCAGCAACAGCACAAGGAATTCGCTCCAGATCCAAATTTGATTTGCCCAGTTGGTCCAGGAATACCAGACCGGCATGTTGTTCACGATGTATTCCGACCGCTTCAGGAAGCCCATCTCCATGTATTGCTCATCCGTCATTCCCAGCATCACCATCACGAAGGCCACATTCATGGGGATTCCCAGCACCAATTGTACGGCATAGCGTAACCCCGCTTCTTTCCACCCCGCTTTTTTTCCGTCTTTCCGGACGATGATGACCCCTGTGAGTAACTTCCCGGGCGTGCCTCCCCATCGTTTCACCGTGTAAATGGAGTAGAAAAAGAAAAACAGGTAGGAGGGGATGAAGGAGTATAGAGTATTCAGCCGTCCTGCATGGTTGAAAAAGCTGATGGCGACCGTCCAGGGAAGCATAATCAGAAAATCCAGCCAGAAGGCTCCGAATCTCCGCCAGAAGCCGGCATAGGGAGATTCCTCGAACCCCTCGAAGGTTAAAGGCAGTTCTTCACTCGTGTCGTCGTGCATGCGGTGACCTCCCGGATAAGATGATATCGGCGATGATCCCTGCTACCTCCAAACACCCCTTGACGCAAGCAACACCTGCGTCGACCCCCAAAAAGCCCGGGAGCATCAGTTGAAATCCTGCTGTCGAGTCTTAGGTTTCCTCTTCAGATACATAACCCACACCCAAGGTGTTTCCTCATGTCTAAGAATGTTCTCATTACCGGTGCGAGTGCTGGATTCGGCAAGCTCATGACTGCAACGCTCATCGACGCAGGTCATACCGTCATTGCGACGATGCGTGATCCGGAAGGCCGTAACGCGGAGAATGCCGCAGAAGCGAAAGCACTGGGGGCACATGTGCTGGAACTGGATGTCACCCGAGATGAAAGTGTCGACGCAGCCATTGCAACTGCCGTGGACAGTCTGGGAGGAATCGACGTCCTCATCAACAATGCCGGTACCGGTGTGATCGGATGGCAGGAAACCTTTACGGTCGAGGATTGGAAAAAGGTGTTTGAGGTGAATGTGTTCGGGGTTCAGCGTGTGACCCGCGCTGTGATTCCGCATATGAAAGCAAAAGGAGAGGGACTGGTGATTTATCTGTCCAGTCTGCTGGGACGAGTCACGCTTCCGTTTTTCGGTCCCTACAATGCCACCAAGTTTGCCGTGGAAGCCATGGCGGAGAACTACCGCCTCGAACTCAGCGGGGCCGGAATCGAATCCTGTGTCATTGAACCCGGCGGATACGGCACCTCGTTCATGAGTGCACTCATCCAGCCAAGTGATCAGGAGCGTATCAACAGCCTGGGAGAAGCGGCAGGTGCTCCCATGCAGATGGTGCAGGGATTTGAAGGGAACCTGAGCGGAGAAAACGCTCCCGATCCACAGTGGATCGCGGATGAGACCCTGAAGCTGGTCGATGCCGACCACGGTACGCGCCCCTTCCGCACCGTACGTGATGGTTTGGGGATGGGCGAACCCGTTGAAGCGATTAATGCCGCTGCTGAAGCATCCGAGCTCGCGATTTACCAAGCGTTCCAGTTAGACGGGATGCTGGAGGTCAAGACCTCTTCGTAAGCAGGTCTACCCCAGACGGCCGCCGGAGCTTCATACGTGGGCTCCGGCTTTTTTTATCAACATCCAACAGCCAACATTCAACTTCCAACATCCAACGGCTGGGTAGGTACGCTGGACGTTGGATGTTGAGTGTTCGATGTTCAATCGGGAGCCTCAGTTCCAGGCGCACATTCATCCTTCTGAACGACGCATCATTTTTACACCAAATATCCCAAGTGCTTTAATTCCTGAGAAGCGACCTGGCTCAAATATGCAAAGGAGATGAGGCCGAAAGGAGGGAGCACGATGGAAAGATTGAGGTGGAAGGTTTTCCCTGCTAAAGAAAAGTCCTGAGAATACGCCAACGCTTGCGATGCCTTTGACTTGGAAAGCGTGGGTGTTGATGATTGAACACTTCACTCATTCCGGGATGCGCCCTTTGTTATACGGATTTCAACGGGCCAAAAACTCTTCCCGAAGCAATCCCCATTCCTCCTCATCCATCACCCACTCACTGTACATAGCAATTCCTGCATAATGTTGCGGAAGGGAAGCGTAACGGCTCAACCCGGCATGAATTCCTTTGAGGGCATTCTCAAGATTTTCCACTTCAGGCACATGATAACCGACGCCCTCATCCTCATAAGCCGGAATTCCAAGCAGAACCTGAGTGTCACCTGACCATTCCAGAACATCGGAGGTCCAGGATGCCAGTAACTGTTGATACACTTTCGGCCACTTGAGGGAGGTGTCGTACATCATGGGCACAAGCTGATCGACCCGTTTCGCCACCTGCCGGAAGTACTGTTCTTCCCAGTGAACCTCCGGGAAAGGATGCCAGCGTGTGGGAGGAGGGTAGGCGGCGACAGAGAGAAGGGCTCCTTCCGGCAGGGCCTTTCGGAGTTCATCAAGCAGCAGGAGAAAATCCGGGGTGCCTGTTGGCAGGGGTTCAATGTTGAGGTGGAGGCCTGCGAGTCGGGGATGTGCTACCAGGAGATCCACGGCGGAGGAGATGAATGTGGCTCTCCACTCCGGAGAGGAGGGGAAACAATGCACCTGCAGCACGCCCCCAATCCAGGGGAGGACCTTGACCTCCCCAATGTGATCCAGAAAGAGTTCGGTCTGAACCGGGTCGACAGGGGAGATTCGTCCGGAGGAATCGGTAGGGCAGGCATGCGGGAACACATACTGGATCCCATGCGTGTTTAGTCGGTGTGAAAGGACCTGAACCTTCTCCGGATCACGGAACCGCGTTTTGTCTCTCTGATTGCGTTCAAACCAGGAATCATCCCCCAGCCATCCGTGTTGAAGCCAGAGTCCATTTGATCCCAAATCATGTCGCCCGTCCCAAACGGTTTTCCCCGGTGACCAAAGGAGGAACCCCAAACCCAGCACTCCGAGAATGCCGATAAGCAGGCCCAGGGTGCGCCACGGAGGACGTGTCAGGTGCCGCCAAAAACTCATGATGTTTTTTCCGGGCAGATCACTTCCCGCCACCGGTCACGGAATGAGATCAAATTCCACCAGAGAATCGCAAGGAGATAGAGGATCACGAAACCGCAAAAGAAGATGACGAAAGGCTGTGGTGCCTCTTCCAGCTCCGGGAGGCACAGCAGAATGATGACGCTGATAACGGCCAGGCCCAACCACAATTGGAACAGTGAAACCACCATGATGATCAGGAGGTTTATACAGACCCATAGGCACCTCAACACCAGGCTCAAGCATTTCACAAGTACCCTCAGTCGATTTTCAGGAGGTGGTTACACCAAAGGCTCCCGGTCCATATCGGAATAGGGGTACACCCCGGCTGCTTTGAGTTTATCGAGCATCTGCTGCCCGCCGTGTTCCCGTGCATATTGCATCTCAGACCGGAACACTTCGAGGATCACCATGACGCCGAACCCCTGTGTCGCCAATTCTTCTTTGTAGCTGTCCAGAAGGAAACATTTTCCCCCTATCTTCTCCATGTCCGCTGGGAATTCACAGGTTTCACAGGGGTTCAGGGTCGCTTGAGCACTGTAGGGGGCAAAGGTGTTCAGGACCGCATTAATGGTCGTATGGGTCTGACCAAAAGGGGTTTCTGCATCCTTGGCGGCTTCCAGGTTCAGAGGAAGCCGGGTGAACATGGCAAATTCGTATAGATCAAACACCGCATTCGATGAGCCTTCTCCGGGAAGCTCCGAGAGTTCCTTGGTTGCGACGGCCACACCCTCGATATCATTCGGGTAATAATACAGGTCCAGCCCTCCTCCAATTGCATATGGAATGATGGCATGCATGACCATGTCATGTTCCTTGCCCAGAATCCCCTCCATCCGGGAGGATTTTTCCTCATACCATTTCTCTGCCGCCTCTTCCTCCTCCGCACTTCGTTCCGCGGGTTCGCGGCGGGTAAACAGATTCAGTAGTTTCCGGAACATTTCCCACTCCTATGTTGATGATCCTGTCTGGACTCCGTGATTGAGGAACGTGATCAGGCTCCGGCCGCATCTTCCGGGTGGCCTTCCCGGGAGACGTATTCCTCTACCCGGAACAGATCACCACCCGCCCGGTCGACGATTTTCAGCAGGGTGTCCATACTCGACACCTCCTCGACCTGCTCCTCCAGAAACCACTGCATAAAATTGAGTGTGAGCCGGTCCTTGGCATCTGCGGCGGTATCACAGATCGCTTCGATTTGTTCCGTGACCCGTTTCTCCTGGTCATACGCCAGCTTCACAGCCTCTTTCACATCAGAAAACCGGTTGATCGGCTGGGGGATGGCCGGGATCACAACGTCCTGATCGGTATCCCCCAGGAACTGGATCATCTTCATGGCATGCAGCCGTTCCTCCTCTGACTGTTTGGCAAAGTAGCGGGACAATTCAGGTAAGGCTTCGGAATCGAACCAGGTGGAGATGGCGACGTATTGGAGAAAGGCGCCGAATTCATGACCGACCTGTTCGTTGATTTGCTGGGCTGTTTTGGAATCAATCATGGCAGGAGTTTAGCAAGATCCCGCCCAACTGCAAGTTCTCCCCCTCCCATCCGCTGGGTTAATGAGGCCGTACCCAGGCAGGATGCGGGTCAAGATTTGCGGTATCAGAGTCAAACTGGCCGGGTTGCGGTTCCTGGCTCCTTCTGAATGCCGGAGTTCCAGATCCCACACGCTCTAGAATCCCACTTCACTTTCTTTGGCTGCTTCAATAACGTCCGGTGATGTCGCGAGCTCGTTGGTTTCCATGACCGTGAGAACAAGCTCATGCCCTTCCTTGAGAAGGAGATAGACCCCGAATGCGATGGCAAATCCCCATTCGGTATGGGGGGTTAAGAAAACTCCCAGGCACAGTGTAAGCGGAATCAGGATCAGCTGAGGGAGTCGGTTTCGCTTCCAGGAATACCGCTTCCGATGATACATGGAGGCCACGACGTTCCGTTGCGTTTTCGTGAGTGCCTTTAGCTCGGGAATTTGAGATTTACGTAGGTACATTTGTGATCCGGATTTGTGTAACTCATCAGCGTTTGTCGGTTTGGGAGCAAGGTCCATCTGGTTTGATTTCCGTGACCTTCACTCGGTCACCGGGCCCGCGGGCTGAAGCCGCCCCCCTATCCTGCGGGCAGAATGAGAATATGAATAGTCCCGCAACAAAGCCCCCATGACATCCCCTGCGGCTTCAAGGTCGCCCTCCTTTTGGTAGGAGATACTCAGCCACAGCATCGCATCGTCTTCGAGTGAGCTTCGCCGGGAATCCTCCTTGAGGATTTTCTGCAGCAGCGCACGGCCGTCGCCATACTCTCCGGCGGTGATCAGGGACCGGGCCAGACAGAAACGGGCAAAGGGTTCTATGAGATGTCCCGGATGGGTGTTCAGCCAGGTTTCCATCTCCTGCCGCCCCCCTGATTCCAGCCACTGTTTGGTTGCGTTCGGACCGTTGTTCAGTGCTCGAATACAGGAGTTCCGGAGGGGAATCCATTCTGTGTATCCTGCACCAAGAGCGCCCTCTACCCGGCGTTTGCAGTAGACATTGATTGCGGCAAGTGCCTCGGAATACGGCATTCCGCTCACCTCGGCCATCGCAACCCGATAGGCTTCCCCCAGCATCAGATGGCCGCAAAACCGCTTGACGTTGCCTTCCTGAAGATGTTCCAGCCATTCGAAGGCGAGACCGTCTTCAAGATAATCGACCAGATCGTGTATCGGGTCGTCAATTCCGTCGAGGACCTCCATCGGATCTTTCCCGGCGATGATCTGGTTGAGCAGGACCCTGTGCAGCCGCATGATGTGTTCATCAGACGCATATACCGCCAGTCCTTCCCGCACCCATTTCGGCAGGCTGTCGTAAGGGTGCCCCATCAGCCCGATAAATCCCGCGTGTTTGATCTCATGGGTCAGAGTCGTGGTGTACGTCTCCGGCTCCGCCACGACGTGTTCACTGTAAAACCGAACGACGGTGGTGGGTTTATTGTCCATGCCGATCACGCGGGTCACGGCAATCAACCCGCCTTTCGGATCTCGATGTGCATCCTCAAACACAAACAGGATATGGGTGTGAGGGGCCAGGTCGAGTCCGGTACGTGCCTTCAGGAGAGCAAAGCTTTCGTCAAGGCGTTTGGGAAGCTCTTCGAGCACCGCCTGAAAACGGATATCGTTTTCATATTTTCCGGTGTAGGCAACCACCCCGTTTGGATTGATGTCCCATTGAGGGTCGATGTCATCCAGATATCCCTGTGCGGCACCCGCCAGCCGACCCGTGGGATACTTTTCCAGAAATGCAGTCAGTCCGCGTTCCGCTTCTTCAAATTTCCATAACCGAAATGCACTTTGAGCAATGAGAAACTCCCAGTACTCCGCGTGAGGAGAATCGGGCTCAAGGGAGAGATTTTCCTGTGATTGCCGGATGCAGTCCTCCAGGCGGCGGAGTCCTGAATAGACCGTGACCAGGTTGGCCCGTGTCTGGCTGGCATACCGTGAGTCTGGAAAGCGTGTCAACAGGAGCTGGTAGAACTCCGCAGCCGGGGCAAAGTGGTTTTGTTCGGCTGCCTGATTTCCCGCTCTATGGAGGATCCCTGCCAGTTTTGCATACTGCGGGTCAGTGGACGGCATGGCCTCGGCACGTTCGAGGGCCTTGTCATACTGATTGGTTCTGACGGCCGTTCGAATGGCGGTGAGATCATCTGCAGCAGCAGTGGGTCCACCCACACAGCATGCAAGGCATAAGAAACAGATGATAGGTCTGAGTGCGTGCATTGTGCTCATCACCCCTCTACAAAAAACCGGTCCAGTCGAGTCTCGAGTTGCCCGATCAGCGATCGGGGCCCTCTGAACGTTAACCGGATGGCGTCAAGATCATCGCGAAACACGGCAATCCGTAATGTGACGATCCCGCCTTGCCAGGGGACCTGATATGCGACCTCGAATTCAGAATCGACCTTGGCCGCAAATGCACGGACACGCAACGTTTCAGCCTCCTGTGCGGTAAACCTGTGTGCAAAAAGATGCGTGATCTCCAGCAGCACCTCCGGCAGGGATTCCTGGGAACAGTCGATATCTGTGTCGTCCTCCGGTTCAGAATCAGCCAGCGCATCCTCATCGGGCACCCAGTCCCTGGACTCCTCATGGACATACGCCCACCAGATGGCGATGAGGACAACGGCTCCAAGAAGTAAGAATTTCAGCATGATCTCTCAGAATTCAGGCGATGGGTTTTGTCGTGAGTGTATGATGCACCCGTTGAGTCTGTATACGTAAAATTCACAGTCATGTTTGAATCTTCCGCTTGCGGATGTTCTCTTCTCATGTTCATCGGGTTCGTCCTGTTCCGGGATTCTCCTCCTTCTGCTCCAGGAACTCCGACCAGGGGATTTCCTCATCCAGGGTGTAGAAGGTTATCCATTGATCCTCGTACGAACGGCTCTCCCACAGATACAGGAGATCCCCCCTGCATCCCATGAGCTCTGTCGCTCCCCAGACTGTCAGCCACCAAATTCCGGTGGAAAAGCCAAACACCAGAGGGAGAAGGGAGAGGAAAAGTAAAGGAGCCAGTAAACTGACCCGCCAACCGGTGAGGGACAGGTCTCCCTGCCATTCACATCTCCCACTCCACAGCGCCCGTGGAGGTGGCTTGAGATTGATGCGAAGCGCGGAATGCGGAAGGCCTGCAGCCCGAAAGCCAAGGTAGTGCAGGGCCTCATGAATCCAGATTCTCAGTGGAGAAGAGACGATCACAAGTACCGTCCCGAGCGGGTCGAACGACTCCACTCCCCACAGAGAGAGATGGAGATAAAGCAGCGCCCAGCCACAGCCCAGAATCAGGGAGGCAAACCCGGTTGCCGTGCGCAGAAGCTGATCCGGATCTTTATCCCCCAGAAAGGAGAGCCGGTTGAGCTGTTTGCGGGTCACCAGCAAATCTGAGATCCTGAGCCTTCTCATCGTTTCTGCCGGAGCTTGAATCCTGAAAACATGTACACGCCGGTTACCCAATCCTGTCTGCGATCACATCCGTGACAACCACAAGTCCTGCAATGGTAAGAGACGTCATCACAAAACTGGAAACGAGAAGCATGAATACGTTCAGGGCGAGTTGTTTCGCTTCAAGTCTGGACACCAGGAGAAGCACTGTCAGACATATCACACAGCTGGCAATGGATGTCAGATTGATCTGATCGAGATACTGACCGGTCAGGGAGTGAAGCCATCCGGCCACCCGGAAATAGGTGATCAACACGGCCAGAGTATTGACCACGCCGAAGCAGAGATACTGGACGAATTTCATATCCTCTCCCTCCCAAAGAGACGGGAACATGGATTCATGCTGACAGAGCCTTTTTCGTTCTGTTCTGCCCAGGTGGTGGAAGGTGGGATCCTCACAGATGATCCCTCTTTTTCGGGTATGCATACCGGTAGAGGAATATGATTTTGCACCAGAAGGCTGTGGTCAATGTAAGATGCAACCCCATGGTGATGACAAAGGGATACATCAGTTTGTCATGTATGATCCAATGACCATAGTCGTATTCCGGTTGGGGCAGATAGGGGTACAGCACCAGAGGAATAGGTGGTACGATGAGTTGCAGTATCCAGATATACAGTGGGCTTTGTACCCGGTCGAAGATCTTCCTGATTTTGGCAAACGTTCTGTATTCCGTGAAGAGAAGGGCTGAATAAAGCGGGAGACTGATCCACCAGTACCAGTAGGTATAGGCGGTTATGAAATACAACCCGAATAGAACCGACAAAGAGAGATCTTCGATCATAGAAGGAGCATTGGGGAGAAGCTGTGCAAAGGATGATGCCGTTCAGGTTTGTCTGAAGAGTCCGGACCACCACTCTCGAAAGGTTATCCTCTTTCCGGGAACCCTGGTTTTTTGACCGCATTTCGGGCATCGAAGACGGCGGCCCGATACGTAGGAGGGGACATTCAGCTTCTGATCACAGTGCTCGCACGGAAAGAGTATCCGGTCCTCCGTCTGATTTTGGGTTTTTTCCAGCTTCATATTCGATCACACGGCCTGTCCTGTTTCTTCCGGTCTCTCTAAAAATGTCATGACTCTCCTTCCTTATGCAGGGGTTCAGCGTGATGTCAGGTTGCGAGATGAATCTGTCATCTCAGATTAGGGAAAAGGATTGAGAGGAACAACCCAAACGGACGTTAACCTGGTTCGGGCCAATCCATCGGGAAAATCTGGCTTTACGGAAATTTACCAAGAGATGGATAAAGACTGAGGAGGTAAATCATCTTCATCGTTTCGGGTAATTTCGGGCGAATGTGTTGAACCGAATGCATCCATCTGGTCATCCATTTCGACATCAACGATTTCCTGTTCGTTATCCGAAAGGGAGGCCATAAAGATTTGGCGATTTCGTGCTTCCTGCCTGTGGTCAGTTGGGAGTGGATCCGGCGTATGGGGAGGATGTATCAGTGGTGGTTCTCTTCGGCCGAGGAACTCTTCCTCGTCTGATCGGGCAACCAGATAAAAATCATATTCTTCACAGGCTTGGTCAAGGAACTCAGGATCTCGCTCGAATACCGGCCACATAGTTGTACCAGACACGAGTTGATTCGAAGCTCCAATGTAGGTCAGATTGCTCGGAAAGGATGCTCGCTGGGGAGGGATGGCTAAAAGCGCGATTTGACGAAGGCTGCTTGGAACAGACTCATCATCAATACGGGCGATGTAGAGTAGGGATCCATCTGCTTGACTTGCTTCGAATGTGACGGGTGCGGTATACAGACGATCGGAATAAAATACATCGATCACTTGATCTTTCAGCGGCCCCCCGTTCACTTCCTCCATCATTAGAAATCCCAGGCGTTGATCTTCCGCATCCAATTCCCCGGGAAACACCAGCCCGTTCCTTTCCGGGGACATGCATAAGTACCAAATGTGGTTCATTCGATTTCCTTTACAACAGTGTCCGTAGGGTGGATAGCCCGTTCAGAAACGTTTCCCCCCGTTTTGACTCCCACTTTTGCTGCTCAACATTGTAGTAATTCGAATTACCCACGATGGGGGCAGATACATAATCTTTCCGAAACCGGTACGTTCGGGTTTGTCGATTCTTTCTTAGTGTGTGGTAGAGGATGTTTGCTTTTTGCAGGCTCAACCTTTCACTTCGCAGGTTGTTTGATTTCCTATCGTCAAATTCAGTACGAAGGACATTGTTGTGAAGAAGATGGAGTTCCTTTTTCGAAATGGCACGCCTTCCAAACGATTTGTGAAAGGCACGTCGTTTGGCCAGACGAAGGCTCGTGCCGAGATAAAAACCACGCCCTAACTCTCCTGAACCTTTGGTGGTGTCAATCTGGCCTTGTTGAAGAACCAGCGCTGTAGTCGAATCTGTACCGTGGTGTAGTCTGATAATGGCCAACTTAACTTCTCCCGTAAATTCACGGATATATATGAACGGAAATGGAGATTCAATATCCTGTTACTACATACCAAAGAACTCCCCATGGGGTCCATACGATAACCATGTTGAAAATACTCAAACAAGCTCCCCATCGGCATGATGTTTGTCTCGTGCAGAATCTGTGTCAGGTCACAATTCGTTGAAGAAGTGAAAAGCATCTTGCTGCCATCTCAGAAGCGCTTCCGTTGGTATTTGCCAACTCCATAAAGGATTGTTTAGGAAGTTTACTCCCGAATGTTTTCTCAAAGCGGCTTCGTATAAGGGAATGCACATCCCGTGCTGCTCCTCCCGTTGCGGCCGAGGGCAGCACGACTTTGCCTTCCAGCAATGCAAGTACCCCTAAATAATGGGTGTTTTTGCCGCCTCCGAAGAGAACAACGATATCGGTCTCGGTGATAAGTTCCGGTATTCCTTCTTCCCGATTGGTATACATAGATTCGATTTGCATCCCGAAGGAATGATCTGGTGTCCTTCCTCTGCCATAATAGCAGGTCAGGAAACGATGGGGATCGGCAGACTGAGCCGTAATCGACTCCGTTACGCCACGTGCATAGTACTCATCTACACCCCAAGCGGTTCCTGTAAGTGCTTGACACTGTTGATCGCCAATCAATTTCCCAAACTCAAATGCGGCATGAAAGGCAGTCGAGTTAAATTTTTTATTCCTGCCGCCGGTCACAAGTACCCTTGGAATAAGCGTGTTCGATTTCGGGGGGAGGGCAGTAGGCAGCAGCGTCGAGGTTAGTTTTCCCAGTGAGTGGCGGTATTCGACAATGTTTCCATGCTTGCGAAAATCAATGTAGCATTTATCCGCCAATAACATCGGGACGGACTCCCATACATCCTCCAGGAGGAGTGGGATCACGGAGTCTGATTTATCCTGAATCGCTTTGTTAATGGAGGCGTTGGTTTCCCAGGTGGCCCACTCGGATTCAAGAAAGCTACGTGAAACGGCCAGGAGGATGAAGTCGTTTTTCTCCAAGGCCTGATTGATTCGTTCTACAATGGACTGCCCGGGCAGAATGTTTTCTTCATCAAGCCACACATTGATCCCATTTTCCCGAAGGTCCGTGCTGAGTCGTCGTATAAATGGTTTGTCGATACTTGAATGGCTCAGGAATACGTTGGTCATGGTCAGCTTGAGGTGAATGAGGCTGCTCAAGAATTGTGATCGATGTTCCTCCGGTCAAGGCCAACGTTCTTTTCGCCGGCAGATTTAATACTTCAGTACTGTCTCCACAAACCGCTGGCTCGCTTCTGTCGGCGGGTGGGTGAAGAATTCGTCAGCGGAGGACTGGGCCTGAATGCGGCCCTGATGGAGGAAGCAGATGGTATCGGCGGCTGATTTGGCAAAGGCCAGTTGATGTGTGACCAGGATGACGGGGATCCCTTCATCCGCGAGTTCTGCAACCATGTCGAGAACCTGAGCCGCCATCTCAGGATCCAGGGCACTGGTGGGTTCATCGAGCAGGACCAGCCGGGGCCGGATGGCAAGAGCCCGGAGGATCGCGACCCGCTGCTGCTGCCCCCCACTCAGTTCCCGCGGGCGTTTGTAGGCATGGTCGGTGAGCCGAAACCGTTCAAGGAGTTCCATGGCCCGTGATTCGGCCTCGATGGGCGGAACCCCGTGAACAACGGTCATGGGAAGGACGAGGTTGGTGAGTGCATCGAGGTGAAGGAACAGATTGTAGGACTGGAAGACCGTACCTACTCGTTTGCGGTATTCCCGGAGGGCGTCTTCGTTTTTGGGAAGGGGGTCTCCGTCCAGGCGGATTTCTCCTGCATCCGGGATGAGCAAACCTGCAATCACCCGGAGGAGAGTGGATTTCCCTCCACCGCTGGGGCCAATCAGAGCGAGGGTTCCGCAGTCGATGGGATCCGCGGACAACCCATTCAATACCGGGGTCTCCCCAAACGAGAGATCAAGGTGGTTGAGGTCAAGCCGCATACCGAAGACGCTCCTCGAGTCGGGCGGTAAAAAGAGAAAGCGGCAGAGTCAGAAGCAGGTACCCGAAAGCCAGCGGCAGATAGGATTCGAGTGTGCTGTAGGTGTTGCTGTTAATCTGCCTGGCGCTGAGGGTGAATTCCTCAACCCCGATGATACAGAGCAGCGAACTGTCCTTGATCAGGGACACAAACTGACCGGTCAGGGCGGGAAGCACCTGGCGGCCTGCCTGCGGGAGAATGACAAACCGGTAAACTTGAACGTCACTGAATCCGAGAGCCCGTGCGGATTCGATTTGAGATCCTGGAACCGATTCAATGCCGGCGCGTATAATCTCACCGATGTACGCTCCGGCAAACAGCGACAGGATGACAACCCCTGCCACATACCGGTTATCCATTCCCACGGCGTTCGCCACTCCGTAATACAGCAGGAGAATCTGCACCAGCAGCGGAGTGCCGCGGACCAGTTCTACATAGCCTAACGCCGCAGCCCGGAGAGGGGCCCTGCTGCTTCGACGGGCCAATGCGGTGAGCAGGCCGAACAGGGTGCTTAACACCAGGGAGGCGGCTGCGAGTCGTATGGTGACCCACCAGCCCGTGAAGAATTTCTGCCGATACTGCCAGACCGCTTCGAAATCCCACACGTACGCGACGGAGTGCAGTGCACCGTAGAACAGGCCGGCCACCAGAACGACCCCAAGCAGAAGCCAGGGGATCAGGCGGGGCTGCGAATCAGTGTTGGTGGGGGTCAAAGACAAAGGGAATTCCCAGCTCCGCGAACCCATCCTGCATCTCTTTCAGGTAGCGGTCCCCGATTTCATCAAAACCACGTTTCGCCCGGAAGTCGCTCAGGAACTGATTCACCTGTTTCCGCAGCTCCTCGTTCCCCTTGCGGATGCCGATGGCCCAGGCCTCCTTCTTAAACGGCTCCACCAGGGGGGTGGTCGTGTCCGGATGTTTGGCCGCATTCCGGTAGACCGACATCTGGTCATAGAGAAATCCGTCTGCCTTCCCCTGAGCGACTTCGAGGACACAGGTGTTTTCATCTTCCAATACCCGCAAGGTGGCATTCGGTAGGTGTTCTTTCGCATACACATGACCGGTGGTGCCCAGTTTCACTGCGACCACCCGGCCTGCCTCATTCAGATTGTGGATCCCGTTGACGCCCTTGTCTTTCCCCGCGAGGATAGCCAGACCGGTGAAAAGGTAGGGATCCGAAAAGTCGATCGACCTGGCCCGTTCCTCGGTCCGGGTCATGGAACTGAGAATCAAATCGATATTGCCTGTTTTCAGGGCCGGAATCAGTCCGTCAAAGGAGATGTTGCGGATTTCAATGTCCCGGCCGAGTTCCTCCCCGAGGGCATACGCGAGATCCACACTGACTCCCGTGGGATTCCCCGCCTTGTCGGTCATCTCAAAGGGCGGATATTTCAGTTCCATCCCGATCACCAGGGGATCAGGGCCCTGATGGCTGCAGGCAGCTAACAGAAGGCTTAGAAAGGGAAGCAGCAGGCGGGGGAAACATTTCATAAGGGGGAACATACCCGATTTTGGTAGTGGGTCCAAGCGCGGCCGGGAGAAGTTTGTGGATCAGAGATCCTCCGATCAGTTCTTCAGTTTCTGTTCAAGATCTGACATGTGCTCCTGTAGCGAGTTGAGGATCTTCTGTTCCTGCTCCGGCTTCGCCTCCACGTACTGGATGAGTAATTGTCCAATGTGGCCGAGGATCGCCGGTTTGGTTCCGGCTTCAGGATTGGCGCTTTGAGCGGTCAAAAACCCATAGTCACCCGCAAACCCTAAAAACACATACGAGATACCATCCAGAACAAGCTGACGGCGTTGAAACCTGGTGCGGAGGAGCATCCCTTCCCAAAGGGCTTCCGCCCGCAGGGCCAGTTTTGGAGGCAGCGTTTTGGTGACGATGTTGACCTTCAGCTTTTCATCATCTCCTTTGTAGTACCAGATCGAGGTCTCGGCCCGGACGACCTGGGCGGTGTATGTTGCACCGGACTTCCGTACTGAGAGGAGTGTTTCCGGTTGAAACGCTGGCATACTGAGAAACTGAAATTCGTTTTGGTCATCCATGCTGTCGAAAAGGAGTTTCCGGATCCGCAGCGAGTATTCCGGTGTATGGTGGGTGAAGGCATTCCGGACGGGTTCGAGTTCCTGAGCCGGGGGTGCGGGTTCCTGTGCGGCCGCATAGAAACTCAGCAGGGGAAACAGGGGAATCACAAGACAATTCTTCATCCGGATCTCCGGCAGAGAGGTGGAGGTATTAATCGGGGGCCTGGGTTCCCTTTTTCCCTGCCTGTTCGAGGATACGTTCTACGGTAAGGGAACCGGCAATGGCCACAACGAGAAGGGCAAGATAACACAGGAGAATCTGTGACACGGAAAGCACCGTGCTTTTCACGAAGCCGAGAAAGAAGGCACTGTACCAGGACACCACCGAAATCGCTCCAAAGATGAACGCTCTTCTGCGGATGGTGAGGGAGTCTTTTGAGGAAGGTTCATTCGAAAACACGACGTGAAGCAGACGTGGCATCATGTATTTGTGGAGGGCCACCCCATTGAGAAAAATGACTCCGAAGATCACCATCTTGGCCGGGAATTTGGAGGAGGCCAGATACTTGGCGGTGTCGGTGGAGAACAGGAGTCCACCGCTGACGGCAGCCAGTCCCACACCGATGAACACCATTTTCCCCATGAACTCCATGATCTCAGCTTCTTTTTCATTCACCTTTAGGTCCTTGAGAAAATGAAACAGGAGAAGATCCGAAAAGGTGGCCCCTCCCAAACCGATGATCAGGGAAAAAACATGAAAGAGGGCTAGAAAATCGACATTCATGGCGGAGGGTATTCAGGGTGAAAACTGTGGCCGTGGAGTTGCCCTCTTCAGTTCTTATGCACGCCAGTGAACCACTTCGCAATACAATCTGCTCGTTCCCTGGCCCATTTTTTCCGGTGTGCCGCGTTGACGAAATGTCCACGCTTTCCGGTGATTCCCTGGACCCCTGAGGCGGATTCCGGAAAAAGACTGTGCAGTCTTATGGTTGCGGCCTCCATTCATTCCCGGCGACGTAACCGCGCATTCACCTTGACTCCCGAGTCCCATTTTCGAATGTAGTCTCTATGCAGATCACGCAATATGGAAGGGTTTTATCTGTATACCCCTGTTGTCGCGGGGGACTGACTATGGGACGCGGGTTCTGGGGGCAGTCATGAGTGTACCGTCCTCATGTTTTACGAAAAACGACCGGTCTGCCATTTCGGAGGAGGTTACCCGTCAGGAAATCCGCACCACCGGCGAAATCAAGGTGGTCATTCTCCGCCACTGCTGGAGGGGCTTGCGGTCGAAGGCGGCCAGACTGTTCCGGGAATCCGGACTGGATCAGACAAAAGATCGCAATGCTGTCATGCTGCTGGTGGTGACGGCAAACCGGGAGTGTCTGGTGTATGGGGATGTCGGGATACACCGGAAACTGGGACAAGGGTATTGGGACGACATTCGGGACGGCATGGTGTCCCGGTTTCAGGAGGGAAAGATGACAGAGGGTGTCTGTGAAGCCGTGGTGAAGATTGGTAAAACCCTTCAGGAACTGTTTCCGTCAGATGGCACCGACGAAAATGAACTCTCGGATGAGGTGATGGTGGCCGATGCGTAAGTGTGTGTTCCTCTTGGCTCTGCTCAGTGGCCTCGTGTCTGAGCTGCTTTGGGCGCAGCCACCCGGACTGATGCCGGAAGTGGGGGAGATCTGGACCTCACCGGAAGCGGATACCGGCTATGTGACGGACAACGCAGGAGTGATTCCCGCAGACCAGGAGGAGGCGATCGAACAGCTCCTGTGGGAGGTGGAGGAAAAAACCGGGGTGGAAATCGCCGTGGTGACGATCACCAGCATGAGGAGCTATCCGGGTGGCATGAACGCCACCATCGAAGCGTTTGCCCGTGAGCTGTTTGACGAGTATGGAATCGGCAATATGCCCAAAAACGACGGGATCCTGCTCTTGGTCTCGCTTCAGGACCGTAAGGCCCGGATCGAACTCGGGGGCTACTACGGGAACATCCGTGATTCTGATGCCCAGCGGATTATGGATCGGAAAATCCTCCCGGCCTTCAAACGGGGACAGTATTCCAAAGGGATTCAGAAGGGAGTGGAGGCCCTTGTCCGTGAATTCACCGGGCGCTGGGTGGTGGGATGGAAGGATCTGGCCCTGTGGGCCGGAGGCGCGGTTGCGCTGCTGTTGATTGCCATCAGCCTGTTTCGGAACGGGAAAACCGGATGGGGCTGGATCACGGTCGGCCTGCTCTTGGTGGTGCTGGTGATTCTGTTCAAAATATTCTTCGTACTGATGAGAGGAGTGATGGAACAGTCGGGCCGCGGGCACAGCAGCAGTTGGAGTTCCGGCGGATTCGGAGGAGGGTTCGGGGGAGGATTTTCCGGCGGGGGAGGCGCCACCGGAAGTTGGTAATATGGAAAAGACATGCCCATGTTGTTCTGGCCAGTCCCTGGTGACCGCAAAGGTGGCCGAGTATCCGATGGAGGTCTGGTACTGTCAGCAGTGTGACGGAATCTGGCTGAGCGAAACCCAGATACAGGACCTTCTTCAGGATCCGGCGAAAAAGCTGGAGCTGCCGCACCGTGCCCAAAGAGGTTCCAGGCGGTGTCCGGAATGTCACAAACCCATGTGGACCTTTCACTATCCCCGAACCTTCGTCAGCGTGGATGTCTGCAAAGAATGTCACGGGATCTGGCTCGATCATCAGGAGTTTCAGGAGATCGATACGGTCCGTACCGCGGTTCTCAAAGCAGGGGTCAAGGGGCCCCGTCCTGAGGCCGCAAAAGGATCTCTGAAGGCCTTTCTTCTGGAATTCATCGAGGACAATCTCAGGTTGTTTTAACCCGGCCCGCCGGACCTGTCTCTGCTCTGACGCTCTGAAAGGGTACGGGTTTCTTTTACAAACAAGGTCTTCACAACCATCCGTCTCGGTCCAGATTCTCCTGGATACTCCTGCATTTGAATGGATTCACTTCCAGATGGATGTGATGATCCCCTGCACGGAACCGGAGTCCGGAGCCGACCGACAGGGTGATGCCGGTTACGGATGGCTTCATGACAAAGAGAACGTTCCGGTGGAGTCTGCGGGTCAGGGTGCGGGGCCAGTCCGGATGCTCTGTCACTGTGGACGGCAATTCACCCAACGTCGCCGAATACAGGGTTTCGGGGATGTCCGCCTTGTCATCGTATGCAGACAGCATGGTCAGTCCCGCAATCGGATGTACAGTGGTCAATCCGATGCCCGCCGCGAAAGCTGCAGAGGTTTTGAGCGTGACCGCCCGCCCGCGTACCCTGTTGATCACCATCAGCATCGCGTGAGATGAGAGCATCACGGGACCGAAGAACCAGGTATCGTTCACACGGAAACTTTTTGAAATCAGGTTCATGAACAGGGCGGCTCCTCCAGGAGAGTGTGGGCTACAGTGCCGGTGGACCGGTTGCATGGGCGGGAAACCGGGAGAGGTGAATCCATCTGAGGTTCCGTTTGCCTCCTACGAGTTCTTGTGGATTCGGGTGAGGCGGTCGTTGCCCGGGCCGGAAACTTCAGAAGGCCCCGAGGGTACTGGAACGCCGTACGGTTCAAACACAGATCCTGTTGTCTCATTGCCCGAAAGCAAAGCCATGTGACGCTCTGCCGAGACGGATTGCATCACGTCTCTACATGCTGTGCCAGGTTTCAAGATTCTCTGTGGCCTCTTTCCAGATCTGCTCGGTTTCCTCATAGCTGATAGGGTCCTTCAGAACCGGACCCAATACCAGTTGGTCCGCATGATCCGTGATCGCGTGAATGATGGCCTCGTTGATTTCCCTTCCATATGCTGCAGACGCTTCTCCCGCATCCGGATTCAGTGCCAGACGCCCCCCGGACCCCGGTTCGAACTGACGGCCCAACAGGGTCATATCCATGAGTTCCGGATGCAGGTCCAGTAACTGGGAAATCTCATATTTTCCTGCATGGTCATTGAGGTACTGGCCCTCGCACCATTCGGGATCCGTCTTCACGGTGACCGGAATCCCGGTCTGCTTGGTGAAGGCGGTTCCAATGAGGCGGAGGTCATTCTGGCTTCCGCCGTGATGACCGCTGACCGCAATCACGCCGCGAAACCCGGCATTGGCAAAGGCCCTCAACTGATAGAGAAAATGATAACAGATCACGTAGGGGGGCATGGCAGCCAGAAACGGATTCTGATCACCCACCACTTCCTCCAGCCAGGGTTGATGAAATCCGCATTCGTGAATGTGGTATCCTTGCGTCGGGGCCACAATCCCGCCGCTCCGTTTCGCGGCTTCGAGGCAGTAATGATCCGCTTTCAGGGTATCCAGTCCAAACGGGGCGATATGGCCATGCGGTTCGCAGAGGCCGAATGGCAGGTATACCAGCGCGCGTTCCTGCTGTCTCTGCATGAACGCATCCGGACGTAGATGTGACCAGCGTACTTCTGTCATGGAACGCCTCAGTGTTTGAGCTCAGATACATTGAGACACTTGGGTCCGTAAAAATTCCGAATCCAGCGGTAATTTCGACGGAGAAGATCAAAGACCTCATCGGACAGTTCGGGTTCATCCACAGAGGCAATGTTCATCTCTGCATATTTCCGGATGTTCATGGAGGAGAGGGCCGTGGTGACACCAGGGTGTTTGATCACAAACTTCAAGGCCAGAGAGGCCAGGCTGGAGGCATGCTCCGGTATGAAGGCCCGGAGTGCCTCTACTTTTTCAAGGTAGGTGCTGCGTGGACCCATATCGAAGTATCCTGCCCGGAAATCGGTTTCCGCAAATTCCGTATCCTGCTGCAGGAAGCCGGTGAGTCCCCCCTCATCCAAGACGCATCTCGCCAGTACGGCCACCCCGCGTTCCTGACAGATCGGTACCACGCAATCAAGTGGGTGAGGGTCAAAGATGTTCAGAATGGTTTGTATAGCGTGAATACGGCCACTCATGACCAGGGGAAGTACGGTGTCATGCCGCTGATCGGGCACGGATACTCCGATTGATCCGATTTTTCCCTGCTCCATGGCGGTTTCCAATTCGTCCAGCCAGTACCCCTCAACCCCCCAGTTCGGCCAGTAAATATGCATCTGATACAGGTCGATGGTGTCCACATTCAGTGCGCGAAGCGAATCTTCCACTTCTTTGGTGATGTGCCCTTTCGGGAAGCTTTCCTCCACCTTTGAAGGGATCCCCCACTGGGAGACCGGCCCAATACACTCCGCCTTGCTGGCGAGAAACGGGGCCTCTCCAGACCATGCCTCGAGGGCCCGGCCGACGATGGCCTCGGATTCCCCATAATGACGGGCGGTATCCAGAAAATTCACCCCCTGATCCCAGCAGTAGTGGATCGCATCAATGGCTTCAGACTCCACAAAGTTGCCGAACACCCCCTTTAAGCCGAAGGCACCAAATCCAAGGCGGGATACGTTTCGATTTGCGTTCGGGTAGATGGCGTACCGCATGAGGAGGCTCCAGGGGAAAGATGTTGAATGGGTTCAGGTCAGGAGATACGTTATGGCTCTGGTTCGCTCCTTCACCAAGGAAAATCGTCATTGCCTTCATCGACATCGGGAAAGGGTTGAGAAGTTGTTCCATGTGGCATCCCTGGAGATGCCTGTGGGCCTTGGATATCGGTATCCCCTTGACTTCAGCAGCTTCCTCCCCCATCCCCACATGAACCCGCTTCCATCTGCGGGTATCTGAAACCCGAAGTCCACACTCGATGAAGCTCTCCGTCACTGAATTCCGTAAACAGGTGATCCGAAATACCCTGTTTACCGCCCGTGGAGTAGGCGAGGCTGCGGAACGGCTGGGGTTTATCCAGGCCGACCCCATCCGCAGTCCGGCGAGAGCCCAGGATCTGATTCTGCGTCAGCGATTGCGCAATTACCGGGCCGGGGACCTGGAACGACTCTACCCCACGCTGCCGCTGGAGGAGGGTTTCCTGTTTGCCTATGGGTTCGCCTCCAAAGCGGTGTGGGGATGGATGCATCCAAAACCACAAATTGATCTTTCCGCGGATCAGCGGCACGTCCTGAAGCTGTTGAAGCTGAAGGGGCCACTGCATCCCCGGGAGCTGGACTCCCACATCGGGGTCCGCTCCTCCAGAAATGCATGGGGAGGGACGTCTCGCAGCTCAAAGCTGATTCTCGAAACGCTGCATGATCGTGGACTCCTTCGGGTTGCAAAACGGGCAAACGGGATCCGGGTATATGAAACCGCGTCACCCTGTGAACAAAAGGCCTCGAAACCGCAACGGTATCAGGAGCTTCTGCTGGCGGCCTTGCATGCGATGGGTGCGACCACGCGGTGGTTCCTTCTCAAAGAGATGGGATATCACGGATATTTGGCCGGGGACCGGTCATCACGGCAGAAACGGCTGCAGGAGTTGGTGGATGACGGGAGAGTGCGTGTGGATCTTGTCGACGGGGTGGAATACCTTTCACCGACGGGAACCAAAGCAGGGAGGCTGAATCCGAATCGGGTGCGGATCCTGGCACCGTTTGATCCCGTCGTCCGGGACCGGAAACGTTTCGAACATTTATGGGGATGGGCCTACCGCTTTGAGGCGTATGTTCCTCAGGCGAAGCGAACATTGGGATATTACGCCATGCCGGTTCTATGGCAGGATGACGTGGTGGGGTGGGCCAATGCCACTGTGCAGGCCGGAGAGTTGTCGGTAGACTTCGGGTATGCCAATGGCAAACTGGACACGAACGCGTTTCTCGATGCCGCGGAGGCGGAAGTGGAATCACTCGCACGGTTTCTGAACTTGGAATCGGGCAAATGGAAAGCGAAAATCTAGACCGCCCCTTTCAGGAAGGAGCCTCATCTCCTAGAGGAGACATGCCCCTTCACACCACGTATTCCCAGATTCCGTGATTCAGTTTTCATGGAATCACCATTCGGACGTCTGGATCCAGCTAAGCAGAATACGGACTGGAGATGTGGTGAAACCGTGCGGCCCGATGGTGTGTTCAATGTTCCGTATCATATCGCCATCTAAGCTCCTTTGCCAAACCGTCTAGTCCTGGAAACAGTGTGGCCGAACTAATTCCATATGTGTACAGTTGTCGCTTAATTTCCTTTCTGCACTGATTTTGAATAACAACTTTTGTGATTCGGGGTGACTGAATGGGTTTATCAGGATTCGGATGAATGGTGAACAGACCCTTCTGGGCTGAAATTCTTGCCGCGATATGCCTTGGACGGAACTTGATGACCTTGTTGATTGCGAACGGATCTTCTTTTTCGGGATCTGCAGTTCGAACAATCGAATAGCTGTAAATCGCGCTATCGGTGTCGGATGGTTTTTCGACAGCAAAATACGCCGCAACGAGGGGGTTGTATGACCAGTCGAGTAATCGGGTTGGCAGTCCGTGGTGTTGTGCCAATGCCAGCCATTCCCAGTCATTTTGCGGTGTGAAGTTCAGATGTGGTACCGCCATTTCCTTGAAAACAGTCAGGATTCTCTTCTCAAAAGATGCAATCGAACGTTTCGGTGTAGGGGTTACCCGTCCGACGCTGGGTATCAACCGGTGGCGTTTTGAATCACGAACACCTCGGAAAACAGATTTTCGATGTTTCTCAGCAGAAGCAAATTCGTGTAGATCCGAAAAGGAGGAGATGATGGTGTGACTTGCTGACATACCTTTTACGGGGGCGGAGAGTTGGGAAGGCTAAGACCGGTCGTGTATCAACCATTCTGGAGCCCAGCCGTAGTTTTTTGCAATGTCAATGATGACAACGCCTTCATCATTGACACTTGTGACGTTTGCTTTCTGCCCCAGAAAGGTATTCATTTCATCATGCCAGTAGATGCTGAGTCCGGTGTCTCGCAGAGCATCTGCAGGTTCAGATGAAATCACCTTCACGTTGTCTCCCTCCTGAAAAGAGGTCCCTTTCGGGGCGGCCTTCTTGTCGACGTTCTTTTGGGCCGTCTTGCTCTTAGGCGGATCCTTGGGCTTCCCGGAAATCTCGTCGTAGTATTTTTCAACATCATTAATGTCCCTCGCCAGTTTCAGGTTGATGGCTTGGGGCATCTCATTCGCACCGACATATAGGAGAATGGGGATGATTGTCTTCCCGAGCGCCATTGCTCCACCCAACTCCATAAGCACCCACTCGCTTTTGAGAGAGGCGGGGCTGAGAAGAATCAGGAAATGCTCGGATTCACCAAGGTGCTGTTTGATGGCATGGTCGATGGATTCACCCGTCTTGATGTCCTTTTCATCGACAAACACCTCATGCCCATGCTGCTGGAGGTCCTCAGAAATGCGGCGGGCAGCCCATTTGTCTTTACTGGAGTGACTGATGAAGATGTTCATAATGAGTCAGTGTGTACGGAGGGTGGTGAACAGTGACCGGATATTCCTTCACCCTGAAATTTGCCGCGTTTCGACACGGAGTGTGGCTCGCTCTGATTTGTGGATCACAATCTGCGCATAGCTTGGCTTGCAGGCTTCATGGGTTTGGAAGTTCCTCCGGGCTTGTCTCAACGTCATGCCCTCATTGAGATCTGATGCGGCGTCCCAATCCGGGTGTTCGGGATCGGCACAGTCATCTTCCCAGAAACACACCGGACAGACAACGCATTTCCCCCTCTCTGCAAGAGCAAAGTAATCACAGCAGGGGCATTGCTGCATCGAGTCACTCATTGGAAATTCGTCTAGACGCATCATGCCGATTCAGGGGGTGGGTTTGGTAGTGGCGGATTCTAGGACTGGAAAGACCGAATATCGGATTGAAGTTTCTTTCGTTCTGGCAACCAGGTCAATACATTCAGCATCAGAAAAACCGCTAGTACGACGAGCCCCAGCCAGGGATGAACGGTCCCCAACCCCCAGTTGAAGCCAACCGCCGGGATTATTTTCATGGTAGGAGAACGGGTTACCCTGATCGGACAGATGACCGCAGATTCGGGCAAGAAATCGGATTACCGGGTGGGAGGATCACGGTTTGGGTTGGAGGGTAACGGATAGAGTTTCGGGGTTCTTGTTTCCCCAATAAGCCGATATCCTTGAAACGTCTCCGGGAGTTGCCCCCGGTACGAATCTGTAAAGGCTGCCTCATGAAAACTAAAGAAAAGCAGCAGATAGTTGTCGTCGTCTGAACTCCCGTAAATGGGTCCTTTTTTCCATTGGCCATTCTGCACCAATGGATCTTCCTTGTGAAGAAGGATGACTTCCATGCCTTGGATCACAAACGGGGTCGTTTTCCCCGTTGCAACATCATAAGAGCTTTGAAAATAGAGCGTATATTGCCGCACAGACTGATCGAGCTTCGGAGACTGTATCTCAAACTCCGCGAAATGCCTGGGAAGCAGTCGTTCTAATCTCTCGATGTATGTGTCCGATACCAGATCACTGAAAACGATCACATCGTCAGAAAATGCCCGGATGTCATGCTGTTGCGGAGATGAGGTTATCGAGGTGCATCCCGATGAAATCACAAGACAGAGGGCGGAGAGAATCAGGGAGGTCGTTTTCATAACAGATCCATCATGGCTTCAGAAATGCCAGAGATCTTTTCTTCGCGCTTTCGGGAGAGGCGGCCGCACCCAGTACCAAAAACTCGTCAAGGGCTCCGTCTTCATTGTTCCGCAGCTTGGTCGATTATGTCAATTGCGCGGTCACAGGCATGACTCATCTGATCGAGCCCATGGCGGTCATCAAGTTGTGCCATACTGCGCCAGAACTGTCGAAAACGGTCAAGCGACTCCCGGGCCTTGGGAACGGGACGTGTTTGCAAGGCAACGATCAAAGCAAGGGTCCGGGAATACTCGTCGCGATGACGGGTGACGTCCTCCCATTCCAGGCCCGCTCCATTCCACCAGCCTTTTTCAAGAGTCGGTCCCACCTTCTGCCAATGTTTCATATCCTCATGGAGCATACCGATCAGCAGCTCGTGGACCTCATCCTCTTCGATCAGTACAAGTGCACTGATCGCGTCGTCGTGCGCATCAAGCTGCGTAGGATCCGTCAAGATGGACTGGAGGACCGTCAGGGCATCCGTTCCGCAACCGCCGAGAACCGCGAATGCGCGCTCGCGTAGCGGATAAACGTCCTCATGGAGGTAGGCCGCTGCTTGGGTGGCCGCCGCGGCCTTGTCCTTCATCGTTTCAATCCGGTCCAGATGTTGTTGGGCTGCCACAAGTCTTGTGATCTGTTCGCGCAGCTCTTTCTCATTCTGATTCAGCTCCATGAGCATGGAGGCTCCGGGATTGATCTCTTGGACAAATGAATAGGCCTTCTCGTTTTCCAGCCATACCGTGGAGGTTTCCATGCCGCCAAACCCTGCGGGAATCCAAATGTGCCCAGGCTGTCCGTCAACCGTGATTTTGTCATTGTGTTTCAGACCTTCAGCCACCATGTCTTCCGGGGGCCGTTTCAGGAAGATCAGCATGCTCCGCCCGGTCATGACAATCGGCTCCGCATCTGAATTCCGCCATGGTTTCACCATTCCGTGAAAGAGAGAGCGCCCGGTGGTCCGCCACGTTTCCTCCTGGAATTTCGCCAGCTTCGGGATGACCAGAGCCTCTCCCTGCTTGAGATCACCTTTGAGGGATTCGGTGACTGTCAACCTGCCGTCGATGACCTCCCCCTCATCGACGACTGCAATCTCGCTTGCCTCCCAACTCACGTAATCCAAATGGAAGGACGGGAGAATTTCTGAATGCGCGACATGGAGAAACATCCATAGTCCTGTAATGAAGCGGAGCATAACCGTGGTACTGGATTTCATCGTGCACTCCTTTACTTGAGATGACCTAGGGGGAATCCGCTCAGCCAGCTTGCACCTGACACGTGTGGAAGTCTAGTGCAAACGATCGAGTGGCGTCGTACGGTGTCTTAAATCCATCTTTCGTTTGGTTCAAGCAGGACAGGCGTTCCGTCGGAGTCAACCTCATAAGGGATGTCGTATCCCCGCCCGTACCGCGGACCTACTTGCCAGCCAATCCTCAGGATCTTCCTATCGTCGAGAATGGAAAAATCACCAAGTCCACATTCGAAATATGCTCCTCTTAGCCTTTTTTCAGGCGGAGGGGTGTTGATCGGTCGTTCCTCTATTCCTACCTTGGTCAAGATCCATGACCGAACCGGATCGCCTGTATTGAACATTTTGTGGGAGGACGGGAGATGTTCGAAAAGGATCATGCAAGTCGGAGGCGCTCCGAGGAGTAGCTGTTTTTTCTCAGATCCTCCTTTGATCTCTGCGAAAAGTTTCTCATGGAATTCCAATGCCAGCTCATGCAGTGTTTTCATTTCAATCAGATCCTGTTGGTGCTCACCGGGCACCGACTGAACAGTAGCACGCTTGGGTGTGGAAGGGAAGCTGGGGGGGAGCTCTGGTTATCGTTCGCTAGATTGATTTTATTCAACTGTCTCGCTCAGTTGCTGATCGCCCTTCCGTTCAGACTCTCTGATTTCCAACGAGTAGGCATATTCCCCATCATTCCATTTCAAGTGCCTGCCGTCAAACTCCACGTCCCGAGCAACCGGTGTGTTTTCTTGAAAGGCCCTTTTCGCACTGTACAAGATGCGTCCATCAAATTCCAATTCAGTAGTTCCAGGATCTAAAAAGGGTATTCCGACCGATTTGGTTACCTGACGCCATTCGAGAGCCCCGTGCGGAGACTGATATGTCCTACGGTTGTGGACATCGTAAAAATAACCTCTGGATAATAAACAGTGGGAACGTCCCAGGACAAAACCAACTAATATCAGCAGGAATGTTAAAGATATTTTTTTTCGAAGAGCGGGCATGATGTGGGAAACCGAGTTGCGCTGGGAGGATCCCACTATGCGGGATTCGGGCGGATGGACTGGTTATGAGATTGCATAGAGATTTTCACCAATATCCAGCGCTTATGAAAGCAGTTTTTTTCGCTTCAGAATACCAGACGTCGAATCCTCCACCTCGTCTGGACCGCCATCCCCGGTATACCATTACATCCTCCGGGTACAGCCAGCCATGATCTTTGAATATGTTGTTAAACTCAGTTTTATCAAATTCGGACTTTGCGGTGATCTCGAAGGGTGATGCGTCGTCGAATTTCCGACGCTCTTCTGTAAGCTCATCCATCCAGGACTGAAGTGAGTCTTCTGAAGTTGAGAATTTCAGAAAATGGCCCGAGGCATATTTATGCAAAGTAATATCAGTCGCGTCACGGGGAATTTTTACGTATGCATCGTTTAACGAGGTTGTATCTTCATGTTTGAATTCTCCGTATCGGACCGAATCGACGACTGCACCAACTCCAAAGAGCATGGGGATGAATAACGCCATACATGTGCCAAGTGTAGTCAGAATGGGCCTCTTTAAACGGCGCCGCAAGACGGTCCACAAAGAAAATCCTAAAAGCACTGTGATGTAGAACGTGATCTTCATTGGGAGTATTACGGGAGCAAACATCGGTGTGTGGGATAATGATTTACGCTTGCCGGACTCGCGTGAGCGAGTTCGGGCGGGTGGTCTGGTTAGGTCGTCCCGTTAGATGTACCTTGAAAGGGGGGATCATGTTCAAGTCGCTTTCCTAAACTTGTGACTTCGTCATCACGAAACCCCATACGTTCATAGAATGCGATTACCTTCGAGTTCGTACTTCTTACCTGTAGGTTGATCTTAGGACATTTCGCGTTTCTCAGAAGCTCTTCCGCTTTCTTCATGATTGCCTTTGCATATCCCTTTCTCTGCTCGGAGGGAGAGACCGCCAGATAGTTAATCCAACCACGATGGCCTTCATAACCTACCATGCAAGAGGCGATGATGTTTCCTCCTTTCAAACCCACCAGAAACCACTCTGGATTTACCGTGGACTTTCTTTTGATATCTTTGATCGGATTGTTCTGAGGCACCACAAGCCCGCAGTCTAGCCAAAGCTGAATAACCTTCTGTTCATCTGATTCCTGGTAAGGTCTTATATTCATATCGTAAGCTGAAGATAACGAGTCCGGCCAGGTGCCCTGGTTGAAAACCTCAGCATGGAAATGCTGAACGTAAAAAATGACATCTCTACTTCTCTCCCTTCGCTGAACTTTCTTTAAGCCATTTCTGAATGTTCTCTTGAGTTGGGGTCCATCCTTCGAGCGTCCATTTTCCCGTCTCCATCTTCCAGAACACCAGATGTAGATTTTCAACGTCTTCATTCAAGCTTGGTACTACAACAAAAAGTCGGTCGATCGACATGATACGGAATTCAACGGAAATGGGCTCACGGTCGATGCCGATCGACTTTAAGGCAACTCGGGCTTGGTGATCATAAATAGGATTCCCTGAGGTTTTGGGTGATGAGTTTCGTTCACCTTGAGGGTGCGAACTCGAAGCCAGAAGTCCGATGTGCGTGAAGTAGGGAACGAAAAAAACAGTGAGGAATAGAATGATGTGTTTCATAACAAATACGCTCAGCCGACCCCGCTACGCGGGGTTCGGGTGGATGACCTGGTTCGGGTTCCTGAATTTTTGCGACAACAAAGCATAAAGTGTCACCCATTTACTTGGTTCCCCCTTTTTGCCCCCCTTCAAGTAGCTTCTGGGAGGCGTCCAATCCAACGAATACGCGCCTTCCGGGGTGCGTTTTTTCTCGAGTAACCTCCAGATCATAACCATTTCCGGCCGGTTCCCAACGCCCATTTTTGAGAGAGCATAGAGTGGTTCGAGGATGCCTTGCCGTAAATTGAATGGGAAGATTGAACGCAACTCTCCCTTTGGTTTAACGCGAAAATCCCCACGTTTAAAGT
Organism: Verrucomicrobia bacterium UBA6053; assembly: GCA_002429065.1. Classification (GTDB taxonomy): domain Bacteria; phylum Verrucomicrobiota; class Kiritimatiellia; order SS1-B-03-39; family UBA6053; genus UBA6053. The sequence goes on along the minus strand of DIYN01000019.1, from coordinate 181,837 downwards.
ACACCTGTCTTTCAAGAAAATAGGTGACCAACCGGCTACATGCGCAGCCGGTCCCAGCGTTTGCCCAGGATCGCCGAGGAGGGAGCTTTGAGGTGTTGTTCGAGCAGGGTCGCGTACACCTGCCGGAAGTCCGTGCTGTGTTTGACGTCCCCCCGGTGAAGGTCATTCGGGGCCAGGCTGGGCATTTCGCCGTGCAGCCCGGCTTTGCCTTTTCCTCCGAGGATAAACACGGGGGCGGCAGCACCGTGGTCAGTGCCCTGGCTTCCGTTCTCCGCCACCCGGCGGCCGAATTCACTGAACACCAGCATCCGGACGCGCTCGGTGTTGCGCTGACGTTTCATTTCGGTCCAGAAGGCTTTCTGAGCATCTCCCAGTTCCCGCATGAGGCGGGCATGGGAGCCCATCTGGTTCGCGTGGGTGTCAAACCCGCCCTGCGAGAGATAGTAAATCCGGGTGGACATGCCTCCGGCAATCAGGCGGGACACTAGTTCCAGATCGCGGCCCAGACGGGTTTTCGGAAAGCCCGGCGGTGCCTTGGTTTTCTTCAGCGTGTCATGCAGATGATCACTCGAGACATGTGCGTCGAGGTGGGTGCGTTCCAGAAAATGAAGGGGGGCATCTTTCTGTTCCCTTACCCGGCCCGTGGCCGGTCCCACGGAGGCGCCAGCCATCATGTCGATCTCGTCATCGAAGGTAAACTGATTCGGATTGCGAAAGGTGATGCCAAGAGAGGAGGGGCCCTGAAACGCCTGGGGAGGTGCATTGGTGAGACTGATGCCGGTTTCCGGTGCCATGCCCTGACACTGATTGTCAAAGAAGCGTCCCACCCAGCCGTCGGAGCCTTTTTCCGAGGCCGGACTTCCGGTATGCCAGATTTCAGTCGACCGGAAATGACTGCGGTTGGGGTTGGGATAGCCGACGCCCTGCACAATGCTCAGCAGTCCGTCGTCATACAGCGCTTTGAGTCCGTCCAGATTTTCGTGGAATCCCAGATCTCCCTCCAGTTTCAAAGCTTTTCCTTCGACGGCTCCCAAACGGGGCCTGGCCCGGCGGTAGTCGTCATTGCCCAGGGGGATCAGGGTGTTCAGACCGTCATTGCCTCCGGCCAGTTGAAGCAGAATGAGAATGGGAGCATCCTTGCCGTGCGGCCTCTGTACACTGCGGGAGGTTTCGGCCGCTTCCAGTTTCAGCAGGGTCTGGTCGAGGAAGGAGGGAAGGGTGGCGGCGAGAGCTCCACCGACCACTCCGGTCCGCAGGAACCGGCGGCGGGTCATCAAATCTGGTTGCGTACTCATGGTGGATCCGGTGTCTAGTGTGAGAGAAGGAAAAGAGATCAGGTGAGCTGGAATTGCGGCTGCTGCACCAAGTGGAGGAGAACGGTGATGTACTGCGCCCGCTGCCACTCATCCGGGGGCGGCAACCCCGCCAGTACCTGGTCCATGTGGGCCTGTTCTTTTTTACCCAGCGGATGGTGGTAGAAACGGTCAAACAGCTGGATCCGGGCTTCTTTCCGGTCTGGAGCGCCGTCCGGGAAAAAGTGATCTGTCTGGAAGCTGCCCCGCATTTTCACCAATCGTTCGGCAATCTGATAGCGCATCGCCAGGGTGGAGGCGGTGATCCAGGCCGCACCGCCATCCCATCCTTTGACAGAGGGAGGGGCGAAGAGGATCTGTCCGAGCTGATTACAGGCCTGCGCCATTCGTTGACCGGGCGGGGTGCGGCTGTTGAGGGTGCGGCAGAGATGGGTCACCAGTTGTACCGGGCCCTTAATCTGGGTCCGGATAACATTCTCGTGATAAAAATCCTCATGCAGAAACAGGGCCCGCAGGGCCTGTTTGAGATCGAAGTCCGACTGCTGCAGCACCTTCGACAGGTCGGAAACCACCCCTCTGGGGACCGTCTCCGATGCAAAAAACCGCCACAGCCGTTCCGCGAGAAATTCTGAAGCCCGCGGGCGCTTGAGAATGATGGAGATGATATCGGATCCATCGAAACGGCCGGATTCGCCCATAAACCGTTTTGTCCCCTTGTCGTGAAGAAAAGGGCGTAGCTGAAATTCCCATTTGGTGGCGTTCATGGACCAGCCGGTCAGGGCTCTGGCGGCGTTGCGGATGTCATCCTCGGTGTAGTGGCCTTCTCCCAGGGTAAACAGCTCCATCAGTTCTCTGGCATAGTTCTCGTTGGGTTTTCGCCTGTTACTGCGGGCATTGTCGAGAAACAGCAGCATGGCCGGATCTTTGGAAACGGCCTCCACCAGCATGGCAAAGGATCCGATGCCCTGTTCCCGGAAGGTGAGGTTCTGGGACAGCATGGGGTAGGCGGCCCGTACTTTCTGAGAGGAGGTGGCAAAATGGCCGTGCCAGAACAAGGTGAGTTTCTCCTCCAGAGGATGATCACTGTTCACCATCCGTTCCAGCCACCATGCCTGGGCAGACCGAAGATTTTTCCGGTCTTCCCGCTGCTGCTTCTGCCGCATCATTCTCCGTTCCTCCTCCGGCAGTTTCCGGAAGGTGGCCCGGTCGAGGCCGTTCGGTAGCCGGTGGGAGGCCTGATCATGGTAAAACCAGTCGGGGGCCTGGTTCCGTGTGGTTTCCGCCGGATACGTAAGAAAATACGCCACCGCCTCTTCCGGTGTCATCGTTTCCAGGCGGGTAAGTTGGGACGGGGTGGGGCCGAATCCCGCACGAGCTGCCAGGTGAGCCGCGTGGATACGCGACCATTTTCGTTTGGGAAGTGTGGGAATCCGGGCCATGGTTACCTCCAACGTTTCATTTTCGAGTATATTGCACTGGAACCTGAGAAACAGGAAGGATTTTTCTTTCCCCCACGGGTTTGTTTCCTATGAAAATCCCTCCTCCCTGTGTGCGTCACCTATCATGAACTCCTCCTCCAAACTGAAAAACCGAATCGGAACCTACGGACGCTGGTGGTTCCTGGTGGGGGTGATTACCTCGGTGACGATGTCCCTCACGGTGTTTTCTTCAGGGCGGATCACGGCAGATGAGGGCAGTTATCTCTTTCAGGCCCATGCATTTCTGGATGGAATGGTTCGTCGGCACGCTCCGGGACTGGAGCCCTTTCTTCAGTTTGACATGATTATTCTGAACGGGGAAGATGGATGGCTCTCCCGCTATCCGCCCGGTCATTCCCTCTGGCTGATGCCCGGAACTGCACTGGGATGGCCTCAGATGATGACCGCCCTGGCCTGCGGGCTGACGCTGCTGATATCCACCCGGGTTGGACGGCTGTTGGACATCCCCACCTGGTATCTGCCGTTGTTTCTCATCCTCAGCCCGTTCTTTCTGCTCATGCACGGCACGCTGCTCAGCCACACCAGCGGCCTCCTGGCCGCCATGGCCATGTGGTGGTTGTACCTGCGGGGACGGAAGGAGCAATCCTGGTGGATTCTCGCTCTGTCCGGACTTTGCTGGAGCTTTCTCTTTCTCAACCGCACCTGGACGGCGCTCCTGATTGCCGTACCGTTCGGCATCGATTCTCTGTGGTGTCTCTGGAACGGCCGGACGTCCGTGTCGGTCTGGAAGCAAACGGTAGCCTTCGGAGCGACTGCGTTTCTGGGAGGGCTGCTGTACCTGGGGTATAATGCCGTGACCACGGGCGATCCGGGACTTGCCACCTATCTGCTGTACGAACCCAGCGAAAACCTGGGATTCGGCATGCGCCGGCTGCAGGGGGGAGCCCGGTACACGGTGAACCATACCTTCACGCGCGGGCTTGGGTTTTTCGGGGATAACCTCATCGGTCTCGACCGTTGGTTGTATGGCATTCCCGTACCGGGTGTGACCTTGATCAGTTTGGGTGTTCTGGCCTGGATCGGATTCAAACGGCGGGTTTCCCTGCTGGCCCTGGGAGTGATTCTGATGGTGCCGGCCGGATATGTGGCCTTTTGGTTTCCGGGGGTGCCGGATGTGGGTCCTCTGTACATGACCGAGGTGCTTCCGTTTTTACTGACGCTCATCGGACTGGGTGTCTGGAAAATACGCTTCATCTGGGACAAGCGGGGACTGGGAAAGGGCCCTGCGATCGGCCTGCTGGTCCTGGTGGCCCTTTGCAGTGGAGCACTGATCGGGCGTGAATCGCGGACCATTCAGGCCACACATGGTCCAGGCTGGGAGGCCGAGGCCGGACTACGTGCTCAACCCGGCCGGCATCTGGTGTTGATCGATCCCTCCCTGAACCGCCAACGCCGTCTGCGCCATTACATCAGTCTGAACCGCCGCGGACTGGACAGCCGGATCCTCCGCTTCCAAGTCACGTCCTCTGCCTTCCCCGAATTGTGTGCAGCGTTCCCGGACCGGACCCCCTGGATCTACCGCTTGAATGCGGATGGCCCGGAACTTCGTTCTTACACCGCCCCCGACACACTGGGTCCCTGGAGCAAAGAGGGGAGCAGGGGCCGGCAATCCGATGAACTGTTGTTTTACGGGTGGTATCCTCTGCTGCCTGCGGGGGAATATCACTGCCGCTTCCGGTTCCAGTCTCCGGAGACAACAGGAGAGGAGCGCTTTGACGTTGAACTCATGGCGGAGTTTGGCAAAAGGGTCCTCGACCGCAGGACCATTCAATCCGGAGTGGAGGAGGTGACCCTCTTCTTTGCATTGGATGGCCTGCAGATGGTGGAGCCGCGGGTCACGAGACCTGCGGACTCTACCCTCCAGCTTCTCGAGATTGAGATTACCCGGTTAGAATCTGAATGAACCTCAAACCCTATCTGCAAATCGCCCGGTTCGACCACTGGGGAAAAAATGTCTTCATGCTCCTGGGCTGTATGCTGGCCTGGTTTATGGAGCCGGTGGCGCACAGTCTGACCCTGGATGTGCTGGTGGTGGTGGGGTTTGTCCTCACGGGGCTGGTTGCCTCGAGCAACTATGTGCTCAACGAATTGCTGGACGCGGAGCAGGACCGTCATCATCCGGAAAAGCGACATCGCCCTGTTCCCTCCGGGCAGGTGTCCATGAAGTGGGGGATGGTGGAATGGCTGCTGCTTGGCGGGATTGGAATTGCCGGAGCCTGGTCCATCAATACAGGATTCGGATTGGGCGCCACGGCGCTGTGGGTGATGGGCTGCGTGTACAACATTCCCCCGGTTCGGTCGAAAGAACTGCCGTATGTGGATGTCCTCAGCGAATCGGTGAACAATCCTCTGCGGCTGCTGCTCGGATGGTTTGTGCTGATCCCGGAGCGTGTTCCTCCCATGAGTCTGCTGGTGGCCTACTGGATGTTCGGCGCGTTCTTTATGGCCATCAAGCGATTCGCAGAATACCGCCATATCAACGATGCGGAAAAGGCCGCCGCGTATCGCAAATCCTTTGAATGGTACAATGAAGAGCGGCTGCTGGTCAGTTGTGTCTTTTATCTCATGATGGGTAGCCTGTTTACGGGTGTGTTTCTGGTCCGGTATCAACTGGAACTCGTTCTTTTCCTCCCGTTTGCCTCTGCCTACCTGGCCATGTACTTCCGCTTGGGCCTGAAACCCAACAGTCCGGTGCAGCATCCGGAGAAACTCTTCCGGGAGAAGTGGTTACTGGTGGCCACGTTTGTCTGCGGCCTGATGTTTTTAGTGCTGATGCTGGTGGAGATCCCCCTCCTCTATGAATGGTTTAATGTGCCGGAATCCCGGATTCCGGCTCTGTGGAAGCTGTAGGTGCTGCGAAGGACCCTGCCTAATCCCGGACGGACCCTCGGTTCACCACCCTCCACCCCCTCAACCCTTCCACCCTTTTTCAATATGCACAAACCGTGTCTCATGTGGGACACGGTTTGTGATTTCCTGAATGGCCGCCTCTTTGAATTACGCAAGCAAACCTGTTGTTTCCGGTCGTTCTGACGCTGAAAAGTGATCGAGGTCCGGTTTCCGGTCGGTTTTGACGCCCACCACGGGACCGGGGATCATCAGCCCGTTTTTTCCTTTGGACTTTTAGGGTGGGGGTGCTACCCTTTTGCTATGAGTCGACGCATTACGTTCCCGTCCCAAAAGGGCCGTTCAGGGAAAGGGTGGGTGTTAGGGATCGTTCTGGTTTCCCTGAACGCATCGGCGCAGGATGTGATCCAAAATTTCAAAGTTCCGGATATCGATGACGAAGGCCGTCTGAAATCCATGCTGATGGGGGAAAAGGCCAAGATCATTCCGGGGAAACCCATGCCGGTTGAGGGGCTGAAGATCCAGTTTTTCGAGCCGGACGGGGAAACCGTCAAACTCAACATCGTGTCACCCGGCTGTGTGTATGACACCCGGGATGGCGTTGCGGTGTCAGAACAGCCGATCCGTATTTTTGGCAATGGTTTTCTGGTCAGTGGCGTTGGTTACCGTTATGAGAAGGACCAGGAGCGACTTGAAATTCACTCGAAGGTCCGGGTCCGGTTCCGCCGCAAGGCGACCCGTCCGGACTCACAATCTGAACAGACGGCGGAGGTGCCGTCTCCTGAACCTGCGGAATCTGAATGAAACGATTGGCTGTCCTGTTGTGCATGATCTCTTTCCTCCCTGCCCTGAAGGCGCAGGAGGACCTGACCCCAGAGGAGGGAGAAAAGGTCACCGAAATCACCAGTGACCGACTGGATGCGGATTACCGGAACAAAAAGGCGGTCTTTACCGGGAACGTCAAAGTCAGTGATCCGGATATGACCCTGACCTCCGAAACCCTGATCCTCTGGCTGACCGATGAGGATGAAATCCGCTTGATTGAGGCCGAGGGATCTGTGGTGATCCGGATGGAGGGGCTCAGCAGCCAGTCAGGAAAAGCGGTGTACAATCCTTCCACCGGCAAGCTGGAGTTGACGGACCGGCCCCAGGTATCCCGGAAAGGCTCCATCCTTCAGGCGAAAAAATTCACCTATTTCCAACTGGAGGACCGTCTGAAAGCCGAGGACGGAGTGCGGCTGCTTAATTTCCAGAATGACGGGGACAAACGTGAGCCCTGATCTTGTGACAACCGCCCCTGCCGCAGCCCCGCAGCCCTCCTCGGACCCCTCTCCGGTGATTCACACGGAGAAGCTTGTGAAAATCTACGGTGGCCGTAAAGTGGTCAATGAGGTGGATATTCGGGTGAACCGTCATGAAATTGTCGGCCTGCTTGGAGCCAACGGTGCCGGGAAAACCACCACCTTTTACATGATTACCGGTCTGATTCAGCCCAATGAGGGGCATGTGTATTTTGACGGTGGAGACATCACCGCCATGCCGATGTTTGAGCGGGCCCGCCTGGGAATGGGGTACCTGGCGCAGGAACCGTCGATTTTCCGCCGCCTGTCGGTTGAGGACAATATCAAGGCCATTCTGGAAACGCTTCCCCTGAGTAAAGGAGCGAAATCGGAACGCCTCACCAAGCTGCTGGATGATTTAAAAATCACCAAACTGGCCAAGCAGAAAGCCTACACCCTGAGTGGCGGGGAACGCCGTCGCCTGGAAATTGCCCGGGCACTGGTGACCGAGCCTGCGGTGCTGCTGCTGGATGAGCCTTTCAGTGGAGTGGATCCCAAGGCGGTGAATGATGTGCAGGAAATCATTCTCGAGCTGAAAGAGCAGGGCCTGGGCATTTTGATTACGGACCATAATGTGCGGGAAACCCTGCATGTCACGGACCGGTCCTACATTATTTTCGAGGGAAAAGTTCTGCAGGAGGGCACGCAGGATTTTCTCGTCAACGATCCCCTGAGCCGGGACCTCTATCTGGGAGACCGGTTCTCTATGTAAACCCCGAACCCGAGGAACCTATGAACATACATGTAACCTGTCGTCATATGGAAATGAGCCCTGCATTGCGGGACCACGCCATCTCACGCGTACAGGAGTCGCTAGACGAATTCCCCCGGGTAGAGGATGTGCATGTCATTCTGGATGTGCAGCGGAAGATCAACCACACCGCTGAGGTGGTGGTGAAAGCCAAAAATCATGCGCATGCAGAAGCAACCGAGACCACCTCGGATATGTATGCCAGCATTGATGAAGCGGTCGACAAAGTGCATCGACAACTGCGAAAGCTCCGCGACAAAGTCCAGGATCACAAACACACCCGTGGTCTCGGCGAACACGAGGCCGGAGTGGCCTGAAGATGCCACTTGTCTCTCCGAGTCCGGTCACGGTTGGAAGCTTCCTGGATCATGCCAAGTCGCTGATGCCGGTGTCCCTTCACGTCGGAGAGGACTATCTGGACAACGCCATCCCCGAAGAGTCGATCAATCGGCCGGGGCTGGCGTTGGCCGATTTTTTTCAATACTTCGCCAATAAACGGATGCAGGTCTTCGGTCTCTCGGAGATGACCTACCTGAAATCCCTGACCCCCCTGCAGCGGGAAGAGCGGCTGGAAAAACTCTTCCAGCAGGGCATTCCCTGTATCACCCTTACCCGGAACCGGACGGCCACTTCGGAAATGGAACGGCTGGCCCACAAATACAAGGTGCCGATTCTCCGCTCCCCTCTGATCACCAGCCGGTTTATCAATCTGGCCACGCTGGCGATGGAACATCTGGTGGCCCCGGTCCTTCGATTCTCCGGTACCATGCTGGATGTCATGGGCATTGGGGTCCTGATTGAAGGGGCTCCGGGCATCGGGAAATCCGAGGCGGCTTTGGGCCTGATTGAGCGGGGGTTCAGTTTGGTGGCGGACGATCTCACCCTGATCCGTCGGGATCAGCAGTCTGTTCTCATGTGCACCTCCAGCGAGATGACCCGTTTTCATATGGAGATCCGCGGCCTGGGTATCATCCATGTTCCGAGTCTGTTCGGCATGGCGTCTGTCACCCTGGAAAAGCGGTTGGACATGATCGTTTCCCTGTATCATGCGGACCCTGCTTTGGAAGGAGACCGCTCCGGACTGAGCAAAAACAGCCGGAAAATCCTTGACCTAAAGGTCCCTCTGGTGGAATTACCCGTCGCCCCGGGCCGGGATATGGCTGGTGTCATTGAGGTGGCCGCTATGAATCAGAAGCTGTCGCATCTGGGACATGAAGCGGCCAAGGAATTTGACCAGCACCTGATCCGGACCCTGCAGAAGCGGAAAGAGCATCTGCATCATACCTGAACCCATTTCGATATGTCCTCCATCACCAAAACCTTCACCATCAACAACGAGTACGGACTCCATGCGCGTCCGGCGGCTCTATTTGTGAAGTGCGTGAGCGGCTTTGATGCGGATGTTATGGTGGAGAAAGACGGGATGTCCGTCTCCGGAAAAAGCATCATGGGGCTTCTCACCCTGGAAGGGCATCAGGGATGTGAACTGACGCTGGATGTCAGTGGACAACAGGCGGAAGAGGCCATGAATGCACTGGCCGCCCTCATCGAATCCAACTTCGGCGAGTAACCGGGAACGGAGCGACTGCGTCCCGCGGTCGCATGTGACAGGACCCCGGGACTGGGTCCTGGGTCCCTCCGGAAAAGGTATAAGGTGAAAGCCCGATGTGGCCGGAGCCGTTTACCGCCCGGATCCCGGAGGACACAGAGGCTCCAGATCCAGAGAGAAATCGGGCACCCCTGTGCGGAGCCCCTGCAGACTGTAGCGGAGTACCGTGCCTTTGCGGGCAACCAATAGATCTCCCTGACAGGTCCAGGTGGCCCATTCCACATCGGGGTCGAGTAAATCAGACCCTTCCAGTTGAAACTCAAAAGTGTAGCCTCTGACCAGATAGCCGCGGTAAAACATGCGCAGGACCGGGTGCCGGGGTGTCAACTGCCATGACCAGCCCGGGTCCGCCTCACATAGGCTGGAATACGTGCTGTGTTTCAGGCGTATTTCCCGGTCCCTGCCCATATGTCCCTCCCGTACCCAGCCGTCACGTTCCAATCGGTAGCCCAGGATGGGGAAATCCTCTCCGCCTGAATCCAGCCGTTCAATCGAGAAGGGGAGCTGCTTGCGTTTGGAAAATTCACTGAGGGAACGTTCTGAACAACGTGCATCGTTGGCCATGAGTGTCCGTCTGCCGGTGAAAACACCCCCGCCCGCCCAGCTCCCGAAATTCGGCACATCCACTTCCGTACGAAGCCAGGGTGGTCTGCAGATACCGTTCCAGGTATGCCCTTTGGACCCCATTGCAAGATACACCATCCAGTTCCCATCCCAGGAAAGATCGCATCGCTTGGCGTAAAGTTTCCCTTTGAACCAGGACCCGTGGGTGATCGTGTCGGTCTGGGTATCCCAGCACATGAGATGGAACCATTTACTCGGGTTCCGTCGAATAATCACGGCTTTGGGCGCGGCGCGGGCCTGCAGCAGATGTAGTTGTGCAGTGGTACGCGGTTGAATCCAGGCGTCCGGCAAATCTGGTATCTGCTGCGTCACCCGGCCCGTTCTTCCGCAAGACGTCGCTGGCGTTCCCGTTCCCGGGCCGATGCGAGCTGTTTCTCGGTTTTCTGCTCGTAACATCGGGGGCAGCAGACCCCCTCCTCAAAATGCGGATGCTCGCGGTCCCCGGGGAGCAATGGATTCCAGCATCCGCGGCAGACATCGGATACGCCGGGCGCAAGGGTATGATCCACGGTGATTCGGTCATCAAAGACAAAGCACTCCCCCTCCCACATGCTCTCTGATTCAGGAACCTCTTCCAGGTATTTCAGAATCCCTCCCTTCAGATGGTACACCTGTTCAAAGCCGCGCTCCTTCAGCAGGGCGGTCGCTTTTTCACATCGGATCCCACCGGTACAGAACATGGCCACCTTCCGGTCTTTCCCGGGATCCAGTTCCCGGTCCACATACTCCGGGAATTCCCCGAACGATTCGGTATGCGGATTCTCGGCCCCGGTAAAGGTGCCCACATTGCATTCGAAATCGTTCCGGGTATCGATGACCCGGACATCGGGATCGGAAATCAGTGCATTCCAGTCCCCGGGTTCCACATAGGTTCCCACTTCATGGGAGAGAGGATTCAGATCCGGACGGCCGATGTGCACGATTTCCTGTTTTAACCGCACCTTCATTTTCCGGAAAGGTTTGAGATCAGCTGTTTGCGAGAGTTTGTACTCAATCGGCCCCAATCCCAGGTCCTCCTGAAGAAAATCCATCAGCTCCGGGATTGCGGTCCCGGTGCCGGCGACTGTGCCGTTGATCCCTTCCGCCGCCAGTAGCAGAATCCCGCACAGCTCCCGTTCCTCGCAAAACGCCTGGATTCGGGGCTGAAGCTCCTCGTATCCGGGGAGGTCGAGAAATTTGTACAGAGCTGAGACAGTCCACATCATGGGCGGCTGCGCTGCATCAGCGCCATGTCCATTAATACCAGAGCCGTCATGGTTTCCACGATCGGGACTGCCCGGTTGACGACAAAGGGGTCGTGACGCCCTTTCGCCTCGAGAACAGTTTCTTCCCCCGAAAACGTTGCGGTGGGCTGGGCGCGACTGATGGTGGCCGGCGGCTTAATCGCGATGCGGAACTCAATGGGTTCCCCGTTACTGATCCCGCCCTGGATGCCCCCGCTGTGGTTGGTGGTGGTGCCCAGACGACCGTCCTTTTGCGTGAACGGGTCATTGTGCACGGACCCCCGCATACGTGCCCCGGCAAATCCGGATCCGATTTCAAAGCCCTTGGTGGCCGGGATGGACAACATGGCCTGAGCCAGTTTCGCCTCCAGCTTGTCGAACACAGGTTCTCCGAGTCCGATCGGACAGTTTCGAACCACACAGTTCAGGACGCCGCCAACAGAGTCACCTTCTTCACGGAGTGAGGTGACGAACTCAATCATGTGATCCGCGACTGTCTGATCAGGGCACCGGATAATATTCGCATCCACCTGGTCCCGGGTGATGCGGGATGCATCCACCTCTCCCGCCTCGAGATCTCCGCAGGCACTGACCCAGGCGACAATGTCCACGCCATAGGTTTCGTGGAGCCATTTTTCCGCAATGGCCCCGGCGGCAACGCGGCCGATGGTTTCACGGGCACTGCTGCGCCCGCCGCCACTGGAGGCACGGATGCCGTACTTTTCCTGATAGGTGAAATCCGCATGGGATGGGCGGGGAATCTGGTTCATCTCGCCGTAGTCCTTCGGGCGCTGGTCCTCGTTGGCCACAAACAGACCAATGGGGGTTCCGAGGGTTTTGCCGTTTTCAACACCGGAGAGAATCTTCACCTGGTCTTTCTCGTCCCGGGGGGTGTTGACTTTGCTTTGTCCCGGTCGACGGCGGGTGAGCTGGGTCTGGATATCTGCTTCCGAGAGGGAAAGTCCCGGCGGGCAGCCATCCACAACCGAACCTACACCAGCGCAATGGGATTCGCCGAAGGTGCTGACGCGATATAACGTTCCAAAACTGCTTCCTGACATGCGGGGACCCTACGCGGATTCAGACTAAGATCAATACCGATCTTTTTCCGGACATTCGACCTGGTGTGAGAGAATTGAAATGCGCCTGAGGCGCTCAAGTCGAAATCGCTCAGGCCAAGGACCGGTACACGTCCCAGGTCTCTTCCGCACAACGCCGCCAGGAGAAGCGTGCGGCCCGGGCATGTCCTGCGTTCAGCAACTTGGCCCGCCGGTCCGGGTCCCCCAGCAGGGACTCAATCTGGTGGGCCCATTCAGAGGGATCGTTGAGAGGCAGGACCAACCCCGCATCCCCAACCACCTCGGGGAGGGATCCTCCATCGCTGCAGAGCACGGGACATCCCTGGCGCATCGCCTCGATGGGCGGGAGGCCGAAGCCTTCATAGAGTGAGGGGAACAGCAGGGCTTCTGACCGCTGGTACAACGAAGCCAGGTCCAGATCCGATACATAATCCAGATGAAGAATCCGGTCCGCTCTGGGAGAAGCCTGCATGGCCTCCAGAATGGGCTCCACCTGCCAGCCTTTCATGCCGCAGAGCACCAGTGTCCCGTCAAAGGCGTCCAGCTGTTCAAAAACGTTGAAGAGAAACGAATGGTTTTTCCGTGGTTCCAGGGTGCCCACATGCAGCAGAAACGGGCCGTCAATCCCGAGTGCCCGCACCCGGGCGGCCACTTCCTCTTCAGGGGGGGACTGCAGGGCAGGAGGCGCGCCCAGCAGGGTGGCGGTCACGCGGTCTTCCGGCACGCCGAATTCCTCCTGGATCTCCTTTGCAATGGTTTCACTGATCGTGAGGATGTGGTCTGCACGGTCAACCGTTGCCTGGATGCGCTTCTGCAGATACGCCCGGTTCTTGGGCTCCATTGTTTCAGGGCAGGTTACAAAACAGCAGTCATGGATATTCACCACCGCTTTGGGACCTGATGGAAGCGGGGGGATGATAAAATTGGTGAAGTGGTACACGTCGGCTTCAGGAGCAAACCGGGTGTAGGCGGGGAGTCCCAGCCGTTTCCAGCTTTGCTGAATCAGGGCACCGGGAATCCAGTGACAGGGAGATTCTTCAATCAGACCGGTTTCAAAGGGAGACCCGTTCCTCCGGAAATCAAAGAAAAACCCTGTCAGCGTATCCTGCCCGGCGGTTGCCGCCAGTTCCGGGACCAGCGTATGCACATACCGTCCGACACCCGCCCGTTGTTTGATCGCCGCTTGTATATCGATACAGACCTTCATTGACTCCCCTGTACCGACTGAGCACAGACGAGACAATCAAAAGCGGTGAATGGCGTGGGCGATCAACATCGCCATCGATCTCCTGATACCGATCACAACTGCCCGTGAGGGGTGCACCGGTCGGTCGGGTTAAAACGCCGCTTCGCTGGTGTCCCTGATCCAGGTTTTCATCCAGTCCCCCTCTTTCAATTCAAGACTGGCCCAGTTCCCCTGACCGTCGAATCCGTTCCGGTAACACTTGCCCTTGATCACCGCGACCAGGGTATACCGGCCGGGGGGAAGAGGGATCGATACCTTGCCCTCGTCATCGGTGACCGCTTTCGTGTGGAATGCCTTGTGTTTCTTGGCCTCTGCGGGGTCCTGCATGGGTTTGATCTTTCCTTGAAAGACCAATACTTCGGTATTCTTCAGAGGAAATCCATGGCCTCTTCCCGGATTCATCCCTTCCGGGACCTGAATCCCGGGTACGCCAATTCCAGGGCCGATGCCAGGCCCCGGCATGTGATTCCCCACCAGCTTGGTGACGTGCAGGTGAAATCCCTGACCTTCAGGTTGATGAATATCGGTAGCGGTAATCCGTCCGATGGTCAGGGAGACAAGAAGGGCGAGGAAGAGGGGTTTCATAGAGTTCCTTTGCAGTAGGTGATCGTCTTCAGACGTTTTCTGGAAGAGAAACCTTAGACGGGCCTCAAGATTTTTGGCAGGTATTCCGGGTGCCAATCCGCCGCATGATCATGATCAACCGCGTTGTCTGGCTGACCGCAGAGAGTCCGAGCCCGATTCCCAGTCCGGTCCAGAAGCCCCGAACCCCCATGTCGGTTCCAAATCCAAGGGCAACGCCCAGTGGAAACGCCAACCCCCAGTATCCCACCATACTGAGCAACGTGGGCACCACGATGTCCTTTGCAGCCCGCAAGGCTCCGACACTCACCACCTGAACCCCGTCGAAGAGCTGAAACAAACCGGCAATGGACAGCAGAGACACCGAAAGGGTGATGAGCTCCTCCTCTGCAGTGAATGCGTTTGCGATCAAGGCTCCCTGAGTCAGATATCCCACGGCAAAGGTTCCCATGATCAGAACGGTCATGGCCTGTGCACCGAGAATCAGCCGTTTGGTCCGGTGGACCTCCCCTGCACCCAGACAATGGCCGACCCGGATCCCAACCGCACCTCCGAGCCCCATGGGAATCATGTAGGTCGTGGCGGCACAGGTCAGAGCGATCTGATGAGCGGCAAGCGGAAGGCTGCCCAGGGTCCCAATCAATATCGCGCTGGTGGCGAAAGCCCCGTACTCCATCAGCATCTGAAAAGAGATCGGTGCGGCAAGCCGGGCCATGGTGAACAGCGTGCGTTTCCGGGGCGGCTCCAGCCAGCTTGCCGGCCTCGATTTCGCAAGGGTTTTGGACCGTCTCAGATAGATGAACATCCAGATCAGAGTAATTGCTCTGGCCAGGAAGGTCGCCAGACCCGCACCCGTGAGGCCCATTTCGGGGAACCCGGCCAGACCGAAAATCAGTATGGCGTTCATGGCAATATTCATGAGAACGCCGGCAAACTGGATGAGAAACACCGGCCAGGGGTGATCTTTGGCTTCGGCAAAGCTCTTCATGACCATGACCGGGATCATGAAGGCCATGGAAGCGGACACCCAATGCAGGTAGCCGGGCAGCACGGCCAGCACCTCTTCCGGCTGTCGCAGCACATGCAGATAGGGGGCTGTCGCCACCAGAAACAGCCACACCAGGGCACCCAGCACCAGGGCAATTTGAAATCCATGCCGGAATGCAGAGGCCGCCGCTTCATCTGAATCGGAACCATGCGCATGGGCCACCTGAATCGAAACCGAGGTGGCCAGACCAATTGCGAGTACCATGACCAGATGGACCAGGATATTGATAAAGGCACACGCCGCCAACTCAACGGTTCCGAGACGGCCGATCATGACCGTGTCACTCAGGCCCAGCAACATCTGCCCGACGTGTCCCGTGATGATCGGGAACGCCAGTTTCAGGGTCTGTTTGTTTTCAGATAAAAGAGGATGCATATGAAAAAACCCGCCGGGAAAGGCGGGTCGGATCGGGAAAAAAGGGGAGGGGATCGTCAACCTGCCGGAGAATGGATCACGCATACGCGCACCGAAATTTGTTCGGAGCGGACCGTGAGGACATTGGCAGTTACGGAGTTCATGGGGCTACTGTATGAACCAATTGGATGAAAAAGACAACCGTGAACGTTTCACAATGATGAGAGATCCACTTGCCTGAACCCCACGTGTGATGGTATGTCTGATGGTATGGCAACGATGACACATCGGACCACATTTGCATTGGATGAAAAGACCGCAAAGCGATTGAAACGGCTTTCCAAGGAATGGAAGGTTTCTCAGGCGGAGGTGGTGAGACGTGCGGTTGAGTTGGCAGAAACGTCCCCAAAACCGACTGCAGATGATGCGATAGAGGCTCTACGTAAGTTACACCAATCCGGGGGTGGATTGGTTCGTGAAGTAGCAGATCAATACCTTGCCGAAGTAAGAGAAGACCGCAAGCGGTGGCGGTCTTCATGATCTGTTTGGATACAAATTACCTAATTCGGAGCTTGGTGAAGGGATCGGAGGAACAGAAACGGTTGATCGCGTGGAGAAAGCAGCATGAGATCTTGGTGACGCCCTCGGTGGCCTGGTATGAATTTCGATGTGGACCTGTCTCATCTGTAGAAATCGATACGATTCAATTATTTCTTGCGTCCATTCTTCCCTTCACTGAATTGGAGGCAGAAATTGCGGGTCGGCTTTTCGGTCAGGCAGGAAGGAAACGGTCATTGAAAACCGATGCCATGATTGCGGCGACGGCCATCACGGCCCGTGCCGCGTTGGCGACCAACAACATTGAGGATTTTCAGAAATTCCCTGGGCTGAACTTACTGTAGGATGTTTCATTGTCCGACCTATTCCGGAGGGGTTTCCAGCCAGCAAGACATAGAGATATCTCCCCTGTTTGATTCCAATTCGGTGGCATAAAAATCCTGCAAACGTGTTTGACTGCGGGACAAGATGCCCCTATAACCGCCCCCCCGTACGGAGAGATGCCGGAGTGGTCGAACGGGCTCGCCTGGAAAGTGAGTGTGGTTGGAAACAGCTACCGGGGGTTCGAATCCCTCTCTCTCCGCCATTATTCCCCTGAACTGCCATAGCGCAGAGAGGGATGAGAACCTCGGTTCGAAACGAAGTTATCTTGCGAACGAAGTAAGGCCCCGCGAAGTCGGGGCAACGAAGGACGGAGTCCGTAGTGACAATCCCTCCCCGCCATAGGCGGGCAAGTCTCTCCGCCATTATTTTCTTCATGCTCATACGCCGAGAGGGATGAGAACATCGGTTCGAACCTTTACGAAGTTTCAACAGAGTGGCTGTCGCGTTTACGCTACAGCTTCCCTGAACTCTCAGGATTCATGAAATGTCGGGCCCTGAAGGGCTCCAACCACTCTACACGGCATTCTAAAAAGTGACTGTCGCGTTCCTCCTTCCTTCTCTTGGCTAGAGTTGCACCGGTTACGCCACTTTTCCCCTGAAGAGATTGATTTCCTTGGAGACCGAGCTATCGGTTGCCCCTGAACTTATAGACAGGAACGCAAGGACTCTCCCATGTTCAACTCTCTCACCCCTGCACCGCCCGACCCCATTCTCGGTCTCACCGAGGCATTTAAAGCGGATCCAAACCCGGAAAAAATCAATCTGGGTGTGGGGGTATTCAAGGATGACGCAGGGCAGACGCCGATCCTGAGCGCTGTGAAAAAAGCTGAGGAACTCCTGCTTCAGTTCGAGAGCACCAAGAGCTATCTTCCGATCTCCGGATCGACAGGCTATGCGGCCGGTGTGCAGAACCTGCTTCTCGGGGAAGGGCATTCCCTGATCTCTTCCGGCCGCATCCAGACTGCTCACACCCCCGGCGGAACCGGTGGTCTCCGTGTGGCTGGAGATTTTCTCAAAGGCTTTAATGCGGACGCGAAACTCTGGGTGAGCAACCCCACCTGGGCCAACCATAAAGGCGTCTTCGCTGCCTGTGGATTCGAAATTGAAGACTATCCCTATTATGATCCGAAGACGTTCGGGCTCGATTTTGAGGCGATGCTGTCGACCCTGAAGCGCATTCCGGCAGGCGACATCGTTCTGTTGCATGTATGCTGCCACAACCCGTCAGGGGTTGATCCTTCTCCGGAACAGTGGGCAGAAATTGCGGACGTTGCGGCAGAGAAAGGCTGGTTCCCCTTGTTTGATTTTGCCTATCAGGGTTTCGGCACGTCTGTTGAGGCTGACCGTGCGCCTCTGTTGCTGTTTGCCGAGAAAGGCCTCGAGTTTGTGGTGGCCGCCTCCTGCTCAAAAAACTTCGGCCTCTATAACGAGAGGACCGGGAGTTTCAGTCTGGTAGCGGACACTGCTGATTCGGCGGCGGCGGCCTTCAGTCATGTGAAACGCGCCATCCGTACCAACTACTCCAACCCTTCCAGCCATGGCGGAGCGATCGTGGAAACCATCCTTGGGGATGCCGTCCTTACTCAGGAATGGTTGTCCGAATTGGATGGCATGCGTGAACGGATTCATGGCCTGCGGTCCAAACTCGTGGACACCTTGGCATCAAAGGGTGTTGATCGTGACTTTTCCTTTATCACCCGCCAGAATGGCATGTTCTCTTTTTCCGGGCTGACACCGGATCAGGTGAAGGAACTCCGTGAGTCCCACAGCATCTACATTGTAGGCAGCGGACGGATCAACCTCGCGGGGATCACCTCCTCCAACCTTGACCGTCTATGTGAGGCGATCGCCACGGTGCTGTAATCATGAATGTCTTTTTCCGCTGGGCCTTGCGACTCGGGTGGGTCTTCTCCGCCCCGGTTGTGATGTGCCGGGTGGTGACGGCGACGGTGTGGATCAGCGGGGGAAGTGACGGAATCGTGTACGGCGGGGAGGATTTGCCCGGTTGGCTCGGGCTTATGTCTCATATTCAGGAGAACGGGCCGGAGGATTGCTGGCTGGAAGTTGGAGGCACGCGGGACTGGACCGAACTGACCAATGTCGGAAAGGGGCGTCTTCCTGAGGCCGTGGTGCCTTCAGAATTCATGCTTCAGCGCTACGGTCAGGAGTTGTTTCAACAGGAGGTCCCCTGGACGCTGTCTAATCTTAACGTTCTGCCTCAGTTTCCGAAACAAGACATCCCTGTACCGGCTTCCCGTGAGTGGAAACATCCGGATGGATTTTCCATCCGCATGATGGGGTTGCTTTCCGGTAAAGCCCCTTTGCGCATCCCACCCTCTCAGCTGCGCCCTTTGCGGGTAATGGATCCTGCCCGCCACCTTCAACAATCCTGGGTCAGGAACCCCCCAGCATCAAATGCATGTCATGTCGTGGTGTTGCCGGAAAAAACGGACGTGAAGGAACTTTCACATCAGCTGCCGGAGGCCATGGTCCTGGTGGAACCGGTAGGTGGGCGGCCTCAGGTGGTGGAGCTCGAGAAGGGGGCACGGCTTCGGGTTCGTCCCGGGGAATTTGGACGTGCGTTGATACGCGTGGATATCAAGTGGGATACCGTCAGGAAAACCTTTCTGAATCCGAGAGCGGAAGTCGTCTGGGTTCGGGAGCCGAATCTGGAGCGGTTTGAGCTACCACCCAGCCTGGTGGAGAGGGTGAGGCCTTATGTTCCGGTTGTGACAGAAGGAACGATTGCGGTGTATGTTCCTTCTTCCGATCTGCCCCGCACCTACAGCTTTACCCCCACCAGTGAATCCTGGAGAGGTCCCCGCCGCCTTTACCCTGGGAATTTTCATGATGCCGATAAACTTAATTTTTACGGGCAAGACCACGTAATTCTTCGGATACGCATGAGCCCGGCTGACATGAAGGAACTGAAAAGCCTGAAGCTGCCGTTGCAGCTCAGTGTCGGGAAAGAGCCTGTCTTAACGGTGTATTCAGATTTTGCCTCCGGGAATGGAGGAGATGAATGGATGGTCTTACGGAACTTTCTGGATGCTCGCGAACAAATCTCCGTGACGAGTGAGACAATTTGGGAAAAGAAGAAAGGGAAATGAATCGTCTGGTCTGTGCATGGAAAGAAAATCCTATCCTGTTCCTGGTCTGTTTGGGCCTGTGGACTTTACCTGTCACCAATGCCTTTGGACAGGTGCCGCTCTATCTGGCCAGCGTATGGTGGCTGATCGCCGCGTTTCGGTCCAGAGAGTCGGTGTGCTGGCGGACACAGGGGTTCCTGATCGGCTTCATGATTCTCATCCTGATCAGTCTCATCTATGCGGTTCACCCTGAAAACGGAGTGGATAAACTCAACCGTTTTCTGATTTTCCCTCTGGCAGGTGCGGTGACGGCCTGCTGTCTTCGTGCAGATCGACCTTCGGATGCGGTCATCCGCATCTGTGTAAGTCTGTTGGGTGGAGTCTGCATGCGTGGACTGATGGATCTCGTCAAGTTTCCCATCGAGATTTACCACTACGATGTGGAATTTGTTCACGTTGGAAACATGACCTCTCCTCAGTTTTACCTCGCCGGTCTCATGACGGCTCTGGGATTGCGTTTTTATCAAAAAGGAACGCTGGGTGTCTGGTTCTGGGTTGCATTGCCACTCGTCATCACCGGACTGTACTTGCACCAGAAACGCGGGATCTGGTTTGCGAGTATCGCCGTTGTCGGGCTATGGGCGGTTGGCCTGAAGTATTGGAAAGCGTTTGGATTCTTAATCCTGTTGTCAGGATTCTCTCTGTTCTCCCCTTTTGTGCAGGACCGTCTTGAAGATCTGAAACATGAGTTGGGGTCCAATCATGGCGGCAGGCTGACGTTGTGGATGCACGTCGCTCCCCGACTCATTGAAAATCACCCCTTCGGCATGGGATATAATGGCACCAACTATGAGGATTTCCGTGAAGACTTACCTACGGAATACCACCTAGAAGTCGGACTCCGGCATCTGCACAACAACCATCTGCAGCTTCTGGCCGAGTTGGGGTGGCATGGGGTGCTGTTCTGGACCGTGTGGATGATGAGCATGCTGTGGACAGGGTTTCAAAAGCTGCCGTTGGGGGATAGTGGTCTCAGGTACACGGTAGCGTTTGTGTTGCTTGGGCTGTTGATGAACGGGATGGTCGAATACAACTTTGGCGACAGCGAAATTCTGAAGCTGTATCTGGTCCTGTTTGGGCTGCTCGATGTCTTTGCCATGCAGTTGAAGAAAGTGGAACAAGGATGTACAGGATAGGCAGGATGTAGAGGGGAATCCTCTGTGGGACGCGAGGGTCTTGACAGAGAATATTCAACAACTACTTTTTCCATTCGCCATTCGCCATTCGCCATTCGCCATTCGCCATTCGCCACATACTCAAGGAGATCGCATGAATATTGGAGTCCTTCTTTCCGGAAGCGGAGTCTATGACGGAAGTGAAATACAGGAATCGGTTTCAGTACTGATTGCACTGGATGAACTTGGAGTCGAGGTCACCTGTCTGGCTCCCGATGCCGCACAGCATCATGTGGTGAATCATCTCACCGGCGAAGAAATGGAGCCGGAACGAAATATCCGGATAGAGTCTGCCAGAATTGCCCGTGGGGAGGTTTCTTCACTGAGTGACGTTGATCCGGTGTCCCTTGACGGCCTGGTCATTCCTGGAGGATTCGGTGCCGCAAAGAACCTCTGTACCTGGGCCTTTGACGGACCCAATGCGTCGGTACGTGACGATGTGAAATCCCTGATCCGTTCATTGGTGGAGGCGGGGACCCCCATTGCAGCGCTGTGTGTGGCCCCGGTGGTGGTGGCCAAGGCAATGGAAGGAACGGACGTTCATCCCACGCTCACGCTGGGCACCCATGCAGGTCAGTCACCTTACGACATCGACGGCTTCCATCAGGGCATCGAATCCGTAGGGGCCGTGCCCGTGGCCTGTGAGCTGGGTGACATTGTGGTCGATGAGGCTAACAAGATCATAACAAGTCCCTGCTATATGATGGAGGCCTCGCCCGCCAAGATTCTGGCCGGAGTTCGGAAGGCCTGCAAAAAGCTTGTGGAACTCGCGTCCAACTAAGGGAGTTGATTTGGATGTTGATCACGATTTCGATTTCGGCTTTTGAACCACGTATCCTGCACAAGCTCTGACCTCTAACCTCTGACTTCTACCCTCTTTATGAACCAACTCGACCAACTCAAACAGTACACCACCGTTGTTGCAGACACCGGTGATTTCGAATCCATGCGCGAATACCAGCCGCAGGATGCCACCACCAACCCCACGCTCATTTACAAAGCCGTCCAGCAGGAGGCCTATCGTCCCCTTCTGGATCAGGTTCTGGCGGATCACGGTGACAAGGGAATGGACGATGTGCTGGATCATCTCTTGATCGCATTCGGGTTGCGGATTCTCGACATCGTCCCTGGCCGTGTGTCCACCGAGGTGGATGCACGCCTCTCGTTCGATACGCTGAAAACCATTGAAAAAGCACGCAAACTCATGTCCCTCTATGAGGCGGCGGGTGTCGATCGGAACCGGGTGCTGATCAAAATCGCCACTACCTGGGAAGGTGTGAAGGCTGCGGAAGAGCTGGAGAAAGAAGGGATTCATTGCAACCTGACCCTGCTGTTCTCGTTTGCCCAGGCCGTGGCCTGTGCCGAAGCGGGTGTACAGCTTATCTCTCCCTTCGTCGGGCGGATCTATGACTGGTACAAAAAAGAGGAAGGCCGTGACTACGAAGGTGCAGAGGATCCCGGCGTGCAGTCTGTGAGCCGGATCTTCAGCTATTATAAAAAGTTTGGCTACGCCACCGAAGTGATGGGAGCGAGTTTCCGCAATAGCGGACAAATCCGTGCTTTGGCCGGCTGTGACCTCCTGACCATCAGTCCTGGACTTCTGGAGGAACTTCAATCGTCAGAAGGTGACCTGCCGGTTCAACTGGATGCGACGGCAGCGCAACGTGAAGATCTGGAAAAAATCTCCCTGGATCAGAGCGCCTTCCGCTGGCTGCACAACCAGGATCCGATGGCCGTCGAAAAGTTGGGACAAGGTATCCGTTCTTTTGCTAAAGACACCTTCGATCTGGAGGCCTTGATCCGGAACGCATAACCTTCACCTGGATCCAGACAAAAGGGGTGCTGTTCAGGCGCCCCTTTTTCGTGTTCGAGGCACTGATCCGATTCGGGTGGGAACATGCCGTCAGCACTCAAGCGTGGGTGACCCGCCCAGGAGGACCGACGGCGGGATCGGTTGTTCCTGGCAAACCGTTGGCGAAGAGAGCCTGGAAGAACGCACAAAAAAGGTCCCGAAGGACCCTTTTTTCATGGAAGCAGGAAGGAGAATTACTCTGCCGCGATGGCTTCAAGTTCCTCTTCTGTTTCTTCCATCACCTCCACCTTCTCCGCGGCTTCTTCGGTCTCCTCACGCAGGTCCAGCCAGGTGTGAATCAGTTTCCCTTCTTCGGGAATTCCGTCACGGTCATTCAACTCATCGGTTGTGTTGATTGCTTTCACGGTGACAAAGATGATGATTTCATCCTGAATTTCTTCAGTCCGGGTATGGGTGAAGAGGTATTTTCCCACAATCGGGAGGTCACCGAGCAGGGGAACTTTCCTCACCACTTCCCGTTCCTCTCCCTGGGTCAGACCCCCGATGGCCACGGTCATTCCGGAGGCGACGGCAAACTCGGTTTCGATCCGGCGGATCTGAGTAATCGGGAAGGAGGTTCCGGCTTCCCCCACGATTTTCTCGCCAAGAAGTCGGCTGAGTTCCGGGATGATGTTCACGGTGATGTTTTTGTCCGTGCTGATCGTCGGGGTGACGTTGAGTTTCACACCGATCTCGATGAATCCATCGAGAACGTAGGCAAAGGTGTTGGCATTTTCACCCTGGGGAATGGCCACCACATTGGGTTCATTCCGTCCAACATGAATGCTCGCGGTTTGGCCGTTTGCCACCAGCATTTTGGGATTGGAGACAATGCGGGTTCCGTCCAGTTGCTGCAGGGCACTCAGGGTCAGCGCGAATTCCTCGGCACTGAGGACGGCTTTCCGGGTGACGGTTTCGGTCATGGCGGGAATGGTACTGATCGCACCGGTCGCCGCATCCACTTCGGTGAAGTTGCGTCCCTGCACCAGGGCATCCGAGGATCCACTGTTGTTCAGAATGGTGGTGGTCCGTGAATCTGAGGTCGGGTCCGGATCATCATCGAGTAAGTCTTCACTGATGCCCCGGCTCGATGCTCTGCTGCTGCTCCGGTTATTCGTAAACACCTGGGCATTCTGGTCGGTGCGGCTGTCGGTCCGTTCGTATTCCCGGGTGAGGCCGGAAGCGGTCACGGTGTACCCCTGCAGAACTTCCCAGTTAATGCCGAGAGTTTCAATCGCGGTATCATTCAATTCGACAAACTTCGCTTCGATAAACACCTGTTTGCGGGGGCGGTCGATGCGTTTGATCTGTTCTTTGATCGCCAGAAGCTGTGCCGGGCGTTCTTTCACCATGAGCACATTGGTGTCGCCCAGTGCCACCGCGCTGGAATTCGAGGTCACGAGCAGACTCTGCACGGCCGGCTCTGCCGCGGTGGCCGTGATGTATTGAAATTCAATAATTTCTGACTGCATGGGTTCTGCTTCGAGCTGATCTTTCGGAGTGATGGTAAAGATGCCGGACTGGCGCTCCACCAGGACAAATCCCTGTTGTTCCAGAATCACTTCGAGTGCATCCCGCCAGTACACATCATTCAGGTTTCCGCTGACCGGCTGCTCCAGTCCTTCCGGAATAATGATGTTTGCGCCAGCGGTCTGGGCAAAAATTCGCACCATGTCGGCCAGGGATACTTCGGTGTAGCTGATGGTAACCAGTCCCTCATTGATATTTTCCGCCCCTGTAATTTCAAGCCCCTCCACGCTTTCGGCTTCTTCCAGGCTCACTGCGGGCAGATTGGTTTCATCTGTAACAGCTTCTTCGGTGGATGCGGTGTCTTCTTCAGTGGCTTCGGCGTTATCCAGATCACTGAGAATGCGGTCGACTTCTGCCGCTTCGGGATCCCCCTGGGCGAACAGGGAGAGTGACCAGGCCACAAACAGAGCGGTCAACAGGGGGAGGAGGGGGTGTGTCTTCTTCATGGGTCCTTCCGGGGTCGGAGTTAAAAAAGGATGCGGGTAGGGTCAGGGTTGACTGGATACCCGGTGGGGTTCCAGTTGAATTCGGGTTTTGGTCAGGCGGACGACATCCATTCGGTATCGTTTCCCGTGCAGTTCGATGAAAAAGTAGTCCCCCTCCGCAAGCCAGGGATTGTTTCCAAGAACGGTAATGTTTTCTCCTTCCACATGCGCGAAGATTTTTCCACCTGTCTGCATCGTGGCCCGGCGGCGAAAACTCTCGCTGATCCGTCGTGCCTCTTCCAGAGCCAGCGCCTCCAGTTCCTCATCCGTCAATTGCCGGACAACCTCGGGGGTAGGGCGTGGGCCCTGAGGGGCTTCCGTTGGGGTGGGCGTGGGTTTCAGATCGTCAGGATCAAACCCGATAGGCCAGAACGGGTCCCGTTCTGCGAACACCAGGGCAAGTGACAATACCGTCACCGGTAGAATCAGGGTCCAGGCTTTCATGGTGATGCCTCCGCATATCCCTTCAGCATGTCAATGTCCTCTTCGAACCGTGGGGTCGGCCATTCGTAAATCATCAGAATGTCATGCCGGAGAGGGTCTTTCTCCGATGCGGCAACCTGCAGTCGGGCGAGGGAGGCGTAGGGTTCCTGGTCATGAACCTGCCGGATGAATGCCATCAACTCTTTATACCCTGCCCGGGTTGTGATCTCGATGGAATACGGGACCCAGAAGGAGACATCGCCAGGTTCCAAATCCCCTTTTTCCTGCAGGGGGATATGACGGAGGGTACCGTGTTCCGAGACCGTCAGAGACATGCCCAGGTTGTACCCGATATCCGTCAGGCGTTTCTGGGCCCAGAATTCCTTGCCGATTTTGGGGGGGATTCTGCCTTCTGCACGTTCCGCCAGAAGATCGTTCGCCATGCTCCCGAGGCCCTCCTGAATCCCGGGATCCCGGTTCAGCATCCGGATTCCCAGGGTTTTTTCTTTCCCTTTATCCTGAATCATCCTGTCCGCATTTTCCGCTTTTTCTTTGGCCGGTCCCAGGATGAGCTGATTTCCCAGAGCCACGACCACGACCACCGCCATCACGGCCAGTACCACGAGCTGCTTCTGCTCTTTGTTCAGGTCACTGAAACTCATGATGCCGAGGCCTCTTTCTTCTCCGGTTTCAGCTCCCGGTCTTCCAGAATGAACTCGGCCTCGAAGGGGGTAATCCCTTTGGGAAAGGAGCCGTCCTGATTACGGAATTTGCTGCCCCGCAGGCTTTGCAGACGTAGCGTGATGTTGTCAATCGGAGGGCGTGAATCCCCGGATTGAAGGATGAGTTTATACTGATCCAGCACCAGACTTGGGCGGTCATTCTGAATCAGTCCGTTCAGCCGGACGGTCACGGTCCGTTCCAGGGGGTAGTGCTCAGTCTGACCCGAGGCCGGCTCTTCCCGCCGGGTTCGCAGTCCGACAATGTTCTCGTTGAAGGACATGTTGGTGAATTGAGTCTGGTCTATGGGATCAGGTACCCGGCTTCCAATATACTGAAGGAGTGCGGCATAATCATGTCGGGTCTTTTTCCACGTGGACAGGGTCTGCCCCGCCCTTTCGACTCGTTGGTGGGTGGCAAAACGGGCTCCCGCCTCCTCCACCTTTTCCGCATTGTTCTTCAGCCATTTTTCCAGATCCTCTCCTTCGGAAATGACAGACTGCGCGGTTTGAAAGGTCAGGATTCCGTACCCCAGAATTAACGTGATCAACCCGATCGCCCCCACCTTGATCAGAGGGCTGGCCTCAGCGCCACCGACAATGACGCATTCCGCAGGGTCCAGCATGTTAATGTAATGATTCATTCGTCAATTTCTCAAAACAGCAAGAGCCGCGCCAAGTGCCGGGGTGAACATGCTTTCCACCCCCATGACACCTTTCGGATACGAGGAGATCCCGTTTTCGGTAAAGGGATTCCAGATATCGACCTCCGATCCCATGATCTCTGAAATCGTATAGCTCCAGTACGGAGAGTAACTCAGTCCTCCGGAAGCGACGACATGCTGAATGGTGGCGTTTTCATTGCGTTCCACAAATTTACAGGAGATGGAGATTTCCTGAATCATATTGCCGATGGGATCCAGAGTCTGGTCCATCAGCGGGGTCGCATCTTCAAACAACACCGTGAGAGCATCATCCTCATTGATGTTCAGTACATCCTGGATGCGTCGCTGGATGTGGACGGATCCATGGTCGAATTTTCGAATCAGGCGGAGTTCTCCGTCGAGAAAAAAGCTGATGAAGGAGGAAAAGGCCCCTGCCTCCAGATAGCAGACGATGCCGTCGGTTTCGAGCACATGCGGAGTATGGCTGAAACTGTTAAGCGCCGAGAGGCCAGAGTTTTCCAATGAGATCAGGCTGGGTTTCCGGCTGGAAAACAGATTCTTGACGGCCCGGACTTCCGCGTCGGGAATCCCGGAGGCCAGGACTTTGTGATCCAGTTGGTCTTTCCCTTTTTCCACAATCGTGTGCCGGACCCGGTATTCCTTTCCCAGACCGAGGGATTTTCCCACCCGCTGCTGAATAGCCCGTTTGTCATTGAGCTGACTGGAGATAAACATGAACCGAAGATGACATCGATCTCCTCCCATGCAGGCCGCCGCATATGGGGCGGCGAGTTTTTTGGGAATGGAGAGCGTTCCATCGGACTCCCCGGACAAATCAAATGCGGGCATTACGTCCGCATCCACCAAGGTGAACTTCGCTCCGGAACGCTTGACTCTCACAAGCTTGGTGCTGGTGGATCCGAAATCCACCCCCACCACATCCGTTATTTTCGGTTTCTTTTGCTTCGCTTTACTCGCCAAAGGTTTCTCCGTATTTTTTCTTTTTCTGAAATTTGCAAACGGGTTTCAAGTGCGGAGTGATAAAGTTTTCCGCGATTGCATCCGCTGATGAGGCCGTTTCCATGAAATGAAGCTGGATTCATGCCGGACGTGCCTCTTGCCAAAGATCGAGGTCGACCGGTCGCATTCCCTCCTGCGGAGAGCCGTCTTTTTTTCTCGATTCTCCCTCTCCAATGCCCCATGAAAGATCCACATAATGAAAGTATTGGATGATGTGGCGGAAGAATTCCTGGCCCGCCACCCGAAGGACTGCAGTTACATTCTGCTCAGTCCTCTACAAAAAGGATTCGGATTTGCTCTTCTGGTCACCTCGGTGCTGCTCTGGGTGTATCGGTGGGACTGGTTTGTCATGTTGTTTTCCTTCATGACCGCATCCGCCTATCTGTCTGTTGCCATCTTTAAACTGGCCTCTGCGTTCCGGGGCATGTTTGCCGTCCGTCGTCGGTCGGATCCTGAACTGACCCTGACCGATTCCCAGTTGCCGGTGTACACCCTGCTGATTCCGCTTTACCACGAGGCGGCGGTGTTACCCGGTCTGGTGGATCAGTTGATGTCTCTGGACTATCCGGTGGACAAACTGGACATCAAACTGCTGTTGGAGGAGGACGACCATGAGACCCTTGCGGCCGCCGAATCCCTGGATCTGTCCCGAGCCTTTGATATCATCCGGATTCCCGACGGATACCCCAAAACCAAACCCAAGGCCTGTAACATTGGACTCAAACAAGCCAGGGGGGAGTATGTGGTCATTTTTGATGCCGAAGACCGGCCGGAGCCCGATCAGCTCAAAAAAGTGCTGGCCGCCTTTCACCAGGCTCCTTCGGACGTGATCTGCATGCAGTGCCGGCTGGCGTATTTTAATGGACGGCGAAACTGGTTGACGGGATGTTTCGCCCTCGAATACGCCACGTGGTTTGATTTCTATCTCGAAGGCCTGCAGCATATGCGGGTGCCTCTCCCTCTTGGCGGAACGTCCAATCACTTTAAAACCGAGGTGCTCCGTGAAATCGGCGGATGGGACCCCTTTAACGTGACCGAAGACTGTGATTTAGGGGTGCGTCTGCATAAACGCC
This sequence comes from Verrucomicrobia bacterium UBA6053, assembly GCA_002429065.1. Lineage (GTDB taxonomy): Bacteria > Verrucomicrobiota > Kiritimatiellia > SS1-B-03-39 > UBA6053 > UBA6053. Next base: position 153,289 of record DIYN01000019.1, on the reverse strand, counting down.
GGTACCGCACCCGCACGGTGGATTCGGTCACCTGGGAGGAAGCCACCTCTCAGACCGGAAACTGGATTCGCCAGCGTTCCCGTTGGGTGAAAGGATATTTTCAGACCTTTTTCACCCATATGCGGCATCCGTTCCGGACCCTCCGCGGACTCGGCCTGCGGGGGTTTATCGGATTTCTGCTGGTGGTGGGGGGGCATTCCTTTCTGCTCATCCTGAATCTGGTGTTCTGGGTGCTGCTGCTGCTGTATCTGATCTGGTTGTCGCAGGACCTCATGGCAGGCCGCTCCGCCTGGGAGGTAATTGCCGGGGAAAAAGAGGCTGTGCGGACGGCGTGGCAGATGATTTATCATGGGGAACGTGAACACTGGCTGCTGGCCCCTCTTTCGGTTGGTTTTTTTGTGGTGAGCTGCGCACTGCTGTTCGCGAACCTGCTGTTTATCCTGTTGGGGTTGGTGGCCGCCCTGACACGGAACCGGCGCCATTTGCTGGGAAACGCATTTACGATGCCGTTGTATTGGGTGCTGATTTCCATCGGTGCCTGGAAAGGATTTCTGCAATGTTTTACCCGTCCACACTACTGGGAGAAGACCCGGCACGGCGTGGACCTTCCTGTGACCCCTACCGGAGAACTGTCCTCATGAACCTGCTGAACCGAATCCTGGTCCTATCCCTGTTGTCTGCCTCCTGGCTTCCCCTGTCCGCACAACTGCCGGAGGAGGGTGGGTCGATTCTGCAGTCCGATCTTCCAGGTGTGACGGTGGGGGCACGGGTGGAGGACATCCGCCGCCGGGTCAAAGACGGCAACACCGATATCACTTTGAAAATGCCGAGAGCCGTTGTGGCGGCACAGTTTCCCCTCGCACCGGGAATTTCCCCCTGGGTCGAGGCGGGCTGGCATGAGCCCGACCTGGCAAACGGGACTGATGCCCGGGGAGGATTCACCTGGGGACTGGGGGCAAGTTTCCGCCCCTGGCTCTTTACCATCCGCGAAGATCCGGAAGCTGGCCCCCGGGACTGGCTGGCTATGAAAGTGGATGCCTCCTACCGCGCGGGTTCCGCAGAACCCAGCGAGTCTTCCGGAGATGTGGAGTGGACTCTGGTGGAAGGGAAACTGGGAGTGGAATACCGTGAGCGCATTTTCGGATCCCGTTCCGGACCCATGCAGGCGACAGGATTCACTGCCGGAGCCGGTGTGGTGTTTAACAGTCTGGAGGCGGAGAAACCCGGTTTCAATGGTTCGGAATCCAATTCCATCGGGATGTATCTTCTGGCGACATATGATTTCGGGCCGAACACCTTTTTCGGGCTTGAAGCCGACTGGTATGGAGGCTCTGATCGTCGGATCGCCCTGATAACCGGCCGGAAATTCTGATCCACCCCCACATCCGATGGGCAACCGACGGAAACGATGGCGGCGGATGCTTCTCGCCGTGGCGGTCGTTCTGCCGGCTCTAGGCTTGGTTGTGCTGCACCTCGTCTCTGATTTCGGGCTCTCTGAACAAGAGATTCGCAGCCGGTTTGAGTCCGCCGGAGTTGCCTTTGAACTCAAGCTCAAGGAAGGCATTTCCTATGTGGAAACCGGAAATCCTGCTGGCCCGACTGTGATCTTTGTTCACGGTTCTCCTGGGAGTTGGGACAACTTTATTTCCTATCTGCTGGAGAAGGATCTCCGACAAAGCTACCGGCTGCTTGCGCTCAACCGTCCCGGATACGGAGGCGACAGCCGGGGGCGTCCGGAACCCTCCTTGCGGAAACAGGCCGAAGCGGTGATGACGCTTGTTCCGGAAGGCACACCGGTTCTGGTGGTTGGACATTCGATGGGAGGCCCCATTGCGGTTCGAATGGCCGTGGATTACCCCGAACAGGTGCAGGGCCTTTTACTGCTGAGTGCAGCCCTGGACCCTGAACGTGAGCGGGTCCTGCCGATTCAGCGTATCGGCAATCATCCGCTGATCGCCTGGATGCTGCCATCATCTCTCGATGTCTGCAACCGTGAGTTACTTCCCCTGCGCGAGGAGCTGGAAGCACTTGAACCCGAGTGGAAGCGGCTGACGATACCGGTCGTGGCTCTGCATGGTGAAAAAGATGGTCTGGTGCCGGTGGAGAACATGGACTATCTCCGCCGCCATCTCCCGGCGAAGCAGTTGGACATCCGGATTCTGGAGGGAGAAAATCATTTTATCCCCTGGACCCGGGAAGCGGATGTGATCCAGGCTGTAAAGGATCTTCTAATCAAGGTGTCTGCGGAATCACCCTGATACAGGAAAGGCCAGGGGTCTGCGTTTTCTTCAGACGAAAGACAACACGGGGTCGTGCTGGAGTTGAAGAGGCTTTCCTGCATGGCGGGTGCTGCCTTTTTTTGGTCACAACTCCCTGCACACGGTCATCCCCTGGACCGAATCGATTGATGGGCAAAGGGTTTGAGCTTCTCATCTCTGCCAGGCTGCAGGTTCAACCTCTGCCATACCGCTGGGTATGCCTACGTGGTCAACAGCTCCATGATCGAAAGTGACACCCTTGGGCTTCTCGAACGAATGGTTGTGTACGAACCTAACCGGAGCCTTGTGGATGAGGTCACTAACCCCGTAATCCCGCAGGCCCCTGCGGGAAACATCCTCATCAGCAAGTTCGACTATACCAACGACCATGGTGGCCGACGTATCAACCGCGAAGACAGCGGCACCGCCTTCGCCTCGACACAGGCCAATATGTTCAAGTACATTGCCCGCCGAGGCCGGTCACCACTACCGCCATGTACAATGGAACCTCCAGCTACAGCTTTGACCAGATCTGCAACGGGACCCCGGTGAATGTCCCGAGGATCCGAACGCACAGACGTATGTGGCAAATACCCTGAACCCATTACCTCCGTGTCCTCTGTGAGCTCCGTGAGATCCCCTCTTTACGACACGACGCCAAAACACCTATCTGGACCGGAAAAGATCATCTGACCTGTTCACCCACGCTGACTTCACCCTAAAAATCCTTACCAAGGGCAGAGGCTCCGGGTTCATCGCTTCACCGGTAACGGGAAGAATGTGGCGGTGCTTAACCTCACCCGGACGACCAGGTTGATGCCTGAATCCGGTCGGCCCGGGATTCCCACTGGGAACGAATACCGGGTACGCGATTTGAAAGGGTGAGATGAGTCTTTTCTCGGCAACATTCCCGTACTGAACGGCCGCAGAACGGTTCCGGCACAGCGTTCCGTGGTATTTTTTACAGTCTCAATTCGACGGGAAACGCATGCATCTCGTTGGGGATGTAGATGCGTAAAATGAAAACTATCATGCGGAAAACGGCAAGATCTTTCCCTTTATTTTTCCGGGTCAGGGGGCGTAAATTAAGAAAATACTGACTTCGCATTCTTATGAAAAATCGACTTCTGACGTTGTTTCTCCTTTGTCCTGTCCTCTCCCTGCATGCGGGTGAGATCCTTTTCCTTTTAGAGAAAGGCTTTAATCGACAGGAGTTTTACGACCTTTATCTCCCTCTGAAAGCCTTGGGATACGACATTGATATCGCATCCACCGAGAAGGGCGCCGTCTTCCTCCGTAAAGAAGGAACTCCTGATAAACGTGGTCGGGATGTTCTGGCGAATACGGCCATGCGCGATGTGAAGGATACCTCCGGATACCGTTCGCTCGTGATCCCCGGTGGATACTCCCCCGGTTTTCTGGAGAATGATCCGGACGCACAGCGTATTGTGCAGGCGTTCGCCGCCAATCCGAAACAGGTCACTGCGGCGATTTGTCACGGACCCCGGGTTCTGATGGCCGCTGGAAGTTTGGATGGGAAAGTATGGACCGGCCTGCACAACATTGCTTCGGAGAAACCCGATACCTGGATCGAGCAGGGGCACGGCACCTATGTGGATCAGCAGGTGGTCAAAGATGGCAATCTGATGACGTCCCGGTATCCGCAGGATACCCCCGTTCTGGGCCGCCGTCTGGCAGAAGAACTGGAACGACGTGGCGGAAGATCGCTTCCGAAAAAAGCCGGGACCTACGTGTTGATGACCCCGAAAGGATTTGATGGTCATGTCCGGTGGAGTTACATGTCTCCATTAAAAACTCTGGGATTCAATATCATCGCGGTAGACTCCCTGGAGAAAGTGGTGGAGAAGGGGGTGGAGTCCATTCAGGGTGTAATCCGGTTTCAGCAGGGCGGGGAGATAGAAACTTCTCATCCGGTCTTAGGCCAGTTCGCCACCACCATGGTGACCGTGCCGAATGGAGAATTCGCCTACCCGGAGTTGCTGCCGAGTCTGACCCAATTCTGTGAGAGGTCCGGAATCGAAAAAGAGGCAGTGGAACCGCCGTCATACGATGTTGCGATTATACTGGCCGAGGGAGCCGATGAAAAGGTGGTCCTGTCCATGCAGACCTACTTCGAAGCCCAGGGCCAACGTGTGGTCCTGACCGGACTTGAGCCGGGATGGCTGAAGGGTCTGGGAGGGTTTCCCCTGCATGTGGATGTGCCGGTTCAGGAGCTGAAGGACCTCAAGGCCGTCGTTGCTCCGGGTGGACTCTGGCCGGAGAAAAAGGACGATGCCCGTCAGGGAGAAACGGCCGAATGGATCGGAGAACAGGCGAAAAAGGATGAAGCCCGTCAGGCGTGGATTCTTGCTCAGCTGGAAGGCGGATCCGAACTGATCCTCGTGGGCTTGGATGCATTGCGTCTGGGCCGTCAGCCTCGGTTTAAGGGCAGTAAATTCTCCAGTACCCGTCAGGCTCAGTGGTCGTTTGGTAAAGCGGGTGGGAAATTCAGCACGGAACCCTTTACCCATTCCACGGACAAGATCTGGAGCATCAGTGGATATGCTGCTCTTCCGGCCTGGATCCGCGCTCAGCATCTTTCAGAATAGAACTCCTTAGGAGACCCCCATGAGACACATTGTTTGTTTATTCTTTCTCCCCGTGATGGTTTGGTCTGCACCGAAGATTGAGCAGTCGGACCATGCTGTCATTATCACCCTGTCATCCGGGTCGACCTTGCAGTTTGCGATGGAGGATGGCGTACTATTCGGCCTCAGACAGGCCGAGTTGGACGGGGTCCGGTTTTCCTCCTCCAATACAGTCCTGTTTCCGTTGATCGCCGAGGAATATGTTGAAGACCGCCGCATCTGGCCGCTGTTGAAGTTTGAAAAAGCTGTCGCGGATGGCGAAGCGGTGGAGATTCACACCCGTCTTCTCGGAACGTCTTCTGACGAAGCCTTCCGGTCACTGTTTGTCTTTACCGGAGACAAAGGGAAGGCATTGGAATCAGATTTACCTGCTGAACTTCAAACCCAGCGGGAGAAGAGCAACAAAGCCAAGGCGGAATTGGATGATCTGGTGAGGTCGTCTCCGGAATGGCAAAAACGCTTGGCCCGGAAAAAAGAGCTGGAAGCGAAAGGGAAGCTGGGCGGGAAGGAGAAAAAAGAACTCCGCAACCTTCGAAATGAAAAGCGCAGCAAGCGGGACTGGGACAAAACCCGTAATACCGTGGTAGCCAACAACCCGAACGCAAAGGAGCTCAGTGAGGAATCCAAAAAGTTTGGACGTCTCCTTGGACCTTATGCGCTCGAGCATTTCGGAAAAATACACCGGGACTATTACGAGTTTGCTCACATTCGCCAGCCTGCGGATGTGTCGCGTCTGTCGGAACGCAAGGCTCTTCTGGCTTTGGGGGAGTGGACGGAAGAAGGATCTTTGATTTGGCGGATCGAGCCAGCGGAACACAATGTGGCCGGATGGCCCTGGGCGGGTTGGAAGATGTCCTATCAGGTGGAGCTTCCGAAAGGACGGAAGGTGAATTCCATCCGTCAGCTGGGTACCTGGGAGATTGACGGCGATGCAGTCGGGAACACCTTGATTGCCTTGCGCTACCGGGGACTGGGGCGGATTGAACAGGCCTTTACCGAAGGGGACAAAGGCGGCATCAAAGAAGCCTACACTTCTACGGAAATCATGCCCGGTGCGGTGGGTGGGGCTCCGCTGGTGTCGCCGGTGGTGCCGACGTCTGAGAATGTGAACGACCGTGGTTACGCGCTCAGTCACCGGGCCGGGGCCTGGATTTGCCGCATGGCCCGCGGAGCCGGAGCCAACTTTGTCGACTTCCAGTTCCGTCCTCATGCAGGATTTGTCTCTTTCCATGAGCGACAGGGGAACCTGCGCGGTCTCAGTGAGGCATTCCCGGAAGATACAACTCTTTCCTTCACCGATGAACAGATTTTCGCCCTGAGCAACACCTACACCAGCGAACCTCAGGTGTTTGTTGGACTCGTCGATACCGCGAAACCGTTCAGTAAACATGACTGGCAGACCCGTTGGCAGGAAGTGGACCAGTATGTTCGGGACATGGTCAGTGAAGAACTGGGGTTTGTGCAGATCGAAACCGTTCCCGGAATCGGGATCTTGTACGAGAACGGTCGTCCGGGGGCCTTCCGCGGTTTGGGCAAAGGCGGAGCGGCCCGGTTGAAAGAGCAGGGTGTACGTGTCCTCGTGAATCACGCCCCAGGCTGGTATTCTGCACAGCACCGGAACGGCTGGGATCAACCCCGTACCGGTGGGGGTAACAGCAATCAGATCTGGGACTGGCACCCCACCAAGGATGTGCAGGAACCCTGGCAGGAAATGAGCCGTGCCCTGGCCAAGGAAGGTATCGCCTACTACGCCTACATGACCGGTATGTCCGCCAAAGACAAAGAATTCCATCAGGAGGTCGGCGCAGACCTTACCTTCTGGGGCGTGAACAAACCCGGAAATGATTTTTCCTCCGGTTACCCCCCGAATCTCATGGGCCACAACCCATTGAACGAACGCTTTGCATCGATCTTCACCAAGAAAATTGAAGCCACACAGGATACCTACGGATTCCAGGGAATCTGGGCGGACAGCTTTCAGAATATGTACATGAGCCAACTCAATTGGGGAGAAGGCGAGGGGAACTCCAATCAGCGCACCTGGTGGGAGATTATTTCCCGATGGTCCAAGCGCGGGATCAACTGGATGAGTGAAAGTCACGGATTCCCCGGCTGGAGCTGCAGTATTGAAGTGCAGGGTTGGGAAAAGGATACCCTTTATTTCCGTCACGTCTGGAAATGGCTTCGCGGAACATCCCAGAATGGGTACAGCGGAGAGAAGCTGGATGAGCTCACCTTCCGTGCAATGTCGGTCAAAGGATGGATCGGACCGGATCTCACCTACAAACTCGGTAATCCGCTACCAACCCCATCCTTTAAGCGACTGGCAGATGAGTACATGGCCGCGCAGCCGGGTATGCGTCGCCCATACATTCTACCGAATGATCACGGCATTCTGTGGGTACCCTACAACAGCACCTCCGCTGGATTTTTGTTCGCCAATAAAGACCAAACCCTACCCAAAGGGGTCACGGCAGAACCGGCACTTGGAGGAGACATGACCGGGGTGCAGCCGCTGCATGTGTACAAAGTGGAGGCCGCGGATCTGCTCAATGCGTATGGGGTGAGGACGCCACCGGAAGCGGACCCCCGCACCTCCAAAACCTATACGCCCACCTCCTGGACCTGGCTGAAATGAAGACTCTGTTTCCTCTGCTTCTGCTGACTGTTACCCTCTCGGTTTCCGCGCAGAAACCGACATTTAAACGCACCGAATATCCTCCTCGACCGACAGACGGGATCCGGGTGGTGGTGTTTGGCGACAGCATTACCGGTCACCGGCCTGCTCAGGTGTATCAGAAAGATTATCTGAAATACAGTGACCTGCTCGGACTGATGCTGGAAGCCCGGTTCGGGGCGGGTCAGGTCCAGATGATCAATTCAGGATGGGCCGGAGATATGACCTGGCCGAAAAAACATGAAGCATGGCCGGGAGCATTGGGACGCGTGGGCGTGGATCTGGTCGATTACAAACCAGACATTGCCATCATCATGATCGGGGGAAATGACAAGGCCAACACCCCGGAAAAGAAGGCCCGTTCCCAGGAAAATCTGGTGAAGATCTTCCAGGCCGCCAAGGACTCCGGCGCCAAGGTATTGGCCCTGCAATACCATCACGGACTCCCCGACCCCAAACGGCCCGATAAATTCTGGGGACATCTGGGTCGCCTGTCTGAACCCTTGATTGCCAACGCCGCCAAAGAAGTCGGGGTGGAACTGCATTCACTCGCGCCCGATTTTGCCGCGGCGGCGGAAACCATGCCGCACAGCCATCTGGTGGCTTGGCCCGACGGTGTGCATCTCAAGCCCGCCGGTGAACTGGTGGTGGCACGAAGTATTTTTACCAAACTGGATGAACTGGGCTGGGCCCAGAAGTAATACCGCCGTTTCTGCGGTTACCCACAAACTGACTATGAAAACACTGATTCTGCTCCTCGGTTTCTCTGCCCTTCTTCACGCGGACATCACGGTGAAGGTGGAGTCCATGACCTTCGACCTCAAAACGGCTGACTATGCAGCCCGCCGCAACAAGGGGCCCGGCAATTACCGGGTAAAAGGAACCGAGCGGGACATCAAAGACACCGTCGATGTGATCAAACTGAACAACGGCATGATTGAGGCCTGGGTCTGTCCGGCTTATGCAGGCCGCCTTCTTCGGGTCATCGACCTCAAAACCGGGGAGGACTATTTCAAGTGGATGGACACGTTTCAGGATTACCTCGCCTGGCAGACCGGTGGGATGAAGGCCTCATTTCCGTTTTTCGAGCACGGCACCTTCCTGCGCCAGCCTGCCGGGCACCGGATTGTGAAGAACGACGATGGGTCAGTGACGGTGGCAATGGATCTGCGTTTCAGCCATCACAACACCAAAGCCGACCGGGAGCGGTATGGCCGGTATTCGGATGAGGCCCTGAACATTATGGTCACCGTCTTTCCGGACAGCACCGCCGTGGAATGGCGTCAGCGAAAAGAAAATTTAAATCCGACCCCTCGCAGTCAGCGCTGTTGGAATGTGGTGCTGTTTCCGCAGGAGCGTTTCACCAAGCAGGGGTTCAAAACCAAACGGGGCCGGGATCCTGAAACCGGGAAAAAAATCAAAATTCAGGTCCCGGCTGAAATGCCGGATCAGGAGCGGATGCGGCAGAACATTGAGTTCATCTATCCTGCACCCTGGGTGACGGATCACGGACCGACCCGGGTTCATACCGCACCTCACTGGAGTCAGTGGGCCGATGGCAAACCGAATGACCATGCAAACTGGAATGTGTCTCATTTCGCTCTCTACACCCCTTATGGGTTCAGCGGAGCCTATTATCCCAAGGAAAACGTCAACCGGCTGCGGATCCATACTCCCGACCGGGACAAAGGCCCCGCCTTGAAACTGTATTCCGCTTACTGGCCGGATTTTGTGGAACTCTGGGGTGGCCAGGGGATTGTGTTTGAAGCCCCCAGTCCCTCCCGGCCCGGCTATGTGCCGGTGGATTTCCAGCACTGGTTCTGGATGGCGCAGGGGATCGGGAAGGTCGATGTGGCCAACCGCGATGTGGCCGTTGCGGTGGAAGGGGATGCTTTTGAGATGATGGCCTCCCGTAAGGCCACCGCCAAAGTGGTGGACCGGAGCGGAAAGACCGTGGCGGAAGGCCCGGTGGGCCCGCATACGATTCTGAAGGGCACCTTTTCCAAAGGACTCACGGTGATGCTGGATGGGGAACAGGTTCTCGACCAGAACCTCCCCATCGCCATGCCGACTCCCAGCCGGGAAATGGAGTACGTTCTGGAGAAAAAGAATGCCAACACGCTTCCGGAACGGGTGATGAAGGATTTCGATTTCATTGTGCAGCAACGGAACAAGAACCGTCCCGGTTACTGGGAGGAAGAGAGTTTCGCCCATAATGAGGGCATGACACGGCTCAAGGATGTCCGCGGAACCGCGAAAGGAATCCAGGATGGAGATTCAGCGTATGTAAACAGTATCGCCCGGGCCATGTACCGTCTGGGATATCTGGACGATGCCAAACGACTGGCTGACCTCGTACCCGGCCCCGAGGCGGATTTCACCCTGGGCCTCATTGCCTGGGAAAAAGGAGAGGCGGTGGACTTCGGGAAAGCTGGACCGGAATCCGGATTCCACCGTGCACTGCTTGCGGTTCAAAAAGGGGATCAGGCGGCGGCGGTGAAGCAGGTCGATAAACTGCTGGCCGATTCTCCCACCGCATGGCTGCCACGACTGGCCCGAGCTGCCTGGGCAAAAGATGTAGGTGCGGCGAAGGCCTTGGCCGCAGAAAACCCCGCCTCGCCCGAAGCCCAACTTGTCCTGAAACTTTTGGGACAAGCGAATGAACTGGATGCCTTGTTGGCAAACAATCCCTCTGCGGCAGAACATGTGAAACTCTTCGAAGGGTCCATCACCAAGGGAACCTGGGCTCATATTCCCCGCTTCCCTCAGGAACATCTGTAATGCACCTGCGGTCTCTGTTGTTGACTGGGCTCCTGGCGGTAAGCCAGGTTACGCTCGCGTCAACTCAGGTGAAGCTTCCCTCCGGCCTGACTTTCACTTTTGAGGTCAAGGAGCGGATCCTGATCGGACTTGGAAAGGTTCAAAAAGGTGAGCTGACCTTTCGTTCAGGAGACGCGGTCCTGTTTCCCGTTCTGGCTGATGAATTCGGGGAGGATGCTTGGGTGGCACCCTTCTACCGCTGGGAAAAAGTGGAATCGCTTCAAGACGGTTTCGCCGTTCACCTGACCATCCTGGCCTCCACGCACCGCCGGGATTTTCAAACCGCCTTTGTCATGACCGGTGAAGACGCTGAGGAGATCTATCGAGACAGCTACGGCTTTGCACACTGCCGGTTACCGGCTGAGCTTACGGTTCAAGCACGACGGAACCAGATGAAGGCGTTTCTGCCGCGAAGCCGGAAAGTGGGAACCCTGGTCTGGACGTTCCGGGAGCAGTCTTCGGAAGTATCCGGCTGGAAGTGGCGGGGGTGGACCCAGCAGATTGCGTTTACCCTTGATAAGCCTCTTCGTGTGAATGCGCTCCGTGTGCTGGGATCATGGGAGGCAACCGGGAAGTTGCAGGATCTAACCCTCGTGAACCTCCGCTACCGTGGATTGGGAAAAATCGAACAGCGATTGGAAACGGACGCGCAGGGACAGGCAACGATCAGTTTCACCACCACAGAAATCCTTCCCGGTGCAGCCCGCAAAAAATATGCGGTTTCACCTGCACTGCCTGGAGAAGCGGATCTCGCCAACAGAGCGGAGGGGCTCCGGCATCGCCTCGGAGCCTGGATTGCTCAGATGGGCCGCGGTGCAGGTGTCAATTTCCTTGATTTTCAGTTTCATCCCCAGGTGCTGTTTGCCGGATTCCCGGAGCGTCAGGGGGATCTCCGGGCGTTGACCGAAGTCTTTCCCGGTGACAGAGTGGTGTCACAGACAGATGTGGAGATGTTTTCTCTCCGCTCGCGTCATACCGGCATTCCCATGCACTACCGTTGGCTGTCTCCTCCCGCTACCGGACCCTGGACCCCGGATGAGGCCCGGAATCGGTGGATGGAATTGAATCTGAAGCTCCGGGAGTTGGTGAGTAAGGAACTGAAATTTGTTCAGAAAGAGGTGATGCCCACAGTGGGGCTTCTCTGGGAGTTCCGGTATGGCGAAGAGGTGGACCGGCTGACCCGGGAACTGCCGGATTTGCATGCAGCCGGGGTTCGCCAGATATTGTTGCACAACCCGGGGTGGGTGAATGGAGGAAGTCTTCGCAGGAAAGAGGACGGTGCTAATGTCCCGCACCAGGGAGGAGGGAATTGCAATATCTATGACTGGACCCCTCTCCCCGGTATCGTAGAAAAATGGCATACGTTAAAAGAGGCTCTCGAGGAGCACGATACCCGAATCTACATCTGGCTCTCGGGAATGAGCAAAGAGGAGGGTGCCTTTGCCCAGCGTATTGGACTGGAGGAAAAGCACTGGGCGCTGAACCGTCCGGATGGACCGAAAAATGCCACCTACGGGGTGGACATGCGGAAACACAATCCAGGGTCTCCGGAGTTTCTGAACGAGTTTCAGCGTACCCTTGAAACCGCACGCGAGGATACCGGGTTCCGGGGGTTCTGGGGGGACAGCTCCCAGAACCTGATGTTCAGCCAGCTCAACTGGGCGGACGGGTCCGGTGAGCCGTTGCAGCGGATTTGGTGGGAGGAAATCGCCCGCTGGACCCGGATGGGCGTCGGATGGCAGGCGGAAAGTGCCAGTTTTCCGGGACAGAGCTGCTCGATTGAAGTGAAGGGATGGGAGGAGGATCTTTGGTATTTTCATCAGGTGAATAAATGGCTCCGGGGGGATGGACAATCCCGGTATGAACCTGAAACACGAACTGATCTGCTGTTCAGAGCGATGGCCGTGAAAGGATGGATTGCTCCGGATCTCATCACCAAACACTGGAACAAAGAACGTGAGCCCACCCGGGTTGGGCCTGACATTATTCCTGAGTTTTCCCGACTGGCCCACGAATATTTGAATGCATTACCCAGGATGAAACGTCCCTATTACCTCCCGAATGAGCAGGGAATTCTTTGGCTGCCAGCAGAAGGCTATGATGAGGGGATCCTATTCCCAATGAAAAAAATTCCACTGCCTCCAGTTGTTTCTGCTGAGTCAATTCTTAAGAATCAGACTGTATTACGGGAAAATGTCCTGCAGCCCGGTTTTACTGTCTCTGTGAAAGCCGGGAACCTACCGGCTGTTTTTGGCATCCGGTTGCCCTGAGAGATTGGATTCGCTGCTCTCCCACCACTCACCGGGCAGGACGATGCTTCTTCCCCGGGATCCTTCTCTCCGGTTGTGGGATCCCAGTACCTTGTCCACCACGATGTTGCCCGCCTGATAGCCGAGTCGATAGTGTCCGACGTTGATCCCTGACATCCAGTCGGGTTGCCCGTCTCTCGCGAGGCAGGCAAACTCGATCCGGCGTTCAGCCTGAAGGTCCCGCAAACAAAACCCGACGGAGGGGTTCCCGGAAATGATCGCATCCGGTTGATAGCGGTCCAGGGCTTCCTTCGTCACTCTGTTCATGTTGGTTCGTTTTTCGATGAGGTGGACATGTCCCTCAAATTTCCGGATGTGGATTTGGTAGAGAAACGAAGAGGTCCATCTCCCCTCGTTCCGTTCCTCGTGCAGATGCGAATCCATCCACACAATCCGCCGGCATCCACGGTCCAGAACTTTTTGCACACAGGTGGCCATGTGGTTGTAATGATCCACCACCACTCGGTCGTGATCCAACCGATGTCGGGATCTTCCGATTTGAACGATATGCGGAATCGTCTTGATATCCGGAATCAACATGGTGTGGCCCTGATCCCAGGGGCCCAGAACCAACGCGGGGATGCCTCGACTCCTCAACACGCGTTCGAAGGCGTTTCGGTTTGGGAATTGATGCCGGTTAAACACCTCCAAGCGTATATCTGCCTGTTCCACAGCATCCTGACATCCCCGAAGGTATTCAGCGAAAATATCATATTTCAGCCCCTGCTTTGTTTTTTGAACCTGAGTGAGCCCGAGCCAGCCAATCACCAACCCATGTCCCTTTTTTCTCCGGCTGGATCGTGTTCGCATGAGAGAGGATACCAGCGGGTTGGGTTTGTACCCCATTTCTTCTGCAATGGCCCGGATCCGGGCCGCCGTTTCACTGGAGACACCGGGTTTGTTCCGAAGTGCCAATGAAACCGCCATCACGCTGACTCCTGCTCGTTTGGCAATATCCCGTTGATTCATACTTTACAATTAAAGTTTTCCGGCGGTTGGGGAAAGCGAAATGCGTGCTAATGTGCGAATCCACTTAGAAGGAAACCCATTATGAAAACGATCCATTCCCTCCTTATCTTTGCCGCTTTCTGTTCGTGCAGTGTGTTTGCGGACGTGATTCTCGGCACGGTGAACTCAATGGTTTCGACCTACGGGGATGACTCAATCACCCTGACTGCCGGGGCGGACTCCGTTCTGCTGATTGCCGCAACTGTGGAAAATACCGACACGTCCTTTTCAGCCGTTTTTGACCCTTCAGGCAGTAACCAGAATTTCATCCCGATTGTGAGCTCCACCGGAGTGGGAGGGAGCGCAACGCATATTCTGGGACTGGCATTGGGTACGGTAACGTCGGGTACGTTCACAATCGATGTCACGGCTACGGGATCCAACGGAGGGTATCGCGTGATTCAAGTGTTGGACGCTGACCAGAATTTTGCCAATTATGCATCAGACACCGATGTCATTGCAGATGATACCACCAGTGGGGTTCTGACCAACTCGTTTACCGGTTTAGGGGCCGGTTCGTTTGTCTACACGTCCTACAGTGCGGAACAGGGAGGAATTTCCGGCACCTTTGCCTCCAGCGATTATGATGTGTTTGGAGATATTAATGGCAGCGGTGCGGTTGCGGGCAGTGGGTACGCCACCAGTGTTTCCGGAAGTCCGACCTTCACACTGGATACCTCCTCAACCGGATTGAGCACAGGGCGGGAAATCAACATGGCATCTGTTGCGATTCCCACCATTCCTGAACCTTCCTCCCTCATCCTGCTTGGACTTTCAGCCGTCTCTGTCCTCCTGATCAAACGTCAGCGATAATCGAATTCTCCTTGCCACGGAGAGGGGGATCCGGTTTTCTGACCGGGTATGAAACTCCCGCTTTTCCAAATTGATGCCTTCGCGGAGGGTCCGTTTCAGGGGAATCCCGCTGCGGTCTGCCCCCTTGAGGATTGGCTGCCGGATGAGGTGCTTCAGGCGATTGCGGAGGAGAACAATCTCTCTGAGACGGCATTTTACGTCGGTAGGGACGGCAGGTATGACCTCCGCTGGTTTACTCCCCGGAAGGAAGTGGATCTCTGTGGTCATGCCACCCTTGCCGCCGGACATGTGATCTTCGAACGGGACGGGCCCGCTCTTGCGGAGATCAGCTTTCAGTCCAAAAGCGGTCCGCTGACAGTGACCAGACTGGGACCGGAACTGCAACTTGATTTTCCGGCGGTCTTTGGAGAACCCTGTGACCCACCCGCTGCATTAATCGAAGGGCTGGGTCTCACGCCGATAGGCTGTCAAAAGGCGATGGACTATCTGGCGATCTTCAAAGATGAACACACGATCCGTTCACTGCAACCCGACTTCAGCAACCTGAAGAATCTGGATCTGCGGGGTGTCATCGTGACCTCGCCGGGCTCAGAGACGGACTTCGTCAGCCGGTTCTTTGCCCCGAAGTATGGGATCGACGAAGACCCTGTCACCGGCTCAGCACATTGCGCACTCACGCCCTATTGGGCGGATCAGTTTGGGGTGTGCAAACTCACGGCACAACAGCTTTCCCGGCGCACTGGCCGATTGAGGTGTGAATGGAAAGGAGACAGGGTTCTGCTTTCCGGACAGACCCGGGCCTATCTGGAGGGAACCATTGACCTCTGAGTTGCGTGCGTTGCCAAACCTTGGCCCCAAATCGGTTTCCTGGCTTACGGAAGCGGGTATCCAAACCCTGGAGAACCTGCAGAGCCTGGGGGCGGTAGGGGCTTTTCTGCGGGTTGAGAAACTGGAGGTGTCTCCCAGCCTGAATCTGCTGTGGGCGATTGAAGGAGCCCTGCATGAGATTCCCTGGGAGCTGATCCCGGAAGAACGCAAGCAGCAGTTGAAGGAAGAACTCCGCCAACAAAGAGAATCAACCTGATTTAGAAAAAGTTCGAGTAGCGCAACAGGACCATATGCTGGGTCTCATCGTTGCCAAGTACGTTGGCCTCATAGTCCAGGGTCACGGACTGGCCTGACCCATTCGACCATCCTGTGCCAAGGCCAATCACCGCATTGCCTTCGGTATCGTTTTCACTGACCCCCACCACACTGAAAGGGTTGCCGGAACTCACCCGGCTTCCCTCAATGATGGTCACGGGAGAGCTGACCAGGCCGACACGAAGATTGGAGGTGTCCTCCAGTAATTCCCGACGGTAGGCGACGCGCCCTCCAAATGTGAAAATCCCGGCATCTGTAAGCATGGAGTAGTTGCCGGTTAATCCGACGGTCGCCAGCAGACTTTCAAATTGATGCTGCTCCACAACCGTATTGGTACGTTCGGATCCGGTTTCCTGATACGCATCCATGGTTCCGGACACCCAGTCTGCGGATACGTAGGGTCCCATCTGAAAACTCTCAACCGGGAAAAATTTCCCGGCGGCCACATACCCACCGAAAAAAATCACTGTCGGGTTCCGCCCGAGCAACACCGTCCAAATCGGTGTTGCGTCGTAAGTCATTTTCAAATTGCCCGAAGGAAAGCAGACCATCGACAAAATACCCGTTTTTCAGGTAGGAGGCATACACCCCTCCGACAACTCCTTCTGATTCAGTGGAACCCACATTTTCATCAAAATCCGTCTGGCTGTATACCGCTCTGGCAGAGAGACCGATAATGACATCCGGATGAATGAGGGTGTCAAATCCCACACCGCCTGACCACGTGCTTCCATCAAATCCAAGGGTGGCATGACGGAGTTCCTGGTCGAACATCCCGAATTCCCCGTCCACATAGACAGAGGAGGGTCTTCCTTTTGCTTCGGCCTTCACGATGGCTGCCTCCTCTTCCACACTTTCTGGATTCATCGTGGTGGCGGGGACTTCCACCATCACCGATGAACGGAATTCCGGATTCCGCAGGCGAACCAACCGGCCGCCCATTCCGTTTGTCGCCGTGCGGAAGGTGCTTAGCTGGGAACTCCGGAGGGAGAGGGCCATCGGTAAGGTACGGGTCTCCGTTTGACGGATTGCCGCCTGGTCCACAATAGTGATTTTCACCGGGACCAAGGTGACGACGGGCTCTTCCCCGGAAGAAGCAGGAGCTACAACGGCTTCAATTTCAAACACCACCACCGTATCACTTCCGGTTGAAACGATGTAAAGACGGTCACCTGATACCGCGACCCCTTCTCCGCCCGCAAATCCGGCGTTGATCGTTCCGGCAAAACTTGAAATCTCATTAAAGGAGAGATCATATTTTCTCACAGAATCCGTCCCGCTGTCATAGATCCAGTACACCTGGTTGATCGGATCATAGACAATCCCGTCCTGTGAAAGGCCATTCACCGCATGTGTCTGGACGAACTCCCCTGCCTATACTGGAATTCTTTGCTCACGTTTTCGGAACGACCTGGGAGTGTTTCCGGTGGCTTTGAGAAACGTGCGGTGAAAATGGCTGAGATTCTCGAATCCGGAGAGATGTGCCACTTCGGAGACGGACATGTCGCCTGAAGAGAGCAGGCGTTTGGCGCGTTTCAGACGTTCTTCCCTCAACCACCCTGAAGGTGTGGTATGTACATGTTCTCTCATGACCCGGCTGAGATGCCCTCCACTGCATCCCGCCAGATACACCAGACGAGCAACTCCACAGTGGGGGAAGTCAGGCTCATCCCGGAATCGGTACAAGGCGTGGCGAAGCCAGGCCGGGAGAGAGGAGGGGAGGGGCTCCTCTCCTTTGCCTTCGACAAGTTGGGCCAGTGAAAGCAGGAACGCATCCCGTGCGAAAGCGGTTCTGGGCGCAACCAGAAGGTCATGAAACAGACGTACCACCTGGTGGTGGGGATCCCCATGCCAGGTCATTTCGGGAGGTTCCTTCGCAGACTCATCAAACAAGGGGTGTCCAAAACGACCATATTTTCTCTGCAATTCCTCCCAGTCGTGAGCAGAAAAAGCAACATTGATTAGACTGAAAGGTTCCCGGGATGCCTCTCCGGAAAACCCATGGATATCCCGTGGACGAATAAAGACCACCTGCCCGGATTGAAGAGGTTTGCGGTGATCTCTCTTTCCGACATGATGGACTCCTACCCCTGATTCTACAAGAAATACTTCATAAAAATCGTGATCATGCAGGGTGGAGCATCGGCCTTGAGGCTGTTCGCAATAGGCAACATTCACCTCTTCACCGGGGAGCTGTACGTCATCCCAATAAAACGTTATCATATCAGAATAGTACATGTTTATGTCGGTTGAGCGCAAGACACATCCGTAGGAAGCCTATACTCTCCCCCCCCATGAAAACTCCCACCTGCTCCCTTACCGATTCCGATATTCGTCAGTACCAAGAAGAGGGCTACTGCCTTCCCAAAGGGACTGTTTTTTCCGAACGGAAGTTCACCCGTCTGTTTAATCATTTCGAAGATCGGTTGGAGGAATGGCCCCGTGACAAGCGCCCTGAAGCCATGGATACGCCTCACTTCGGTGACCCGGCTCTGAATGAATGGGCACTGGCTCCGGAAGTGGTCGACTTGGTGGAACCGCTTCTCGGTCCCGACATTCTGTTGTTTTCCACCCATTTCATCTGCAAGCCTAAAGGAGACGGTCGCCGGGTGCCCTGGCATGAAGACAGCGCATACTGGCGCCGTATGCTGGATCCAATGGAAGTGGCCACCATCTGGTTGGCCATCGATCCCTCTCTCAAAGAGAATGGGTGCATGTATGTCATTCCCCGTACACACAACACCGGGAAAAAGGGATTCTCTGACTACGAGGATGTGGATTTGAAATCCAACGTGTTTGACACTGAGATCGTCAAATCCGATCGGCGCGATGAATTGGCGGTGCCCTGCGAACTGCAAGCCAATACCTGTTCGATTCATGATGCGCGTACCCAGCACGGGAGTGCGGCGAATACGTCCTCCCTCCGGAGATGCGGATGGACGCTGCGGTTTATTCCGGCCACCTGCCGGATGAGTGAGGAATTTGTCGAAAAACAGCTGTTGTATCAGGCCCGAGGAAAAAACACTCTGAATCAGAAGCTGGCGGACCCCGAGAAGGATTACAGCCACGTGTATGACATGCGCAGAGGGATGAAAGCCCACTAAGGCAACGATGATGAAGCTGTACTTCACGAAATCCAGATGGGAGTGGAGCCGCAAGCCACTGGTCGAGTTTTTCGATCAGGTGGCTGCCGAGGGATATGATGGAGTGGAGCTGTATGTGCCGGACCTCCCGGAATCTCCGGAAGAGATTCGGGGGATGTTGGAGGCGCGAAATCTTCTCCTGGTGGCCCAGATCGTCACCGTGGGATCCACGCCTCAAGAGCACCTGGACTCCTTACGTGAGCGATTTGAGTTGGCTGCGGCGACCCGGCCTCTCATGGTGAATTCCCATACCGGGCGGGACATCTTCTCCTTTGAAGAAAATCTCAAGATTTTTGCGGAAGCCTGTCGCCTGGCGGAGGAGGCGGATCTTCCTTTTGCCCATGAAACCCATCGGGGACGTCCTACTTACAATGCCGTGGACACCCGGAAGTATCTGGAGGCACTTCCCGATCTGAAGCTGACAGGAGATTTCTCCCATTGGTTCTGTGTGCATGAAAGTGACCTGCAGGATCAGCCGGAAAATGTTCAGTCCGCCATTCAACGTGTCATTCACCTGCACGCGCGGGTTGGGTTTCCGGAAGGCCCCCAGGTATCCAACCCTCTCTCGGCAGCATCGAAACCTGACCTTGAACGGTCTGTCGACTTATGGGAACGGGTGATAAAGTACCGTCAGGCTCAAGGAGCTGAATTTCTCACCATTACGCCGGAGTTCGGACCCCAACCTTATATGCCTCTTCATCCGGACACCGGGAAG
The DNA here is from genome assembly GCA_002429065.1 of Verrucomicrobia bacterium UBA6053. Classification (GTDB taxonomy): domain Bacteria; phylum Verrucomicrobiota; class Kiritimatiellia; order SS1-B-03-39; family UBA6053; genus UBA6053. The sequence goes on along the minus strand of DIYN01000019.1, from coordinate 133,755 downwards.
CCACTCGCGGACGCATGGGAAACAAATGCGAGATTTCACTCCTATCTCCGTGAGAGATGGGCGGGAGTCTGATGCTCCTTCCAATTGGCTGCATGAGAGATAAACGGCACTTCCTCTGAGAGCTCGTTCTCTTCAACTGTTGCCTATGCGTCCATATGAAAACCCCGGCTGAGTATGCACTACTCAACCGGGGAGGATTCTTTTTCGGAGAAAAAGCTTAAGACTTCCGTTTGAGAGAGATCAGCACGGAACCTATGGCAATGGCCGCCAGAGCGAGACTGGTGGGTTCCGGTATGGCTGTCCCATTCACCTGAAAGTTATCCCATTGACTGTCCCGGGAGTTGTTGCTGCCGGAGCCACCGCCGATGGTGATACGGAACTGGGTGTTCGGGTTATTGTTCAGAGCGGTAATCGGAGTGAAATCAAATGTCTCGAGGGTGTATACCTGGGTTCCTCCTGGAAAAGTGGATCCGAAATTGGTGAAATCCAAGCCACCATTGGAGGAATAGGCGATTTGGTTGTCATCGTGACCACTGCCGGAATTGATGTCCAATGCGAAAGAGAGCACGATATTCTGAAGGTTCGTAGTATCCACTGCAATCGTCATGACAGCTCCATTTGAGTTTTCACCGCCTGTGACCCGAATCGCCTGACCGTTGCTCGAGGGGGCAAGCAAGTTGACCCCGGTCCCTCCAAAGGCATCAAATCCCCCCGCATTCGGGTTGGAGGTCAACGTCAGTGTTCCGGCACCCTGGTCCGCAGTAAAGACCGTCCCTGCCGACATATTATTTACCGCTGTATTCACATCCCAATACCCAATGAGGTCACCGCGAGAACTGGTTGTAAGCATGGTGAGGAGAGATAATGCAGATAGAAATGACGCTTTCATAGGCTTCCTTTGTCATAAGCGCACAATGTGTTGTGTGTGGATGAAGATGATGAACGCATATACTCTCCCTGAATATGGGATTGCATACAATCGTGCGAAAGCCTTAATCGTAAGGTATGCCTAAGTCTCAACCCGTCTCTCAGAAAGATATTGCCCAAGCGGCAGGAGTGTCGGTGATGACAGTCTCCGTGGCGCTCCGGGGTCAACCTGGGGTGTCGAAAGAGAAGGCCGAAGAAATTCGTCAACTGGCGAAAAAAATGGGATATGTGCAGAATCCCCTGGTGAACTCTCTGATGCGATGCAGGACGATGAGGAGAGTTCCGGAAAAGGGGTTGGTCTTAGGTTGGATAGGTCCGGTTTCCTCACTGAGAAAAGATCAACGAAAAAAATACCCGGATCAGGACGTGTTTGCCTCCTATGTATCCGGAGCGGAAGAAGTCTGTGCGCAAAGAGGATTCCGGTTGGAGCACTTTCAGGATCCGAACTACACCAACCAACAACTCAGCAGGATTTTACGGGCCAGAGGAATTCAGGGGGTGGTTCTGGGTCCGCAGGGAAGCAAATATGTCAAAACCGATATGAGCTTTGCTCCGATTCATGCCGTACAAATCGGGAGGAGCCGTGGAGATCGAAAACATGATCGGGTAGCCACAGACGCCTTTCACGACATGCGACATCTCGTGAATATCCTGAAACAGGAAGGATACCGCCGGATTGGGTATGTGGATCATTTTAATCATCAGCTCCGTTCAGAGGACCGTTGGCTTTCGGGGTTTATGCTGGAGGCGGATGAAAACAGCCCTCCCCCGTGGCTGCGGATGGATAACAAAATTCCTCCCCTGGACTATCTCAGTGCATATTTCGAGCGTTACCGCCCTGATGCTCTGATTATGGGGGGACGGTCTTTTGTGAGGGCTTTGGTTAAAGGCCGGTTACCGATCCCGTTTGCGTGCCTACACCGGAATGGATATCCGGATTGGATCAGCGGGATCGATACCCACCCCCGAAAGGTGGGTATCGAAGCCACTCAATTGTTGATCGACAAAGTTCTGGGTCCTCAAGCGGGTTCCAGAGATCCAAGAACACTTGTCTTATCGAACACCTGGCATCATGGCAAAAGCCATCAGCGGGGATTTATGCGCACGAAATGGAAGTAGTTGGACCCTAATAGCCATGTGATCCAACAAGGCTTATTGAAGTTCAGCTTGCAGGGCGGCTTGTAGAGTGGAAACGAGTTCCTCAATCTGCTTCATTTCCTCATCGTTCGGCACCGTCCGGGTATAGGTGTCAAACGCGCAGATCTGTTGAAAGTCATCCATGTGGCGGATATCTTCGCACAGGGGGCCTGAAAGCAGCCCGGCATTCTCAACCGCATCCATGAGGTCCCGTAAGGTATGGCCGTCGGGGAGAGCTCCTTTGTACATCAGAGCTCCCATCACCAGCTTTTCAACCGCCATGCCCGCCAGGTTATACCGGATTTCATTGGTGAAGGGTTTCGCCCGGCTGGTGCAGAGCTTGGCAAAGGATTCACCTTCCTGCCAAAAGGCTCTCCATTCTTCAGTAGCAGGTGCAGGAGCAATCATGGCTTAAATTGCGATAACGCGGATATCAGGGTTCACAAAACTCTGCAGGGGCTGTTCCACCATAAACTGGATGGTGATGCCCGCAGAGGCACATCCGGCACAGACACCATGCAGACGTACATACACGATGTTTCCGCTGATTTTCTCAACGCTGAGGTCACCGCCTTCAGACTTCATAAATGGACGACTCCATTCATCGATGACGCGTTCGATCTTTTCCTCCTGAGGGAGATCTTTCAGTTTGCTTCGGGTGGTTGCGGCTTCTTCGAGGGTCGGGGAGGTCATGTCAGACTCCTTTCGGGGTTGAGGTGAGAACCTGGCGCGCGGTGCGCCCGGAATGGGGGCCGAGTTCCAGGGATTCCTGTCTGCGGCCCACGGATTCAGGCAGGAACGGTTGATAGCTCAGTCGGTCACGGAGTAATCCATGCACGTGAATACCGGCCTCATGCCGGAATACGCGGTTACCCACCACGGGCTTATCAGCCGGCAGGGGCTGGCCGCAGGCAGCGGCTACCCGTTCCGACAGCGTGCTCAGATGAGCAAGCTGGATGCCCGAGGTGCGTTTCAGCGAGTGCTCTACGGCCAGTGCCAGTTCCGCCAGGGGCACATTCCCGGCGCGATCTCCCAGTCCGTTTACGGTCACATCCACCCACTGTGCTCCGGCCCGAATCGCGGCCAGAGCATTCGCGGTCGCCATGCCGAGGTCATTATGACCATGGAACCCTAATGGCAATCCCGGATGGCGACTGCAGAGGTCCCGGAACAGGCGATCGACTTCAAACGGATTCCACACGCCGACCGTATCGGCTAGGCGGAGTCGGTCCGCACCTGCCCGGTAGATGCATCCGGCCAGGGACTGCAGGTGGTCTGCAGGACAGCGGGATGCATCCATGAGGCCAACGGACACATAGTCAAACCGGCGTTTTGCAATGGCGGGCAGGGTTGTGGCTCTTCGGTACAACCAGTTCCGGTCCTTGCCCATGGTGGCCAGCAGTCGGTCGGAGGCGGGAAGGGCAATGTGAACTCTGCGTGCGCCGCACTGTTCTGCCTGCTCCAGGTCCCGCAACCGGGCCCGGCACCAGACCGAGACCGCCGCATGCAGCGAAAGGGCGGTCAGCTCTTTTACCTCCTCCAGCATATCCCCCCCCATGGCGGGGATTCCGGCTTCAATCTCTGAGATTCCTGCCGCATCCAGTGCCCATGCGATGTCCAGTTTATCGGACAACGAAAACCGGACACCGGGAGTCTGTTCCCCGTCGCGAAGGGTGGAGTCGATGAAGTGGAGAGGGGGCATGGTGATGGTTGTCATTTGCTATGGGTCATGGGTCACTACTGACAATGGACGAATGACTTCGGACCAGAGGACCTTCAGGCCAAAACCGGTTCCGCCTCGTATAGAAGGCCTTCGCAGGGTTCTCCCTCCTCCACTGCATCGAGGATGTCATCGATTTTTTCCTCGTCGACTTCGCCGTACCACCAGGCATGGGGATAAACGACCAGGACCGGTCCTTTTTCGCAGATTTTCAAACAGCCGGTGCTGGTGACCAGGGCGTCCATGCCGCGGTCCACGCACTCTTCTTCGATGTACTGAAGAAGGCCGTCGCCTTTCCGGTAGCAGGTGCCCTGCGGCTCTCCGCTTTGACGGAAGCTGTTACAGAGGAGGAAATGTACACTTGGTTTGCTCATAGTCGGTTCTCAGGTTTTGGTTCATTGGTCATTGGCTTGTCCGGACGAAGTCTTGGCGAAGGAGGATCATTGGTCATGGGGCCTACTGACGATTGACAAATGACTTCCTCCAGCTCCTCGCGCCTACCCACACCCCGTTCCGGTGCCGGCACAGGCGGTGCCGCATTTGAATTTTCGGACGGGAGACTTAATCGGAGTGCCGGTACGGATATCCTGGAGGGCGTCATCGATCATGCCCTCCATCAGGGTGACCCGCAGTCCTTCCTTCACCAGCACCTGCATCGGTCGCGGACCAATCCCCGAGACCAGCAGGGTGGCACAGTCCGTAAGAAGGTTGGCCATGTCCCGCCAGCGGTCATCTCCTTTCCCGGGAGCAGGGGTGATGCGGGTTTCAATCTGATCCCCGGTTTCAGGATCAAAGATGTAGAGGACTTTTGATTCGCCCAGGTGCTGGTTCACCAGCAGTCCCTCGTGTGAGGCTACCGCCACGTAAGGACGGTGTTCGTCCGGCCGCAGAGGGGACTTGGCCGCTTCTTCCATCAGGGCCAGACACTCCGGGGTGTTGGGTTTGCCCAGCAGGCCCACCGCATCGGCCCGGCAGCGTGCGCAATGCCGCATCTGATGGATTTCTTTTTCGCAGGCATCCCGTGTGTTGAGCAGGTCCGTCGGATCCGGGATGGGAACCTTTTCAAAGGGTGTGTTCTTCACCGGCAGCAGCGGAATGATGTTCTGAATATCGGCCCCGAGTTCCCGGGTGACCCGGGCAATCTCCGGCAGGTGGGTGTGGTTGATGTCCTGCATGAAGATGCTGTTGATCTTCACCGTGATGTCTCGTTCTTTCAGCAACCGGATGGCATCCAACTGACGCTCCAGCAGAATCGCCGCCCCGGCTTCGCCCCGGTACATTTTCCGCTTATGCCGGATCCAACTGTAAATTCCGGCCCCGATGGCGGGGTCGACGGCATTCACGGTGATGGTGACATGGCTGACCTCCAATCTCGCCAGATCCTCCACCACATCCGGCACACCGAGCCCGTTGGACGAGAGGCACATAATGATGTCGGGATACTTGTTCCGGATCAGGCGGATGGTTTCCAGTGTCTCCTCCACATTGGCAAAAGGGTCACCGGGCCCGGCAATCCCCACCACGGTGATGCGCGGATCATTGTCGAGGATGTTGTCCAGATAGTAGAGCGCCTGGTGAGGAGACAGCACCGCGCTGCAGACCCCCGGCCGGCTTTCATTGATGCAGTCATATTTCCGGTCACAAAAATTGCACTGCACATTGCACTTCGGGGCCACCGGCAGGTGGACCCGGCCATACTGGCCTTTGGCGTCCTTGTTGAAGCAGGGGTGTCGGGTTGTATCCATAATCGTAGATGGGAGTTAGGAGTTAGTAGAATGGAGAAAGGTACTGAGCTGGATTTCTTCGGAGTGAATGGAAGCAGAGACCCAATCTTCTATCTCCCATCTTCTATCTTCTATAAATACGTCCATCCCGTGGTGGAGGTGTCCTGTTTGTGGGTGAGCAGCGTGTTGACGAGGGTGTCCAACAGCCGCTGAGCGCCGGCGTATCCGAGATGCAGGAAACGCTGCCCGCCGAATCGGTCGTGGATGGGAAACCCGGTACGCACCATGGGAAGTTCGAGTCTTCTGGACAGGGTGTAGCCTTTGGAGTTTCCAACCAGAAGAGTCGGCTTGCATGCCTCTACTGCCGCCTCGATGTCCCGGAAATCCACCCCATTGAGGATTCGGACGTGTTCCGTCTCAGGCAGAATGCGGCCGACCGCGTCCTCGAATCCAGGTGTACGTCCCCCGGTGGCAACCAGTCGGATGTCCATGCCCAGCTCACTAAGGTAGGCGGTCATTCCCAGGGCGTGATCCGCTTCACCATACACCGCGACGGGTACGCGGCTTAGATACTTGTGACCGTCGACCAAAGCGTCAATCAGACGCCCCCGTGCATCTGAATACGCTTCAGGCACCTCCTGGCCGGAGAGAGAGGAAAGAAGGTCCAACCATCGGTCGGTGGCGGTAACCCCTATCGGAGCAGGGAGGATGTGACGGGGCGTATTCGCGTTATCCCGAAGCCAGGCCCCGGCCAGATGTTTGTCCTCGACCACATGGGTGAAGTCGATGGCGGCCCGTGCTCCCGGAAGCAGCTCAAGTTCGGTTAGAGGAGTGCCGCCGGGTGCGATCCGGTGGTAATCTTCCCAGGCGGGGCCGTCCATCGTCTCAGAGTAATCCGGTGCCAGAATTCCGTGCAGACCGAAGGCCTTCACATCATGTTTCAGCGAACGCAGGTCTTCGGTGGAAATCATTCCGGGGAAGAGGACCACCCGGTTCGTGGCGGGGCAGTCTGAACGCGCAAACGTGGCCACAGTGGCCCGAACCGCATCGTGAAATCCATCGATGTGACTGCCGGTGTAACTCGGGGTGGACACATGCACCAGACGGGGCTGATCCTCCAGATCTCCACTCACATCTTTCTGAATCCGTTTCAGGAACGCGGGGACATCATCGCCAATGGTTTCGGAGAGACAGGTGGTGGCGATCCCGATCACTTTAGGATGATACTGTTTGGTGAGGTTTCCGATTCCGGTTCGGAAGTTCCGCTCCCCCCCGAAAATGGCAGAGTCCTCACTGAAGCTGGAGGACGCAATATCGATGGGCTCCCGGAAATGACTGATCAGGTAGCGCCGGATGTAGGTGGCACACCCTTGAGAGCCATGCAGAAATGGAACTGCCCCCTCGAACCCTTTAAACGCAAGACAGGCTCCAAGCGGCGTGCACTGACGGCAGGCATTGCAGCTTGAGGCGTAATTTGGTTTCGGGTTGGGTCCTGTCATGAAATCCCAGATAGCACCCCTTATGCCAAGAATAGAATGATGGAGGAAAAACCACAGATGAACCCGGATATAAAGTGATATTGCGGCATATCCGGTGAAGCGAATAAAAGTGTGCCCTCCAGAAAAACTGACAATATTGACCAATCCGCTGGAGGAGGTGAAAGATGTGTCAGGCTTAGGTTTCGGAGCATCGCACAAAGCGCACGAAGAACACCAAGCCAGGGTTAAGGAGGATCTCAGAGAGGTGCAGAGGCACGGAGAGAAAGTGCGGAAAAAATTCTCCGTGTGCTTTGTGTGCTCTGTGCGAGACAAATTTTCCTGATGTCCGCTATGATCTTTCTGCTCGCCGGGGAACCAGATTCCAAACCGGCGAGGAGACCGAGGCATACACCTCTTCGGCAAAGTTGAGCAGCCCTTTGAACCCTGCCAGGGCGATCTTTCGCTCGTGGTTGTGATCGCAGAACGCGACGCCGAGTTTGTAGGCGGTGGGGCGTTCTTTCACGCCTCCGATAAACAGGTCGACATCCTTCTCCTGGATGTATTTTGCCAGTTCCAGAGGGTTGGTGTCATCCAGCAGTACGGTGCCCGGATCACAAAGTTCTGCCAGTTCCTTGTAATCGTCTTTGTTTCCGGTCTGGGACCCTGCCACTGCGGTCACCATCCCCAGCATTCGAAGGGAACGCACCAGACTGAACGCCTTAAACGCACCGCCGGTGTAGACGGCGGCCCGTTTTCCTTTCAGCTTCTCCCGGAGATCCCGGAGCCGGGGCATGACCTCTGCGACCTCTTCCCGGATCAGTTCCGCCGCATTGTCATGCAGGCTCTGCAGCCCGAAGTGGTCGGCCACATCATAGAGGGCGCGGGACATGTCCTCGACCCCGAAATAGGACACCCGGAGGAAGGGAATGCCATGCTCTTCTTTCATGGCCCTTGCCAGATGAATCATGGATCCGCTGCACTGCACCACATTCAGTGCCGCACCGTGTGAGCGTTGGATGTCGGCCACACGACCGTCGCCGGTGACCGTGGCCACGACGTCGACGCCCATGCGCTCGTAGTACTGTTTGATCATCCAAATTTCGCCTGCCAGATTGAAGTCCCCGAGGATGTTCAGGCTGATGGGGGAAATCCCTTTCGTGTCTCCAGTGCCGACCAATTGCATCAATGCCTTGCAGGCCGCGGAGTAGCCGTCTTTTTTCGATCCCTTGAATCCTTCCGAGTGAACCGGAATCACCGGGATCCCGGCTTCCTTCTCGACGGATCTGCAGACCGCCTCCACGTCATCACCAATGATGCCCACGATGCAGGTGGAGTAAATGAAGGCTGCGTTCGGATTGTGCTCCCGGATCAGCTCCAGCAACGCGGCTTTCAGTTTTTTCTCCCCGCCGTAGATCACATCTTTTTCCCGAAGGTCGGTGGAGAAGCTCAGCCGATGCAGTTCAGGTCCTGAGGAGAGAGAGCCGCGGATGTCCCAGGTGTAGGCGGCGCAGCCGATGGGCCCGTGTACGATATGAACCGCATCCGCGACCGGATACAGCACCACCCGGGAGCCGCAGAACACGCAGGCACGCTGACTGACGGCTCCCGCTAGACTCGCCAGACCGCAGGCCATGTCCACCGGGGCATCCCCCGTCTCCGCCACTTGTTCACGCCGGCCTTCCAGCAGGGAGATGCCGGAGCCGGTTCGGGGACTGGAATCGAGGATGGAAAGGTCCATACATCCGGTTTAGCACCCCCTGTGCCAAGAATCTCCTTGAGGGAGAAAACCACGGGTGAACATGGGGAGACACTGATTTTAAAGGGCCGAATGTGGGTGCGACAAAAAAGGAGGATTCTGAAAAACTGACAATTTTGACCGATCCTCTGGGGAGGGTGAAAAATGCTTCCGGTCTCCCCCTTCATCACCCGGTGGTACGGATGTTTTTTCACAGTTCTTTCACGTTTGCGTGACGAGTGTTTCACGGTGGATGTGCGAGCATGCGGATTCTTGAACGGAACCTTTTACTGGAGAACACGCATGCACATCGTTGGGAAATCTATGATCCTCGCCGGGCTTTTGGCTGGCCTGGGCATTCAGGCACAGGAATTGCCTCCCTCCCTTCGAAAGGCGGTGGAGAACCGCTTCCCGGGAGCGGTGATTACGGAAACCGAAGCGGAACGCTATCAGGGACGGCAGGTGACCGAGGTGGAGCTCAAGGCCGCTGATGGCAAGGGTTATGAGCTGTTGCTGTCGAAGGAGGGTGAGGTATTGAAAGTCGCAAAGGAGGGAGAGGGAGGGCTGCCTTGGATTGGCGGTACGCTTTCGCTGGGACTGGGGGTGGGAATAGAGCGCGAAGTGTACCGGGGTGTGGGGACGGAACTGAATGTTAATCCTTTTTTGCTCTACGAAAACGGCCCGTTGCAAATTTTGACCTACGATGATATTCAGGCCAGCTACGCGGTCTGGCAAGGACCCATGTTCGATCTGGATATCAGCGGTACGCTTATAACCGGGGCAGGGTTTGAAGTGGATGACAGTGAGTATTTCGAGGGAATGTCCGAGCCGGGAACGCTGTTTATGTTCGGTGTCCAGTTGCAGAAAAGCTGGCAATCCTGGGAATGGGGCCTGGGCCTTTCGCAGGATCTGAGTGGCAAAACCAATGGGCAGGAGGTGGACCTGTCTCTGGCCTATATCGAGGTCCTGGGAGATGTAGAGCTGCGTCCGGAGCTGAGCCTGACCTGGATCAGCGAGGAACTTGTGGACTATTCCTACGGGGTATCGGCAGCCGAGGCCCGACCGGACCGTCCCGCCTATGCGCCGGGTGCATCGGTAGAGGTGGAAGCGCGGCTGCTGGCGATCAAGCCGTTACGAGGAAACTTTTCCCTGCTGGGTTTGCTGAGTGCGACCTGGCTGGGTGGGGAAATCGGTGACAGTCCGCTGGTGGAGAATGATGTGGAACTCTCCGCCGCCGTGGGCGTGATTTACTCATTCTAATGAAGAGGAGAGCCATACCTTTCGGAGTGGCACCTCTGCTTGCGCTGTTGGCAGGCTGCCAGCTTCCTCAGTCCGGAGGCATGGAGGCGGAGTTGCGTCCGCTTCCTTCCTGCTATGTGTCGCCTTCGCCAGCTGAGGAATTCCCGAACTGGGCGTCCAGTTTCTCATCGGCAGAGCTCGCAGAGGATGTGGAGAGACTTTGGCAGGAAAATCTGGAGCTGGCGGCGGCCCGGGCCCGCGTGGAGGCAGCGGTGGCGGCGTATGGCATCCAGCGATCGGAATCCCGTCCCTCTCTCACCGGCAGTGCAGAGTTCGCCCGGGAACGGGAAAAGGATGCAGCAGGTCGCCGCAGCCGAAATCGTATCGAACTTGCAGCCGTACTGGACTGGGAACTGGATGTATGGGGACGTTTGCGGGCAAAGCAGGCGGCGGCGGAACTCGCTGTGGAACAGGAGCAGGCGTTGTTGGAAGAGGTGGCCCGCAACGTACAGCGGCTGCTGGTGCAAAGTTGGGTTGAGCGCCAGGCGGCTTCCGAACTGTTGGATCTGCTTGAAGCGCAGCTCGCAACCAATACGAAGATCCTGGGCCTGCTTGAGCTTCGTTTTCAAGAGGGGCAAGCCTCCGCACTGGATGTGTTGCAGCAACAGCGGGAACGGGCGGCGGTGGGACGTGAGTTGCCGGGCCTGCACTCGACCCGGGACCAGGCGGGTCATGCATATGATGTGTTGCTGGGTAGGTTTCCGGACGGAGTTTCCACCCGACGCGAAGCATTGCCGGAGAATCTTCCGCAGCTTGAGCTGCCGTCCCCGGAGCAGTTGTGGTGGAGCCGGCCGGATGTGCGGGCGGGTCTGGCCGGGTTGCGGGCGGCGGATCAGGAGGTGGCCGCCGCCGTGGCGGAGCGGTTGCCCAGCCTTCGCATTGGACTGTCCGCCACGGTGGCTGGAACGAGTGTGAATCGAATTGGAGACGAATCTCTCTTTCGCTTTGCCTCAGGGTTGCTGGCACCGTTGTTTGATGCGGGCCGCCTGAAAGCGTCCACCGTCCGCCGCCGGGCGGAGGCGATGGAAGCGTTGGCCGATCTGGAGCAGGCTTTGCGGGTCGCGGTGCGTGAAGTGGAGGATGCCTGGAGGATTGAACAGGCATTGGCGGAAGAATGGACCTTGTTGCAGGAGGAAAGCAAATGGGCGCGGGGGGCTGTCGAACAGGCCCGCCTCGCCTACCAAAACGGCGCCGAATCCTATCTGGTGGTGCTGGATAATTTACGCACCTTTCAGGAACTGGAGCGGGAGGCTGTTTTACTGAAAAAAGAACGCTGGATGAATCGGGCAGACCTGCTGGATGCGCTGGGTGCCCCTTGGAGGACGGAACCATGACATCAAACTGGAAACGACAGATCCCCACGGCGCTGATTCTGCTGCTGGGGCTTGGAATCACCTTCCTGCTTGCCAGCCAGGGCGAGGAAGAGGAGGTGAAGGAAGGCCGGATGCGCGAGCTGCCCGTGGTGAAGGTGTGGGAGGCACAAGCCTCAACTCGACAACTTCAGGTGCCGGGCTGGGGCGTAGTGGAACCGTTGGAGCGGGTAAACATGCAGTCCGAAATTTCAGGACGCGTGGTAGAGCTTTCGGAAAAGCTTCGACCGGGGGGGCGGTTCAAGGCCGGGGAGCTTCTGTTTGCGCTGGAGGCGAGGGATGCGCAGTATGAACTTGAGCAGGCGAAAGCTGAACTTGAGCAGGCCCGGCAGGCGTTGAATATCGAATCCGGCCGACAGGCCATCGCACAGGCGGAATGGGTCTTGCTGGGTCAACAGACCGAGCTTCCGCAGGCTTCGCGTGATCGGGCCTTACGTGTACCGCAGTTCAAAGAACACGAAGCCGCGGTCCGGCGCGCTCAGGCCCTGGTGGATCAAGCCCAACTCCGGCTGGAACGAACCCGTATCCTTGCTCCCGATGACGGGCGTATTCTCGAGGAGGACATTGCGCTGGGCCGTTATGTGGAACCGGGGCAGGCGCTCCTGACCTTCCTCAGTACCCGTCGATTTCGTATCCATGCCCGCTTTTCGGCGGACGCGGTGGTAAAAGCGGCTGGGGCGGAAGTCAGGTTGCAGAGTAAAGGCAGGGAATGGACAGGTCAGGTGTTGGAAATACTACCGGGTGTGGACCCGGAGACACGTCAGCGGCAGGTGCTGGTGGACCTGGATCCGGTGGAGGGCCTGCTCGGAGCGTACGCGGAACTGAAGCTGCCGGGTGAACAGATTGCGGAGGGATTTCCACTTCCCCGCGCGGCCCTCCGGAGAGGCCGGCATTTGTGGATATTGAGCCCGGAGAACCGGCTGGAGATTCGTGAGGTGGAGGTCCTGGGCGAAGATGAAGAGATGGTGGTGATCGGAAAAGGTCTGCAAGCGGCGGAACGGGTGATTGTTTCGCACCTGTCCACGCCGCTGGTGGGCATGGAATTGCGGGCGGAGGCATCCGAATGAGTGCCGCCTTGCACAAACTGGTGGATCAGCGGGTCGTGGCTTCGATCTGCATGGTCGCGCTGTTGCTTGCAGGTCTGATGACCGCGTTTCGCATTCGCAAGGAGTTACTGCCCGCGCGCTCCGAACGTTCCGTGGATATCCTGGTGCCTTTTCCAGGGGCGGGACCGGAGGAGCTGCAGAGTTCGGTGCTGTTGCCGCTCGAACATGCGCTGCGGGGAATGCCGGGCACCGACCGGCTGGAGGCCGAGGCCTATGAAGGAATCGCCACGCTGAGCCTGCGCCTGGTTCGGGAGGCGGATCCTTTGCAGGTATTGGGCGAGGTCAAGGCGGCGGTGGACCGAATCGACACCCTGCCTGCAGACGCGGAAGATCCGATCATTGCCCTTCCTCTGGAGGAGGAAAAAGTCATGTCGCTGGTCGTGCATGGCGATCAACCGCTGCTGTGGCTGCGCCGGACCGCGGAGGAGATCCGGAATCGACTGCGCAGTGAAGCGGGACTGTCGCGGGTTGAATTGGTCTTCGCCCCGGATCTGGAAATTTCCATTGACGTGTCCGAAGCCACCTTGCGCGAACACGGGTTTTCGTTGGACGAGCTTGCGCAGAAAGTAGGGGCAGCTTCCCTCGATCTGCCTGCCGGTAGTTTGTACACCGAGGAGGTGGATGTGACGGTGCGAACCGTCGAGCGCCGCGAATGGGCCCGTGAGTTTGAATCGATTGTCGTGGGAGAAGCGGCCGAAGGCGTGCCGCTCCGCCTGCGGGACATTGCAACTCTCGAAGACGGATTCGGTGACAGCACCCTGGAGAGCTGGTTCAATGGGCAGCCCGCGATTCTGATGGATATTTATTCCAGCGGAAATGAAACCCCGCTGAGTGTGGAAACCGCGGTATTGGATTTCCTGCATCAACACGCCGATGGCTATCGGCCCGGCGTGGAGATTACCCTGTTTGAAAATCAGGCCGAAGATTATCGCAGCCGCATGAACCTACTGATCGAAAATGCCTGGCTGGGTCTGGCGCTGGTGTTGGTGATTCTGGGATTGTTCCTCACCCCCCGGCTTGCGTTCTGGGTGCTGGTCGGCATTCCGGTTTCCCTGCTGGGTGGTCTGGCGCTGTTGCCGGTGTTTGGCGCGAGTTTTAATATGCTCTCCATGTTTGCCTTTATCGTGACCATTGGCGTGGTGGTGGACGACGCGATTATGGTGGGCGAAGCCGTACATTTGCACCGTCATCGCGGGTTGAGCGTCCGGGACGCGACTTTGGCGGGTCTTAAAGAAGTGGGAGGTCCGGTCATCCTCGCCACCGCCACCACGATCGTCGCGTTTTTACCCATGTTTTTTGTGCCGGGAGAGTTGGGTGAGCTGTTCCGTCAAATCCCGGCCGTGGTGGTCGCGGTGTTAGTGGTGTCGCTCTTTGAATCGTTGTTTTTGTTGGCCACGCATCTCTCACACGAAGGCCCGGAACGACCCTGGCTGAAAACGCTTTCCCGTCCGCAGGCGGTGGTAAACAAAAAACTGGAAGCCTTCGTGCAAAACCCCTTTCGTCGCTTCCTGGCGCGGTCCATGCGACGGCCCGGTCTGGTGCTGGCGATCGCGGGGTCGGCCCTATTGGTAACCGTGGGAGCGATCATGGGTGGAGGGTTGTCGTTTGAATTCACCCCTTCGATTGCGGCGGATACGGTCACCGCACAGGCGATCCTTCCCTTTGGCACTCCGCGCGAAAAAACCCGGATGATTCAGCAGCGTTTGCTGCAAAGTGCCGAAGCCGTGCTGGCGCAGCAGGGGATGACATCTTCAGGGGTGTTTTCCTGCATAGGGGCACGGCTGGATGAGGGCGAAATCGAGGTGGAAACCCTCGCCGGCTCTCACTACGTTTCCATTTTACTTTCCCTCCCGCCGCTTGAAAAGCGGGTTCTCTCCGGCAGTGAATTTGCCGCCGCTTGGCGGGAGGCTTTTGGCTCTACAGATGGCCTGGAGGCGCTGAGTATCAGCGGTGAAACCAATGTGACGGGCGGCGAGTCGGTTCGTCTGGACGTGTTTCAACCCGATCCGGAACAGGCTCGGGCGGCGGCGCTTGTGCTGGGAGAGCGCATGCGGGCGGAGCCGGGTCTGGTTTCAGTGGATGATGGCATTCGCGTGGGCAAACCCGAGTTGCAGGTACGCCTGCGCGACGATCATCTGGTGCCGGGAATGACGGCGGAAATGCTGGCGCATCAACTGCGGTCACGCTTTCACGGAGCGGAGGCCTCGCGCTTTGTCCGGGACGGAAATGAAGTCAAGGTCATGCTGCGGCTGCCCAAAGCGGAGCGCAGTCGTCCGTCGGCTCTGGATCGTACGGGTATCCAGACGCCAGCGGGTGCATGGGTACCGCTGTCTGCGGTGGCCGAGCTGCGGTCTGCACAGGCGTTTACCCGGGTGGCTCGTCGCGATGGGCAGCGCATTTTTCCGGTCACGGCAGAGATGCGCAGCGGTATCGACGAAGAGGGGGTCGAAAGCAGGCTGGAAGAGGAGATTCTGCCGGGGCTGACCCGCGAATTTCCTGGCAGCGTGATTCGCTTCGGAGGCGAAGAAGAGGAAGTTGACCTCTCGTTGGCTGCGCTGGGGCAGGGCTTCTTTCTCGTGGTGGCGGCGATCCTGTTCCTGCTCGCCCTGCAATTCAATTCCTGGGCGCAGCCTTTGCTGATCCTGGGAGTGATTCCGTTCAGCTTTCTGGGTGCACTCTGGGGCCACATGCTGCTGGGGGTGAACCTGTCCATTATTTCCGTCATCGGGTTGATTGCCATGGCCGGAGTGGTGGTGAATGATTCCGTGGTGTTGGTGGATGCCTTTAACCGCAATCTTGCCAAAGGCCTGGATCGCTGGCAGGCAGTTGAGGAAGCCGCCTGTAGGCGTTTCCGTCCCATTTTGCTGACCTCGCTCACCACCTTCTTTGGATTGGTGCCGTTGCTGTTGGAGCGTTCGGAACAGGCACAGTTTCTGATCCCCGCTGCGATATCCATCAGCTTTGGGTTGCTTGCAGGAACGGTGGTGGTGCTTACATTGGTGCCGGTGATTCTGGTGCGTCAAAAAACAAAGAGGCCCGTGTGCCTCCCTGCGGATTGGGATCCAAGCTGAACCGCCAGTGCATGCGTTCACATAAACGCTCCACAATGGTGAGACCGATTCCGGGGCTTTCGGTGGTGCCGGGACCGGTGTCGGAAACGGTCACCTGCCGATCACCTGCGACAATCTCTACCTCACCCGACAAGGTATATTGAAAGGCGTTGCGGACGAGATTGGCTACCGCGATCCATATCAGGGGTTCCGGTGCAGGGAGGGTACCGGCCTGTTCCGTGTGGAACAAGACCTCCACCGGTTTGTGATCCAGCAGATGTTGATGTGCCCGTAACACATCGGCGACGGTTTCCCCCAGATCACAGCTTCCTGCCTCACCACTGTCATCTTGCCGGGCCAGAAACAAAAACGTGTTGATGAGTTCTTCGATGCGGGTGACGGCGCGTTCGATCCGTTCCACCTGCGCGAGGGAGGCGGGTTCCTGTTCGCGCAGCAGCTCGGTGGCTCCCTTGATGATGGTGGCGGGAGTACGGAGTTCGTGACTGGCATGGGCGGTGAACTCCCGTTCCCGCCGGGTGAAGTGGGCAATGCGCTCCAGCAGTTGCCGGATGGTTTCGGCCAACACACCGATTTCATCATCCGAGGCATAGTGGTTGCTCAATTCCGGAGGATCCGTATCAAACGAAAGTTTGCGCACATCATCGGCCAGCGAGCGAATGGGGCGGAGAATCTGATGAGACATGGCACCGGCCAGGGTCCAGCCCACCGCGAGAACTCCCAGACCGATCAGCAGCAGAACTCCGAGAAACAATTTTTCATCACGCTCCGATATTTCCAGAGCCCCAACATTGTGGAGTACATAAATCATCTGACCGGTGGAGGGCACTTCCGCCACTGCGGCATGGTAATCCAATCCGGTCTCGTTGATTTCCAGAAATCCAGGAGTGGTCTCCGGAATCACGTTTCGCAAAGGGAGCGGAATCTCCGCGTACGTATCCGTCACCGTCATTAAAGAAGGAAGCAGTTCCGGGAGTTCCCCATGCTCTTCTATATGGCGGAGGATCTGTTCGGTTGTCAGGCGGATCTGCCGGTCGAAGGCGACATCCTGTGCCTGGAGCAGTCCAAAGACAAGCGCGACCGAATACACCGTCAGCAAAATCAGGAAATAGGTGCAGAAGTGCAGAACGATGCGGCGTTGAAGCGAATACAAAGGTTTCATGACGGGAACTCCTGCATCCGGAAACCCACTCCATACACGGTCTCGATCCAGTTATGGCCGGATTGATTTCCGAGCGCTTTACGCAGTCCATAGATATGGCTGCGCAGGGCGTCACTCCCCGGAGGCATATCGCCCCAAAGTACATGTTCCAGATCCTCCCGGGTGACCACCTCGGGTGATCGTCGCATCAATTCGGCCAGAATACAGAATCCGGTGCGGTTGAGGTCTACGGGCCTCCCGTCAAGGGTCACCTTCCGTTGTCCGGTATCCAGCCGCAGGACCCCGGATTGTAACACCGAAGACTCTTCCGGCAATGACCGCCGAACCAGGGCCCGAAGGCGGACATCCAGTTCTTTCATGGCAAATGGCTTCACCAGGTAATCATCTGCACCCGCTTCAAATCCCGCGAGTTTTTCCTCCAGCGTATCCCGCGCGGTAAGCATGAGAATCGGAATGGGACTCTGGGCGTCACGGCGTAAACGTTGGCAGACCTGGAGGCCGTCCAATCCCGGAAGGGCCAGATCCAGCACAATGACATCAAGAGGTTTCACGGTGGCCAGATGCAAACCCGTGAGTCCATCCAGGGCAAAATCCAAAGTGTGCCCGCGGGACTCAAGGAAATCACCGATATTCGCCGCCAGATCGTGATTGTCCTCAATCACCAGGATCCGGAAAGGTCTCTCCAATGCTGTAGCCATAATGGAACGAGTCTACATGCCATCAGGGTAAAACCAAAGAACAGGGATGTGAAAAGAGTGTGAAGTGATGGAAAAGAAAAACGCCCGGGACGGGCCCGGGCGTTTCAAGGGGAAGGAGAGAGTGATTACATCACCAGTTCCACTTTCTCCTCATCAGATTCCAGATCCTGTTTGGTCATCACCGCATCGAGGATTTTCTCCAGCAGCCGCATGGCGCCCATGTAGCCGACCGTCGGAAAGAGAGAATGACCGACGCGGTCGAGGATGGGGAAGCCATGACGGATGAGAGGAATATTCTCGTCGCGGCAGATGTACTTGCAGTAGGTGTTGCCGATGATCATGTCGACCGGCTCCTGCTTGATCCACTGATGCAACAGGAACATGTCGGCGTTGGCTCCGTTGGCGATTTTCACCTCGGGAATCCGTTCCTCCAGACGCTCAAGCACATCGTGTTCGAAGGCTTTGCCGGGGGTTCCGCTTACGATATACACCGGACGCATGTCCAGATCGGCGCAGAATTCGGACAGCGCCACCAGTTGATCAGGATCTCCCACCAGGGCCACCCGTTTGCCATGCAGGTACTGATGCATATCTGACATGACATCCACCAATCGGCCCCGTTCCTTGGTCAGTTCTGTCGGAACCTCGATTCCTGCAGTGGTGCGCACCGCATCGATGAAGCGGTCCGTTGCCCGCAGGCCGATGGGGAGGTCCAGATGCTTCGTTGGGACTCCGCATTTGGATTCGAGCTCTTCACCGGCGGGCTTGGAGGCCCAGGCGCCGAGGGCGAAGGTAGCGGCGGAATCTCCGGTCGCCCGCAGATCTTCGATCGTGGTTCCTCCGTCGGGGTAGAAGTCACGTTCTCCGTCCAGCTCGCAGTCCAGCACATCGGAGGTGTCCGGGAACAAGATGGTGTCCAGTCCCAGCACGCCCATGAGGCGTTTGAGTTCGCGCATGTCGGAGGGCTCCACCCATCCGGGAATCACGTTGTAGCGCGTGGCTTCCGTTTCGGTGGAGGTGGACAGGTATTTCACCATGCCTGTGACCATGTTGGCGAAGCCGGTGACGTGCGAGCCCACATAGCTGGGGGTATTGCAATGGATCACCAGTTTCCCCTCGGGAATGAATCCTTTGTCGTTACACTTGGAGACGATCTGGGGAATGTCATCACCGATGGTTTCGGAGAGACAGGTGGTGTGCACCGCCACCACATCCGGGTCGTAGACCTGGAAGATGGTCTCGATGCCCTTGAGCAGGTTGGCCTGTCCGCCGAACACGGACGCGCCTTCGGTAAACGAACTGGTGGCGGCCATCACGGGTTCTTTGTAGTGCCGGGTCAGGGCGCTGCGGTGGTACGAGCAACAGCCCTGGGATCCGTGGCTGTGAGGGAGGCAGCGGTGAATGCCGAGTGCGGCATACATCGCCCCCACCGGCTGGCAGGTTTTGGCCGAGTTCACGGTCAATGCCTTCCGGGGCTTAATTTCGTCAAAGGTATGTCGTAAGAGGGTCATAAGGGTTCTCTGGTCATTGGTTAATTGGTCACTGGTTATTCGTCATTGGCTCACGAATGACTCCTGACGGGTGACGTTGTCACCCTGCCCACGGTGCTTTGAGGTGTTTCCAAACAGAGGCATTCACCATACGGTCAATGTCCTCATAGAAGTTGATCGCACCCGCGAAGCCGGCGTAGGGTCCACCGTAGTCGTAGCTGTGCAGCTGTTTGCAGGGGATGCCGAACTTCTGGACGCCGTATTTTTCTTTGATGCCGGCGCAGAAGATGTCGGGCTTCAACCGCTTCAGCAGCAGCTCCGTCTCGTGTTCGCTGATGTCGTCGATGACCAAGGTTCCGTCTTTCATCTCCGGCATCATGCCTTTGTAGTCCGAGAACTCGAAGCCCTCGTCCTCTTTGGCCTTCTTGTACTCCGCACGGTCTTCGCGGTAGCCTTCGGGATCTTTCGATACCGTCAGTTCCTCGATGTTGCGGGAGTCCGCATCCATCTTGATGTTCGGCAGCACCTTGCGGCCCTCGTAGTCGTCCCGGTGGGCGAATTCGTAGCCGGCACTGATGGTTTCCATGCCGATTTCGCTGAACAGATCCTGGTAGTGGTGCGCCCGGCTGCCGCCCACGAAGAGCATCGCCGTTTTGCCTTCCAGTTTCGGACGGTAGACCTTTTGGGCCGCCTCGACCTTCGCCATTTCTTCCGCAATGACGGTTTCCACCCGTTCGCGGAGTCCGTCATCATCGAAGTACTCGGCGATCTTGCGCAGAGACTTCGCGGTTCCCTCGGCTCCGATGAAGTTCACCTTGAACCAGGGGGTTCCGTATTTCTCTTCGATCATCTCCGCAATGTAGTTGATCGAGCGGTGGCACATCACCAGGTTCAGGTCCGCATGATGCGAGGACTCAAACTGGGCGATGGACGAGTTTCCACTGAAGGTCGACAGCAGGGTAATGCCGCAGCGTTCAAAGATGTCCTCCAGCACAAAGGCGTCGCCGCCGATGTTGTATTCGCCGAGGAGGTTGATTTTGAACTCACCTTCCGGAACTTCCTGTCCATTGCCGATCACATGCTTGAACAACTGGTTGTTGGCAATGTGGTGACCGGCAGACTGGGAAACGCCCTTGTATCCTTCGCAGGAGAAACCGAAGATGTTGATCCCCAGTTCCTCGGACATCTGCCGGGATACCGCGTGCACATCATCCCCGATCAGACCGACCGGACAGGTGGAGAACACCCCGATGGCCTTGGGCTGGAAGATATCGTACACCTCCCGGATCGCCTCGGCGAGTTTTTTCTCTCCGCCGAAGATAATCTCATCGTCCTGGAGGTCGGTGGAGAACATGTAATTCATGAAGTTCTCCGACTCCTCGGAAGGCGGGCGGGTCTGATTGCGGCGGGTGAGCCAGGCGTAGAACGAACAGCCGATGGGCCCGTGCACCAGGTTCACAATATCGCGGGTCGGACCCAGGACCACCCCTTTGCAGCCTGCATAGCAGCAGCCGCGCTGGGTGATGATGCCGGGAGCGGTACGGGTGTTGGCCTTGATCTCAGGTACGGCGTCCTCCTCGCCCACCTCATTGATCATGATCTGGTCATTCCGCTTCTTCGCCACCTTTTTGGGGTAGATCGCGGTCATTTCCTCTTTGAGGGCCTCTATGGAGGCGGATTCAGGACTCATGTCGGTTCTCCGGTTGGATGGGTGGACTTAGTTGAACATGCCGAATTCAATCAGCAGAGATTCGAGTTCTTCGATTTCGAGCGGAGTGGGCACCACGAACATTTCATTTTCGTCGATGGCTTTTGCCAGGGCGCGGTACTCGTCCGCCTGCTCGCACTCGGGATTCCAGTCAATGACGGTCTGGCGTTTGATTTCCGCGCGCTGCACGTCGTTGTTCCGCGGCACGAAGTGAATCATCTGGGTGCCGAGTTTCCGGGCCAGTTCGTTAATCAGGTCGGCTTCGCGGTCCACATTCCGGCTGTTGCAGATCAGGCCGCCGAGACGGACACCACCGGCTTCGGCAAACTTCACGATGCCTTTGCAGATGTTGTTCGCTGCGTACATGGCCATCATTTCGCCGGACACCACGATGTAGATTTCCTGGGCTTTGCCTTCGCGGATCGGCATGGCGAATCCACCACAGACCACGTCACCCAGTACGTCGTAGAAGGCGTAGTCCAGGTCCTGTTCCTCTTCGTAGGCTCCGAGCTGTTCGAGCATGTTGATTGAGGTGATGATCCCGCGTCCCGCGCAGCCCACACCCGGTTCCGGTCCGCCGGACTCGGTGCAGAGGGTGTTGCGAAAGCCCTCTTTCATGATGTCTTCCAGTTCCAGATCTTCGCCCTCTTCCCGCAGGGAATCGAGAACGGTTTTCTGGGCGAGTCCACCCAGCAGCAGACGGGTGGAATCCGCTTTGGGGTCGCATCCGACCACCATCACTTTCCGTCCCATTTCAGCCAGGGC
The DNA here is from genome assembly GCA_002429065.1 of Verrucomicrobia bacterium UBA6053. Classification (GTDB taxonomy): domain Bacteria; phylum Verrucomicrobiota; class Kiritimatiellia; order SS1-B-03-39; family UBA6053; genus UBA6053. Next base: position 112,368 of record DIYN01000019.1, on the reverse strand, counting down.
GGCAACGGTGTTCTGAGTGGTGGTGGATTTTCCGATCCCGCCTTTGCCGTAGATGGCAACTTTGCGGAAGGTCTTTTCGGTTTTCGGTTCAAGTGCAGCCGTGCTCATGATGTTCTCCATCGGTTGGTTGGTTAAAAATTGTTACGGCGACGGAGTCTTAGCACCGCCTGTGCCAACCCGGCTGAATCTTCTCAAAACCAATGAAAAACCCCGTGATTGCCACGGATGTCTTCTGCTACGCGCGTCGCGCGCGCGAGGGAGTCCCTAAGAAAATCTGACATTTTCGACCACTTTCAAAGACAGGTGGAAACCGCTTTCCGTCCGAAAGAGGGAACAAGGATGGGCAGGATGAAGAGGATATTGCCTGTGGGAGAAATCAACATGCAAATCGAAATCGCCATCGAAATCGACCGGATTCTATGGTTCACTCACCCAATGAAATCAGGCTGTTTTACTCTCCGCCTGCTGATGGCGACCCTTTTGGTCAGTCTGCTCTTTGGTTGTGCAGACCAAAGCCGTTCTTCCTCCGACGGGTATGATGAGCTGATTGGCAAAGGAGAGGAACTCACATCGGTCGAACGGCAGCGGATCTGGGAGTATCTGCTGCACTATGCGGATCCAGTTCCTGAACAACGTACGTTGGATGCCCGCGAACGACTGCGTATTCGGATGTTCTTTGAGCGGATCGGTGTGTACCAAACGTCTTACTCGACCACGCAGCTCTATTCGATGAACAGTGTAAGTGGAGAAACTTATCACGTGGTGACGGTGATTGAATATCCTTTTTATTATCACCTTGCGGGTCCCGTGATTTTACAGATGACACTGCTAAAGGACTCACACGTAGTGTCCACGCAACGAATGTACTTGAAATCTGCATACAATCCCTACGTAGATTCCCAGAGCCTTTTTTTTAAAGAGCCGAAAGAAGGACTGGGGGATCTTCTTTACATCCATGGCGGGTATCGTGGACACGGTGAGCGTTTTTACTTTTCCGTTCTGGAGAAGGGGGAACATCCGGAACCTGCCAGACTTGGAGTGGTAAGAGTCTCCTCGGGAAACGATCTCCGGAGACTGGATTTCACCAAGCCCTTTGAATCCCCTTCCTTTCCCTCCTACCCGGAAACGGAATGTGAACGTATTTTGAAAGAGGGCTCACCACTTGAACAATGTGAGTTGCTTCTCTGGCTGTCCAGTCAACATCGGGCTTACGAAAAGCGTGCTCCAGGACCCAGTTCACCCTTTGCGGGTTCTGATCCGTTTGGCGGCCTTTCTGACGCAGCTTCTGATAAGGATGTGGTTCCGGTAGAGAAGAAGGTCTATCCCCCCGGCTCTGCCGACGCCTTGAGGGAATATGTGCGGGAACAGGAGCTGCTGAAACACGTGATGCTCTCTGAAAACCTCTGGGTTCAGCAGGCCGCCATCAAGGCCTCTGAGATCATCCATGACTCAAAATGGAAGATGCAGTTCAAAGGACAAATCCCTGATCAGGTTCTCACTCCTGAGCGATTCAGAGGCGATCCCTTTGCCGGGCATGATCCGTTCGGGGGCCCCAGAGAGCAGGTTCCATCTGCACAAGAAATTCATCAATGAAGTCGCAACCGAATTCCGTTACGACCCTTCGTCTCATGTACCTCTGGAGTTTCGCGCTCTTCTTTTTGACCAGTTGTACCACCATAAATCACCCGTCTGCCGACGGCTACGACGTGTTGATAGGCAAAGAGGATGAACTCACCCCGGAGGAACGTCAGCGGATCTGGGAGTATCTCCTGCAGTATGCGGATCAGGAAACTGACTTTACGGATGGAGTCGGTCGGCGTGAAGCATTCCGGATGGAAATGTTATTTAGACGAATCGGGCTATGGTATGGGGAAGAGCCTTTCCGGCATTTTTACACCATGAAAAGCCCTGATGATCAAGAGTACCATGTCTTGATTTCTGTGTCTTATTTTCAACACCCCGGAGAGGCGACGGTAGAGTTCAATGTGTATCATCAGGGAGCAGTGCTGGCGGGTACCCGTTTCATTGCGACACCCACGAATTTACAAACGTGGTTAGGGGATATCACCGTACAAAAAGAGGTGGAAGGGTTGGGGGACGTCTTGAAGGTGGATACTCATTATATCGGACATATTGTGTCACTGTATTTTGCCCTGTTTCCAACTGATTCCCGATTACGAACAGACGGCTTGGGGCTTGTACGGATTGCCAATTCAAAAGGAATACCGAACGGAATTTTCTTTGATTCCGCCGGATATGATGGCCCTGCATTCCGAAACTATTGGAAGAAACATGTAGATCAGTATTTGAAAGAGGGGCCGGTGAATGAGCAGCTTCAATTGCTGTTGTGGCTGGCAAGTTCACATCCGGGAGCAGAAGGAGACGGGTTGAATAATAAAGACTTTGATCAACCCGATACGGCCGAAGAGCTACGGGCGTATGTAGCCGAACATAATTTACTGGTTCCTCTCTTGGAATCAGACCACCCTTGGGTGAAGCAGGCTGCGCTTCTGCTGAAAAGCAAATTGGATGGATTTGAGTTCTATGTGGATGAGAACGGCAAAGAATATCGACCCAAATGGGCTCCTGTACCGACAGCAGGTGATCCATTTGTTAATCCTCCTTTTGGAAACGACTACTCTATTGGTACTCAGAATCGTGAGCCCGAAGACGCTTCCTCTGACCCGGAACCCACTGAGAAGTAACCGAACTCCAAATGCGCCCTTGGTGTACACGTCGAAATCGGCCCGTATTTCCTTCGGTTTTTTGATCCGGAAGCTTCCGTTTTTTATCAGTTCTTGTATATAAACGTTCTCTATGGATGTGATTGCTTCATCCGAAACAGCCTCTCACCCGACTCCGCTGTCTTCTGAGTCGTGGTATCAGGCACATGCGGGGATTCCAACCCGTTGCCGGGTACCGGCGGCAGTGCTGGCGAACCGCCTGTTTCAGCGGGATCCGTTTCCGGTGGAGATCGAGTGGGTGCGGGAGGAATACTGCGAGTTTTTTGTCATGCTGAGTGCCATAGACTCGCCATCCGAACGTGCAGAGGCCTTTCATGAAGCAGCGCTGGGGCGGTTCTGGGCACAGCAGCCTGCGGAGTCCCAGCCAACCGAATCACGGGACCGGCTGAAGTGCAGCTACATTTCCATTCTCCGCGGATGGGGGCATGACAGCAACGGAGCTTCCGGTGCAGTGTTGAAGGGCTGGGCGGAACAACGCTTCGGACTTCGGCCAATCTGGCATGGCCACCTGTTGGGGCCGCAGGAATCCGAGCGTGACCGGGAATATCTTGCCGTTCGAATGAAAGGATATCTCCAGGGCATCGGGATGCAGTTCGATCTCCTCTACACCTACTGTCAGGACGAACTGAGACGCCGGTACCCAGGGGAGACGCATCTTACCCTCTACCGGGGTTGCTTTGATCCGGAGCAGCACATCTCCCGTCAGACGGAAGAAGGCGAGGTGGTGGAGTTCAATGCCACCAGCAGCTTCAGCACCAACCGTGAGGTGGCCTGGGAATTCGGATCGACGGTATGGCGGGTCGAGGTCCCCATGGCCAAGATGCTGCTTATTCCGGGTATCCTGCCCCCACAGCTTCTGCAGGGGGAGCAGGAAGTCCTCGTCCTTGGCGGAAACTATCTGGTACAGCCCTTGCTTTATTGAGCAGGATGACCACACCTTTCCCATCTGTACCTGACGAGATCCTCCGCGACCGGATTCGCGGGGGACTTTATGGGCTGCTGCTCGGGGATGCCTGTGGAGTGCCGGTGGAATTCACCTCCCCTCAGGAGCGGCAGCGCGACCCTGTCATGGGCATGCGGGGATACGGAACCCATTCCCAGCCTCCGGGGCATTGGAGCGATGACGGGGCCCTCACCCTGGCCCATGTTGCAGCCTTTCTCGACAGCTCCGGATGGGATCCGCCGGCCCACATGAGTGAATTCAGAGCCTGGTACGAAAAAGCACGTCATACGGCAGGGGGAACCGTGTTTGATATCGGGGAATCCACCGCCCGGGCCATCCTGCGCAATTTTGGAGGAACCCCCTGGTTTGCCTGTGGCTGCAAGGGGGTTTATGACAATGGAAACGGCTCGTTGATGCGGATCCTTCCAGTGGCGCTGCGGGCAATGCATCTGGAGCCGGATCAACGGGCGGAGGTTCTCGCGGAAGGGAGCGTACTCACCCATGCTCATCGACGCTCTCAACTGGCCTGTATCCTGTTCGGAGAAATCTGCCTGTCCCTGCTGCACGATCAGGAGATCGGCGATGCGTTCACGCGAACCCAAGGGTTTCATGCGGAGCCAGAATGGCAGCCGTATGCACATCTCCCCCTGCCTCTTGGAGATGCAAAGCCGAAGAGCACCGGCTACGTGGTGGATTGTCTGGAATCCGCTCTCTGGTGCATACAGAAAAAGTCGGACTTCCGCGCCGCAGTGCTTCAAGCGGTGAACCTGGGTGGTGACACTGATACCACTGCCGCCGTTTGCGGGGTGATGGCCGGCCTGCGCTGCGGCTATTCCGGGTTACCGGAGGACTGGCTGCAGGTCTTACCCCGCCAGGACTATCTTCAGGATCTTATTGATGAATTTGCCAGTCTGTGTCTTTCCAACGATTTCAAAAACCTCTCATTCAGAAAAGGAAACGAACGATGAAGATGATTGAAGCGGTGATTCAACCCGCAAAACTCGAAGCCGTCAAAGAAGCCCTGAGTGACGTCGATGTCTCCCGGTTGACCGTCTGTGATGTGCAGGGATTCGGTCGGCAACGCGGGTATACAGAACGGTATCATGGACATGAATATACCGTGAACCTGTTGCGTAAAGTGATGCTGCGGATTGCAGTCAACGATGAGTTCGTCGAACCCACCATCGAGGCGATCATTCAGGCTGGCCGCAGCGGAGAAGACGGACAGATTGGGGACGGGAAAATCTTCATCACCCCTCTCGAGGAATGCATCCGGATCCGGACGGGAGAAAGAGGCCCTGAGGCGATTTAACAAGGAGAACAGCGGCATGCGTTTCACATGATGTGAGGAGAATGTCAGAGTACCGCCTTGAGGCGGAAGTCTTACTCGGTCTTCAGGCCGTGGATTCCAACGACAGGGGGTCCGGAACCCTGGGCTCCGCAACCAGGGCATGAATGCCCTTTGGTAACTTCCGCCTTAAGGCGGTACTCTGACAGTCTTCAGCCGAAGTTTACGTTTTTTAAAATTCGGCGGTTTGGTTAAATTTAATATCTGGATCTTGTAGCGGGTCCCTGACGGCATACTCCTTGTTTCTCGAGGAACAAACACGTGCACGACTGAAAAATAAATCCGTAAAATAATGAAAAGAAAACTCGTCTCTGGACTTCATCGATCGGGTTGTATACTTGTGTTGCATTTCGAAAGTTTCCCAGCTGGAGTCCTGGAATGAAAGTAAACCATTTTTTACTGACGGCATTGCTTTTCCTGACGAGTGCTTCCCTTTATTGGGCATTTGATCATGAAAAAAAATCGCCGGTGAACCTGTGGGCTCCGGGCTCTGATCAAGTAAAGATCGAGGTGGCTTCGTGGGGTCAACGTGAAATTTCGCTAACAGCAAGCGGCGAAAATCTAAAGGACACCTACCTTCTTTGTATGGGGTGGTATCAGACCCTCACGTCGCAAAATATAAGTGGGAAACGGGACATCGAGGTTCTTCCCCTCGTCCCCTCTCAAGCGAAAAAACTACGTCGGAACCTCATGCAGCCGGACACATTTTCCGTGCTTCCTATTCAGGTTCAGAAAGTGGAAGCAAAAGGGGTGGAAGGCCAAGTAGAGGTTCATCTTATCGTCAATGGGATCAAAATGCTGTCCGCCTCAGGTACTTCCCCGCAAGAGAATTTTCCGCCATCCACAGGGTTTAGTGGGAGAGGGGCTGAAATTCTTCGTTTGAATGACCCTCCTCCGAACGAGGCCTCGGTCGCTCTGGTGGCCGATTGCATACATTATTTTGATGACGAGCGCTACAGGATGGAGGTCCTTCTGTGTAATGCTGATTGGTTAAAAAAATTTTTGAGAATGGGGAATTACGATACATCACTGGTTCCGGTAATCGAAACCAGCGTTCCGTGAGTCCGATTCTCTATCTCTTTCCTGATCTGCAAAAGGAATAGCCGGGAGGATAACCATTGGAAGGGGAGCAACCTTACTTCTTCTTAAAGCTCGCCGGATCCGGTAAATTTAAATTCTGGATCTTGTAGCGGACCATCCGCGCGGTGATGCCGAGTTCCCGGGAGGCGGCGGTCACGTTTCCGTGGTAGCGTTTGAGCGCATCCACGATGCAGTCCCGTTCGACCACCTCAACCCGATCCTTCAGACTGATCGCTTCTTCCGTATCGGAATGATCCGGAAACTGCAGGGTAGGGGGAAGGTCCTGTCCTTTGATTGACGGCGTGGATGTGGTGAGAATGGCGTATTCAATGCAGTTCTCCAGCTCGCGGACATTGCCGGGCCAGTGATAAGCCGTCAGCATGTTGATGGCAGGCGTGGACAGTCGGTGAACATCTTTTCCGATACGCGAGGCATGCCGATTCACAAAATAGTTTGCCAACAAAAGAATGTCACTCTTCCGTTTGCGGAGCGGGGCGACATGGATGGGGAAAATATTGATTCGGTAAAACAGGTCCGCCCGGAATGTCATCGCTTTGACTGCGGCTTCCAAATCGACATTGGTGGCGCAGACAACCCGCACATCCGCTTTGAGCGTTTGGTTGCTGCCGACCCGTTCATACTCTTTCTCCTGGAGGACTCTGAGCATTTTCACCTGAATAGCTGGAGAAAAATCACCGATCTCATCCAGGAACAGAGTGCCTCCCTCGGCTTCCTCCAGTCGTCCTTTCCGCTGGTACAGCGCTCCGGTGAACGCGCCTTTCTCATGTCCGAACAACTCACTCTCCAGCAGGCTCTCGCTTAACGCTGCACAGTTGACCTTTACAAAGGGACCGTCTTTGCGGGGACTCTGCTCATGAATAGCGGCTGCCACCAGTTCTTTTCCGGTCCCTGTTTCTCCACGGATGAGGACGGTGGTGTCGCTGGAGGCAACCTGTTTGATACGGCGGAACACTTCGCGCATTGAGGAACTGTCTCCCACAAACCGTCCCATGACTTTTCCGCCCCCATACTCCTCCGTGCCCCGCTGGCGTTCGGCGATTTCCTCCTCAAGCAGCACCATGCGCTGTGCAGTCACATCATAGGCCACCATTCCCGCGAGGATTTCCAGCAGCATCCGGGTCTCACGAAGCTTGAGCACATCATGGGCAACGGTATCTGCGGATAAGGTGCCAACCGTGGTGTCCTCCACCTTGACCGGAACGCAGATAAACCCGACCGCGTGCTTACCTCCGCGACGCCGGGCGTGCACCCGATCCTGAAAGCGCGCATCTTCTGCAAGGTTGGCCACCGCAATCCCTTCTCCGGTTTTGAGCACTTCACCGGTAATCCCTTCTCCCGGCCGGTACCGTCCAGGTAGATCCGCACCCCGGTCACTCGCTCCCACAGCCTCAACCCGCAGTTCCTGCCCGTCGGGAGAGAGCAGCATCAGAGTGCTGTTGCTTAAGCCGGTATCCTCCTCCAGGGCCGCCAGACATCTGGAAAACTTGACCCGCTGAGCCTCACGCCTGCCCAGGTCCTGGGAGAGTTTTGCCAGAGCCTCCATAATCTGCCCATGCCGCTTGGCGCAACGCCCGTCCGGTCCGGCCACACAGGGTGGAACCGGTTCAGGCAGCTTGAGAGAATCGATACGCGAGGCCATTATGTGTATAAAATCGACACTCCTGTATGACTGTCAATGGTTTGAAACGTTTCTTTCCTTATGATTTACAAAAAGAACAGGAATGTATGATTTTGTATCTGGAACATAGAGGATCCAAGGGGGTTGTCAGGTGATACAAAAAGTGGGCGTCTGGCCGCAGTTGGAACCTCCAGGGGCATCCCGGAACAAATCTTTCCCCGCCTTTGGTTAAGTTGACAATATTGTCCAAAAACTGAAAGGCCCTCTCAGACCGCTCTGCAAGGAGAGAGCGGTGTTTTGCACGTTTTCCCTGTTGATCCTCCCGAAACCTCAAGGCTGGCACGGGCTCTGCTAACGGCAGAAGCGTGAAACACACCGCGACATTTTCAACTTCCTCTGCGGGCTGTACCGGCCCCTGCACGGATTGTGCGCTGGCACAGATGGGAAGGGAATTCACTCCCCGTCCATCTTTGCGGGTGGTGCGGACGGCGCTCCGCGTGTTTGTTTTACCGCTGAGTGGTTGCCTGGTTGGCGGACTCTGCGTTTCCAGTCATCCGGTCTGGCAGCCGTTCGGCGTTGCGGTCGGGTTCTGGCTGGGGGCTCGCGTGTCTGCCCTTGGCAAAGGAGGTCGCTGGATATGAGCGCTGCGGCTCCATTGCGCCAATCGATCAGAGCAGAAGGAACCGGATGGTTTCCCCGTGGTATTCATCCACCTGAAGAAAAACTTCATTCACGGTATCGTCCCGTCATGTCACTGCCTGCCCCTGCGGAAGTGAGGCTGCCACTCTCACAACACGCGGGTGCTCCGGCCTCACTCATTGTGAAATCTGGTGAAGAGGTCGCTCAGGGTCAGTGCATTGCGGAAGCGGTCGGCATGGTGTCCGCCCCTTTGCATGCTCCCTTTGACGCCAAAGTCGGACGGCCTGTAAAAATCACCCTGCCCAATGGCCGGCGGGTGGATGCGATATCCCTGACCCGGAAACCGGAGGGCGCCGATCCCGGTCCACGCTTGTGGCAGGAATTGTGTTCAGACGCCAAATCCTTTGCCACCTGTCTGGAGATGCCTGCCGACATCATTTTAGACATGATCCGGTCCGCCGGACTGGTTGGGATGGGGGGAGCGGCCTTTCCTACGGCGGTGAAACTGTCTCCGCCGAAAGACAAACCGATTCAGTGCCTGCTGGTTAATGGTTGTGAGTGCGAACCCTATCTTACAGCAGACGACCGACTGATGCGTGAGGCCCCGGCTGCCGTGCTTGCTGGAGCCGTCCTCGCGGCCAAGGTGCTGAATGCGGGACGCATCGATATCGGGGTGGAGGACAACAAACCGGAAGCCATCAAGGCTCTGCGCTCCTGGAGGCCGGATTGGCCGGGTAGGATGCGGGTTCGAGGGCTCCCGGCCAAATATCCCATGGGAGGGGAAAAGCAGCTCATCCGGGCTGTTTATGACAAGGTAATTCCTACTGGCGGACTTCCCATGCATGTCGGGGTAGCGGTGATCAATGTGTCCACCGCAGCCGCCATCGCGCATGCCGTTCGGTTTCGGCGTCCACTCACCCACCGGGTGGTGTCGGTAACCGGGCCCGGGGTGACGCAACCGAATAATCTCTGGGTACCGATCGGAACGGGCTCGGATCAGTTGATTGAGTTCTGCAAGGGCCTGACCCCTTCGGTGGGGCGTGTCCTGTCCGGAGGTCCGATGATGGGCATGGCGCTGAGTGAACTGACGGTGCCGGTTACCAAGGGGTCGGGCGGTATCGTCGCCCTTCGGGCGGAGGAAACCAAACGGCCGGAGGAAACTGCCTGCGTCCGCTGTGGACGCTGTGTGGATGCCTGTCCGCTGCACTTAACCCCCGCCCGGCTGGGCCAGGCGGTCCGTCACCGTCGGTGGGATCTTGCCGCGAGGGAAAACCTGATGGCCTGCATGGAATGCGGTTGCTGTGCGTATCAGTGCCCCGCCGGAATTCCACTGGTACAGTTGATGCGGACGGGCAAAACGGAACTTCGGAAGCGGGTCACCCGCGCGGGAGCGGCCTGAGATGGATGCACCGGTTCCCAGTCTGGATGTCGCGCCTTCTCCGCATGTCTCTGCAGGTGGATTGACCACGGCCTCGATGATGCGCGAGGTGATGATCGGCCTACTCCCTGTGTGCGGATTTGCGGTTTACCGTTTCGGTCCCGGTGTGCTGCTCCGCCTGCTCCTGGCAATGGGGCTGTGTATCGGATTTGAGGCCTTGTTCATGGGAATGCGGGGCAGAGTGTCCGCCATCCGGGACGGGTCTGCCGCGTTAACCGGGCTGATCTTTGCGCTGACCCTTCCGCCGACCGTGCCTCTCTTCGTGATCGCCGTGGGCAGCCTCGTATCCATCGGCCTCGGGAAAGTGGTGTTTGGGGGACTCGGACAAAACATCTTTAATCCGGCGATGGTGGGGCGGGCGTTTGTAACCGCCGCCTTTCCTGCCAGCATGAGTGCTGCTGCGTTTGTTCCGGACGGCATGAGCGGGGCCACTCCGTTGACTCTGGCCCGGGCGGGAGAAACGCTTCCTCTGGTGGACCTGACCACCGGTCATTGCTGGGGAAGTATGGGAGAAGTCAGTGCTGTGGCCTGTCTGTTGGGTGGGGGGTATCTCATGTGGCGGGGGGCAATGGGATGGCAGATCCCGCTGGCAGTTCTGGCAACCAGTGTCCTGTTTGGTGTATTCCGTCACGGAGTGGATCCCACTGCACCCTGGGGGTGGACACATGAGCTGATGGCGGGGGGATTATGTTTTGGCGCGTTCTTTATCGCAACCGATCCCGTGAGCAGTCCGGTGTCTCATTCCGGCAGATTGATGTATGGATCCGGAGTGGCCATTCTGACCTGGTTTTTCCGGAGTTTCAGCGGGTATCCCGAAGGGTTCATGTTTGCGGTGCTGTTGATGAATGCCGCCACCCCTTTGATCAATCAGCTTCACGTCACCCGGCCAGTAGGAGGACATGTGTGAAATCCTTGATTCTTCACGTCTGGCACCAATCGGGTCTTCTGCTGGCAACCGGATTCTTTTTCGGACTGACCTTGGGCGTAGCCCAGGTTTGGCTGGAGCCCCGGATCCAGGCCAACCGTCTCTCCGAAACGCTGGATCGGATTCCGGATCTCGTGCCGGGTGCTGTTTCAGGACGTGCATCCGGAAGAGAGTTCGAGGCTCTGGATGCAGAGGGGCTGGTATGCGGAACCGTAACCCGGGCCGGCGGGGGCGGGTTCGGAGGGCCGATAGAGCTGCTTCTCGGCTGGAAAGGACAGGAGTTGACCGGGGTGTACATTCTCGCCCAGAATGAAACCCCCGGGTTGGGAACCCGGATCACCGATCCGGACTGGCTGAAGTCGTTTGCAGGTTGTCAAAGGGGAACAGCCTGTGTTCTGAATGAGGATGTTGACGGATGGACGGGAGCGACCATCAGTTCCAAAGCTGTCGTGGATGCGGTCAACACCGCGTTGATTCCGGAGGTCGGACATGAGTGAGTCCTCACTTCCGACACCCGGAGAGCGCTTCGTCAACGGAGTGCTTCCGGAAAACCCGGTCTTCCGTCAATTACTCGGTCTTTGCCCGGTGCTTGCCGTCACGGCGACCCTGGCCTCCGCCCTCACGATGTCTTTTGCCGTGGCGGTGGTTTTACTTGGTGCCAATGTGGTGGTGAGTCTGATCCGTGGCTGGCTGCGTCCTCATCTTCGTATTGTGGTGTTTACGCTGACCATTGCCGGGTTCGTGACCCTGGTGGACAAGACCATGGCCGCCTTTTTGTACCCGATGAGCAAAGAGCTGGGTCCTTACCTGCCGCTGATCATTGTAAACTGCATTATCATCTGTCGCTGCGAAGTCTGCGCCTCGAAACAGGGGGTCGGAGCGGCCGCCGCAGATGCGCTGGGCCAGTCCCTCGGATTTACCCTCGCACTCTGCGCCATTGCCTCCGTCCGCGAGCTGCTGGGTGCCGGGACGCTCCTGGGGTTTCAGGTGATGCCTGCCGCCTGGCCGGAGTGGGTGGTGATGATTCTTCCTCCTGGAGCTTTTTTTACCTTTGGCCTCCTCATGGCGCTCCTTTCCGTGATCCAGCTTCACCGAGAACACCGGAGGGTTGTCTGATGGACACACTTGGCGAAATCCTGATGATCGCGTTTGGTGCAGCCTTGATTCATAATTTTGTGTTGCATTACTTCGTCGGGATTTGTCCGTTCATCGGCGTTTCCCGACGGGTGGACCTGGCTTTTAGTATGGGATGTGCCGTTACCTTTGTGGTGTGTGTCGCTTCGGTATTGAGCTGGACCCTCACCACCTGGGTATTACAGCCCGGGGCCCCGATTCCCTCTTTCATTGCCGGACGCGACACTGATCTGACCATTCTGACCTACCTCAGTTACATCGTGGTGATCGCGGCGTCGGTTCAGTTCGTGGAACTCTACATCCGCCGATACCATCCTCCGCTCTACAAGTCTTTCGGTGTGTATTTGCCGCTCATTACCACCAATTGCGCGATCCTGTTTGCCTGTCTGGAAATCAGCAAACATGTCGGTGGTACCGCAACTGACGCCTGGGGATTGCACCATGCGCTGGCGCTGGCGCTTGGGGGCGGGATTGGCTTCACCCTGGCCCTGGTGCTGATGTCGGGAATTCGTCAGGAACTGGATCTGTGTGACATTCCCCGTCCCTTCGTGGGCATCCCCGTGGTCATGGTGGTGGGTGGAATTCTGGCCCTGGCGTTTCTCGGATTTACCGGATCGGATCAGGGCCTGGTGGATGCATTTGCCAAAGGGGGAACACCATGAGTCTGCTGATCAGTTCTCTGATGGGAGGCGGGGTGGTGCTGGGCCTGACCGGTGGGGTCGCCGCGCTGTTGGGCCGTGCGGATAAGGCCTTCCATGTCGACGAAGATCCGCGCATCGGCAAAATCAGGGATCTGCTTCCCGGAGCCAACTGCGGCGGCTGCGGATTTGTCGGCTGCGGTGATTATGCGGAAGCGGTGGTAAAAGGTGAAGCGGATCCGACCTGCTGTCCGGCCGGTGGGGAGGCCTGTGCGAAACAGATCGGAGATCTGCTGGGCATTGCGGTGTCCGCAGAGGTTCCCCGGCGGGCGGTGGTCCACTGCAGTGCGACCTGGGAAACCCGTATGCGGAGAGGGGACTACAGTGGCGAGAAAACCTGTGCCTCCGCCACCCATGTCACCGGAGTGCAGGACTGTGTGTATGGGTGTCTCGGTTTCGGGGATTGTGCGGTGACCTGTCCCTTTGATGCCCTGACGGTCCGGGACGGATTGGCCACGGTGGACACAGCGGCCTGCACCGGCTGCGGGAAATGTCTGGAGGCCTGTCCGCGTGGGCTGATCCGCCTGGAACCGTTTGTGGCGGAGACCATTCTCGCGGTGACCTGCAACAACCCCGACCGTGGACCGGATGTGCGGAGTGTCTGTTCGCAGGGCTGTATCGGATGCCGGGCCTGCACCCGTGCCTGTCCCTCATTCCGCATGAACGGACAGCTCGCGGAAATTGATTACAGCACCTACGATCCCCACGACACGGAATCCCTGGAGGCGGCAGTCGCGAGCTGCCGCATGGGAGGGATTCGGCCCATTGGACCTCTTTCCAAACCAACGGAACCCATAACCCAAACTGAAAAGGAATCCTCATGATTGCCACCATCGATCACGATACCTGCACCGGCTGCGAAGAATGTGTCATTAGCTGTCCGGATGTATTCGAACTGAATCTCACCACCTACCTCGCTGACGTGAAACTCCCTGAAATTCCCGGAGACATGGAAGCAGACGTGTCTGCGGCGGCCACCGCCTGCCCGGTAGGCGCCATTGCCGTGAGCTAACCGGAGACACGCTATGACTGATTCGCTGCAAGATCTCCTGTGCAAGCAGGCGGAGCATGAGCGCTATGCCGCTGCATCGTATACCGCACTGTCTCTTTGGTGCGTCTCTGAGGATTATTCCGGATTCTCCTCCTTTTTTGCCAAGCAGGCTGCGGAAGAGTATCAGCACATGTCCACCTTCCATCAGTACCTCCTCGACCGCGGGATTCTCCCGGTGTTTGAATCTCAGGAAGCGCCGAAAGGGACCTTCGAAGGGCTGACAGAAGCCGCCAAAGTGGCGCAGTCTCTGGAAGTGAACAACACCGCCGGGATTACCGCCTGTTACGAAGCGGCATTGGCTGAGAAAGATTATCCCAGCCAGAATATGCTGCTCAAGTTCATCGAAGAGCAGGTCGAGGAAGAGGCCTGGGCCGCCAAAATGGTAACCTTAACCGAACGGCTCGACTGCCCCGGGGCTCTCTACCAACTCGACCGTCATATTGAGGTGGAGCTGGGGGAAGCCTGAGTGTTGTCTCCTCCTCAAAAAGAAAGCCTCCGGCGATTGCCGGAGGCTTTCTTATGTATGCTGACGGGACGCCAGCAGTCCCTGGTATCGATTCCTGAGAACTTCCAACAGCCGACATTCAACGTTCAACATCCAACGATCACGCAATCGCTGGACGTTGGATATTGGGTGTTCGATGTTGAATGTTCAAAAAACGAGAGTGGAGAGTTGAGTGAAATGCTACTCCCCCTTCAGTGTCTCTGTCCAAACGTAGGTCCCGTCTTCTTTCAGCTCACCACGGAAGCTGTGGCCTCCTGCAGTCACTTCCAGCACCCGTTTATTTCTTGGCAGGTTCAGCGCATTGCTGTCGACGGAGTGATACACATCCTGATGCTTCGCCCAGTCATGGGGGGTCCCATCGCGTTCAACCTGTGGGAGTCCAGCTCCTGCCCGGGTGACTTTCAGGGTCCTTCCGTCGCTGCTGGTCAGGGTGGCTCCCTGCGAGTGAAGGCTGATGGAGGCTTTGGACGTTACTGCCTGTTTGAACTGCTCGTAGCTGCCATGGGTTTCCTTTTCTCCCACTTCCAATGCATAGCCAAAGGCTTCCGCTTCGGTGGATTCTGTACTCAGCATACCGATGTTGGTGGTTTTGCCGCCTTTGCCGATCCGGGCGGATCCCTGTTTGAACGGAGTTCCTCCCACGGGGAGAAGAGCTGCCCAGACGGATTCCGTTTTGATGAAGGTCACCGGACCGGCCTGTTCCACCTGTCCGCCTGGAGGGACGGAGAAATGTGCTTTGTTGGGATTGGTTTTTCCTTTCCTGGTGACCTGTCCGGGAGCCAGCAGGAGCACCAGATTGCGGTATTGACCGATCCGGTCCTGACCGCTGCCGGTATGCAACCGTTTGGTGGCACCAGTGGCCCCGACTGCGATCGCGGCCCCTTTTTTTGAATCAAAGGTCGCCAGCCGGAATCCACTCACATCGCCCCGGCTGCCTTTCCCGAGAGTCCCCAGGGTAAACTGATTGCCATAGTACATGGTTTCAAATGCATTCGGACGTTCCGCCTGCCCAGGGAGCCAGTTGCTGTAGGTCGGGTGGGAGTTGAACATTTCCAGCGGCTTTTCGAATTCCTTTTTGGCAAAGGCCACGAGGGCGGCCGGGGGACGGTATCCGCTGACGATCGGCCACACATTGTCCGCGATGTGTTTTCCCGGGCTCAGGGGGGTATCACCGTAGTAGAGCCACAGCAGTTCACTGACCGCCCGCATGGGCTGGAAGTTTCCATAGTCGCGTTTGTTCGGGCCGGTCCAGGCTCCACGGTAGTATTTCACTGAGCCTGCGGTGAAGAGGAAATCCAGCACGGCTTTGGACATGGCCCGCACCTCTGGATCCCGGGCGAAGGCATACAGATTCATGTACGCGCAAATGGTGTGGGGGTGATAGCCGTCGCTGTCCCATTCTCCATTTCCCACCTCCCAGAATCCGAGTGCGGTGCGGCGGATCCGGTCTTTGTAGAGTTTGCGGAGCAGTTCATTCCCGCTCCGTTCCGCGAAGAGATAAATGGCCCCTTCGCGCATACCCCGGAGGTTGTCTGTGTTCCGGGCATCGGCTTTCATGCCGCGTACAGAGGGATTCCAGGTGGCGCCAACAGGGCCGGTTCCAATGCCATACCTCGGGTGAGGGTAGGGGTTCGCACGGCGTTCATACTCTTCGAACACCATCCAGTCTCCCGAGGCGATCAGAGACCACCAGGCCTGCCATTCTTCCGGAGTGGAGGGCTGTGTCTCCGGCCACCGGTCCAGGATTCCCAGAATGTAATTGCCAAAACGGACTTTGTTGGGGTGTTTCTCCGAAATCGCCTGTTCCGCCATGGCTTTCGCACCTTCACGGCTTCTCCACATGATGCCTAGCTGTTTCTGCGCATACTCCGCCACTTCCGGATCCG
Source organism: Verrucomicrobia bacterium UBA6053 (assembly GCA_002429065.1). Lineage (GTDB taxonomy): Bacteria > Verrucomicrobiota > Kiritimatiellia > SS1-B-03-39 > UBA6053 > UBA6053. Next base: position 96,338 of record DIYN01000019.1, on the reverse strand, counting down.
CACTTTCCGTATTGAGAGCATACTCCAGAGTGGGGCGGGGATCTTTTTCCGTGAAGATGCGGAAGGCCTCCAGCATCCGTTCCCGGTAGGCGGGGGTCAGCTGGTCTTCCAGGTAGAAAAATTTGAGGGCCTGTGCTTTCAGAGTGAAGCCCCAGTAGAGGTCAATCCCCTTTGTCCAGGCATGATCCCCCCCGTCAATGTCCTCCTGCTCCAGCACGGCTATTGCGTCGGCACGGTCTCCCGCAATCCAGGCCCCTACCGTCATGGGGTAGTCGTACTTTTCCCGCTCACCGGTGGTGTTTACCCCGGCACTCCCTTTGTAGCGGGGGATCTGACCGGATACACGTTCAAGGAAGGCGTTTTCATATTCAGAGGGCCAGCGGTTGTTCACGCCCTCTGTGCTGTAACGGGGGAGAACTTTGGTCAATCCGTTCTCCTCTTTGACCCGCTGAGTGGCATCGGAAATCTCCTCCTGCGCAAAAAGCAGTGAGGAGATGCTCAGAAGGCAACTGAAGAGAAACCTCCGAAGGGCGGAAGTGGAAAAGGCAGACGGGTTCATAGGGTGGGAGGAATGTGATGTAGGTATCATCTCTTCCTCCTGCGCCAGACGTGCGCAAAGTCAAGAGCAAGTCAAAGTTCGGTTCGCATTCTGACCAGGTACCTTCCTCATCAAATCCACATGCCGCCTCAGCAGGCGTCCCTTGACATTCCGGACCGGTTGTCAGACTCTGCCCGTTCTTACGTTCATTCAATCCAGAGGTTCAGATGGGACAAGTTCATCCTGAGATAACAAAACCGATCCAGCATTGGATTGAAAAGCAACAGATGTTTTTCGTCGCCACTGCACCCCTTTCCGGTGAAGGTCATGTGAACTGCTCTCCCAAGGGAATTGATTCCTTCCGCGTCCTGGATGCACATACCGTGGTGTATCAGGATCTGACCGGCAGCGGGTCCGAAACCATTGCGCATGTGCAGGAAAATGAGCGGATCCTGATCATGTTTTGTGCCTTTGAGGGGCCTCCGAAAATCGTTCGGTTTCATGGCCGGGGAACGGTTCATAAACTCGGGACCCCCTCGTTTGCACAGATGGCTCTCCATTTCGCCCATCGGATTGATTGCCGTGCCTTTATTTCGGTCGATGTCTCCCGGGTCAGTTCCTCCTGCGGATATTCCGTACCGTTGTATGACTATGTGGGGCAGCGGGAGATTCTGGATCAGTGGGCAGAGCGCAAAGGAGAAGAAGGACTGAAAGAATACCGCCGGAAAAAGAATGCGGTCAGTATCGACGGATTGCCGGGTTTCTAAGAAAGAAACCGGTTTCAAAAGAGAGCGGTTGATGCGTTTACTCCATCAGCGCTTCGATGTGGAAGCGGACGGATTCAGACAGTGCCTTCAGATGGTAGCCGCCCTCCAGCACGGATACGATCCGGCCTTCCCCATGCTCCTCTGCGATGATTTTTAAACGGCGGGTGAGATCTCCATAGTCCTGACTCGATAAGTTCAGCCCTCCGAGCAGGTCCTGCTTGTGGGCGTCGAATCCTGCGGAAATGAGGATAAACTCTGGTTTGAACTCCGTCATGGCCGGGATCAGCTTTTCATCAAACGCCTGCAGGAATTCCTTCCGTCCCGCCCCTGCCGGCAGGGGAACGTTTAAGGTGTTGCCCTCGGCTTCACCTTCCCCCACGTCCTCTACCGCCCCGGTACCGGGGTAGATCCCCCCCTGGTGAATCTGGAATTGGAAGACCTTCGGATCCTCCTTGAGGATATCGTAGGTGCCATTTCCATGGTGCACATCCCAGTCCACGACCAGAATGCGTTTCAGTCCATGTTTCTCCTGAAGGTACTTGGCGGCAATTCCGACATTGCCAAACACGCAGAATCCCATCCCTTTCCCCCGGGTGGCATGATGGCCGGGTGGCCTTGCAGCCACAAATGCGTTGTTCACGTTTCCGGCCATGACCTGATCACAGGCCTCAAGCAGGCCGCCTGCGGCCAGCCGGGCAGTTTCGAGGCTTCGCGGTGAGAAAGGTGTATCTCCGGTGGGCAGTAGCCGGAGTCCCTCCTCGTGAGCGCGTTTCACGGTTTCAAGATACTCACGGGTATGTGCCTTGAGGATCCAGGTGTCCTTGACACTCCGGGGAGCAATGAGGGTCAGTTTTTCTTTGATCCCTGCCTCCTCAAGTTCGTCTTCAATCGCGTTCAGGCGGGAGGCATTTTCCGGATGTCCCGGGCCGGTATCGTGATCCGCAAACCGCTGATCCCATACCAGTCCGGTACCGGCAGGTTTTGATTCTGCAGACACCTCTTCCGCCTGTGTGGTGGGGGAAACAAACATCACAAACAGTACTTGGAGGGCAACCTGAAGCAGGAGGGTGGAGATCCGACGGATGGCGGTGATCACGGAAAAATCCCCCGGAGAGTGTAGAGTTCCTCCAGGTGCCGGAGGGCCACCGCATAGGCGGCCCTCCGCATGCTGCAGGAATGCGAGGCGGCAAAATCATGTACCCGGTGTGCCGCATCTGAAATCATTTCATGCAGCTTGCGGTCGACATCCTCCTCGGTCCAGGATTCCGAATCCCGGTTTTGTTTCCATTCAAAATAACTTACGGTGACACCACCACAGTTGCAGAGAATGGCTGGCAGCACCTCGATGCCGCGTTCTGTCAGGACGCGTTCTCCGGCAGGGGTGGTCGGGGCATTGGCCGCTTCGGCCAGCAGACGGCAGTTGACCAGCGCAGCTTCATCGGGTCCAATCATCTGTTCGAGCGCTGCTGGAATCAGCAGATCCACCGGAGCGCGATAGAAGTCTTCGGTGGAACAGGGGGCCGCATCTGAAAACCCGCTGACTCCCCCGGTCTTCTTTACATGGTCGGCGAGGGCCCGGGCGGAGATACCGTCCGGGTTGGAGATCGCGCCGGTATGGTCCATGACATGGGTGAGGGCAGCTCCTCGGTCCTGCAGCAGCCGTCCGGTCCAGGACCCCACATTGCCGAAGCCGATCAGGCTGTAGCTGCAGTGTGCGAGGTCGATCCCCAGGCCTGGCAGCAGAGTTTCGAGTACGAACACCAGTCCCTGACCGGTGGCTTTTTCTCTCCCCTCTGACCCTCCGAATACCAGGGGTTTCCCGGTCACCACGCTTTGGGCGTCCACTCTGCCGTGGTTTCCTTTCAGGTTGATATAGGTGTCCGCCATCCAGGCCATGATTTGCGCATTTGTCCCCACATCCGGAGCGGGGATGTCATAATCCGGACCGATATTGTCACCCAACGCGGCCACAAATCTCCGGGTCATGCGCATCAGTTCGTTGGAAGAAAAATCGCGGGGGTGGATTTTTAAGGCCCCTTTCGCGCCGCCATAGGGGAGCTGCATCAGCGCACATTTTAAGGTCATGAGAACCGCGAGGGACTTGACCTCATCCAGTTTCACATCTCCATGGTACCGGATTCCTCCCTTGTAGGGTCCGGCCACATTGTTGTGCTGAACCCGGTATCCTTTCATGAGTTTCCAGGATCCGTCGTCCATTTGCACCGGGAAATGAACCATCACTTCATTTTTCGGCTGGGCCAGAATGAGGCGGAGATGCTCCGGCAGGTCGAGAAAGGATGCTGTATTCAGCACCTCACAGATGGTTTGTTCGTACAGGTTATCGGGGTCTCCGGGGCAGTGCAGGGTATCCATACAGAGTAGTGTCCTCCTTCGGGGAGAAAAGTCGAGGGATTATTCTCCTGTCACAGACTGAAGACAACACCTGCGAGGGTGGTGAACATGGGGATGCAGACCGCGATGGCCACCGGGGTGCCCACGCTGGTGGAGGAGCCGATGTAGGCGGAGGGGTTCGCCCAGGGAATCCCGCCCCGGATGGTGGGGGGACCGGAAATGTCGGAATTCGATGCCGCGATCACAGACAGCAGGACGACTCCCCCCGGGCTGAATCCCACCCAGATGTGAGCCAGATAGCCGAGAGCGAAGGCCAGGAGTCCGTGGGCGACCGGTCCAACCAGTGCATAGACGGCGAACCAGTGTGCGACGCCCTTGAGCTCCCGGAGTCTGGACCATGCCTCCATGCCGAGTACCAGCATGAGAATGGAAAGCAGTCCCCGGAACAGCGGCTGATAAAAGGTGCTGAGAACCTGGTCGGGCCGGGAGAAAAGCCCGAGACAGATCCCGAGGAGAAGAGCGGACAGGGCGGACCCCCTCAGGCTGTCTTTCACAATCTGCCAGATCTTCACCTCATGCTCCGCTCCGTTTTCGGTTTTTTCTTTGTGGATACTCGCCAGCACGATGGCGAGGACCAGAGCGGGAATGTCCATAAAGGGATACAGGGCCGGCGCCCAGGCTTCGAACTGAATGTTCTGCTCTTCCAGAAGTACGATCGCCGCGGCCAGGGTGGAAGCGCTGACGGCTCCGAAAAGGCCTGCCGTCGCCGTTCCATCCGCAGGTTTGATCCGGGGGAGCTTGGGGAGAAGGGCATGACCGATCCAGACGATGAGAAGTCCGATCACTGCGGACAGCAGGGCGGGAATCAGCATCTCCGTCAGGTTGGCCTCCCTGATTTCCACTCCTCCTTTCATGCCGATTTTCATGAGCAGGACGAAGACGACAAACTGGTAGATCTGATTGGGAATCTGCAATTTGCTGCCCATGGCCGCGACGAACACCCCGCCGAGGAGAAAGGCGAGGGTCGGGGATTGCAGTTGCTGAAAAAACTGTCCGAGAAATGTGGTGAGAATGTCCATGTGGCTTTCCTGATTGTAAAGTGAAGGCTCTCCGCCAGGGGCGGATTCGAGTCGGGCGTATCCTGGACTATTTTTGAACGATTGAATAATTCAATGTTTGCATGAATTCGTTCGTTATTATAGAACAATTGGATGCGGATTAATTACAACCACTTACGCTACTTTTGGTTTGTGGCTCATGAGGGAAATCTGACCCGGGCTGCGAAGGAGTTGAATCTTTCCCAATCCGCACTGTCGGTTCAGATCAAAACCCTGGAGCAAGAGCTGGGGCATGACCTGTTCGAACGCAGAGGGCGGGGGCTGGTCCTGACGGAAACGGGACGTCTGGTGCTGGAGTATGCCGATACCATTTTTAAAACCGGCGAGGACATGCTTTATCAGCTTGCCCATGGTGAGGAGATGCACCGCCGGGTGTTCCGGGTGGGGGCCATCACCACACTGTCCCGAAATTTTCAGATCGAGTTCCTCAAACCCCTGATGAAACTGGAGGATGTGGAGCTGGTGGTCCGTTCGGGTTCCATGCCGGAGCTGTTGCGGCAGTTGGAGACCCATCATCTGGATGTGGCCCTGACCAATAATGTCCCACCGCACGATGCGGCCACACCCTGGGTGGCACAGCGGATTTCGGATCAGCCGGTGAGTCTGGTGGGGGATGCCTCCTTTGACCGGCGCCGCCGCACGCTGAAACGGCTGCTGTCGACAGAGCCGCTGGTGCTGCCCAGTATCGACAGTAATATCCGCATTGCCTTTGAGGGGCTGGTGGAACAACTCGGGATCCGGCCGAACATTGTCGCGGAAGTGAATGACATGACCATGCTCCGCCTCATCGCCCGGGAGAAAATCGGACTCGCCGTGGTTCCTCCTATTGTGGTGCTTGATGAATTGAAACAGGGGGTTCTCAAGGAGATTGCGGAAATCCCGACTCTGAAGGAGACCTTTTATGCGGTGACGGTGAAACGGCGGTTCCCCAATCCGCTGTTGAGGCAGGTGGTGTCGTAGGGTTGTGACAGATGGGGAGAGTTTGAGAAGGGAACATCCAACAGCCGACCTTCAACGTCCAGCATCCTTTGCCTTGAACGTTGGATGTCGAGTGTTCGCTGTTGAATGTTCCATCACACTGTCGGCGGGGGGAGTCCCTGCGCCATAGAAGCAGTGGTTTGGTGACCTCCCGGCTCTTCGGTGGAGGTAAATCGGGTGGGAAGGAGCAGGGAGATGCCTTCCTCTTCCAGGATACGGCTGATCTCCAGATTCACCTGCTGGTTGAAGGCGAGGTAGTCCCAGTAGGCCGGAGGGGCATACCAGTAGATAATCCGGATCATCTGCGCGTCGTTGATGTAGTCAAAGAAGTAAATGCGGGCGGGGAAGTCCTCCATCATGCCTTCGTGGTTTTCCAGCAGCGTTTCGATTCCCGTGATCGCATTCCGCACCGCGGTATGGGGTGTATCGAGGGCGATTTTCAGGTCGAGAATTCTCCGGATAAAGGGGCGGCGGCTGACGTTTTCAATTTCGGTACGCGCCAGCTCTTCATTGGGAAGGGTGGCATCATGTCCGGTCAACAACTCCAGTTTGGTGGAGCGCAGCCCGATCTCTTTTACGATACCGTCAAATCCTTTGGCGAAAATACGGTCTCCCACCTCGAACGGCTTGTCGAGGATCAGCATAACACTGCCCAGGATGTTTTTCAGCGAATCCTGGGCCGCCATTGCCACTGCAAACCCACTGATCCCGGCCCCGGCAACCAGAGTGGAAAGTGGAATGCCCAGGCGTTTCCCGCCTTCGAGAAAGACGATGATCACCACGAGTACCGTCACCACTCTCCCGGCAAGGCGGATGATCTGTGCATCCAGGACATCGCGGTGAAGATTCTCATTGGCCAGCACCAATGCGAGCAACCGGTTGCCGATCGCCCAAATGAGGCGCATCACGGATACCAGCAGCAGCAGGCCCAGCACAAAGTCGATGAGCCTCAGAACCGGTCCGCTCAGCACCAGGTGATGGCGGATCATGTATTTCATGCCAAGCGGGATCAGGACCGCAGTAATCGGGAACGCCAGTGTGAGGAAATACCTCAGGATCTTTTGCTCCTGCATGGCTTTGGCCCTCGCCCGTCCCACTTTGTATGCAATCCGCATCAGCACCATTCCACCCGTCAGGATCAGAATCAGTCCTGTCCACTGCCATATCCGGTGTCCGAACAGAGGGTTCCTGAAAAAGGTGGGCAGGAGATCGACGATGGTGGCCACGACAGGGGAACTCGGGGTGGACCGGTACCAGTCCAGCATGTTTTCAGTCGTCCCCGGCCCTTCTGTGCGAACGGGCAGGTGACTCACGGATTGGAACAGTTCCTCCGCTTCAACAACCGTGCGAGCGGAGAAGAGGTATTCCCCTTCAAACGGCCCCTCTTCCTGGCGTTCAATCACCAGATCCGTTCCGGGAATGCGCCACCGTGTTTCGGAGGAGCCCGGGGCGATTGCGGCCCGATCAGGTATTGAAACCCGATCGAGGATTTCTTTCAGCGAAATGGCGGCTTCAATCGACGCCTGACGTTGCACATGTTCAGGAAGAGCACTGCGGTCCAGATAGCGCTGAATGCGGTTGGTGATGATCTGGGTGTGTTCCCGGCTGATGTTTGCCCGTCCCTGATCCAGCAAATGTCGGTAGGTCAGGTTCATGTCTTCAATGAACCCGTACAGGGTGGCCGCCGGGGAGGAGGTGTCCGGCGGCTGCAACGGATTTTGGACGATATTCCCGATATTTCCCCGGGAACGTGGGGAAAAGGCGAGAACTGCCACCATTCCAATGAGAACAACCTGTTTCATAGAACACCTGAAATTGCTGCGTTGAATTTATCTGTTTCCGGTTTCCGAAAATTTCATAACGAATGGACGCATGTCAAAAGTTGGGGCGTGAGAATGGAAAGAGGTTCCTGCAGGGGTACAATATTGTGTGTTGGGATTGATGAGGGGACAGAAACGTGAGGTTCCAGAACGAGTCCGGGGTTGATGTTCGGGCTTCCTTCTGGTTGGGGTCTCTGCATGAGTCATTCACCCTCTCCTCGTGTGAAGGATGCGCGTATGATGCTGCGGGAAACCGCTTCGGCAGAGCATGCGGCCGTTAGTCAGCGGTTTTTCAAAACCGGGCCGGGGGAATACGGGGAAGGGGACCGCTTTCTGGGGGTCCGTGTTCCCCAGACACGGAAGGTGGCCAGACGGTTCCGTTCACTGCCGCAAACGGATGTCCTGACCCTGCTGACCTCGAAGTTTCATGAAGAACGGTTGCTTGCCCTGCTGATCTTTGTGAGCCAATTCGAGCGGGGGGCTTCCGAGGATCAGGAACGGATTTATTCTCTCTATCTGGAACACTCTGCTTATGTGAACAACTGGGATCTGGTGGACACCTCGGCTCCCCAGATTGTCGGGGGATACCTGTTGGAACGTCGACGGGAATGTCTGGATGCCCTGGCGAAATCGGTATGTCTGTGGGAGAGGAGAATCGCGATCATGGCCACCTTCACCTTTATTCGGCAGGAAGAGTTTGAAGACACACTCCGCCTTTCCCGGATCCTCCTCGAAGATTCAGAGGATTTGATCCACAAAGCTGTTGGCTGGATGCTTCGGGAGGTTGGAAACCGTAACCGGGCTGTAGAAGAAGCGTTTCTCAGGAAGCATGGGTCCATGATGCCGCGGACCATGTTGCGTTATGCGATCGAGAAGTTTCCGAAGGAGCTGCGTGCCCATTACCTGAAAAGGGTCTAGGTGCATCCGGTGTTCCACAACACGCGCTTCAGCGGGTGCGTTCCGGAGCTATGCGTTCCGGATTCGCGGGTGCGGCCTGCGTTTCCGCAAGCACAAACCCTTCCCGCCGGAACCATTCCAGAAATTCTTCGTCAGAACCGGGATGAGGGAACCGGGAACGTAACGCGCCGATCAGACGTTGAAGATCTTGTAGGTACGCGTCTCCCAAATACAGTGTATCCCACCTCTTCTCCTGAAAGACCTTGGCTGGATCCTTTCGAAGATAGATGCAGGCCGCTTCAACTGCATTCGGGGACTCTCTTGTCAGTGCCTCCACAAAATAATCCGGTGGTGTTACAGGATCTTTGCTGATGGATTCCTCGTTCACAACCCGACGCCAGGTTCGTTCCCATACCTCATCCTGTTCCGTTGCTGGGACCAGATCCAGGTAGTGTACTGGGCAGCGGAACTGGGGGTTGATCCCGCGAAACATCCTGGAGAGCCGGTTGGAGAATTCAAAACACCAGCCGAGGTTGGGTACGGTTCTGTCCGGATATTCTGCTGCGAGCTGCATGGATGCCATGGGATTCAGGACAGGAGGTTCGCTCATGGAGGTGAGCAACTGCTCCCATCCGTCTTCTTGTCGTTTCTCCGGTAGCCAGGAGATTAAATAAGGGTGAAAGGAAACACGATGAAGCAGTGTATTGACGTGATCAGCTTCTTCGGGCCGGTAGAGTTCCCGAACAGAACTCAATTTGTTTTGATAGGAAGGGAGGGACTGGCGAGGGTCTGAGAGCGCGAGCACCAGGCGGTCGGACAAAACGCGGTCCAGCCTGCGTGCAAATTCGGATGGAGTCCCTACGGATGGCAGGGGATTCACGACGGGTTGAGACGGTGAATCCGGGGTGGAAGGAGGTGGTGGAACGGATTCGACCATTGAGCGGGTCTGGACTCTGCGGGCCAGATGATCTCCATGCATCGATTCCGCCAGCAGATGCTCGCGGTGGGGATCCATGATCAGGATCTCGGGAAACTCTTTGCGGGAAATCCGTCCGTCCAGGGTGGCACCGAGAACGGTGAGCTCCAGCGTTGCGTCTGCGGGGAAATAGGGCCTGGGATCCGGAATGCTGACGTTGTAACGTCTGGCTGCGTGAGGGAATCCCATGTCAAACGTTGTCACCTGCCCTTCAAGTACCAGCAGTGGCGAATCCGGGCCGCTTTCCACAAGGACGGCTGCAGGTTTGAGATGAAACCGGTTCTTGAAGTGATGCTCCCTGAGTGAGAACGAGTACGTGGAACCCCGTAACTGAATCTGAATCGGCCCGGCCTCACTCTGTTCAACCGTACCGTGGATGTGATCGGAGACCGTAGGCGCCCCGATCTTCAGTGGCCCTCTCCAGACCTGTGAGACTTCTCCAATCCGCAGCGTCAGGTCTCCCTTCCAGGTTTGCCGGGTTCCCTGAGCGGTGTGGGGAAGGCTGGCCGTTCGAAACCCGGCCTTTTTTTTCCCCTCGTGAATTTCCACATACCGCTTCGAGGTTCCTCCCGTAATATGCGGGTTCAGCTTTAGATGAGCCCTCACATCCCGGTCCGGATAGGTGCGGTGTACATACCAGAACCACACATCTGAACTTCGGTGACGGGTGATTTCGCCTCTGCGTTTGTAGACGTCATGTTCAAGATGGAGTCTGCGCTCAATCTGACTCATGACAATCATCTGTTCTTCTTCAAACCGGGTATAAAACCACGGGTCGATCAGGTGTGAGGGATGGGGTGCATTCTCAGCCTCGGACAATGCCAGTAAGGGGAGATCTTTTGTTTCATGGGAGGGCGGAAACCGAAGTCCTGGAAGAATGGCTGAGAAGCACAGGACGGATAAAAACACGATATGCTGACGGGGTTCCAGCGTGTATTGAGCGCGAAACATCAGGATGTAGGCCCATATCATTGGAATCGAAAGGGAGGCCAGGGCGGACAGAAGAGCCGACACCGGACTGAATCCCATCATCAGGCTGGTCCCGATCCTGCACACAAAAAATGGACCGAGAAGTTGAACCCATAAAAACAGCAGTTTTGCCTGGGTGATCTCCCCGAGGGTCAGAGGACGGCTGGCCGACCAGCGGCGATCCCAGCGATTCGGTCCGTCTTCGAGCAAGCGGTCCCGGAACATCCAGAGTCCGAACAGCCAGCAGGGTATCTGAAACAGCAGTCCGCGTTCGGGAACGTATACGGTCACCAGCAGGAGTTCACATCCGCCGACGAGCAGGGCATACAGAAGCCACACAATGGCTGCCGCACGCATATCTTTTTTCCACACATGTACGATGCGCGACGTCATGGAACCTCCGCTAAAATTCTTCTTCGACGGCTGGAGTCGTACGGTCCATCCTCTATCAGCACCCGGTCACCGCCCGGATAGGGAAGGGGATACGGAATCCGATCGTAGTATTTCCTGAGATCTGTGATTGCGGCACCCAGCCAGGTAAAGGCAAAGTGATTTTGTATGCGGGTTGGTGTCCAGTTGGGGGCAACAAGGGGGTTTTCGGGCGGCATTCGGGAGAGGGCGAGTTCTGTAGCGGCGAGCATTTCCTGATGAAAGGCGGGGTCGAGTTGGCTGCCGGCCAGCAGAACGGGTGTTGGATTCCATGACTGATAGTGCAGCAGGGCCTCCCGGATCTCAGGGTTTTCCGAACGCAGCATGATTTGCAGCACGGAGACGGGCAGCCGGATTTCCTGCCGGGCCAGATCCTGCCAAACCGCTGCAGCCTCCTCCTCCCATCCGTTTTGCTCAATGAACTTCGCATATTTCGGATTCCGCTTGGTGGCCTCGAAGAGTACGGAACGATATTCGTGAGGGGGGAGGTTTGCCAAATGACGGAACAGTTTGGTTTCTGTGCGTATCTCCAGGGAGCGTGTGTGGAATCGATTCTGCAGCAGGTCGACTTCCCAGGTCCCCATGGGCTGATCCTCCAACCGTGGATCGTCCGCCTCGTGATAGGGGGATGAAAAGGGGGGGAGACGGGCATACTGAACCGCTTTGACCCGCATGGCTTCCGCAGTTGTGAGTACGAACAGGTCCAGATGGACCGATTCGGCAGCGCGGATCCCGGCACGCTCTCCTTCCGGGTGCTGCTGATGGTATCTTGAGGTTCTCTCTACGAGCTTATTGATCCCAGGGTGTGAAAAGGGTCCATCTCCCAGGCGTTGAAACGGAGAGACCCTGGTTTGAAGATAGACACGGTTTTCCATCGTGTCGGCATCCCGAAATACGGCCATGATCTGAAACGGCTCCTGTCTGCCGTGTATCAGTCTTTTCCAAAAGAGATTCTGCTGACGGAATGCTAAATCCACCCGTCGATGGATCACATTCGCTGGACCCCGGTCCCGGTCCTGAATCACGCGGTGTGATTCCCAGGCTCCCGTTGCGTACACCCGTCCCGTAGGTCCATGTGCATGCGTCGTGAACGAGCCAAGCGGTTGATCTTCTGCGACAAAAACCGACGTTAAACGGTGCAGGCTGCAGAAGGCTTCGATTTCTACAGGTCCCCCTTCCCACTGTGGAAAGCGTTCGCGCAGAAAGGTGATAGAGGCACCACGCCGCGTGTTGGGAAAGGGTCTGAAGACCGCGTCGTTTTCAGCAGCTGATGGACCATATTTTTTTTGCAGAACGGCCTGGATGGCCTCACGTAAAAAAGGATCGGGGGATCTCGCCGCTTCCCATCGTGTGAGATTTTCAGTGATGATTCGGTATCCTTCCAGCCGAAGGATCATCTCCTCGACAGGCAGATGCTCGGACTCAACGATCAAGGGAAAGGAATGATGAATCCGGTCAATGCGTGTGTAATCCCGCTCTAGTTTCTGATAAGAGGGCGTGGCGATATGCACCTGATCCTCGGGTTGTGTCGTGGTGGCTAACGCATGGTCCAGGGAGGGCAGGTTGTGTCTGATGGCTTCAGGAAGCCGCCAGAGCATGATGGTGGCAATCGGGAGTTGCAGGAGGAAAAATATCCCCACGGCAGCACGACCCCGGAGATGAAACCGACATGCACAGCAGGTGATCAGAATCACGACTGCATTGCACAACCATAACACCGGATACCGTACCTCCTGGTAATGACGGTTTCCCCAGAATCTGCTCGTGGAAACCGGAGTGCCGGTATGTTGTAAGAACAAGGTAAGGCTGATGAAGATGAGTCCGGTAATGAAGAGCGTCATGAAGACCTTCAACGGACTGTTCAGACTGGGGAGCAATGCACCCAGTGACCAGGCACAGGTAAAAAACACCCCATGCAGAGCAAGGAAATCGAACCATGCCCACATCAGATTTCCGAACCCGAGCCGATACTCGATGACAAGTGGAATTTCACGCAGCAGGGGGATAAGGCTGAACAGGGCGAATGGCAGCATGGCGTCTGACAAGAAAGGGGTTCCTGCCGGAAGAGGCCGGGTACGCAGGAAAGGGCGGTTGCGGGTTGAATCCCCGTTCCCATTGCAAAACACCCAGATAAGGATTGGATAGAGAGTCAGCCTCTGGAGAGCGAGTCCGTCCCCTCCGGTGTAATAGATCCCGGCTTCCAGAAACTGGCAGAGCCAGATGATGGGCCATATCGTAATCCTTACCTGCAGATTGTGAAACAGGCGGAAATGTGTCCATACCAGGTGCAGCCGGTTCATGACCTCTGATACCCTTCACTGAGATGTACAATTATTTCACGTAATCGCATCGGTGTGTAGAGGACGCCGGTTGCCCCCGGGTACATCTCTTGGAGTCTGCGTTCTGATTCCGCGGAGGTCGTGAACCCGCGGTCGATTCCGGACAGTCGGGAGCCTTGATGCTCTATGAGGAGATTCCGGTTATGTTTCGTGGAGGTTGTATCACCTTGGGGAGCACTTGCCTCCACTCTGCGGAACCGGTTTAACAGACTCTCTGTGCTTTCGCACAGGTTCATTCTCCCATTCCGGATGAAAGCAACGGTGTCGCAAAGCCGCTCCACCTCGTCCACATCGTGGGTCGACAAAAAAAGTGTGAACGGATGTTCCTCGGATAATTCCAGGAGTCCTTCGACAAACTGATCGCGTGAGAGAGGGTCCAGGCCGCTGAACGGTTCATCGAGGATGACCAGGTCAGGCCGGTAACTGAGGCTGCTCAACAGCGAGGCTTTCATCTGCATGCCTCTGGACATGGAGCGAAGCGTTTTCCCCAGAGGAAGCTGGAACTGCTTCAGGAGCTTGTCACAAAAGGCGTCATCCCAGTTGGGATACAAGGGGCGGCAGTATTCCAGGAGTTGACGCAGGGTCATCCAGTTCGGCAACTCCTGATTTTCCGACACATATCCGATGCGTTGAAAATCGTTCGGTCCCAGTTTGCGGGAGTCCGTTCCGAGTACCTCTGCACGTCCCCCGCTGGGCTGAAGTAGATTCAGCATCACTTTAATCGTGGTGGTTTTTCCGGCCCCGTTTGGTCCGAAGAACCCCATAAACGTTCCATGAGGAACCTCTAGATCCAGTTGGCTCACCGCATGATTGCGGTAATCAAAACTCTTATGTACGTTTCTGAGATGGATGGCGGGTTTCATGATGCGGTCTTTTTGACGTGGGTGGGAACAGGAGAGAGGCCTCAGGATCCGTCTCATCTCGTATCAGGTTGAGCAGTTCTGAAGTGGAAATCTGCAGCTCGGATGCTTCGCGCAGAAGTTTCCGGACTAACGGACGTACAAGGTCCAAACGGTCATCCAGTCCCGCACCGGCCGTGGCGCGAACCTGCATCCCGACCCCGGGCCGGGATTCCAGCCAGCCGTCGGATTTCAATTGCGCGACGGCCTTGTGTACCGTCGTCGGACTGAGGCGAAGCTCTTTGGAGAGGGTGCGCACAGAGGGAAAGAGGGTACCGTCTTTCAGCTCTCCGGTGGCCACCGCTTTTCGTACCGCATCCACCAACTGTTCGCTGGGCGGGAGACCGGGTTGAAAATGGATGGAAAAAGGAAGCATGGTTAGTGTACCAGTTGTTCTGGTACACCTAGTACAGTAGATTGTCACGCTTTATTTCAGGGCTTGGCAAATCCGGAACTGGGCGAGATGAACCGCATTCGGATGAACACCGCGTAAACGCAGGACCCGGAATCTCATCCTTTGGAGCCCCGCGTTCACGCGGTGTTCACCGGAACCTGCTTCAGCAGGCGTGTTTCCGAACAGGGAGTTCCGGATTCGCATAACGATTCAGATTTGACATTTTAGTCAACTACGCGATATTGACGTATGCCTGCAACTTCTACTGCCCGGGACCGTTTGATGGCGGTGTTTCCAGATCTGCTCCGTGAGCAGTCTCTGGCCTCGTTGACCCTGGACACCATTTGTCAGGCGGGGAACGCGCACCGGGGCAGTTTTTACCATGCTTTCCAGAACAAGGAGGAATGGGCGGAAGCGGGGTTGCAGTACACCTGGGATCAAACCCGGGTCCGACTGGACTCGGTCTTCTCTTCCACCAAAACGGCCTGGGAGCGCCTGGATGCGTATGTGGAGGTACTGACCTCGAACCAATGCTCATCCCATTGCGTAGGCGGATGTACGTTTTTCAGCCTTGGAGTCGGGCTGGCTCAGTCGGAACCTTCTCTTCGCAGTTGTGTGCTCACGGTTCTTGAGGCCTATCGCGGGTATTTTGTGGAGGCGGTCCGGGCCGGTCAGGCGGAGGGAACCATTCGGAATGGCAGTCCGGAGGAACTGTCCCGGGCTCTGTTTCACCTGGTGGAAGGTGCATTAAGCCTGGCCCGGATTGAGCAGAAGGGAGAGCCGATCCAGGACCTCCACCACAGCCTTCGGTGGCTTCTCCAGCCCTGAGAACACTTTTTTTGAAAACGATGTAAGAATTCCGTTCATAATTTGACTATATAGTCAACAACACATCAGTGAATCACAAACCCAACCCCAACGGAGGTACCCCATGAGTACAGCAACAGACAACGTGATCAAAGTCGGCTCCGAAGCCGCATTTCAGCAGGCCATTGCCCAACCGGGCGTGACCGCCGTAGACTTCTGGGCCACCTGGTGTCAGCCCTGTGTGGCGTATGGTCCCATCCTCGAGTCCTATGCCGCGACTGCACCTGAAGATGTGACCGTCCTGAAGGTGAATGTGGATGACCACAATACACTGGCAGCCGCCTACGGCATCCGGTCTATCCCAACGACGGTGTTCTTCAAGAATGGGGAAGAAGTAGGCCGCCTCGGCGGAGTTGTCGGTGGGAAACAGCTCGCAGAAGCGGTTGATTCTTACCGGTAACCCTAAAAAGGGGGACTCTCTCGGGAGTCCCCCTTTTCATAGGCTCGTCATCGATTCCAACCAGGAAGGTCCTCGCCCCATCACCTTTGGTCAGACGACGACCGAATCACCAGGATCCAAATGACAATGGCAAAATTCAGAATGGCCGTCACCAGCTGCGCCAGGATCGACTGCAGCGCGAAATACTTCTCGGTGAAAATGTAGATGCCTACATTGGCAAAGCCAAACAGCAGCCAGGTCAGAATGGAGACGCCCTCTACATTGCGGGTTTTTGCAATTTTCCACAATTGCGCCACCGTCGCTCCGGGCAGGGCGATCGCTGGAAGCCAACCGGCGAGTTCGATTAACATGGACGGCATGAGGTGAGTGTATCGGATCCCCTCCTTTTCTGCAATCTGGAAGCAATCCCAGCCCTCGAGTCGACTGGGTCGTGAACGCTTCCAGTCACACTCACCCTGATTCTTACTTCCGAATCAAATCATCGTCTGAAAACATCTCCCGATCCGGGCCGGCGGAGCGTACTTCGAGTCGGGTACTGGACAGATTGTGAAAAAAATACGGGGTGCCCCAGGGATCGAGTAGGTCTCCTTCTGGAGAAAGCCTTGGGTGTTCAAGTGGAAACCAGCTTTGGCGCTCCGGATTGTTTCCGCGTAGGGCATTCATAATGTGGGCATTCTTTTCGCCCGTGGGAACACTTCCAATGGCCTCCCGGTACAGGAGAAGCAGGTTGGCAAGTACATCCAGTTCCTGTTCCGGCGTGAAGGCATCTGTTCCGATCGCGACCGCATCAGGATGGGGGGGGATTGACCGAAGGTCCGCACGGTTTGGGGGCAACAGGGCAGGGCGACCTGCCGCCCGGGGATCCACAGGCGGAGGAGGAACAGGGGTCGGCTTCATTTCCGCATCTGTCCCCTGCGATTCAGACCTCTCAGCGGTCGGTGTTGCTTCCGGGAGGGCGGGAGGACCCGCAGGCTCGCGGAACAACAGAAAGCCGATGGCGGTGAACACCATGACACTCAGGATCAGAACCAACCGTGTTTTCAAAGCTGCATGAACCCCTGATCGGCTTGAGAAAAGCGTCCGATATTGGGGAGGACCTGATCCAGGGAGGAGGGAGAGACACCAAACCAAAGAGCCAGCGTCGCCGACATTTCGTCTGTGGACATACTGGGAATCCAGCTTCCGCGGTTTCCGGTATCATCCGGTCCTCCACTGGTTAGCACCGGCATCTGCCCGTAGAGCTGTCCGCCATTGACCGCTCCGCCCATGACCATGTGGTGACTGCCCCAGGCATGGTCCGACCCCTTTCCGTTGCTGTTGTAGGTGCGATTAAAATCTGACCCCGTGAACAGCGTGATCTCATCAGAGAGCCCGAGGGTGTCAGAGGCATTCTGGAAATCGGCCAGAGCATTCGAAAGGGAGGCGAGGAGAGCGTGATGGTCCTCCAGTTGCGCATCGTGGGTGTCGAACCCTCCCAGGGAGGCAAAAAAGATCTGCCGTCTCATCCCCAGAGCGTTTCGGGCGAGAATCATACGCAGAATCATGCGGAGCTGCCGGGCGATACGGGAGAGTTCCCCTTCTCCGTTGGTGCTGAGAGGGAAGAGGTCCGTGTGTTCGGGAATACCGGCCAACACGCTGGTGAGCAGCGTGTCGTTTCCCACAGCCCGTTTCATAATGGAGGCGTACTCCTGTTCAAACAGATGTCCATAACTGCGGCCAATCATCTGATCGGTGGCATGGTACATTTCCTGGACCGGTGACCAGCCGGCATTGTACTGGTCGAGTCCAATGCTCCCCTGGTCCGAAATATGGTACTGCAGGACTTCCTCACCGACCTGAAAAAAGTTTGAGCCGGCAATGGAGATATTCATGGAGATATCCGCTCCCTGGTTCAGACTCTGCATAAGGTCGGCCAGCCGTCCTCCCCAGCCGATTTTTTTCACGGAATCGGGAACGGAGGTCTGCCATTGAACCTGCTGGTTGTTATGGGAAAAAAGATGGGGGGGAATGGCGGCCCCGCCGGATTTGTATTCCGCCTGGGTGATGGGTGCGACCAGAGTGCCCACATTGCAGATCATGGCCAGTTTGCCGGACTGGAACACGGGCAGCAGGTTGGCCATTGCCGGATGGAAGGCAAATTCCCGTCCGTCATCTCCAGGTGCGTGTAAGTTCAGGAGATCCTCACGCGGCAGGGCGAGAATGCCCCGGTTGCGCTGGTATTCCGTGTAGGCACTGAGATCGTAGGGGACCAGGGTGTTGTTCGCGTCGTTTCCGCCATACAGGAAGAGGCAGATCAGGGATTTATAATCACCAGCCGGAGTGGGCTCCTGCGCGAGTGCCGCATTAAACAACCGTAGGGTACCCACGGTGGACAGCACCCCGGTCATGCCCAACCCTGCACATGCCGATTGTCCGAGAAATTGGCGGCGGGAAATTTTCTTGGGTTCTCGCGTCATACGTCACCTCAGGATAAATGCGTCCGGGGAAATCATCATTAAATAAAAGGCCATGCCCACTCTCCTTTCGAGGTCCTCGGGTTCGAGATCAATCCAGGAGGGGAGCGACTCGAAGCCCTCTTCGATTATCTGGCGTACTTCGGGAGAAAGCCCTCCCCCCATGAGCACCTCATCCATGCGGTCAATCAGCAGAGTCTCCCGTTCGGTTTCGGTCAGTCCCTCCACGTCCATCACCGCGACCCAGGGGGAAAGGTCGAGTTGTATACGCCGGTTTTCACCGTTGGCATATTCCTCCCGGGTCCAGACACCCCAGAAAAGGATCCCGCGAAGAAGATTGGCATGTTTGATTCCCGTGGTTTCCGAGAAAATCTGGAACTCCGGTGAGTCCAGCCCCGCTTCGGAAATCGCTCCGGGATTGGCGTACTCGGGCTGAAAGAAATTGAAGACGGACGGGGACATGAGGGAAGCCTGCTCCGGCATGCCCCATTGCATGTTCATGAACAGACGGTCATCGTTTGTATCTGCCCGGGGCAGGGTGAGAGGGGTGGCCCGTAGCAGACGGGTGACCCGCAGGATGGGTTCCACAGCGCGTCCACGACCCTGGCCGGTCCGGTATTCAGGATTCCGGGCCTCGGGATCCAGAAGCAGGGCTTTGACGACTGCCCCGAGATCACCACGCACTCCGGAGCCGTTGTCATCAAACACAGCCGAGACCCGCCCGATATACCCCGGACTGGGATTACTGGTGACAAAACGCTGTATCAGCCGTTTGGCCATAAAGGGACCTACATTGGGATGATGAAAGAGCGTGTCCAGTGCCTGCTGCATGCGTTGTTCCCCGGTGAGGTCCCCGGAGAGGGTGACACCACCGACAATGGTTCGATCCTCCTGATCGTGATACGATGGATGCATTGTCATGGGATTGAACATGTCGCGACCGTACTGGAACCACCCGTCTCGGTCCGCTACGGACCCATTGTTCCAGAGAGGAGGGTCGGCCTCATCGTAATGAGGTCCCCAGCCGGTGAAAATATGCGCCAGTCCCACGATATCATCCTGGGTGTACGTCGGGATGGGATTTCCCTCTGCATCGCGTTTCACCGATCCGTCCGGGTGCAGTTCCACCAGTCCGATGGAGAAGAGCTGCATGATTTCCCGGGCATAGTTTTCATCCGGCTCGTGTCCGGTATCCCAATCCGGTTTGCGGTTGCGGATCATGCTGAGGTAGGTGCCCATCACGGGGCTCAGGGTGACATCTTCCAGCAGATCGCGGTAGTTTCCAAACGAGTGCCCGACCAGCATATCGTAGTATTGGGTCACGGCCTCGTGGGCACTGTCGAGTCCCCCAATTTGCGAGACCACGAAAATCTGACTGAGGGCGAACGCCATGCGTTGCCGGAGCTGATCATCCGCTGTGATGGCGTTCTGCCAGAACGCCTCCTGACGAGGGGTGGAAAATCCGTCGTTGCCGTCCCTCGCCAGCAGCTCCGCCCGCCTGGCCTGTACGTACGGGAGGTGATAGGTGGGAAGCAGTGCCTGCTGGGCATCGATCCAGGCTTCAAAGGTGGTGGTGCCCCAGGTATCCACCTCGGTCATGGTGGGTCCGAAAGTGGCCTGGAGGAGGAAACGGGCCGCTTCGGAATGATCGTGGGGTTCACGTTCCGCTGCCGGCGGAGCGGGTGCGGCAACGAGCGGAGAGGCGCCCGTTGCAAGACGTCCCCTGATTTCACCTGCCGGGGTGCCCTGAGTGGGAATACGTACCCATACAGTCCCTGCATCCAACGCCTGGAGGAGATCCGCTTTCGACAGACCGCTTTCCGGCTCCAGATCCCAGGCCCGGTTGGCAAACGGACCGACAGGAAGGGTCAGCAGGGTGGACCCGGTCTCTCCGCTGTCTGTGGACAGGTAGAGTTCCGCGCCTGTCTGAGGTGTTTCCAGGCCGGAAATGCTGAGATCCATCCAGGCCTCCTGATGATTGCCCTTGCTCAGCATCACGAACGTACCGGAGGCCCCGCTGGTCCCCCCCGGGGGATGAAGCCGGGCCTGGTGAATGACATCCGGTGCATCATCCACAGTGATGGTGGCGGCAGCAGGGGTGCCCAGCGTGTAGCCCGTCCCGGCGGTCAGGGTCACGGTGACCGTTTCCTGGCCTTCGGTATGTCCATCGGGCAGCGGGGTGATCGGAAGTACGACAGCACGGGCTCCACCCGGGATGTCCACCGATGCGGGAAGGGGAGACACATCAACCCCGGGGACTGCCGTTCCGGAGACGGAGAGAGTCACGGTCAGTGGTTCGATGCTGCCGGAACGGAAGATGACCAGTTCCGCCGCTTCACCCGTGGATTCATACGCCCGGGGACGGCTGACGCCCAGCGTGAGCGAGTTTCCACCGGAGAGTAAGGTCTGTGCTTCGCCGAAATCAGGGACAAGAGGCCGGGAATGTGTGCGGTCGGGGTTGAGGCCGAGAACCTCTTCCTCATAATCGGTCAGTCCGTCTCCATCCGAATCGGCCTGGGTGGCGACCAGTCTGAAAAAAAGTCGGCCCCGCTCCTCCAGCAGTGCCCCCAGCGACACACCGACAGTGGAGAGGGCGTTTCCACCAATGATCTCCACGGTGCCGGGTACCGCGCCGGGAGGCGTCCAGCCAACAGACAGGTGATCGGCTCCGTTCCATTCCCGATGAAACACTTCAAAATAATAGTACCGCCCCGCTTCCAAAGAGACAGGTGAAGACTGCTGTTCCGGATATTTGTCCCAGTCCTGATACCCCGTCCATCCGTCTACATATGCGGTCAGCACCACCTGCTCAGGCTGAGGGGTGGTGGACAGCCAGAGCTCAACGTCGTCATCGCCCGAAACATAAAACGTGTAGCTGCCTGTCTCCGGCGGCACGATCCAGCCTCGGATCCAGTGACCGAAATTGGAGGCATCGGGGTCACTCCTTGGAATGGTGAGGGAGGTGAGTTGTGATTCCTCATCCGGTACCGGGCTTCCGGAGAATGCGATGCCTTTCAGGGTGTTCAGATTCCCTCCACTGAGATTCTGCCATTTCGATAACTGGGCTGTCCCTGTGCTTTGTGAGGCGGTTGTATCGAAGATGACCTCCTGAAAATCCTCAATTCCGCGAACGGAAGGTCCCGCTGGAAACCAGGAAAGTAGATCCGGAGATGCGAAAATCTGATAACGAATACCGGCAGAGGCTTTGAATACACTGCGGATTTCACCCGGATTGGATGCATCCAATGAAGCGAGAAAAGGGACATCATCCGGGTCATTGGGGTCGGTTCCGGCTTCTGCCTCCTGTCGGTTGGTGTATCCATCCCCGTCTGTATCGACATCCGGCTGGGTGAGGGGACCGTAGAGCCCCTCCCATACATCGCTGACTCCGTTTCCATTTTCGTCGATCTGGGCGGGACCGATTGACCCCATGCCTGCGAGAAGGACTGCCAGCACACCGCGATTCTTGGATTTAAGAAAACGGAGGGGGCTTAACGCCTGGAATAGTGGCATATCGAATGCAAAATCCATCGAACGATTCAAGAGCACCATATATGCCAAATCGGATTTCCGGAGATGTTTCACGAACTTGCACTGTAATCCTATACGCATGACTCCCTGTCATCTGGCGGATTCTACACCCGCTATTCGGCTTGAAGATCGGATCCCATTCCGAGAGGAGAGTGTCTATGATTTCTCACGACCCCCCTCCACCTCTCTGCGTGGACAGTGAACATACATTTCAGCAGGTTCAAACCTGGCTGGAACAGAGGGTGCGAAAAAAAGACGCTCCGCTTGTGGTGGGAATCGGGGGACCCGGTGGGTGTGGGAAAAGTACCTTGTCGCGTTGGCTGTATCATCGGATGACCGATGTTGAAATTCTCTCCCTGGACGACTTTCGGCTGCCACGGGACCAACGTGCCGTTCACGGAAGGTTCGGCTCTCATCCGGAAGGGAATGATCTGGAACGGTTGGAGCGGGTGCTCGGGCAGGCTCGCAGTGGTGACGCAGTGTCCCAACCGGTATTCGATTTGGAACAGGGACGGGTGCTCCAGGAGGTGAAACTGCCGGTATCCCGCCTGTATCTGGCGGATGGTGAGATTGCGGCCCATGATCATCTCCGTCCTCTTTTTGATGGCCTGATTGTGGTCGATGCTCATTGGAGGACCCAACTGAACACCCGTCTTACCCGTGATCTACGCGAGCGGAATTGTTCCCTCGACAAAGCCATCACGATTTTTCTTCACAGTAACCTTCGTGATTACCCTCAGTATGCTGCGGGGGCGATGGAGGAGGCGGATGTTGTGCTGTACCGGACGCAGAGACATGTCTTCACGTTGAAGAAATTGCCGGTGGGAAGCTGACGGGCAGAGTTCGTGGGCGTCAGTGTTTACGCTACGTCCTGCATCATGTTCCGGGCCGGGAACACCTTCCGTCCTCCACAGGACCCGCTTGCCGTCAGTGGACATCTCGCTCGGTGTGTTCTTCATTCTTTTACAACCCCTTTACGGTTCTCTGACATCTTCTTCTGAGCAGCCGGTAGTTTGTAGGCATCAACCTTCGGACTGCTTATGAAACATCTCCTCACCTTCTCACTTTTATCCCTGCTGCATCTGCAGGGAACAGCCGGCATGCTGTTCTTGTACCGGTCCTTCAGTACCGGCATCTTTCAAGGCCCGGTGGAGTATTCGACCGACTACAGTCTCACCTCAGCGGAATGGGCCGAAGGTCTTCTCAGCGCAACGACAGAAGAGGATATCCGGATTCAGTATCCGGATGAACCTGAGCCTTCTCTCTCCGGCCGGGAGGCCGTTGCCTACATGATGCTGCCGAAAGGTGCACGGGTGACTGCAGTCCGGGTGAATGATGAAAACACGGCGGTGCGGCAGCCCACTCCGGATCTGATTGAGAGAATCATCCGAGAAGGGAAGCTGGCACAGCTTTCCCCATTCCTGGGTCTGGAGCTCGTTCAGGTCTCCCTGCCGGAAAAAGAGGAGCGGGTTTCTGTGTCAGTGGATTGGTCACTTGAATCACCCTCTCTTGAGGGTCTCGTCGATCTTAAGCTGCCCATGCCTTTGGCCAGCATGAGTTCCGGCCCGGTCCGCCGCGCTGTAGTGGAGGTGTCCATCCGCTCTGATCTTCCGGTCCGGTCGGTGTTCAGCCCCAGTCACGAGTGTAAGGTGAAACGGGAAAACGCAGAACATGCACAGGTCCGGTTCTCACAGGACCAGGTGAAGGAGGATGGTCCGTTTGAACTGTTTGCGGTTACCTCCAGCAGTCCTCTGGGATTGAAACTGTTCTCTCATCGTCCGGAATCTGCGGAGGATGGATACTTCCTCCTGGCGGGTTGTCCCACGGACCGAATTGAGCGGCAGGAAGGGATGGAGGTGGTGTTTGTCGTGGATACGTCTGGAAGCATGCGGGGAGATAAAATGGAGCAGGCCCGTGCTGCTCTGGAGTATTGCCTGACACAGCTTACCCCCCGGGACCGGTTTAACATTATTGGTTTCTCGGATACCCACAGGAGCTTCCGGCCTCAGCCGGTTCAGGCGGACCCTGCCGTCATGCAAAAAGCCCTGAGCTATATCGATAATCTGGAACCGGGAGGCAAAACCAACCTTGCCGATGCGCTGGATGCCGCAGTGACCGGAACTCCTGATTCCAATCGAACGGTTCTTTTTTTAACAGATGGTACTCCGACGGTCGGAGAACGAAAACCGGACATGATTCTCTCACGCGTGAAAGAAAGCAACCGTGCGAATGCGAGACTGTATGTGATCGGGATCGGCTATGAGGTGAACGCGTACCTCCTGGACCGGCTTGCGCAGCAGACCGAGGGAGGTTCCGAGTACGTTGATCCTGAGGAGGATCTGGATGAACGTGTGGCATCGGTGTTCAACCGGATTGCATATCCGGTGATGAAGGATGTGGAGGTGGCGTTTGCGGGAGCGGAGGTCTATGATGTGACGCCCACCCGGCTGCAGGATCTCTACAGGGATACTCCCATCATGATTACTGGCAGGTACCGGGAAGGAGGGGAACTCCTGGTCAGGCTGAAAGACGGAAATTCGAAAGAGATGCTGGAAGCGAAAATGGATGTGCCGGAGGCCTGCATGGACCATGCCTTTATTGCTCCACTCTGGGCATCCCGTCAGTTGGGGGAGAGGCTGGAAGACATTCGGCTTCATGGGGAAAGCGATGAGGCGTTGGAGCAGGTCGTCCGGCTCAGTCGTGAGTACGGCGTTTTCACCGCCTACACCGCCGTACTGAATGAGGAACCGGCAAGGGACCTTTCGGATGCGGAGGTGGTGGAAAAGGTGAAGCGGGCCATGAACCGGGCCAGTCAGGTGAAGAGCGGAAAATGGGCGGTGATGCAGTCCCGGAATGATCAGGATCTGAAGAACCGGATGGTGCAAAGTGCGGAAATGAACACCTTCCTCGATGCACAGGGGGAGCGTCAGGAAGCTTCGAATATTCGGCAGGTGGGCGGGACGGCTTACTATCAACAAGATGGAGTCTGGGTTGCGGCAGAGGATGGGAAGGCAAGGTCACAGCGGACGGTTGAACGGTTCAGTGAAGAGTATTTCGAGCTGATTCGGACTCACGAAGAGCTGGCCAAAGCCTCGGCATTGAAAGGGGACGTAAAAGTGAATGTCGGGGACGAGCAAATCACCATAAAGTAAGGAGACGGGATCGTGAAAAAGTTGAGACAGCCTCTTAGCTGTGCAGTAGTGAGCCTGACGCTGACCACCCGGGGTGGCGAATGGCAGAACCAGCAAGATCTGAAGAATCTTCCGTTGAATGAACACCTGGTGCAAAGGCGGCGCAATCGCGATCCACAACCCATCCAGTGGAATTTGACCGGCCAGGATGCTCCTGCGCAGACGATGAGCGCAAATCAGGTAACCGCACTTCGGGTCCGTTCGTCTGTCGAACGGGCGGTCGCCTACCTTCAGAACCTGCAACAGGAGGATGGCCGTATTCCGTCGGCCCCCACCCATCACCAGGAAGGGTCCGGCACGGTCATGGGCGCGTTGGCGATGTTGGCTGCGGGTGCGGATCCGGAATCAGATGTTCATGTGCGCAGAGCCCTTGAGTGGTTGTCCAGGCACGACCTTGACAGTACCTACTACCGTGCAGTCCGGGCCAATGTATGGGAATACGCCTTGCGGCGCTCTCCCGAGAACGCCACCTATCATGCCGCATTAAAACGCGATTTTGAATGGCTGATGGGAGCACTCGGAAAAAAAGAGGGCTGGAGATACCGGTTTTCCAGTTCCGATTGGGATAACTCGGTAACCCAATACGGTGTACTGGGTGTCTGGGCGGCACGGCGCGCCGGAATGGATCCAGGTACGGAATTCTGGAACCGCATGTCGAAGCACTTTCTGAATGTCCAGAATCCGGATGGGGGCTGGGGGTATCGAACCGGCGGATCCTCCGCCAACATGGCGACTGCGGGACTGGCGACCATGTTTCTCGTCTTCGACCATCTTCATGCGAAACAGTACTATCAACAGACAAAGGGGAATCCGTTTGCGGAGGGAGCTGCAGCAGAATGCCTGGAGTCCATTGCCAGAGGAATGACATGGTTGAACGGAACCCGGGGCAATGGGCGGGACGGGTATTATCTGTATGGCATCGAGCGGACGGGTGTCGCGAGCGGGAGGAAAACCATCGGTGGAACCGACTGGTTTCTGGACGGGGTTCAAACCGTTTTGGCCATGCAGCAGGCCGACGGGTCGATTCCCCTCCAGGGACACGGCGGACCGGTGGTGAACACGGCCTTTGCCACGCTGTTCATGGTGTATGGAGGCGCTCCGGTCGCGTTTAACAAACTGGAATACGGAGAAGGGCAGGGATGGAATTTGAATCCCCGGGATATCGCGAATGTGACTAAACATCTTTGGTCTGCTTATGAACGGCCGCTGAATTGGTTTTCTGTGCATATTGATTCACCGGTGGAGGAATTTGAGGCTCCCATTTTGTACCTGTCAGGTGCTGACAAGGTGACATTTACGGAAGAGCAGATCCTAACGTTGCGTCAGTATCTGGATCGGGGCGGATTCATTTTTGCCGAGGCCTCGGATGGCAGTCAGGCATTTCGTGACAGCATGAAGAAACTGGCCTCAGATCTCATTCCGGATGCCGATTTGACTCCATTGCCAGCAGATCACGATTTGTACACCGTGCTCAAACAGGACTGGAAAGAGCCTCCGGCATTGCAGGGGGCCACGCTTGGACCCCGATTGGCGTTCCTTCTGTCGGAGGACTATCTGGCCAAAGACTGGCAGATGAATCACACGCATACCGATGCCTTTTCCCTTATGCTCAATATCCTCTTTTATGCAACGGACCGAGGATCGTTGTATGGACGGTTTCATGACCCTCGACCGGATAAAGCCGTGGTGGCAGACCTGCCTGTTCTGGAGGTTCAGATGATGGAAGACCGTTCGGAAGCGGCAGGGGGATTTGTGGAAAGTTTTGCGGCTGATCAGATTCGGATCAGGGAACAGAAAGAAGCGTCTGTGGCCCTCCTCAGTCTCGACTGGGTTCCGGATCAGCTCGATGTCATGAAACAAGTTGTGGAATCCGGTGGTGTGGTCATTGTCGATGTCTGGGGGGGAGACCCGGATGTGGGGGATGCGGTACGGAACATGATAACTTCGACGATTGGAGAGTTAGAGGGCGTTCCGCGGGATCATCCGTTGGTGGTGGGACGGTTTCCAGGAGGAGAGAATCTGAACTCCGGAATCCGGTTTACGCTGCCGGCCCGACGGGAGCTTCGGTCAAAGGAACTGGAAACCGGCACCCATCATCTGGAGGCGGTGTGGGTGGGAGATCGGCCAGCAGTTATCTTCTCTCCCTACGGGATGTTTGGACCTGCTATGGGTTGCAGGGATTTCGGAGCTGCCGCCTACCGGAAACGTTCCGCGGAAATGGTTCTGGGAAATCTTTTCGGCTACCTGTCGCACACCGGGATGTAAGGAACCTCACGCCTTTTACGTAACCGAACCTTTCCTGTATTCACTTCTTTGTCTTTGTCTTTACCCTCATCACCCTGAGGTTGCCCGGTAGGAGTGAACAGTTGGGTAAGGAGAAGAAAACCAGGTAGGAGAAGCACAAGGGTGGTGGTGTCTTTCCGTCCACCCTCTCACTCCTTGGTTTCACAGTGTCATCCCGTTTGCGACGATTCGTTGTCACGGACAGGCCCCATCTGGATATGCAACATGCTATTTAGTATCCCTATTTTGATGTAAATGTTCCATAGAGATAGCAACTCGATCATTGAAGATATTCACGCGTGGGAGCACTTCGGGTACCTTGGAACCTATACAACTTACCAGGAGACCTGTTATGTCCACCCTTTCACTTGACCAACCGGGCTATGTTTCCCGAACTGAACTGACGGACGAGATCCGCAGCTTTTACCATGAAAAAGGATTTCTTGTGGTGCATGATGCGCTGACGCCTGAAGAGGTTCAGGAACTGAAGTCTGAAACCATTGCCGTTTGCCGTCAGGAACGGATGACCCTCACTCCACCGAAATGGGGAGGGGCAGAAGGGATGGTGATTCCAACCCGTGAGGAGATGGAGGGGCTGACCGATGACGAGGTGATGCGCCTGTTCCTGTGTATTCATCAGGCCCACAAATCCAGCCCGGTGCTGAAGAAGTATCTGGCTCACCCTGTGATTGTCGATGTACTGACCCGGGTGATTGGACCCAACGTGAAATGCATGCAGTCGATGCTGTTCATCAAAGCATCGGGAAAACCGGGACAGGCCTGGCATCAGGATGAGGATTTTATTCCCACCCGCGACCGGTCTCTGGCCGGAGCCTGGATTGCCATGGATGATGCGGTCATCGAAAACGGCTGTCTGTGGATTCTGCCGAAATCACAGAAACCCGGCGTCCTTTGGCCGATGTACCCCCACGATGATCCCCGCTACGACTGTGCCCGGATGTCCTACGACTTCCCGTACAAAGACGAGGATGCGGTGCCGGTGGAAGTCCCCGCAGGTGCGATTGTGTTTTTCAACGGCTACACGCTGCACAAATCCGAGCCCAACGTCACCCAGGGTAAGTTCCGCAGAGTACTCGTGAACCATTACATGAGCGGGGAGAGCCTGCTGCCATGGTTTCATGGATCGAGTCTCGACGGAACGGTCGCTCAGGCCGACTTCCGCGACATCGAATTTATCGCAGGCTCCGACCCCTATGCGTACAAAGGCACGGTCGATGTTTCCGGTGCCCACATCCGACCTGCCGGTGAAGGGGGTTGCGGGGATGGCCGCACCGATCTGGAGACCTTCAAGCAGACTCTATTGAAGCAATCGTGATTTCCTGACGGTGATCTTTTCCCTTAAACCGGTAGGTTTGGGCCGTCCTGCCCTTCTCTCCAAGCAAAGTGGTTGTCTACCCCTGCTGCTCCATTATGGAGCAGATGATGGATCTTTTGCTCTGAGACTTTGAACTCAGTAACACCTACTCCTGTGGTATCGATCACGATGGTTCGATTCCAGTCATTTGAATGAAGGTGCATTCTGACGGCCATTTGACGGATAAAGCCCACCAGAGCTTTTGCGTAATCAGCCAGATTGTCGATGTCATGAGGGATCGGGCTGTTGCTGAGCATGCTGGCGACTTTTACACCGTTGTCATCCAGACGAAACCCAAGTGTTTCATGGTTGAAGACGAAACCATCTGTCTGATTATAGTCTACCTCCTCTCCGTTCTCAGAGTTTTCCAGGTATCGCTCATGGTCAAAGAGATCGATAGGATAATTTCTCGTCACTCCTCCGTCCACTAACACCTCTTCCTCCTCATTTCGTACGCAGCGAAAGTAAAGCGGGATGCTCATCGATATGCGGGCTGCTTTCCGAATTTTGACGTCTGGGGTCGTCTCATAGCTGTACACTTCTGGTAGTTGTGTGCTGAGGTTGGTGCCGACCACATATAAATCCCGTAGAGATGTGGATCCGGATGCGAGTTCCGACATTCGCATCGCATGCAGTTCGCCAAACGTTAGGTTACGATTTTCCGTCTTTTCCATAATGAGCCCGCCGATCCACTTTTCAAAGACGTTCCCTTTATGCCAACCGTAATCATTTAAGACTCGTTTGATGTCCCGGAGCGGGCCTGCTGTGTCATCCTCAAAATCTGCAAAGGATGTTTCTGCAATAATCGTTCCTACTTCGTTCGCAGTGTAACCGACAGCCATCAGTGTTGCATTGATGGCACCTGCTGAAGTGCCCGCCACACGAAGAATGTTTGATAGAATGCCTTTTTCTTCCAGCCTGGCTAATGCTCCGCCGTAGGCAATTCCTTTCACCCCACCTCCTTCAAAGACAAGATTACGAAATGCATGGTTCATGTTGTACGCCTCATGGGTTGCGGGTTCTGGTCAGTTCTTCATGGGAAAATATGCAGCCTCGATTTACGGCTGATCAGGACTCTTTTGCGAGGAGATCCGCGATTCTACGTCTTGAATCCGCTCGGTCTGCCAGCAGGTCATCCTCACCTTGTTCCGCGAGCCAGTTGAGAAATCGCTGTGTATGCCTGCGGGTGGAGCTTTCATCCCGGCATTGAGCAATAAAGACCATCTGAATTTTCTGAACATTGTCCGCCACATAAACACCAAACGGGGCATTGACCACGATGGCATCCGGAAAGCCGAGTTGTCGAAGGGCCTGGCTTTCGCTCACTCCTTTCTGACAGGCTATGATATGGACCGGTCCACATACCTTTGGTGGCAGCAGTGAGACATATTCATGGTCATGCAAAAAGGGCTGACCCACCAGTTCTCGCGCCGCAGACGTACCCAGTGATGCGGGAATACAGTCACAGAGAAACGCAATAGGATGATTTCTTACGTTCAGAATGGCGATAGGAGGGTCAGAAGCAAGAAGGTCGGTTTTTCCCCGGCCGGATATTAATTCCGCCACAGCCTTCCGGGTAACGGTTCTGCGGCTCTGGAAATCCAACCGGGACCACTCCAGTGCTTCTCCGGCATAAAAACCTCCCGTTGAAGAAACTCCGACTCCTGTTCTGGCCAAACTAAGCAGGGTGGCTACGGCAAGTTCCTTTGCGGCCTCAATCGCTTCGTCCCCGGTTTGAACCTGCGTACCGGGAAGGTTTTGCCTGATGAAGTATTCCTGGAACCTGCCGTCAGGGGAGTCAGGTTTTGCCGGCTTAGCTGGAAACTGGATGCTTCGGACTTTGCTGGGTGCGCTGTGAAAGGCTTCTTCAAATTCTGCATGACAGATTCCAATTCCGTCTCCGAGCCGTTTTGCGGTGCCGGGCCAGCCGGCTCTGCCATTGTACAGGACCAGCACGACATCAGCCTGCCGGGCTTTGGCCATGCAGGTATCCCAGGTGTTCTGGGAACCCTGGCTGTGGGATTCATCTTCGTGGATCCACACATCAAAGAGTATTTTGCCGGAGGGCTGTATCTGTTCAATCGCATCTTTGATCGCCTTGCGCAGCTTGCCCATTGCTACCTGTTTGTTTTGCAACGTCACCTTGTCGCTGCAGCGACTGGAGATCATCAGAGACAAGGGTTCAAACTCAGAGAGGGAGGTGCTCATGGTGTATTGGGGCGGAGGCGGAATGCCTCATCATTATCAGGGAGCAGATGAGTTGCCAGGTTTTGAAACCAGTCGTCCAGGCTGATACCTGGGTGCGCAAAATCACCTGATAAAAAACTGTCTGCACTGGCTTCTCCCAGTGCCCGATAGGCTTCGAATTGAGCCTCGTCATAGAGTTGATCCGCAGTACTCTGGTGAGGGAACTGAGGATGCTCCCGTTCGTAGTCCATCACATATCCGGGACCATAACCGACCATACCTAACTTGAGATAGAGCATCCACCCCCATTCAATATTCTGTCTTTCAGGCCCCGTACGTTCTGCCTCATTCTTGGGTGGATTATAATCAATTTTCACCAGGCAGCCATACGCTTTAGAGTATCCATTGGGTTGTAATTCAAGATCCGAGAGATCGTAGTGCATCTTGATGCCGAGATCAATCCGGGCATACCGTTCCAATCTGTAGAGATCCGGGCACTTCTTTTCAGGGTCCCAGCCGGCGTCTACACACACAATGAATTTACACCGTCGGCGAAGAAGTTCGTAGGCCGCCAGATTTTCGATATGCCCCCCATCTGAAAGATTTAGAAACGGCATATCCTCATGGAGTTTTGTTGCGAACAGTTCTTGCAAAAACATTAGGATATTCGGTCTCTTCGGTGCCAGATATTTTTTCCAGATTGTATGCAAGATAGATCTAACCTTATGGTGTTTGGTCTTCGATTTTGGTTTCTTACGATCCTTGAAACCTGGATTTTTGAACCAATATCCTAGCCGTACATTGGCCAAGGTCATCAGCATGCGGACAGAGTTTTTGGTTTTCCATCCCATGCTTGAGGATGCCGCGGCACCTGATATTGCCATGGCGGTTCCGAGGTTGAGGTGATGGTCGGCATCCTCAACGTCTCCCGTATTTGTGTACCCACAGACCGGACTCCCGCACCAGTGTTTGCTAAAGAGAAAGAAATCACCTTTGCGTCCGCGCAATTCCCGATTCTCACTCGACGGTAAGTTTACAGTGGTATTGATCAGATGGTAGGGGGCTTCTCTATGCTTGTTAAGCTGACTGAGTTTGAGGTCGTTAATCTCGGAGGACTTAAGGTATTTCGAGACATTCGCGGCCTCTAAATAGCATTTGCTGAGTTGATTTCGGTAGTACCCATGTGGGGAATAACTGTTTACGTTTAGAAACCAGCCCCAGAAAAAAAACAGAAACGTAAAGAAAATAACGAGGAGCCAGGGCCAATGTTGCGGGTGGCTGAGACAAACCAGCATTCGGAAGGTGGCATCCAGATAAATCCAGATAAAAAATAGTGGACCACTGATCAGCGCTAAAAAACGGATGCACTTATTTCGCAATCGGTCCGATTTTAACTTGGTAGCGAAAAAGCTCAGTAAAGTAGTAACGGACAGACCCAAGGCGCTGAGCCATTGGTCAATAGGTGCACGAATCCTACCCGACAGATCAGGATCTGGTGACATTTTCAGTTCAGCTACAAGATGGAAACAGGCTGGTAATAACCAGATGAGGAAAGCAATTCCTGTGAGGGTAATAGATGGCCAGAACAATTTCTGCCACCATGAGAGGTATCTTTTAGAATGAGCGTCGTCTTTCCATTCTGCAGAGCTGATCTTCAACAAAGGGTAGGCCAGAAGAAAAAAAGCACTCAGCAAGCTCAACCAGGAAAGAGTCCTCCCCCAAAAAGAAGAGAAAGAAAAGGGCGGATTATTTGGAACCTCCACCCAGGTGTACTCCCCGAAGATTCCCAATCGAAAACAACCAAATGTAATGACTGCGAATAACAGGGGCAGTGGAAGGACAATGAGGAGATTGAAAAGGATTCCGGCCAGAACCAAACCCACTTCCCTGGTCTTCAAAAGGAACCCCCCATCCAGCAAATAACGGCTGTGATTACGCAGGTGACGGATTTCAGGTGATTCGAAATAGGTTTCTTGAGCTTTGAGCGTTTTCTCTATGCGCTCCTCATCGGTTGATTCTTCCTCTTTAAGTACTTTCTCTGTTCCTGCTCCGGTCTTGGAATCTTGTGATTTAGGATCTTTTGCTCCCAAGGTTGCGCTGAGGAAGGACCCTAAATACCCCCCGCCAGATACGGTGGAGAGGTAGTCAAACGACGATAATAAACCACTTTTCGCCAATGCCTGTGTGACACCCAGAGAAAAGGTCGCCGACCGAATCCCACCTCCAGAAAATGCGAGTCCCGATGCATTGGTGATATTGATCTCGGCGCCAGCTCCTCTTTTTTTATTGATTTCGCGGCCCTCTTCTGCATCAATATTTTTTGCTTCGTTCTCTTCTATTCCCCCTAGGTACTTGCCTTGTGCCAAGGCATATTGAATTCCGCTTACAAGTTCAGCATTTCCTAAACAGGCCTTTTTATTCGCTCTGATGATGGGTGATAACGTTTTGGGATCAACATGTACTTTTTTCTTCCAATTTCGTGGTAGGCTTTTTCCCTCGCTAAGTGTCTTAAACAGAGCGGAATAGATTTTCAGAAGAGGCTGTATCGTGCGGAGTTCGTGCCGGAACTGCTTGCGAAACCATTCGTCCTCGAAGTTGAGACTGGGTTTTCCGTTTTCATCCCGATCCGCCTGAGCCGAAATGAGCCATCCATGCCATCGGGACGTGTAGGGACGAAGCGTTTCGTTCATCAACTCCATTGCAAGTTTTCTGAAATCTTCCGCCTGTGGATGTTGATGCAACAGCTTCCGAATAAGTGGGAAAAGCTTGTGGATACTCGCTACAGCTGTTTCTTCATCCCCTGACCGTGCATGGAGGGGTCGGATGGTGATACGTGTATTGAGTTCCACCCATAACGTATAGGCTGGAGCGACATCTGGCGAAGAATCACTCATGATGTGAAACCGAATGCAGTAGATTAAGAGATACGTTTAATCTTAATGTGAATGCTACCGTAATTATTATGGTATTTGCTTTCTGCATCATTCGCGAACAGGCAAAGGCGGCAGGATTTTGATACGGTGAGAGGGGTAGAGGGATCTGCAAACTGGCCCTTGCCTACCGGTTTGGCGGTGTCCAGGTCGTAATCTTCACAGAAGACCAGCTCAAACCAGTTGGCCTCCTTGACCCGTTTGAAATGCGTCGCGATGTACGACTTCAGGATCCCCCATTTGATATTGTCCCATGGACCTGGCTTATCTTCGGGTAACTCTTCGGGCCAACCGGAGGAATCACAGTCGATCCATTCATCGGTCCATTTTTCATTTTCATCCGTCAGAATCAGGTAAGAGGCGTTTGGTTCAAGTAAGAGATCGAAGACGTTAAATTTGTTGCCCGAAGGCACCTCTAGGGTAAGAGGGGTGTCTAACGCTATGGGGGCTGCAGCGGTTGGGTGGAAGATATCCCCTTCTCTAGGAGATCTTCGTTCCTGCTCTCCTCCAAATTTATTTTTGTACGGACTGGACCCGGGGGCAAAATCAATTTTGATTTCTTCGGCCTTCGCGGTATCCACAGGAAGACCGCAAGCAGCGGCATTCTCGAGCATCCAGTACAGCGAGATGCTGGAGAGGCCAAACGTTCCGTTCCCTCCCCCAACATCTGAGTGCACACCTTTGAACCAGGTTTCGGTCAAGTGGGTGTCATTCCCTTTCACCTTGGGACGGTGAATCTGGAATGCCTGCCGGTTTTCGTCGAGTGCCATGGCGTGAAAGGCATTCTCGACATTTCCGGGAACACTCAGGTTCCAGCCAATGTTGATGCTGTTGAATGCGTCGATAAATACACCGGGCAGCCCAAATGCGGGAACGGTATCCCAGATTCCCAGGAATCGGATGGAGGGAAC
Source organism: Verrucomicrobia bacterium UBA6053 (assembly GCA_002429065.1). GTDB lineage: Bacteria > Verrucomicrobiota > Kiritimatiellia > SS1-B-03-39 > UBA6053 > UBA6053. Next base: position 61,734 of record DIYN01000019.1, on the reverse strand, counting down.
GACCTTTTTGCCATTGATTTCCACACCGTCGTTCAACGCATTGCAGAAATGGAGAGCCAGAGCGGCTCCCCGGCTGTAGCCAATGATATCGACGTCGTGGTCTCCGCTCAGCCAGTTCTCTTCAAAGTAAGAAAGAAACTGCTTCACCCTGCTTCGACCGCCTGCTCCATTAAATCCGCCGAATATTTTGCCGATCACACTGAAGCGGGTTCCAACCCCTGCAATGTATTCTTCATTTTCCGAAAGAATCGTGAGGGCAAGGTGATCCTGCTCTGCCTGATAATAGTCCAGAAAGCGGACGACGTTTGTGTTATCAGGCGACCCTTCGCCATGGTCTTCATTTCCCGTCCCGTCGAATGCATAAATCGCCATATCTGACTCCTCTGTTTGGATTGAAGTGAAACTACACATGTATAATAAGAATCTCCTATGATATGTGAAGAGATTTATTTGTAAAAACATATGCAATTAAGTTTAAGACAAATTCGCTGCATGAAATATTATCTTATTTTGTGAATCTAAATGAGGGATGTACACCGGGGGCTGTGATTCGATGAAGAAAACTGCAAACCTTTATGATGATGGACAGGATCTTGAGAATTTGTACCCTTGTGAACCCGGAGTATTCTCAGGACCAAGTGGTCTGTATAGATGGGAGCATGTCGGCCTGGTCTGTAATTGGACGAAAGCTTTGGACCCGTCTGCTTGATGAGATACGGATCGGTCCGTTTCTCCGTTCATGACCCTCAAGAGTTTTTTCCTTGGGTCCTTGAGGTGTGAAAGTCTTCGCGTTGGGAACGAGTGCTATTTTTTTGTTAGCACTGCTGCTTCCTTACTATTGAATGGACTTGGAGAGATTTCCTCTTCAAGACCCAACTGATGAAAGCTTCGCAGATCTCTTCTTCTCCTCTGAATCTGGTACTTTGCCGCCATGAAGGCAACGAAGTGTCCCGGACTCTTGCCTCTTCGGTTCGTATCGCTTTACGCGGCAACTCCGGAAATCGAGACGTTTATCTGGCAACCCTAAGCGACCTTCCTGTTCCGCTCCGGGATTTTTCAGTCTGTCCCCAAAAATCCGGATTCGATCCCGTTCCGTTTCTTTCACGTGCTCTCCATACCCAGTTGGTTGTGTTTCTTGATGAGGAAATGGAGAGAGACAAGGAATGGATGAGCTGGTTGAGAAAGTGCCTGACCGTGGTCACGAAAGCCAATGGCCGACACCATATGGTGATCATGTGCCTGGATGATTCGGTGAAGAACCGATTCCAGAAGCTCGCTTCGCGTCGAAAATGGCAGAACTACGATGTGGTCGGATATGAGGACCGGCAGAAAAACAATACTCCTTCATTTGGAGAATATGCAGAACGACCTGCCTGGTTTTCGCTCTATGTCTTTCAGTGCTGTCGTCGTCTTCTCACGACAGCCGTCTTTCAAACCCTGAAAAACAAAAAGGTTCACAAACTTCGTTTATTTATCAGTCATGCCAAGAAAGACAGTCTTCCTCTGGCAAATTCCGTTCGGTATGCACTTGAGAAAAAGGAATATTTTAAGACCTGGTATGACGCGAAAGACCTTGCCGGAGTCGACGACTGGAGAAAGGAAATTAAAGAGGGGGTCCGTTCTTCGGTGGTGGTGGTTCTCCGCACGGAAAAGTATGACACAAGACCCTGGTGCCGTCAGGAATTTCTCTGGGCGGAGCAATGCGGTGTTCCGATTGTGTGTGTGGAAGCCCGAACGGTCCTGGAGACCGGAGCAGATGCTCTTTCTTCCTCGCGGGTACCGACAGTCCGCATTCCGGATGGAAATTTGTTTCGTGTCCTTTTTGCCGCCCTGAAAGAGAGTCTTCGCATTCTCCGTCTCCAGCGGCTGGCCGATCAGTGGAAACAGGTACATGCTGGAGTTAAAAAGGCCAATTATCTGAACCTGATTCCCTACACCCCCACTCTCAAGCAGCTCACTCTCGCAAGTGAAGGGCTTAATTTGATGAGCAAATCGGCTCCCCGTGGCGGTGCTTCAGGAGATGATTTTGGAATTCTGCTTTATGCGGACCCGCCACTTTCTACGGAACTGTACCAGGCGAGTAAACAATTCGTCGAATCGAAAGCGGGTATGAAGACCTACCTCCTGACTCCAAGCCTTCTTCCGTTTTGGGCAGCACAGGAAAACGTAGATAATGAGGAAATGATCACCCGTTCTCTGGCGGGAAAGAAAATCAACATTTCTGTTTCAGAGGAAGTACGGGATCTGCCACGACTTGGGTTTACGCAAGATGATGTGAATGAATTCACTGTACAGCTTGCAGAGGCTGTGATTGCCAACGAGGGCATTGTGGCTCTGGGTCATGACTGGCGGGATGACGGTGTGATGCAACATATCTACCGCATTGCAGAGGAGAATCAGGATATGATTCTCGATTACACGCAACGCAAAGGGCTTGTGGAAAACTACCTCTATTGGGGCAGCAAGCCGGCACTGAATGCGCGTGAGCAGGGACATTTGAAGGGAATCCTTGATTTCAACGTTTGTGAGATCCCGGATGACCCCCGGTTCGAAGGGCTTCTCTCCATTGGGGACCTTCCCGAAGAGTTGCGAGGGTATGCGATGGCGCGTTCCCTTACAGTGATGCGGCGTCAGATGACGGAAAACACCATTGCCCGTGTGTGCCTGGGCGGGCGTGATATGGATCGGCGTAAACCTGAACGTGGTCCACTGGGCCGGTGTCCTGGCGTGGTGGAGGAGGCCTATCTCAGTTGTCTATGTGATCAACCTCTCTATCTCTCCGGTCTGCTGGGTGGGGTCACAGCCCGGGTCATACATGCGCTGCTGGGGCGTGAGGCCTCATTGGAATTCGAACTGCCGGATGATGTGGAACGTTATTATACCGATGAGTCAGCGCGACCCGGGGACATGGAGTACGAGGGTCCTCTTCCTTCAGCGATGATCCTCGATTACTTTGCAGAATATGGCCTGAGGCGGCTGAGTGAGCGAAACCAACTCAGTGAAAAAGAGAATCTCCGGCTTTTTGAAGCGACAACGCTCGATGAAGTGCGCGATCTGGTACTCACCGGGCTGTCACGGCTTATGGCGGTTTCGACGTAAAGCCGATGTACGCGTGAAGACGGGACAGATTCTTTCCGGTAAGCTGAACGAGTTTGTTTCAGAGACGACGGCCTGTGAGCTGCGAGAGAGCGGAGGCCAGGAGGGTAATGGAGGGTTTCAGCTTTTCGAGATCCTCTCGGAACTCTGGGTTGATGTTCTGATTCGTCAGTTCATCGTTTTCCGATTTTCCGTGCCATTTGGCTGTGAAACTACGGACGTTTGCATTCAGGAAGTTGATGACAAGTAGGGCACTGTTTCCGCAATCGGTTCCGTGACACTGAGCGGACTCCCTCACTTTTGGAAACAGGGTATACACACTGTTGAGAGCGGCCCGATCATTTCCATGATCCCGATCGAGCGTTTGAGTGGTGATTCTTGTTTTCAATTCAACATACATATCCCAGGCAAAGTTTCGGTCCGCCTCCGTGGGTGCCCAGGATTCGTCCAGATACCTTTCGTTTTCATCGTCATCATCGTCGAACCGGATGACCTCCTCCAGTTCCCAGAGCTTGAGCCAGGCACGCCACGTACGTGCGGGTGGGACATCAAAAGGGTAACGGCGTGAGCTGAGTTCGACCAGGGAAGGGTTGTTCTCATGTTCAGGAATGACCCGGATGTTGTCAGGCAGGTTTTCGGCCTTCGCAGGGGACCAGAGAGGTGCTTCTTTGCGTTGCTCAAGGTCTTTATCCTCGATTCGAACCGGTACGGTAATACGGCGAAGCAACCTGCCGTCAATACCGCGCGTGAGCAGGGTTCGTTCCAGGCTGTGATGCACCAGATCTCCCAAATGGATGCGGCGGGAGAGGGTGCCTGCATTCCCGATCCTGATCCGTTCATCTTTTGCCGTCACTCTGGCGTCTTCGTTGACTACCTGGGTATCCCCCATGTGGTTCGGGACTGGAAGATGACAGGCCTTTGCCTTGGATAACATCCAGTTTAAGGCGATGTCTGATCGTTCCCGGTTGGATTGCTCCCCTTTTTTGTCGATGAATGTCGCGTTACCGCCGATGTCACCATGTCCTCCTCGAAACCAGACCTCCGTGATGTGTTCGCGGCTGCCAATACACCGCTCAATACCGAACGTTTCACGTGTTTCATCCAGTGCCATGGCGTGGAAGGTATTCTCCACAAAGTCGGGGATCAGGTGACTGAAGTCGTCTTCATCGTCAGTCCAGGGAATACCGAAAGAGGCAACGGTATCAAACAGTCCAAGGAAGCGAACCTGTGGCGGAGCCTGGAGTGGGGTGCCATTCTTGTCCTGCAGATCGTGGTAATCTCGCTCAATGCGCTGGACAAAAAGCCGGGCAATGGTGGCTCCACGACTGTAGCCCACCACATCGATGACCGTGTCGCCCTGGCGGACATTCTTCCGGAGTGCCTCGAAGGCTTCCTCAACACGTTTCTGAGCCCCGGCACCGGTCAGGCCGCCAATCAATCTGCCGATCGTCCCGTAACGAGTACCGACACCATCCAGGTACACATGAGTGCCATCGTACAAAACCCGGAAGCGGTGGACGTTGGTGTCTTTCTTCGTGTTGCGTTGATCTTCGGGAACGCTCGAATCATTCCAGGTGCCGTCAAATGCGTAAAGTGTCATAAGTTAAAAAGTAGGTTTTTGGGTTCAATGGTGGAAAAACGGTTGTTCCGGTAGCAGTAGGGAAGAGGTATTTCCAGAGTAACTGCCGCGAAGTGGCTGAAAAATATAAAGGAAAAGAGATAAGATGATTTTTTGAGGAGGGAGAGGCAAATGCTTACAGGTTTGATCGTTTTGTTTTCTTTTCCAAAAAGCTACGCAAAGGGGAAGCGGTTTTATAGCCTGCGTCGAGTTTTTTTGTACGTGAATACGCGTAAGTCGCTGCGATCAGTTCGTCTGTATGGTTGAGGCCGTGGATGAACTCCTGGAAGTTAGATGAAAAAAGAGTCTGCCAGTTCTGAGGTTCCGGTTCACCTGACATCACATCCAGCAGTAATCGGATGGTGTCGTCATCAATATTGGCTACAACATAGATTGGGATCCCATTATGCATGGCATATTCGCATTCTTTCCCCGTCCACCGTGAGCCTAAGGCATTTGAGGAAAGAAATAGAAGAAGGGCCTGAGTTTGATTGATCGCAGAAATGATTTCTTCATGAATGTGTTCTCCCTGGTTGATATGGGTTTCCGCCAACCATGGAGAGATGCCAGCATCGATGAGATGAGTCGCAACCTCGAGAACATCTTTGAAATCGCGGTGACTGTGCGAAATAAAAATGTCGGTCTCTTCTCGGGTGAGAATTCCGTCTGGAAACTCATCTGCAACATTGTCTTTTGTGATATTGGGGAGGTCCTGTTTTCCAACAGATTTGCAGGCTCCCCAAAGTACTTCCAACGTCTTGCGACTCGGCAGGCTTGAATACCGAACCTCTGAGGGCTCCCCAAGATTTTCCTGTTGCTCCAGATAGTGAAAGAGAGCCGACTCAACCTCTTTGTGCTGTGAGGGTATGCTCATCTTTTTTGCAATCGTACGAGCCGTCATCCAGGGCTTTTCGGGAGACGCATGCTTCAAGCTTTTAAGGATGTGCTCCTGGAATTCGGATATCATACTCTCTGACCCGGTTGGAATTGTTCGCTTGGACATGAACCAGCTGTGCGTTGATCTATGAATTTTTCGAATACATTCAAGGGGGGAGGCATCTTCATGGAAAATTAATCAATTTAAGATTGTATATTCACTTCGCCAGAGTGTTTAAATAGGATTTGTCATTATCTTGTGAATGTTTATGTAGTCTATGGCTATCAGTTCTGCGTTCGAATCTAGGGTCGATTGACGGAGATTCGAGAACAGTGTGAGAGGTCAAAAGGAAGGAGAGTTAGGTTGGACTATCTGAATGTATTTATCGGTCTGATCGTGTTCTATTCAATTCTGAGTATGATCGCGAGTACGTTGCTCGAATTCATTTTCTCGATCATGCGCAGACGTGGAAAGGTGCTCCGGAACGTCATCCTTCAAATCTGTTGTGGCAACAGAACGATCTGCAAGGAGTTTTATTCTCTTCCCCAGGTGACGATGCTGTTTCAAGGTGGCCTGAGTGAAAAGCAGTTAGAGGAAGAGTTTCCTACCGATGGGGATGAGGAAGCGGATACTTCACCTACAACCCGAAAGGGCTCTCTCGTCTCTGGAGTCCGGGAATTTTGTAATCCGGATAAAATCCAATGGCCTTCCTATATCTCTCCCGAAACATTTGCCCGTGCAATGACCGAAGGAATCGTTGAAAAGAGCCTTGAGCAAATCGATCATCTTGAGGAATCCATGGTGGATGCGGCTGCTCGTTGGGAATCCAAGTATCCGGACGAAGATTTCCAGTCCTTCACATCTTTTATCAAGGAGTTGGTACAACGCTCGGGTAATACAGTTGAACAATTCCAATTGTTGTTGATGCAGCACTTTCAAGAAGTGAACGAACGGGCGACGGGCTGGTACCAGAAGACAACGGCCAAATATCTGTTTTGCATCGGCCTCTTTCTGGCGGTGGCAACCAACAGTGATTCGGTGATGATGTTGAGGAGGCTGCTCTCGGACCCAGGCCTTCGAAAAGCAATGGTGGAGCAGGCGGAGGGAATGGTTGAGACGGCTCCGGTGCCAGTCGATGGAGAGGCTCCTACAACGAATGATGAACGTACAGCAATCAATCCCAGTGTAATCAAAGATATGGAACGTATCAGCTCTTATACGGGTGGATGGTCGGAAGCGATGATCAAGGTCGGCCCAAGTGTCTGGGCATTAAGACCATTGGGGTGGCTCTTAACCGCGTTTGCCATTTCTCTTGGATCCAAGTTCTGGTTCGATCTGTTGAAAAAAGTCATGTCGATGCGTTCCGCATTAGCCCCCGGGAAATCGGCACAGGGCGAAGAGGAAGATGAACGCTTTTCGGGAACGGACCGGAATCTCACGCCAAACCTCCCCCTGGTCGGTCCTCCGTATCAACCTCCACGGAAACCAACCCGGGAGGAAGTGACCCGTTCATTGATGGGTGCCACATTTTCGAAGCTGGCCTATCTGGAGAAGGCGAAAGCTGAAAACGAGAAATACGACGGCTTCGAGTTCGTGACCGGGATGGAGTCCGGTAAAGATTCTCCTTTTGATACTCAACTCTATCTGTTCCGAAAAGGAAATGAGTTGGTGGTGGCGTTTCGTGGATCTGAGAAAAACCTGGGGGACTGGGCGACGAATGCCCGGTTCAGGAAGACCTCGCTGATGACGTCAAAAGGCCCCTATGAACCGGAGTCGATCGAGGTTCATCGGGGATTTCATGGTGCGTTCGACTCTATCTGGGATGAGTTGAAAAAAGCCCTGTCCGCTGAAGCAGTGAAAGGTGCAGAGGTGGTGTCGTTCTGCGGACACAGTCTTGGTGGGGCTCAGGCTGTACTGGCCGCAACGCGGTTTCTTCTGGAAAAAGAACTGTTGGCGTCAGTTGTTCCTGAATCAAAGGATTTCCGAGGGCTCTCCTTTGACTGGCTTCATACCATCGGTCAACCCCGTGTTGGGAACCAGGCGTTTGCGGATCTTGTCATGGAGCTTTGTGCGGGAAGGTATTACCGTGCCGTGAATCGAAGTGATGTGGTGGCCCGCGTTCCCCTGATGTCCATGGACTTTGCGCACAGCGGGATTCTGCATTACTTCAGCAGTGAAGGGCACCTCATGATCCAGCCGTCATTCGCCTCCCGGATCCTGGATCTGACGCTGGATGAGGCCATGCCGAAACTCGAAGAGCGCATGCGCAACCTGGTCGCGGATCACAAAGATGATTTCTATATCTCGGGCTACCGTCACGTACGGGATCGCTTGAGCGAAGCAACAACCTGATGATTTATTTTAGACACGAAGGAGGAAAACAATGGAAAAACCGGTTCTGAAATTGGCATTTTGCATGGGGGGAGGAACTTCTCTCGGAGCGTTTTCAGGAGGTGCGCTGGCTGAAACACTCAGGCAGCTTCTTTATGCTGAGGCCAAGAGAGTTCTCGATGACGGGGTGGAAGCCAGACAGTTCTCGCGGATTGAGATTGATGCATTTATGGGGGCCAGTGCAGGCACGATCACCCTGGCGCTGATGCTTCGGTCACTGGCATATTCTCTTCCGGGTGAGGGACAGTCAGATAGAGATTCGGTTTGGAAAGACGCCCGCTTGGGTTTTGAAAAGGTCTTTGGTTCTGGGAAGTTTACAACGTTGATGCAAAGGTCCCCAGATTTGGTAAAAGGGGTGATTGGGGTCGAACGGGTAGACCGGCTGCAGCAGTTGGTATGGGTCAAGCGGCTGTCATTGGATGCCATTCTGGGAGAGGATCAGGCAACCGAGGGTGCAGGGCTGCTCAATCCTGCATTTTTTGGCGAACTGTCTTCGGAACTCGCCGGAATCGGAGTGGGGGAACAGCGCGAATTAAACTGGCAGGATGGGCGGAAGGCGGAAGACCGTGTTCTATTAGCCGATCGGGTGGTGTTTGGAGGAACCGTGACCTCGCTGCATCCTTTGGACCAACCGGCAGCCAGGAATTTCCCCATTCCCGGTGAGCAGGCCACTGCATTGCCGGGGGGTGGGAGGCAGCAACATGACCCGGCACTTCGTGGGTGGATCAGTAAAGGCATCTCCAGGACGGCAAGAATCTTTGATATCGGCTGGAACGCGGACGATCCGAAAGATCCCATGCAGGATTGCTGGGTTCGGATTTGCCCGGATGGGGATCCCCGTTGGACCGGGAAGGAGCATGACCGTACAGATGTGACCAAGCCGGAGGCTTGGTGGGAGATGCTGTCCACCGCAATTACCTCTGGTGCGTTTCCCGGGGCGTTTGACCCGGTGGTTCTTCGCCGTCACCGTCATGAGTTTGGCTGGAGCGACACCGGGAAGGGAGGGATGCCTTCCGGATTGGATCAGGAGGAGATCTATCATGATCTCCCGTATGTGGATGGGGGGGCGTTTAATAATGAGCCACTGGTTGAAACCGTACGAATCTGCCAGCATTTGGATGCGGAATCTGCCGATCCAACAAAACGTATTGTGTTTTATGTTGATTCGACAATTCCGAACCCGACACCGGTGAGAACATTCGGCTACCAGGAAATTGCCTCGAATGAATCAAAACGAGTGCTGATCGGCCCCCGTAACCGGCAACCTTCACGAAGGCAGTCACAGGATGTCCCCGACATGGAGAAATCTGAAAGCGGAGAGAAAATTCTAAGCGGTCTTTTGCAGACTCTCTTCACTGTGACATCGCATACACAGACACTCACCCCGACCCAGGTGTTGGATGCGGATTTCTCGTCTGCATTGCCGGGTGAGCTGACGGACGTTTGTGCGATCGGCCCGGTGCAAGGAGTAGGCGGGGTTCTGGTTCCGGTTGGGTTGAAAGGAGAGAGGTTGTCTGCCTTCGGAGGATTTTTCCGAGAATCCTGGAGGCGGTATGATTTTGAACAGGGGAGGCGTTCGGTGCATCATACGTTCCGGTATGCAGACACTCGGGTGCGAGCCTTGCTGCAGGACACCGGGTGGACCGTGGATCCGGGATCCAAGTGGGTGCCTGAGCTCTTGGATCCCAAAGACTGGGATGCGGAAAAGGAAGACAAACAGGCGGACCGATTTGTCAAACTGTTCACCAAGCGAATTGTGGATCGGACGGATGAGGTGGCTCCGGATATCTTGGGAATTTTTAACCGGATCTTTCATCGGAGAGTGAAGAAACTGATCCGGAAAGCGTTATATGATCCGGGTGTGGAGGAATACCGTTCTTTCCAGCTTTACCTGAAAGGGGAACAATCCTTTTTTCAATTTAAGCGTCGGAACATACCCGGTGTCCCGTTTACTACCCTTTCAGGTCAGTCGTACGCGGTATTTGATTTGGTGGTGAAATATAAACCCGCCCTTTCCGGGAAGCCGGACATCCTCGGGATTTACTGGGAAAACGGTTGGGAGGAGGACTCGTTCTTTCCTGTGAAAGCCGTTGAGTTTGAGAGTGGGGCTACCAACTCTCTGGACGGCAGTCGTTTTCAGGAAACCCTCATTGCAGCCATGCTGCACGGTTGCCTTGGGGTCATGGGGGAACAGGAGCCCGGTCGCCCCGCTGTCTGGACCCTGTTCCAACCTGAAAACCGGATTGATGCAGGATTTTATCACTAAGGAGGATATCACAATGAAGATCAAAGAAATTGTACCCAAAATCAACGGCATTCAGGAGGCCTTGAAGACCCCGTTGTCGAACCTTGAACTCCCCTCACATACGTTTCAGGAAACGCTCGCAGACCAAGGCGATTTTGATTTGATGGATGGGTTGACGCTAAATTCAGAGGGAGAGCTTTTGCTGGAACTCGATGTTGCAGATCACGAAGATGCGGTGAAACATGCGGACTATTCCATCTTTACCGGCAGGGACCCGGATGGAGACGGAGTGGCATATGAAGTGATTCCGAAAGTGCCGGACACGTTTTGGGTCCGGCTGGCGGTGAAGGGGGAAGGACAGACGAAGTTGACGACTTCCCTCGATGCCGTGGGACTGGGAGCAAAAGTGTTTGCTGAAGCAGGTGTCACCGTGTTTCTTCCTGGGAAATCGGAGGAAACCTTGGGGAATGTTCTTACAACTGCAGCTTCTTCGTTTGTAACGGAAAAGCCGTTTACCCCCCTGGATGCGCTGCCGGTGGGTGGGGGTATGGAGGTGGCCTTCAATGGACAGGTGGGACTCGAGGCGAAACTGGATCTGACTGACGCTCTTGTTTCTGCTGTTGGATGGATTGCGGAACAAGGTGCCCATTTTATTGGATTTACCCCGGTGAGCACCAAAGCCGGGGTGGGAGTCTCACTCACGTTATCCGGCGGGTTTCTGTTTCAAATGGGACGGCTACCGGATGAACAGGAGCGCGTATGTTACCGGTTCAGATTGGCGACGCAGAGCCAGTCAGATATCGGGGTGTCCCTTCGGGCCAAAACGGTTGTGGATGTGGATGTGGATCCTCTTCTTGACGGATTGGAGGCAAGACTGATGGAGATTCTTGGTCTCACAGGTGATGGTCTGTTCAAGCGCCTGCAAAACCGTCCGGAGGAAGTGTTCACGCATCTTCGACTGAATCCCACCACTTTTGACGTCAAAGTGAAAGCGCAGGAGTGGCTGGACGAACTGCAGGGGAAGGTAAAGGAGCGGATGACCGCTCAGTTGGTGGCGGATGCGGAATTTGCACTCAATCGCTCCACCTCCCGCGAAACTCTTTCTCAATGGAAATCGATGATCCCGAAAGAGGAGAACCAGTGGGATGCCAGTGTGAAAGAGGCGCTGATGGAGTTGGATACACAGGCTCTTTACGAGAAGATTACCAAATTCCGGGGGGGACGATGTGTGGCGGAAACCTTCTTCGTTCAGGAATCCAAAACCCAGTCGGTTCGTCTGGGGGCGGGATTGCAATTGGGGAGCTGGCAGGTGGCAGCCCGGAATTCCCGATCATTCACATTCAGGAAAACGAACAACCTCCTGGTTGAGGGATCGACCACGGCTGCGTTTGAATTTTCCCGTTCCCGGGCCAGGGCCATTGCCTTTGAAACCGATGCCTGGGACGTGTCGTTGGATTCTTCCCCGGTTGTCTCTGCGACGCCGGGTAACCGCAATCAATTCGATCACCAACACTACAACCTGAGTTGTTCCTGGCAAACGGACCTGAAGGGGGAAACCTTCCGGAAGCTCAAACCTGAGGATGCGGGAGAATTCGTGGATCTCTACTGCCTGATCCTGAGAGGAATCCTTCCCAAAGGCCTGGAACAGGTCCCGTTGACGGTTCGATTGGCGAACTGTCTGAGAGATGCAGGCTGGATCGGTGAAAAAGGGCATGCCGCCCTGGAGGTCAGCTTTGAAAAGTATTCTGCCGCGGAAATGAAAGATTTGTCTGAAGCCGTCTGTGCCTTCCTCGACGATGAGGAGAAGCTGCGACATGCTTGTGTGAGTGCCATTCCTTGGGATGATACTCCGCATCGTCATTCACTCGACGTTCGTGTGGAGCTTTACCCCTGGTTGATTCAACGGCTGTTCCGGAAAGATTATTCTCTACAGAATGGTGGTAGGTTGGTGACAAATCTGGCTAACCAGCACAAGGGTAGCCACTCGGAAGGGATCAAAGAGGAGCTGGAGGCATCGAAACGGGTCAAAAGGCCAACGGAAAAATTTTCCTTTGTGAAGTATAAAAAAGTGGAGGAAAGTCTCCTCGCGGTGGTGCATGACTTTGAGAAAACCAGGGAGGCTCTGGAAGATACAAAGAGAGGGTTCACCACGTTGAAGCAGGCTATCGAGCAACATCAGGTGATTGAACCGAAGCAAACCAAAGCGCTTCTGAAGCATCTCTTTGCTCTTCCTGGCACTGGAAATGTGTATGACTTCCGCTTGTTCGTCTATATCCTGACAGAGGTGGCCGTGAAGCCTTTTGATCTGAAGGCGGAGGTCGTTTCGGATGAGAAGAAGAGTGTGATGACGCTGTATTCCTCCTGACGGACGACATGAGCCCCTTCCTGTCGCAGAAAGAAGGAGGGGGCTTTGGCAAAAGCGGACATTCCAGATCGGTCGGGTTGGAACTGCTGCACCCCGGGATAAATTCCTTGAGTGTAAAAAACGAAATTGTTTGAACGGAATGGAAAAGTACGGCTCTATACCGAGCTATGACTCATTTCATTCTACGTCTCATTAGCTCCTGCACTCTGCTCGTCGCGCTCGCATCGTGTGTGAGCTTCGAAGGTACAATCACCAAGGAATTACGCGGAACTCAAGAGGCGCTGGCGGCGTCCGAGGAGATTCTGGTGTTGATCAAAGTGGAGCAGGCGGCCTCCACTACCCAGAACAACCGCAGACCCCGTACGGTTACCTTCTCAGGGATTGTGTTGAGCGAGGAGGGGCATCTCCTGGCTCCCTTCACCATGAAACCGGACGCACCGGACCGGGTGGAAGCCTGGATTGGGGAGGAACGATATCTGGCCCGTCCGGTCAAAGCGGAGCCTACGCTGGGGATGACCATTCTCAAAATCCAGCCGCGTACCCCACTGACCCCCGCAGATTTTTCCAGCACCGGCAACCTGGCCAGAGGCGAATCCGCCTTCACGGTGGTGGCATCCGATGATGCCAATGAATTTGCCCGCTTTACCTTCCGGGCCTACTGCCAGGGCATGATTGAAGGGTTTTACCGGCAGTTCAGCCTGAGTACCATTCCCCGATCCGCACGCGGGGCTCCGCTGTTTAATGTAGATGGGGAGATGGTCGGCATTGTCACCCAGAATGACGCCTGGGTGCTGGACGACCTCCGGCCCGATATTCAAAGCCTTCTGGATGGCGTCATGGGGGAAGGGGAACCACCGAGCGGAAGCGACAAGGTCTGGTTCGGTGCTGTCGTATCCCCTATCAACACAGATTATGCCCGCGATCAGGGATTGCCACGTAGTGCACTGTGGTTAGTTCAGGTGTATGAAGGCACCGGAGCCTACGAAGCCGGTTTCCGGGACGGAGACCTGCTGGTGTCCTTGAACGGAAATCCATTGCGGATGAGCGGGAACCGAACCCGGCAGTATTTCAATCAGGCCCTCCGTCCACATGAAGGACAGACCTTCGAGGCGGAAGTGTTGCGGGACGGAAAACGCTTTCGCGGTGCAGGAGTCTTGACCAAACGTCCTGAGCCCTCAACCCTTCAGGCGGAGGATCTGGGGATCACGGTCAGCGACATCAATCAGGTGATGGAAACCCAGTTGAATCTCTTCGAGACGGAAGGGGTGATGGTGACCACACTGAAGCGGGGCAGCCCGGCGGCCACGGGGCGTCAGTTCGGGCAGTCCCTGTTGCGGAGGGGTGATGTGATCACCTCTCTGGGTGGGATGGATACACCGGATCTGGAGGCTTTCAGTGAGGCACTCGACAGCGTGCGTCAGGACAAGCCGGAGGCGGTCCTGGTTGAATTTAAACGGGGGCCGATGGAAAGTATCGAAGCCCTCAATCTGCGTATCGGCAACCGCAACCCTCTTTCGGAATCCCTTTAATGAAATCGACCGTTCTTGCTTCTTTCGTTGTTTTGTCTGCCGTGACGTCGTCCGGAATCCTTCAGGCCCAGGAGCCGACGGCAACACCCTCCGGCTCGGACATTCCTCTGGAGATTATGGAAAAAGTGGACCCCAGTGTGGTGTCCATTCAACATGAGCGGGCCGGTGGTACCGGGTTCTTTCTCAGCGAAGACGGTTACATCCTGACGAACGGCCATGTGATCCGGGGTTCCGATGCGGAGGATCCCACTCAGCCGGCAAAAAGCATCACCGTCGTCCTGAATGACGAGCGGAAGTTTCCCGCCAAGGTACTTGGATTTTCCATGGATCCGGATGTGGCCCTGCTGAAAATCGAAGCGGACTCTCCCTTTCAGCCCGTGGAGTTCGCGGACAGCCGGAATGCCACCTTGGGGATGGCCTGCTTCGCGGTCGGTACCCCCTCCGGACTTCGCCGGACCTTTACCAGTGGGATCCTGAGCAGTGTAGACCGCACCGACCTCAATACCGAGACGGTGGTGTTTCAGACCGATGCGGCGATCAATCCCGGGAACAGCGGCGGCCCTCTTTTTGATCAGCAAGGGCGGGTCCTTGGCATTAACACCTACGGATATCGCGGACGTAACAACCTGGGATTCACCATTCCGATACATGTTGCGGAAGGCATGATTGAGGATCTGAAAACCCGCGGAAGATTTGTCCGGAGTGTCATCCCGCATTTCTTCACCACCGAGCTCTATGATGAACTCGCCACTTCCCTGGAGATCGACCGCGGCGTTCTGGTATCCTGGGTGATGCCTGATTCCGAAGCCGAATCCATCGGGCTCCGAACCGGAGATATCCTGGTTGCGGTGGACGGCAAACCGGTTTCAGCCCGCACCAAGGCCGATCTGCTTCGACTGGAATGGGATCAAAGTGTTCGTCCTGCCGGTGAGGAGACTTCTCTGACCGTGTTGAGAGGAGAACCGGGTGAACGCAAAGAGCTCACCTTCCGCACGACCCTGAGAGAGATGGAGCTGTTGCCGACATTCGGGCTGCACGCCGGAGAAATTGTGGAGCATCGTTATGCGACCCTGGGGCTTGGTTTGAAGGAACTTGTCCCTCTCCATCACCTGATCCACGCCCTTCCTGCAGAGAGAGAAGGCGTGCTGGTGCATTTTGTGGAGGACAATTCCACCGCCAAGCGGGCTGACCTTCAGAGACTCGACATCATTCACCGGGTGGGCGGAAAAGCGGTCCGTACCCTGACCGAATTCCGGGAGGAATTTGAAAACGCCCTTCGGGAGACGGATGCCGTGATTCCTCTTCACATCACCCGGAAGAAACTCGAGTACATCACCGCGATTGCCCCCGACTACAGTCTGAAAGGAAAAAAGGTGGTGCTGCTTTCCCCCAAAGAGGATCATGAATTTTTAGACGTGATGTACCGGGAACTTGTTGCCAAAGGGGCTGATCTGCAGATCTGCGTTCCGGGTAAAGCCGATTTGGACCGTGAAACGCTGGAGTTAAAACTGATCGCGGACCTCGACATTTCCGACGCCCGGAAACTGGATGATCTCGACCTCCTCCTGATTGTCGGTGGAGAGGGTGTGAATGATTTGCTTGAACATGAAGAGGTCTTGGCCTGGGTGGAGGAGCGTTTGAAGGAGGAAAAGATGCTGGCGACAGTCGGCAAAGCGGGCCTCATTCCTATCCAGGCTATGAACGGCGAGTTGGACCTCAAAGTGACCCTGCCCAGTGCAGATTCCAGCCGGGCTTTGACCCAGGGTGCGAATTACACCGGGAATGATATGGAAAAGGATGGCCCGCTTCACAGTTGTACGGGCGAAGAGCGGGATGTCATACGTACATTTATCAATAAGGTTTCCAGCGACCTGATGCTCTGACGCATCGCACGGGTAAAAGGCCGGACAGGCAGTATGACGTCAGGCTTTGGGCGTTGGGTGGAGCGACTGCGTCCCGCAGTCGAATGCACGGGACCTCGAGACGAGGTCCCTCCGGCCAAGATACGATGATGCCAATGAGTGGGCTGCAACTTCAGGGTAGAACCCGAGGGTAGCTGGAGCGACTGCGTCTCGCAGTCGGGTGTACAGGACCTCGAGACGAGGTCCCACCGGCCAAGATACCATGATGTGAATGAGTGCGCCTGCATCTACAGGGCAGAACCCGAGGATAGCTGGAGCGACTGCATCCCGCAGTCGAGTGTACAGGACCCCGGAACGAGGTCCCACCGGCAAGCAGATTGTGGTGCAAACCTCCTTACTTGTTTCCCTCTCGTTTGGCCGTTCCTTTCCTCAAGACTTCATGGTTTCCCACTTTACTTCATCCATGACCTGAGCTTCTTTCAAGATGGAACGTGCGTGTGATCAACAAATGGGATCGATTATGAAGTTCAGACCTAACATCATGTTTATTCAGGCGGAGGATACCAGTCGACATCACGGCTGCTACGGGGACGACTACGGCTGTACGCCCAATATCGATCAGTTTGCCCGTGAAGGTTGTCTGTTCACCCAGGGAATCTCCCATGCGCCGGTCTGTGCACCCAGCCGCTCAGGAATGGTGACCGGAATGTATCCGTGGACGTACGGGAGCCATCACATGCGTTCCAATCTGCTTGAGCCTCCCCGCTTGTTTACCCATGAGCTTCAGGACGCAGGATACGAGGTTCATTGGCACACGAAGACCGATTTTAATTTTGTTCCTCCGGATGATTTTGCTCTTACGGAAGAGAACTGGTTTGAAACCGGGAAGCTGCCCTCAGGCGAGAAACCGTTTTTTGTCTACCAGAACCTCGGGGTAACACATGAGTCCCGTGCTTGGGACTGGTGTGAAGGAAAAAGGATGCCGCCTCATGAGGAACGCATCGCAGAAATTCCACCGGAGTATGTACACGATCCGGACCTGGCTCCGGTGCCCCCCTATCTGCCGGATACCCCTGAGGTGCGGATGGAGATTGCCCGGCACTATGACAACCTCACCCACCAGGATCAATCCTTCGGCAGGGCCATGAACATTCTGGAGGAATCGGGCCATGCGGACAACACCATTGTGATCTACCTGTCCGATCACGGCCGTGGACTGTGCCGGGAAAAACGCTGGTGTTATGAAGCCGGGATTCATCTTCCGCTGATCATGAAAGTTCCAGCCGGGATGAAGAACCCTCCCTTTGAACCGGGCTCCACGGACCACCAGCTCGTAGGCTGGGTGGACATTGCCCCCACCATTCTCTCCCTCTGCGGCGTACCCATTCCGGAGCATTACCACGGCAGAGTCTTCCTGGGAGACGGGGTTGACTCTCCGGACCGGGAGTTCGCATTTGCAGCACGGGATCGAATGGGGGAAGCGTTTGACCGCGTCCGGTCCTGTCGTTCGCGTAAGTATCTCTATGTACGGAACGATTTCCCGGCGATCCCTCACATGCAGCGACTCAATTACATGGAAAACGGACTGACCACCTTGGCGTTGCGGATGGCAAGAGCCCAAGGGGCCCTCAACGAGTCGCAATCGGAATTTATGGCGGATGAGAAGCCTACCGAAGAATTTTACGATGTGGCCCAGGATCCGCACTGCATTCAAAACCTCGCATCTTTAGAGGACTTCCAGGGCGAGGTGGCCCGACATCGGGACGCGTTGGAGAAGCTCCGCACACGCCTTCCGGATCTGGGATACACCCCGGAGGCTGAGTTAATCCACCAGGGACTCCTGAGTGATATGCTGAATAAAAAATTTAAACTCCAAATCGGCAAACTTCCCTATCAGTTTCAGATCGGGCAGGGGAACACGGTGGGAACGGAAGCGGAGGCGATCGAACGATATGGTCCCCCGGCCTACCGCTGATTACGGGATGGCATTCGTGAGTATCTGCAATTCTCCGGCCACAGGATCTTCCAGTCTGGCTGCCTCTGATCTGAGGATTTCAGCATAGTGCCTGAAGTCTTCCGGCGGTTTGGTGGCTGCGAGGTTGTGCATCTCCATGGGATCATGCACCAAATCGTAGAATTCCCAAACTGTGGGCAGATCCTGAGAGTGGTAAAAGCAGATCAGTTTATGCGTTTTGGTGGTGATGCCGCAATGATCCGGAACATCAAACTGATCGCGGTAATGGTAATAATGCACATCCCTCTCCAGCGGCTCACCCTCAAACACTGAGGTGAGAGAGGCACCCTGAAAACGGGTAGGAATTCTCCCGGCAGCCAATTGGCAAAACGTGGGGGCCAAATCGATAAGGGAGATCAGGTCCTCACAGGTGGAGCCGGATTCAATCTTGCCAGGCCACCGTATCACCATGGGAAGGCGCAGGGCCTGATCATACATCCACATTTTGTTGTAGATCCCATGCTCACCCAGAAAGAAACCGTTATCAGAGGTGTAAATCACCAGCGTGGTTTCCGCTAAACCGCTTCGATCGAGATAGTCGAGGATCTGCCCGACGCTGTCATCCAGGGAGCTCACCAGTCGCAGGTATCCCTTCTTGAACACCTGGTAAGCCCAGGATTTGAATGCGGCCTTATCGGTGCGATCGGGCATGACCTTCCCCCTCGACTCATTTCCCCAGAGGTCATGCTCCACCATTTCCTCGAATTTGGACCATTTTCCCAGGCTCTGTTTCAGGGCGTGTCTCCCGTCCCAGGAATCCTGAAAGGTGTCAGGTTCGGGGAAATCCTCCTGATACAGACGTTCATATCGTTCCGGATACTCGTGCGGTGTATGCGGGGCTTTGTGATGCACCATGGCGCAAAACGGCTGCGCGGAATCCTGTTGTTCCAGCCAGTCAAGGGTCCGTTCGGTGATGACCTCGGTCAGATAACCCGGGCAAACGGTTTCTTCCTCCCAGGCCTGCCCGCTTTTTTTAAAGGGGCAGTCCCAGAATTGTCCGTGTCCGGGAATCAGCTCGTAATGATCAAAGCCTGTGGGTTGAGATCCTAGATGCCACTTCCCGAAAATAGCGGTTTGGTATCCCGCTTCCTGAAGAACCTTGGGAAATGTGAGTTGTGAACCGTCAAAGTCTTTTGCTTCGTTTCGGTCGAAACCATTTACATGACTGTGCACTCCTGTCAGCAAAGCGGCGCGACTCGGCCCGCAGAGCGCAACCGTGTCCATGGCCCGGGTAAAGATCATTCCCTCCTCTGCCAGGCGGTCAATGTTGGGGGTCCTGGCCTCAGCGCTTCCATAGCATCCGCATGCCTGTGGGGCATGATCATCTGCCATGATGAAAAGAATGTTGGGTCTGGTTGGGATCGACGTCATGGGTGGGGGTCTCAAGGGTTTCCATCCAAGGGACGCGGAAATTCATGGTTTTGCAATTTCATTCTAAATGATCTTACGTTCAGTGTTCAGGACCGGAGAGAGGATTCTCACAGCCGCATTACTGTCTCTACAGGGTTGCCGACATCGCGATATGGGGGATTCCGGCTTCCATGTACGCGTCCCCTTTTTCCTGAAACCCCAGGGAGTGGTAAAACCCTTTGGCCTGAATCTGTGCGGAGATCTCCACCTGCTGTCTGCCGGATTGTGTTGCCAGCTCCATCATCGCCTCCATAAGTGAACGGCCAATGTGTTGTCCCCGATACTCGGGTAAGACGGCGACTCTGCCGATATGGCCGTCTGGTGTCAGGCGAGCCGTCCCCACGGCAACTCCGCTGCGCCATGCAAGCAGATGCAGGGCGTCTTCGTCCAATTCATCCATTTCAAGTTCCGGAGGAACGCCTTGCTCCTCCACAAATACCCGCACCCGGATCCGCTCAATCTCGGATCTTTGTTTGGCGTAATTCGCGATTCGAATCTCATGCATATAAAATAGATGATTATATAAAATATAGATGAAAAGATAGAAATGCTTTCGTTTTTATTGTGCCTATGATGTGCTGATAAAAACTGTAAATCTCTTTTTTAAAATGAGTTATGATTGAAACAATGGTTGGGGTATTGGGGTTGGCATGACTCTAGCACTACATGTCCTGACACTGCCATCGGTGTGCGGGTCTGCTGGAGACAGTATCGGCGTTGCATATCCCGGAAGTGGAGTCTGTCGTTTCACGATCTGAGTTAGCTCAACCTGGTTAGAGCATCGGTTTTGGGTACCGTCTGTTGCAGGTTCGAATCCTGCACTCATTGACCTGTCACGTCAATCCCCACGACGGATGGATGGCGGGAGCTTGCTTCGGCCTGTCGGTCGGCGGGTCTTCTTCGGAAGTCCGGCCGGAAGACAGCGGAGGTGGGTGCCAGAAACGGTCAGGATACCGCGCATGGCGAGTCAGAGAATCCGGGTCGGAGAGTGGATGGAGGGCCGACCGAAGATCTTCGGGCTCCCTGTTCGCTTAATGGCCGTTCCGCACCTCTCTCCGTGGCGGTTCGGGTTCGCGCCATCTGTCTGTCCCTTATTGATTTCGTCAACCCCAACTGAAGGAGACAACATGAAGAAGTACAAACACACACAACTGACATGGCTGCGGGTTCCGTATGACGCCCGGGCCCTCGTGTTCCGTAACCGGAAACTGGAGCAGGTTCTGATGCCGGGCCGGCACTGGGTTGCGGGGTTTTTCCAGGATACAGAGATTCATCTGCTGGACCGGAAAGAGATTCTGGTTCAGGTGCAGGACGTTCGGCAGGTGATGGCCTCCGGATTACTGAAAGAGGAAACGCGTGAACTGGAGATTGCCGAAAACGAACGTGCGCTCGTTCGGGTTGATGGACGCCTCTTCACCGTTCTGGGCCCGGGACTGCACATGTTGTGGACGGGACCGCACCGGCTGGAGGCTGAGATGCTGAATGCCGATGAGCTGTTGAAGGATGGTGAGGTGCTGCGATCCCTCATGGCAATGGCCTACGTAAACAACTGGCTCGAGCGATGGGAAGTGCCGGAAGGATCTAAGGGCGTTTTCTATCGAAACGGTCGACTGATCTCCGTTGAAGGCTCTGGTGCCTACGCTGCCTGGAAAGGCCGTGGCTCTGTACGGATGGTTTCTGTGGATTGCCGTGAAACGGTTCTGGAGATCAGTGGTCAGGATATCCTGACGGCGGACAGGGTTTCCCTGCGAGTCAATGTCAGCTTGCTCATCCGCGTGAAGGACGTCCTGAAGACGGTGTCTTCCAGTGTGGATGAACGGGATACCCTCTACCGGGAAGCGCAGCTGGCCGTCCGGTCTGAGATTGGCGGCCGCACGCTCGATGAGTTGCTGACGGAAAAAGAGCATCTCGGTGAGGTGCTGTTGGATCGGCTGCGGTCCACCGCCACCGGCCTGGGTCTGGAGATCCGTCAAGCGGGTCTCCGGGACATCATCCTGCCGGGTGACATGAAGGACATCCTGAACCAGGTCATCATGGCCGGAAAGCAGGCGGAAGCCAACGGCATCCTCCGTC
The DNA here is from genome assembly GCA_002429065.1 of Verrucomicrobia bacterium UBA6053. Lineage (GTDB taxonomy): Bacteria > Verrucomicrobiota > Kiritimatiellia > SS1-B-03-39 > UBA6053 > UBA6053. Next base: position 40,254 of record DIYN01000019.1, on the reverse strand, counting down.
GGGAGGAAACGGCCGCCATGCGATCCCAGATGAACACAGCCAAGTTGATTCGGGACAACCCGACCTTGATGCGGCTGCGTGAGCTGGAAGTCTTGGAGAAAATCTCCGCGAACGGAAAGCTGAACGTCATCCTGGGTGAAAAAGGTCTCGCCGACCGTGTCACGAACCTTATTTAACCCTTACCCCCGCTGCCCAAAAAGGCAGCGGTGTTTTTGTTGCGGATGAAGAATCGGGGTTGGAAAACCCCGGCTCCATTGGGTGCGGATTTGATCACGGAGCCGGGGCTTTCCTGCCCCGAATGTGCGACGATTTACACCCTCTCTTTCGACCTTCAGAGAGAGGAGGTGCTGTTATAAGTCCTGCACCTGTTCCCAGGTGATGTCGAATTTGGCCAGGTATTTACGGATACGGTCGGAGTCGTTGGGGTTGTTACGGTTTTTGCGTGAGGCTTGAAACAGGTGGCGTCCGGCTTCGGCGAGGTTGCGGTGTTCTTTGCAAACGGCCAGCACGGATTCCAATTGCATTCGGTCGAAGAGGTCGAGAGTTTCTGCTTTTGCCCTTCCAAGAACTTCTTCGACTAATGGATTCTTTTGTTCGGTTTGAATCCCCCAGTGTTTCTGAAGACGATTCATTTCGTCCTGCACTTCCTGAACCGTAATCCGTCCTTCCGGTGCCAGCGTGGACATGCGGGTGACGGCTGCATTCAGGTCCCGGAAATTCCCTTTCCAGGAGGAATCGGGTGTAAGGGCGAAATCGAGAAATGCTTTGAGCGCCTCTTTGTTAAACCGAATGCGTTTGCCGGTGCGTTCTGCCAATTGATTCAGTTCATACTCCAGGTTGGGCTCAATGTCTTCCCGCCGGTCTGACAGTCCGGGCAGGTTAAACGTCCACAGATGGATTCGGGCCAGCAGATCCTCGCGGAAATTCCCTTGCTGCACTTCGGTCTGCAGATCCCGGTTGGTTCCGCAGATGAGCTGAAAATTACTTTTCACCGGCGTGTCGGCCCCCAAGGGGTAAAAGACCTTTTCCTCCACCGCCCGCAGCAGCATGGCCTGTTCGTCCAGACCCAGTTCCCCGATTTCATCCAGAAACAGCATGCCTTTGTTTGCCGCCCGCAGATACCCGGACCGGTCTGTGGTGGCCCCGGTGTAGGATCCTTTTTTGTGACCAAACAATGCGGACATCGCCGCTTGCCCCTGCAGAGTGGCGCAATTCACCTCCACAAACTCTCCGCTCATGCCTTTCCGGTGCACCGCCAGGTCGTAGATGCGTCGGGCAAGGTGGGATTTACCGGCTCCGGTGGGCCCCATGAGCAACATGGGTTCGCTGGAGCGGAGCGCTACCTGCTCGATATGAGCGATCAGCTTGTTGAACTCGATGTTCCGGGTGGAGATGCCGGACTTGAGAAACGCGATGTCGTCGAGTGATTGTTGTTCAAATCGGCTGGCCAGTTGATCGTAACGGGCTAGCTCCAGATCAATGAGTTGAATCGTTCCTTCCGGACCGGCATTTTTGCGACGGGGAGGAGAGGTCTGCAGTAGTTTTGCCGGAAAGTGGCGGGATTCTGTGAGCAGAAACAGGCAGATCTGCATGACATGACTGCCGGTGGTGATGTGGACCAGATTCTCGTTCCGGGGATCAAGGTTCAGATCCTGTGCAACATCGTAGAGGGTGCTGTAAACCTCCTGGAAGTCCCACACATCAGACATCTCAGTTTCGATGACCCGGATGTTGGTCTCCGGGGATACGGTCTGAATGTCCTCCACCACCACATTTGTAAGCTTGTGGAAGTTGGATTGCGACAGCAGGATGTACTCGTCCACCACGAGATCCTGCTGCTGGCAGATCGCAATAGAAGGACGCCACTTGTGCCAGCGGTCTTTTCCGGGGTGGCGGTCCAGATTGGTGCCCAGAGAACCGAGAACGATGGTTTTTTGATTCATAGTGGGTATGATATCGTCTAGTTTCATAGAAATACATATAGTATTTAAGCTTTTTTATGATGTTGTAAGAGGTGCTTAAATACGATAAATTGTTCATTATAAATATGTTATGATTTTTTATCATGAATTGGCACAGGGTCTGCAACTAGGAGGATGAAATGAAAATGCGAGATGACATGATCAACATTGATGGTGGCCTCGGAGAAGGGGGAGGGCAGGTGCTGCGAACCAGCCTGAGTCTCTCCATGGTGACCGGCCGTCCGGTTCGGATTCAGCAGATTCGGGCAGGGCGGGCAAAACCCGGATTGCTGCGTCAGCATCTAGCGGCTGTCCGGGCGTCGGCAGACCTGTGCGGTGCCCAGGTTGAGGGAAACCGGCCGGGGAGTGAAGAACTGACCTTCCTCCCCGGTCCGGTCCGCGATGGTGCGTTCAAGGTCGTCATTGGCACTGCGGGAAGTACGACACTGGTGCTTCAGACGGTGTTGCCTGCCATGTTGCAGGCACCCGGTCCCTGTCTCATTTCCGTGGAGGGAGGCACACACAATCCCATGAGTCCTCCGGTTGAGTTCTTGCAGCGTTCTTTTTTGCCGTTGATGGCAAAAATGGGGGTCGAGACGGAATTGGAGCTGATTCGTCCTGGATTCTATCCGGCCGGTGGAGGAGAGCTGCGGTTGCAGGTCCGTCCGGTAGAGAAGCTGACCCCGCTTGTGTTGAAGGCACGTGGACCTCTCAAGAAACGAACCGCACGGTGTGTATTGGCGGATCTGGGGGAAGGCATTGCCAAACGGGAACTGCGGGAGGTGCGGCGTCTGTTGGATTTCCGCGAAGAGGACCAGGAGGTGGTGATGCTGGAAGGGGCCCGAAGCCCAGGCAATGTGCTGCAGCTCATTCTGGAAAGTGCAGAGGTCACAGAAGTGTTTACCGCCTTTGGGGAACTCGGTGTACCGTCCGCACAGGTGGCGAAAAACGTTTGCAAGCAGGCCCGGGCGTATTTGGGAGCGGATGCACCCGTTGGACGTCATTTAGCGGATCAACTACTGCTGCCGATGGCCCTGGCGGGAAAGGGACGGTTCCGGACCCTGAAACTGTCCCGGCATACGACGACAAATATGAAGGTGATCCAGGCCTTCCTCCCGGTCCGGTTCCGGATCGAGGAATTGGGGGACGGCATGGTGGATGTGAAGATGGAGACGAACGGAGAAGAAGTATGAAACAGAAACATTTGCGATTTCATGGAATCCCCCAGGACCTGGAGGATGTGGCGATGGTGGCATGCCGGGCCTGGACCGAGTTGGGAAAAGATGACCGGGAACTCGGCCTGCTGCTGAAAACGCTGGCCAGGGATGCGGAACCGTTTCTCACACATGAGGTGTTGGCGGAGCTGGCGGCGGCGATGATGGACAAGCAGAGGGCCCTTGCGGAGGAGATGGCCATTTATGATCCCAAACCCTGGAAGCAGTGGGGAAAGGATCTCGAGGCCACCTCGATTGAGCAGATGCGCAATGCCGTCAAGCTGCCGGTTTCGGTACGGGGAGCTCTGATGCCCGATGCCCATCTGGGATACGGATTGCCGATTGGCGGCGTCCTGGCAACCCGCAACGCTGTCATTCCTTATGCTGTAGGTGTGGACATTGCCTGCCGCATGAAGATGACCGTACTGGATCTGCCACCATCTGCTCTCGTGACCAAAGAGAAAAAGCTGATGGACGCCATCCATCGGGAAACCCGGTTTGGGATGGGCGCGAGATTTGACGGAGGGGAGGATCCGATGCCGAAGCGGGATCACGCTGTGATGGATGCAGACTGGTCGGTCAGTCCGGTGACCAAGCGATTCAAAGACAAGGCCTGGGCTCAGCTCGGAACCAGTGGAAGCGGAAATCATTTTGTGGAATTCGGTACCTTGAACTTGTCCGAGCCTGATCTTGGTTTGGAACCTGGAACCTATCTGGCTCTGCTCTCGCACAGCGGAAGCCGTGGAACAGGAGCACAGGTGGCGTCCCACTACAGCCGTTTGGCCATGGAGGCTCATCCTGAGCTGCCTAAACCGTTGCGCCATCTGGCCTGGCTGGATCTGGACTGTGAGGCCGGTCAGGAATACTGGGCTGCGATGTCCCTGATGGGGGAATACGCAGCGGCGAATCACGCCTGTATTCATGCTGCCATTGCCAAACGGCTGGGGGTGGAGGTGCTGTTGGATATTGAAAACCATCACAACTACGCCTGGAAAGAGAATCATGATGGCGAAGAGGTCATTGTGCACCGGAAAGGAGCCACTCCGGCCGGTGCCGGCACGATCGGCATCATTCCCGGCAGTATGGCGGATCCCGGGTTTGTCGTGCGGGGACGTGGAAATCCCGAATCCTTGGATTCTGCGTCCCATGGAGCCGGACGACGTATGAGCCGGACGGCCGCTACCAAGAAATTTAAACACCTGACCCCTGAAAAAGAGCTGGCGAAACGGGGAGTGAAGCTGCTGTCTGCCGGGCTGGATGAACTGCCGATGTGCTACAAAGATATTGAAGAAGTGATGGCCGCTCAGCAGGATCTGGTGCAGATCGTCGCCCGTTTTGACCCGAAGCTGGTGAAAATGGCGCCGGCAGGTGAAAAACCGGAGGATTGAGGTGAGAGGAGTCGGTTCCTTATGAAGTACGATCATTGGATCGAAGCGGTATTTGGTCCGTCAGGCAATGGTTCAGTTGACCTGCCTTGTCAGGAGGAGGCGGTTGATACGTTCCATGCTGACATAGCATTCGACTATGTGGATCGTATGTTGACCGACCCAGGCATCCATTCCATCTATGATAAGACTCAACTGGGTGAAGGCATCACGATGATCTATTCGAACGGAGAAAGCGACTTGCCGTTCTTATACACAGTGGAGGGCACCGAGATAAGGCGGATCAAAGGAATTCAAAACTTACGTCATCTGTACGGGAATTTCTTTGAGCGTTATTGTACTGCTCCTGTGGAGCGTATCGGGAGTGAACGAACCGATGGTCCACTGGGGTACATGTGCTACATGTTCTGGGATCTCTTTGTTCTATACTCTGGAAACGCCTCGCCGGGTATGATCTCTGCGGCTCTGGACGTGATGAATCGGGCGTTGTTCTCCCGGAACGAAAACTGTAGGGTGTCTGCGATACATGGGCTCGGTCACTGGTCAACGACGGTTCCGGAAGCTGTGGGGATTCTGAAGAGATTTCTCAAGCGGCCCACTACGGACAATCCACAGGTCCTTGCCTATGCGCAAGCCGCAACCACGGGAAGGATTCCATGAGCAGGAAACGAGGCATGAGATGAAAGATCAAATCGAGAATGTACTGAACGAGATTGAAGAGTCTGAAGGTGTTCGGATTCTCTACGCCTGCGAGTCCGGGAGCAGGGCATGGGGCTTTGCATCGACGGACAGCGATTATGACGTCCGGTTTCTCTACTGTCGTCCAACCTCCTGGTACCTGGCGGTCAACCTTGAGGCAAAGCGGGATGTGATCGAGAGGCCGATTGACGATGTGCTGGATGTCAGCGGTTGGGATCTGCGGAAGGCACTGCAGCTCTTTCGGAAGTCAAATCCGCCACTGTTGGAGTGGTTGGGGTCCCCCATTGTGTATCGGGAGGTGACCCAGGTTGCCGAACAGATGCGGGAACTGGCGAAAACCTATTATTCACCCATTGCCTGCGGATATCACTACCTGCATATGGCCCGGAATAATTGTCGGGAGTTCCTCAAATCTGATGTGGTCCGCCGGAAAAAATATTTCTATGTGTTGCGTCCCCTGCTGGCCATCCGATGGCTGGAGGCGGAGAGAGGCGTGGTGCCAACTGAGTTTGCTCGGTTAGTGGAAGCGACCGTTGAGGATCATAAGGTGCGGGAAGCCATCGACGCGTTGGTGTGCGAAAAAGCCGCCGGAGTGGAACTCGGGACCGGTCCTACCATTCCCGTGCTGAGTGACTTTGTATACGCTGAACTGGAGCGACTGGAAGGTACACCCTTCAGCCAGACCCCTCCGAAACAGCCGATAGCGCTATTGGACCAGCTCTTCCAGAACGCATTACTGGAGTCGTAAACAAGGTCATTGGCGGAGTTCGTCACCCTCCAGCTAGATCCGGTATGGGGTAGACCTTTCGCCTGCGACCGGAGCCCGGGTCTTAAAACAGTCCTTTGATGCCTTGCTGGATACCTTGCCGATGTGCCTTTCCGGTTCCGATTTCGTCTGAATGGCTGGGTTTGATCAAAAGGGTGGTTTGCACCTGACGATGAATAAACGTCACGTCTTCCTTATAGGGGTCCTTTTGCAGAGAATCCACGACGTGATATTTTCCTTCCTCAACCCCGGATAACACCACCCAGTGCAGGGCATTGGATTGGTTCAACCTGATCAGAACCAGTGCGTAATGACCGGTTTTGAAATGATCATGCAGCCTGTTCAGATGCCCCTGCTTTCCCAGATCAAGATGTTCAAACTGAAACCCATCCTGATCAAGCACCCGCAGGATATCCGGATGCACCGTCCCCTTTGTCGATGCGAAAAACGGGACGGCCTTTTTGTCGACACCCAGCCGTTCCCGAAGGGCGTACTCCTCTGTTTTCAGGTGGTAGGATGTGTAGATGGACCGTAGGCAGTGCCACCCGCAGGTATGTCCTTCGGTTTGTTTCTCAGGCAGGATGTCCTTTGGAGTTTCGGAAGGCTTCACGTCAGTTGGAGCCCTGGATCGGTCTCCCGCAAAGGAACGGGTCAGAGAGACAGTGATGACGAGAAAAATGAGATAAGTGGTTTTCATGCTGTGTATGTCCCATGCTTGTTGTGATCCGTTTGGGTTATCGAAGCCGAAGATGTTGATTACGCCAACCACACCTCGGATCCATGAAGTGTGCCCTGACGGATTCGATATGATCGGATTCATCATAATAAACAAAAAGCGTCCACCGGCATGCCCGGAATCCCAGTTGCTCGCAGGAGTGGGAGAGAGTGTCGAAGCCTTTGATCTCCTTCATGCCAGTATGGAGTTTTCCCTGATACTGTTCGAGGAGCTCCTCCCGCTCTGTCCCTTTCTGAATCGCCCGCCAGTCTTCCGGAAACGCAGGGCGAAGGGTACCCGCCGCAATCACCAGTCCGAAGCAGATGATGCCGGACATGAGTATGAAGAAAGGCCGGGTTTTCATGGTGTTTCGAAGCTCATCTGGGCTTCCTGGATTCTAGCGTACGGAATGCCGGCTGTACACATCATCCTCGGAGGATCGCAGCCTGCACCGTGATCAGGACACCCATCAGAACGAGGTGATACAACCGGTAAACAGACTGAAGCAGGGTCCGTTGGTGATCGGAGAATCCCTTCTGAACCAGCTCGTTTTCCAGTTTTTTGGGCCAGCGAAACCACAAGATGCCAACGAAAAAAGGCAAGGGAAGCAAGGAAAGGAGGCGGTAGTTCCCCCAGGATGATGACAGATGTGCCGTGAAGGACATGAGAAGAAAAAGCAACAGGCCCCTCACAAACAGGCTGTTCTTTATGAGGACCATTGCATCCCGGGAAGATGTCGGATTCTGTTTCAGACTGTCCTCGAACTGCTTTGTCCGGTCCCTTGCCTGATGATACCCCACGCCTACCCCCACGACACCTACAAGCTCCAGTATGCCCACGGTACGTCGCCTCTATTTGTGTTGAAGGGTTGATGCCGTCATTCCGCCTTTCTTCATGTGAACGAGTATTTTTCCCACGATGATGTCTGTGAGTCCGAGGAGACTGAGCAGGGTGGAAAGCAAGAGGTAGATTTTTGTGAGAAGGTCCGGAGCTCCTAAAGTAGGAATCACGAAGATGGACACGAGCCCGAAACATAGTTTGAAGAAACCCATGAAGGCGCTGGGCCGCTCTTCGAGCCTGACCAACGCCACCACAATCATTCCCGGTAATGCGAGCAGGTAGATGAAAAATAGGAATATGGGCATCATAGACTCCTCCTCTGTTGTGATGAACAAGACGAACGACCGTCACCATGTTCAGCCGGAAGGGTAAGTCAAGGTGCACAAGTGTCTGCTTACGTTTTTACCGGTGAGAATGCCTCTTGACTTTCACCCTCGTCGCAGGTCATGATAAGCCTGCTTTCAGGAAGCACCCGGGTCCGCGGGAAGGGTTGAATCCACCTGATCTTTCCATACATTCAGAACCATTTCTGCCTGATCATGCGGACCACAGGCTCAAAGAAAGGGTTCAGTATGAACGAACAAGCTCCGCATTCGCGGCATGACATTTCGGCCGACCTGTCTTCACTCTCAGCCGACCTCCCCCTCCATCCCAGCGTTGTGTTCCTGCGGAAGACGGCAAAGGATCTGACCAAGTCTCAGCCTGGGTTACAGCTTTCCAGGGCCCAGCATCAACTCGCAAAACACTATGGCTTTGCGAACTGGGCGGACCTCATCCGTCACGTTGAATCTTCCGAAACCACCCACGTGTGGGGCTCCCGCTTGGAACAGGCGGTATTTCACGGCAAACTGGATGAGCTGCGTGTGCTTCTGGACGAACAGCCGGATGCCATCCATCTCCTGATTGGACAGTGGAACAAACCTCCACTCCACATGGCGGCCTGGGAAGGGCATGTGGACATTGTACGTGAACTGGTTCGACGTGGTGCTGATGTAAATGAACGCTGCGAAACCGATCATGCCTGCCCAATTCATTTTGCTGCGGAACGCGGTCATCTTGAGGTGGTCCGGTTCCTGATCCGTGAAGGATCCGAAATCGAGGCCTCCAACAATGATCACAAACAATCGGTCCTCGGCTGGGCGGTCTGTCTGGGTGATCAGAAGAAGGTAGGCAAGGTTCTCCTCGAAGCAGGTGTCCGGCACAGTATCTGGACGGCAGTGGCGATGGGAGACGAGGCGGAAGTCCGGCGTTTGGTCTCATCCGACCCGAATGTGCTCAATGCCCGGATGAGTCAGTTTGAATATCATCGAACCCCATTCCTGTTTGCCCTGCACCGGGGGAACAAACAAATGGCCGACCTTCTGGTGGAACTGGGGGCAGACACCCGAGCGCGTGATTCGCTCGATTTACAGACGGCGAATCCGGATCTCGACCTGACCGACGAGGTCGTGTTGGAACACCTCAACACCGAGTCGCTTGAATTGGCTGATGCGCTCGCTTCCAACCTTTTCGAAGAGGCGGAGCGTTTGTGGAAGCAGGACCCGGATGTTCTCCGTCCGGGAGGGGAACAGAGCCATCTGTTTGTACATGCAGTCCTGCGAAGAAATTGGGCCTCGGCCAAATGGATTCTCGATCACGGTGGGGACGTCAATGCGATGGCCACGGCCTACGGGTGCCCTGCAACCGCCCTTCATTTCCTGGTTGAAAGCGGCCCGGCCGACCGGGTGGAATGGCTGCTGGAGCGCGGTGCGGATCCGGAGATCGAGGATGGCAAACATCACGCAACCGCAATCGGCTGGTGTGAGTTTTTTGGGAAAACCGAATTGGCAGAGCGCCTGAAGGAACACAGGAAATGAGGCCCCTCTGGATGTAACCCATACGTCGACGTTTCCGCCTCTTCAGAAGACTCACCCTGTCAAATCACTTCCAGACGGATGATGGGGAGCGGGTGCTTGTCACACCAGAGGCGTGTGCGGGCCCCGCATTCTGCGGGGTAAAACTCGAACTCAGCCTTTAGGCTTCCAGATCAGATAAGAATCGTTTTGCTCCTCGCGTTTTGATGCGTACCTCAAGTTCTCGGGCATCTGAAGAGGTCTGAACATCTTTAGACCACATAATCTTCCAATCTGTAGCAAAGCGGATGGATTTGGTTTTTCCAATCTGATGCTCCTTTCACCGTCTCTCCAGATCTTCGGTGAAGCCCGTATAAAAACGATCCGACGATTCTGAATAAAGGATGTAAACGGAGTAGGGCATAAAAAACCCTCACCGAAGTGAGGGGAAATGGAGCGGGTGGCGGGAATCGAACCCGCGTGACCAGCTTGGAAGGCTGGGGCTTTACCACTAAGCAACACCCGCGTGAAATTAAATTGTTAGTACATCCAATCCTGATGAATCAAGTTCGATCTCTGGATCTTTTGTGACCAGCCCCGCGGATCGCGGGGTAAACTTGGAAGTTCACCACGCCTGCGGCGTGGGCTGGGGCTTTACCACTAAGCAACACCCGCGTAGGGGAGATGGCTTGTACGCGGAGCGTGAGGTTTCACAAGGAAAAAATTTCAAAAAAGAGCAAATCACTGGTTGCACCCGCTCCAGTCTTGCTTGCATTGCGAATGGTTTGCCGTATGGTCCCGCCTCCCTAACGTTAGAGAACCAAAGGAATTTCCGCCGATATGAAATGGCTGATGAAGAAAATCATGGGCAGCAAAAACGACCGCGACCTAAAGCGGTTGTGGCCGCTGGTGCAGCAGATCAATGAGCTGGAGGAGGAATATCAGTCCCTGTCCGAGGATGCGCTGAAAGCGAAAACCGCTGAATTCCGCAAGCGGATCGAGGATGGTGAAACGGTGGATGACCTGCTGCCGGAAGCCTTTGCGGTGGTGAAAAACACCTGCCGCCGACTAGTGGGTACGGAATACCCGGTCAACGATTCCACCCGTACCTGGGTGGAAATTCCCTATGATGTGCAGTTGATTGGCGGCATTGCCCTGCATCAGGGGCGGATTTCAGAAATGGCAACCGGCGAAGGAAAAACACTGGTCGCCACGGCACCGGCCTATCTGAATGCCCTCGCGTCCAAAGGCGTTCACGTGGTGACGGTAAACGATTACCTCGCCCGCCGTGACTCGGAATGGATGGGGCTGGTCTTCGATTACCTGGGCCTCACGGTGGGCTGTATCCAGAACAGCATGCCGCCCCCTGAACGACGCGGCATGTATCAATGTGACATTACCTACGGGACCAATGCTGAATTCGGCTTTGATTACCTGAGGGATAACATGACCTACAATCCTGCGGAACAGGTTCAGCGGGGACATGCGTATTGCATCATTGACGAGATTGACAGTATCCTCATTGACGAAGCCAGGACGCCTCTGATCATCAGCGGTCCCACAGAGCATTCCTCCGAAGCGCTGTTTATGTCTATGAAGCCTCCGGTGGAGCGGCTGGTCAAACAGCAGCGTAAACTCCTCGATGGCTATGTGCAAGAGGTGAGAGAGGAACTCAAACTGCCGGAAAAAGAGCAGGATACGCTCGGAATTCAGCAGCTTCTCTACAAAATCCATCAGGGGATGCCGAAACATCCCTCGTTGCTGGCCCTGCAGGAGGATGCCTCTGTCCGCAGACTGCTGGAAAAAATCAATGACCAATTCCTGACGGACGCCTACAAAGACCAGGCCCGTCAGCTTCGCCAGGAACTCTTTTTCACCATTGATGAGAAGGGCAGCGATGCCAATCTGACGGACCAGGGCACATCGGAAATGTCCCCGCAGGATCCGGACGCGTATGTACTTCCCGACCTCGCCACCCTGATGTCGGAACTCGACGGGGATGAGACCATCAGTGATGAGGAACGCGTGGAACGCCGCCGCGCGGCTCAGGATGAATTTGCCGCCAAAAGTGAAAAGATCCATGCGATTGACCAGTTGATTCGTGCGTACACCAACTACGAGAGAGATGTTCAGTACGTGGTGCAGAACAATCAGGTGATTATCGTCGATGAGAATACTGGTCGACTGATGTCCGGCCGCCGCTGGAGTGACGGCCTGCACCAAGCGGTGGAAGCGAAGGAAGGGGTGAAGATTGAGCGGGAAACCCAGACCCTTGCGACCATCACGATCCAGAACTATTTCAGAATGTATGACAAACTCTCCGGGATGACCGGTACCGCTGAAACGGAGGCGGAAGAGTTCATGCAGATCTACAAGTTGGATGTGCTGGTGATTCCGACAAACCGCCCGGTGCGCCGCGTGGACATCAACGATCAGATTTACCGCAGCCGGCGTGAGAAATTCAATGCCGTGGTTGCCGAGATTCTGGAAGCCTACCGCCGCAAGCAGCCGGTGCTGGTGGGAACCGTTACCGTCGAGGCATCCGAGGAGCTCAGCCGTCTGCTGATGCGGAAAAACCTTCCGCACAATGTTCTGAACGCCAAAAACCACGAACGTGAAGCGGATATCGTGGCCCGGGCGGGTCAGCCCGGGGCGATTACCATTGCCACCAACATGGCGGGTCGCGGTACGGACATTAAGCTCGGACAGGGTGTGGTGAAACTGGCAGAGGAGGAGGTGAAATCCCAGATTTCCCTCTCGGACAAGAAAGAGGGGATGACGCTGGAGAACTGGATTGCGGAAAACCCCTGCGGTCTCTACGTGATCGGAACCGAACGTCACGAATCCCGGCGCATCGACCGGCAGCTCCGTGGACGGTGCTCCCGTCAGGGGGACCCTGGCATGAGCTGCTTCTTTGTGTCTCTGGAGGACGATCTGATGCGTCTGTTCGGAGCGGAACGGATTTCCAAAATCATGGGGGCCCTGAAGATGGAAGAGGGCGAGGTGATGGAGCACAAATGGCTCAACAAATCCGTGGAACGCGCCCAACGGCGTGTGGAGCAGTATCACTTCGGGATCCGGAAACGCACGCTGGAATATGACGATGTGATGAACCGCCAGCGTGAGGTGGTCTACGGACTCCGCACAGATGTGCTTTCTGCGGACAACCCCCGCAGTATCCTCCTGGACATCATCACCGAGGTCATTGACGATCAGGCGCAGGGATCCATTGCATTGGGGGCTGAGACCGCCGCCACAGAGTTCGCGGACTGGTGCTCGATGACGTTCCCGGTGTCGCTGAAACCCGATGATTTCAAAGAGCTTCCGTTTGAAGCGGAGGCGTACGCGGATCTCGCGATTGAACGGGTAAAAGCGGCCTATGAGTTGAAAGTGGCATCTGAACCCGAAGAAACCGTGGTGCACATGGAGCGGCAGATCATTCTGCAGTCGATTGACAACCACTGGCAGGAATATCTTCGCGAAATGGACAATGTCCGTCAGGGTGTCAGCCTGCGGGCCTATGGTCAACGGGACCCCATCCTGGAATTCAAACATGAAGCGTATACCATGTTCGCCGATCTCATGGACAAAATCCATAATGAGATTGCCCGCCGTGCTTTCCGGGCAACGGCCTCTCTGGAGGCCTTGGAGCAGTTCCTCAGCAACCTGAAGACGATGGAATCACACGCGCAGACTTCCGCATTCGGTCAGGAGGCCCAGGCCCGGGCCCAACAGGCTCGTGCCCAGAGTCAAAGCCGGGACCGGATGGAGGAGACGCTGGAAAAAACGGTGCGTCAGCCACAGACCCGTGCCCAGCCCAAGGTGGGGCGGAACGATCCCTGTCCATGCGGAAGCGGTCTGAAATATAAAAAATGCTGCGGAAAGTAGTCCGGAGAGGACGGAATCAGCATGCCGGATGACCCCACTGCCGACCCATTGCTGACGGATCCGCTGGCTCCCCGTCCAGTGGTGGCCTTTTTCCTTGCCGGGTTGTCGGGCTTTCTCATGTTTGCCTCTTTCCCGCCGCTGTCGTGGGATGGGATCGCCTACGTTGCCCTGGCACCGTTTCTGTGGTCCCTTCGGCTCTATCCTGGTTCGGTGAAGCGGCTGGGATACACCGCCGGACTTGTGATGTGGATCCCATCGCTGTGGTTCCTGTCTCCGGTGACCATTCCAGGCCTGATGTTTCTCGCGGCGTACTGCGCGCTGTACTGGATCCCGGTTGGGATGGTGTGGGGGGGATTTCTTCGAACCTGGCATCCTCAATTTCCTCTGAAAGCGGTGCGTCTGGTCCTGGGGGGAGCGGCTTGGTGGTGCCTGATGGAGCAGTTTCGCGGCTGGGCCTTGACCGGGTTTCCCTGGAATCCTCTCGGAGTGAGTCAGTGGCAGAATTACGGCTTGATCCAGCTCGCTTCGCTGGGAGGGGTGACCGCTGTCAGTTTTGTATTGGTGTCCATGAGCTTGGGGGTTGGGATCAGTTTACTGTCCCTGATGGAAACCGTGGGCCGCCGGGTGCCCCGGCGGATGCATCCGGAGCTGTACCTCCCGATTCTGGCCATGGCCGTTGCCTTCACCTGGGGAATCCGGAACATGCGGTCCGTCGTGGAGCAGGAGACCCGACTGCTGCGGGTACAGGTCATCCAACCGAATATGCCCATGAATCAGAAATGGGATCAGGCCCAGGTCATGGAAAACTATCGGGTGGTGTGGGAGCTCAGCGACAAGATGATGGGGCTGAATCCTGAACAGATTGTGCAGGATCTGGAGACCGGAGCTTTCCAGATGGTGCTTCCGAAGGAAACCCGGATGGGGGATGTGCTGATTTGGCCGGAGACCAGTCTGCCGGAGACCTATACCGCCCCTCAGGCGAAGGTGATGCTGGAGGATCTCCAGCAGTATGGGATCCCGATGATTCTGGGAACGCTGCAGAGCCGGACCCGGATGGTGGACGAACAGGTGGAGCGGCAATACTGGAACGCCTCGATTCTGCATACGCCGGAGGGGAAGGTGGGAGGTGTCTACCGCAAAAAGCATCTGGTGATGTTCGGGGAGTACATTCCATTCGGGAATCTCCTCCCCTTTTTGCGGTCGTTGACGCCATTTCCGGAGGATGTGACCGCAGGTGAGGGATCCGGAGTGCTGACGCTGGAGAGTTCAGACCCCACCCAGCTTGGGATGCTGATCTGTTTTGAGGACCTGATGCCGTATCTGTCCCGGCAATTGGTTCAGGAGGGGGCTGAGGTGCTGGTCAATCAAACGAACGACGCCTGGTTTGATCCGTTCTGGGGCAGTGAAGCTCATCTAGCCCATGCGGTCTTCCGGGCGGTGGAGCAGCGCAGGCCCATGGTGCGGGCGGCAAACAGCGGAGTCAGTGTGTGGATCGATTCGCGGGGGGTGGTCCAGAAACGTTTAGAGGATCGTGAGGGCATTTTCAGGCTTCGCGGAGGAGCCTCCTTTAACGTGAAAGTGCCGGTGGAGCCCACTCTGACTCTCTATCATCGGGCCCCATTTGCCTTTCCCATCGTCTGTCTGGCACTTTCCTTCTTGATTTTGACAGGCGTTTCATGGGGAAAACCCCGTTTTTTTCATCGACGGCGGGTGTCGGAATGACCTATAAGAACCCCCCGTTTCGTAAATCCAATGCCCTTTGGAGGTCACACACATGCGTCGCGTCGTGGTAACAGGTTATGGCATCGTCAGTAGCATCGGCAACAATAAGGCCGAGGTACTGGATTCTTTGCGCACGTCCAAGTCGGGCCTGGCATTCAGCCCCGAGTACGAAGAAAAAGGCTTCCGCAGCCATGTGTACGGCCCGGTCAACATTGATTTGAAGGCCAACGTTGATCGCAAACTGATGCGGTTCATGGGCGAAGGAGCCGCTTACAACTATGTGGCCATGAAAGAGGCCATTGAGCATGCGGGACTTTCAGATGATCTCGTTTCCAACAACCGCAGCGGTCTGATTACCGGAACCGGCGGTACCTCTACCGCCAATGTGGCCGCGACCGTGGAGTTGTTCGAAACCAAGGGCGCGAAGCGCGTCGGTCCGTATATGGTGCCCCGTACCATGGCCAGTACCAACAGCGCCTGTCTGGCGACCGCCTTTAAGATTCGCGGTCACAATTACAGCATCAGTTCCGCCTGTGCCACCAGTGCACACTGTATTGGAAACGGAACCGAGCTGATTCAGGCGGGAAAACAGGACATCGTATTTGCCGGTGGAGGCGAAGAGATTTTCTGGGCGTCCACGGTGATGTTTGATGCCATGGGGGCTCTCAGTTCTCAGTACAACGGAAATGCGTCCAGTGCATCCCGTCCTTATGACGCAAACCGGGATGGGTTTGTGATTTCCGGTGGTGGCAGTATCGTCGTCCTTGAGGAGCTGGAACATGCCAAAGCCCGCGGAGCCACCATCTACGCAGAAGTGATTGGGTACGGTGCCACGTCCGACGGGGCAGACATGGTCGCACCCTCCGGTGAAGGTGCGGTCCGCTGTATGCGGATGGCGATGGAAACGGTGGACACGCCCATTGACTACGTGAACACGCACGGAACCAGTACTCCTGCCGGTGATATCGCGGAACTTAAAGCGATCAAAGAAGTGTTCCCGGAGAATACTCCCTATATCAGTTCCACTAAATCCATCACTGGACACGGTCTGGGTGCAGCAGGATCCAACGAGGCGGTGTACTGCTTGCTGATGCTCGAACATGATTTCATTGCCGAAAACTGTCACGTGGAAGAACTGGATCCGGCTGCGGATGGACTCCCCATCGTTCTTGGCTCTCCGATTGAAAATGCGGGACTGAACACGGTGATGAGTAACAGCTTCGGCTTCGGTGGTACCAACGCGACTCTGGTCATGCGGAAATTCTCGGAGTAATCCCATTCACCTTCCCACGATTCCCCGCCGGATTCAGTTTCTGATCGGCGGGGTTTTGCTTTTTTCCGGTTTGATGGTGCTTTACACCGTCAATCCCGACGGGAATGCGCATTATCCTCCGTGCCCAACCGTCAAATACACAGGTCTTTACTGTCCCGGTTGTGGTTCTCTCAGGGGAACGCACGCGCTTCTGAACGGTGATGTGGCGACGGCCATGCGGATGAATCCCCTGTTGGTGATTTCCATCCCGTTTTTGGGGGCATTGATTCTGGTACCCCGCTGGAGTCATCTACCTTGGTTGCCATGGTTTTCATTCACGGTACTGGTCCTCTATGGCATCCTTCGCAATATACCGGTTTGGCCGTTTTCCTGGCTGGCTCCCGGCTGATCGGTTTTGGGGTCCCGATCATAGGTTCGGAAGAGCATATGAAAGGCATCGCCTATCAAAATCATGGATTTTGTTTTGTCGTTTTGATGCCGGTTTGCTAGAGGAGCGGGTGTTGGACCCTGATGGGTCTGTTTTGTACTCAACCCTCCTTCCCTGAAACCCCATGACTGATCCCAATGCCGGTGCGGTTCCTCCCCCCTCCTCTCAACAGCCTGCTCAGAATATCCCGAACTACCTCGTTCAGTCCATTCTCGTGACTCTGTTCTGCTGCCTTCCATTTGGTGTCGCGGCGATTGTCTTTGCCTCCCAGGTGAACAGTAAGCTCCAGATGGGGGATGTAGAGGGTGCTCTGGATGCATCCAAAAAAGCAAAAACCTTCTGCTGGGTCGCCCTCGGGCTTGGGATTGCCGGAAGTCTGCTGTACTTCGGACTGGTCGCCCTGGGATTCATGGGCGCAGTAGCCGAATCCGCAACGGGGTATTAAACAGGTGTGTCTTTGTCCTTTCCGTGCCCGTCTCTGGTTTGCAGGACGGGCGTTATTCTGAAACCCTGAGGTGAACCGATGAATCAATACCCTCCTCAAACTCCTCCGCCGACTTCGTCGTATTCCGGTCGAACACCGCAGGTATCCAACTACCTGGTGCAATCGATTTTGGTGGCTCTGTTTTGTTGTCAGATTCTCGGCATCGTCGGCATTGTGTATGCGGCTCAGGTGGATGGCAAACTCCGTGCGGGTGACATCGCCGGTGCGCAATACATGGCAGAAAAAGCCCGCACCTGGACCAACTGGGGGTTCTGGCTGGGACTGATCGGGATGGGGGCGTATTTCCTCATCGCGGTGGCTGCCGGATTTTCCTGAGCCGTCGCGTTTACCCTATTACATCCGATACCAGGGCCTGGGCTTCAGCCTGGAGCTTGGCCAGGTGTTCGGCTCCTTTAAAGCTCTCTGCGTAAATCTTGTAAATGTCCTCGGTTCCGGAGGGACGGGCGGCGAACCAACCATTTTCGGTGGTGACTTTCAGCCCGCCGATCGCTTCTCCGTTTCCGGAAGCGTGTGTCAGGCAGGCGGTAATCGGATCCCCGGCCAATGTATCCGCTGTGAGGTCGTCTGCTGACAGGGATTTCAGTTTCGCTCTCTGTTCGGCCGACGCATCTGCATTGGTCCTGCCGTAGAGGGGGTTCCCGAATTTCTCGGTCAGCTCCTGATAGTGAGTCCCGGGATCCTTTCCGGTTACGGCCGTGATTTCCGCGGCCAGCAGGCAGAGGAGTAGTCCGTCTTTGTCCGTACTCCAGGCGGTTCCGTCTTTGCGGAGGAAGGAGGCTCCGGCGCTTTCTTCCCCGCCGAACCCGTAGCTGCCGTCGACCAAGCCGGGCACAAACCATTTAAACCCGACCGGAACTTCGGCCAGCTCGCGGCCCAGATCGGCCACCACCCGGTCAATCATGGAGGAGGATACCAGGGTTTTGCCGACTTTGGCATCGGCGGCCCAGCCGGGTCTATGTGTGAAGAGATACTGGATGGCCACGGCAAGATAGTGGTTGGGATTGAGCAGACCGGATGTACCGCTGACGATTCCATGACGGTCCGCATCCGGGTCACACCCGAAGGCGATGTCATACTCATCCTTGAGCGCAATCAGTCCGGTCATGGCCCAGGGAGAACTGCAATCCATGCGGATTTTCCCATCGCTGTCGATGTGCATAAACTGGAACGAGGAATCCATGACCGGGTTGACGTTGGTGAGGTTGAGTCCATAGGTTTCCGCAATCGGTTCCCAGTAGTCGAGGGAGGCACCTCCTAGAGGATCCACCGCAAGCTTCAGTCCCGCTTGGGAAATCGCCTCCATGTCCAACACATTGGCGAGGTCCTCCACATACGGCTGAACATAATCCATCTCTATGATTTTCCCGCTTTTCCAGGCCCGTTCCGCACTCATCCGTTTCACGTCATCCAGGTCCGTTTCCAGAAGGACATTGGCCCGGTCCTGAATCCACCCGGTTTCGGATCCTCCAGCCGGTCCGCCGTGTGGGGGATTGTATTTCAGTCCTCCGTCTTCCGGAGGGTTGTGCGAGGGTGTGATTAGAATGCCGTCCGCCGGAGCATCCGCATGATCCCGGTTGTAGGCAAGAATCATGCGGGAGACGGCGGGGGTGGGGGTGGGACGGCGTCCAGCCTGGACATGCACCTCGACTCCGTTTGCGGCCAGGACTTCAATTGTGGTAACCCAGGCGGCTTCGGAAAGAGCATGGGTGTCCATACCGAGAAAGAGAGGTCCGGTCGTACCCTGACGGGAACGGAAGTCACAGACCGCCTGTGCAATCGCGATGATATGCGATTCGTTGAAACGGGCATCCACGCTGGAACCCCGGTGTCCGGAGGTGCCGAAAGAGACCCGCTGCTCCGCAATCGTAGGGTCTGGCTTCCGCACATAGTAGTCGCTGACCAGGCGGGGGAGGTGGGGGATGCGTTCTGCAGGAACCGGTTTTCCGGCGAGTGGATGAGGGCTCATAAAAACTCCAGGTTGATAGGGGCGGATACTGGGCCTGTTGGTTTGCTCAAAACCGTAATCCCGCAGTCCCTGGAGGAAACCATCTGTTTCCGGCAGAGACTGCCGGATTACGTTGCGAACGAATCGAACCAGTCCGGTACTCGATAAAGCCCGACCTAGAGGGTTTCGCTCGTGAAACAAGCGGAAATGAGTTAAGGGTTTGCGAGTGAACCCCCTGCGGACATTCTGTGCCATCGATTTTGAAACCACCGGATCGGTGGAGGGCTATCCGGTGGAACCCTGGCAGGTGGGCGTGGTGGTCTGGACGCTGGGTGACGAACCCATTCTCTGGGAATCCCTGCTCCGGGTCGGACCCCGGCCCTTTCACCCCCGCGCTCCGGGGCGACATACGAAAATTCGACGTGAACTGGAGCAAAGTCCTCAGCTAACCGAGTGTCTCGAGCCACTCCGGGCTCACTGCACCGGCCGTCCGATGGTTGCGCACAATACGGCGACGGAGCAGGGGTGCCTCCGCCGTGATGTGCCGATGGAATCCTTCGGTCCTTGGATCGATACCCTCAAGCTGGCCCGCATGGCCTGGCCCAACCTTGAATCTCATACCTTGGAGTCTCTGCTGGACACTTTTGGATTGGCGGAAAGGGTGGAGAGGCATCTTCCGGGACGCGAGGCGCACGACGCACTTTACGATGCCCTGGGGTCCGCGATCCTGCTGGATCACCTGCTCAGTTCACCGGGCTGGTTAGAGGCCCCGCTGGACGTTCTCCTCCATCCAGACCAGCAGGCCTTTTACCGGGCTCGGAAAAAATAGAGAGAGCAACCACGGTCCGTGACGTCTGTGTGGTCCGGGGTTCCTATCGCGGAATTTCGCGATGGGTTCCCGCAGGATCTGCGCGATTACACTTACTTCACCCGGAATACCCGGGCTTCGCCGGGGAGCAGTGTCAGGTTCAGAAAATCTTCCGGAACCTTCTCATGTCCGAGTTCCTCTATCGGAATGCCTACATCTTTGAGCGAGAGGGTGGCAGATGCTGCGGACACATTGAGTGCGACCAGAATCGATTCGGGTACCCCCGGACGTCGGTAGACGACAGTTCCGGTTTCCGCATCCACCCGCAACACATCGATCCGGTCATGATGCAGCGCCCGGTGGGAGGTGCGAAGCTTCACCAGTGCCCGTACCTCTTCAAGCAGTTCTTTCCGGGCAGGTTGATTTCTCACGTCCCATTGCAGCGGGTTCAGTCCAACCACTTTCGGGGTTTCCTCACCCCATTCCTGACCGGCGTAGATCATGGGAATCCCCGGAACGGTCAGTGTGACGGCTGTGGCGGCAAGATGACGGCGGAGCGCATCCTCCTCTTCCCAGCCCGCATGTTTCAACTCCGCAAGAAAACGCTGCTCATCATGACTTTCGATATACTGCATCCGTTCAAAGCCGGAGTGATAGGCATGCGAACGGGGATCAAGAATTTCTTCGAATTTCTCCGGTTCGGCAATCCGTCCTTTGGTGAAGACCTGGTTCATGCGCCATCGGAAATGGGCGTCCCACTCTGCATCCAACGCGGTGCCTTTGACCATATCCGGTTCCCCCGGAATGTTCTCCGCAATCTGAATCACATCCCGGTCCGCCTGGTCCACGACATAACTCATCCAGCTCACTCCCCAGTCCTTGTATCCCGACCATTTCACCCACTGGGTGGCATCATATCGGAACCCATCAATGCCCCATTGATCCACCCAGTGCACCAGTACGTCCTGCAGGTACCGTTTAAAAGCCGGATGCTCCTGATCCAGTTTCGGGAACCCCCAGTTAAATTGGGAGAAGGGCATGGTGAACGGATTTTGGTCCGGGTCCCCATGCATCCCGATTAGGGGGGAACTCTTATCCGCATGATTCAGGACAATGTCCACAATGAAGGCGATTCCCCGATCACGCGCGGCCTTGACCATTTCCGCAAACGCTGCCGGGGTCCCATACGACCGTTCGATTGCGCGGTGAAATGCAGGGTTATATCCCCAGCTGGAATCTCCGGGAAACACTGTAACCGGCAGGGGTTCGATCACATTGAACCCCATGTTCTGAATGTACTCCAGTTTGGCGGTCAGCCCTTTGTAGGAACCCGGCGGGGCCACATCGGGAATGCTGAGTTCATAGATCACCCAGGTTTCCATCGGAGGCCGGTCCCAGGGCCCAAGTGGCGGGGGCAGGGTGCCGGCCAGACTCCAGGCCTCCTCCGGGCGATGCGAAAACCCGCCCTCTGAATTACGCCAGTCCACATCCACACTCCAGGGGTCGGCAAAGGGGTGGGTTCCATCGACCACATAGCGGTACCGGAGGGTGCCGTCTTTGCCCAGATCCAGTACTGTGGCCCATCGGCCGTTTCCCGCTCTGGCCATCAGGATCCGGCCTTTCCCGGTATCGGTTTCCCACTCGACCTCCACGAAGCGCGCATTCGGAGCCAGCAAATGGAGCTTGGCCTCTCCCTTCTCCAGGGTCGCTCCGTAGGGGGTGCTCTCCGGCAGGTCCAGTTGAGGGATATCGTCCGGCACTTTCCATACCTCACGGGTCGCGGAGGATACCCGACCGTTTCGTTCTGCCCGTACGGTGAGAACATGAGCCCCGTAGGTCCAGTCTGTCGTATCGAGGCGCACGGTTTTTGCACCTCCCCGCTGATCGGTCTGACGGATTCCGTTTACAAAAAGGTTCAGCCGGTCTGCCGCAGGTTCGGAAGAAAGGTTGAATTCCAACAGGTCGGTTACCTGCTCAATTCCTTTGAGATCCCATTCAATCTGAGAGGCATCCGGGTGTGGCTTGAGAGTCACATTATAATTTTTTCCCTCCCGGCTTTCCCATTGGTCCCCCCATCGGACAACGGCGTGGACGGACTCCACCCACTGATCCGGATGATTGAAGGGCCCCAGCTCCAGTGTGGAGATCTCGTTGACGGGCTCCGGCAGCGGCGTTTCAACCGCCATGCCCGTTCCGGCGACCTCTGAGCCCTCAGGGCGGAGGGCCGGATGAGGAAGTTTCCAGTCACCGGAAGGACCGTTGACCCCCCAGTGAAGGACACCTCCGCCCTGTGGGTTGCGTACCCGAACGGTCAGCACCTGTTCCGGTGCGGGGGACGCAGGAGAAAACTCCACCACGGTTCGCGGGGGCAGTGCGTCACGTAAGGTTCGGATCACAGCGTCCGGAGGATCATTCTCTCCGATCTCCAGAATCCGGTAGCGCAGGGTGTTGTGGATCTTCTCGCCGTTCGGCAGGGCCACTTCCGCAGTCTGACTCTCAATTTCTGTATATCCCAGGCCTGCGTTGGCATACAGCACCACACTGCAGCCTCCGTCGGGCAGGGGACCCTCCGGACCGGGTTGGGTGGACCATTGCACCAGCACCTGTGTGCCCCGTCTGGCGGCGATCCACTGTCCGTCCGATCCCAGTTTGAACTCCCCGTTCCTGGCCCCGAACAGCACCAGCGCGCCGTCCACCTTCTGAAGCACTTCTTCATTCGGTTGATCAAACGCGATCACCCGGTAGCCGTTTTCCAGATCAGAGTCCGGGTTCACATCCAGATAGGTTTCGGTTGCACCCCGCACCTGGCTGATCTGCCATAAACTGACCGGGAGGTCCGAGGCCTTGGTCCGGTTGATGGTCTGCTCCACCTCAAGTGTCGCCTCGTTTCCCGGGGCCAGACGAAACACCCGTTCCACGATGGCGGAGACAGGTGGGGCAAAGGTGCCGGTTAAGCGGATCACCTGCGTGCCGTCCTCTTCGGTCCAGGCGTCTCCTTTCCAGGGAAGGCTGTCCATCACCCGCAACGGAGGCCATTCCTGTCCCGTCAATGCTTTCCATTGACCCTGATGAACCGGCCACAGCCAGTCACCGCCGTAGTTCATCCAGTCCCCCTCTTCGGCCGGAGGAAGCTGTCCGCTCAGTCCCTCATTCTGATTCAGAAGGTTCTCCTTTCCTTTCAGGGACAGATGCAGAAGTCGTCCGTTTTTCGGGCTGGCCACCACCTCCATGGCATCATTCGAGATCCGGAAGGTTTCCTCCCAGCCCAGACGGGCCGTGGGGAGGATCGGGGAAGCACCTTGCGCATGGAGCGCACACGCTAACAGAACGAGAATCTGACGAATCGGTCTCATGGGGTCTCCGGAAGTGTGGGGCGTCAGCTTTCCAGGGTTCCCCCCAGCCGGGCCGGGCCGGTGGATTCACGCAGGACCAGATGAGGCTGGGTGAACGTCTGGCAGGACTCTTGTTTTCCATCCAGAAGTTCAAGCAGGATCCGGCAGGATGAGGCGCCCAGTTGAAACAAATCCATGTGCAGGGTGGTGAGACCCGGTGTGGTGTAACGGGCAGAAGGGATGTCATCCATCCCCATCACCGAAATATCCCCGGGCACGTTCAGGCCGCGTCCCACCAGATAGCGTATGGCCCCGATGGCCATACGGTCATTTCCGGCCATGATGGCGGTCAAATCCGGATGGCGGGCGAGAAGTTTGCCCGTGGCTTCATATCCTTCCTGCTCATCCCAGTCGCGTACTGCACGCCAGGGAAGGTGTTTTTTTTCCACACCGCGTTCTTCACAGGTATTGAGAAAGGTGTCCCGGAAATCGAGTCCGGTGAAGGTATTGGTGCCGATAATCAGTCCAATGTGACGATGACCGAGTTCAAGCAGATGCTCCGCTGCCACTTTTGCGGCCTGCTGATAATCCACACTGAGGTAATTGAGCGAACTGTCCGGAAAGTAGTGGTTGACCATCATCAGGGGATAAGGTTCATCCTCAAATTCCAGCAGGAACCGGTCTTCGATGGTGGAGGCAATGTAGAGCATGCCGTCCGCTCTCCGATTGCGGAGAATGTTCAGGTATTCCTTGTTGCCGATGAAGGATTCCTGCGCGATATCCAGCATGATTTTATAGCCGGCTTCATTCGCCTCCTGGTAAATCCCGCTGATGATTTCCCCGAAATATACGTCAGAAAACACGTGGTTGAGGGCGGGAACCGTGACATTCAGGCATCGGCTTTTCTGCGAAACCAGACTCCGGGCCATTTCGTTGGGCCGGTAATCGAGTTCCTTGGCCGCCTGCATGACTCTCTCCCGGGTTGCCGCTTTGATTTTCTGGCTGCCGTTCAGCACCAGAGAGACAGTACTGGGGGAGACATCGCATGCCGCTGCAATCTCTTTAATGGTGACCTGTTTCGGACCTCGTTTCATCGGATTAGTGTCCGGGATTTCGGCCAGTTTGTCAATTTCAAACGTTTTACTTTTGGAAAATGACGTTTTCTGAGGAATATCCTCCCCAGAAAGGGTGTCGGACTGGAGGATAGGCATCCTGCCTGTCATCTTGGTTGCCATCCAGTTCTCAGGCCGGAGGCCTAAGCTCCGTTTTCTGCAGTGTTTGCAACTCTGAGCAATGCAAAGGGGCAGGAATGCCCCTTCTCCAGTAAGAGCGTCGTACCGGAGGATAGGCATCCTGCCTGTCATCTTGATTGCCATCCGGTTCTCAGGCCTGAGGCCTAAGCTCCGTTTTCTGCAGTGTTTGCAACCCCGAGTAATGCAAAGGGGCAGGAATGCCCCTTCTCCGTAAAGGGTGTCGAACCGGAGGATAGGCATCCTGCCTGTCATCTTGATGGCGATCCAGTTCTCAGGCCGGAGGCCTAAGCTCCGTTTTCTGCAGTGTTGCCAACCCCGAGCAATGCAAAGGGGCAGGAATGCCCCTTCTCCGTAAAGGGTGTTGAACCGGAGGATAGGCATCCTGCCTGTCATCTTGATGGCGATCCAGTTCTCAGGCCGGAGGCCTAAGCTCCGTTTTCAGTAGTGTTGCCAACCCCGAGCAATGCAAAGGGGCAGGAATGCCCCTTCTCCGTAAAGGGTGTTGAACCGGAGGATAGGCATCCTGCCTGTCATCTTGATTGCGATCCGGTTCTCAGGCCGGAGGCCTAAGCTCCGTTTCTCGCCCCCTGTGAAGGTAGAACCGTCCCCCGGGCTTTGGATTATCTGGCCTTAAAATCTCCCGGTTCCACGTACCGGGCATAGAATGGATAGCGCGTGAGGTCTTCTGTCTCCGGCACCAGTCGCCAGCGTTTGTACATCCAGCACCAGTAAGCAGGGTTGTCCCGGATCACCTTGACCACACTGTCGGTCATGCGCTGGGTCAGTGCCTGCACCGGATCCTCCGCCTCCAGGTCGGGTTTGAAGGTGTCGTAGACCCTCACCGTGTAGACCCCTTTGTCATCCGGCACCGCCATGACGGTGCAGATGGTGGCCGTGGTTTTCACCGCCAGCGCAGCCGGAGCGGAACTGACCGGTACCGGTAAACCCATAAAGTCGACAAACACCCCTCCGTCCTTTGGCTTTGTGTTCTGATCCAGCAGCACTGCGAGCTTGTGCTTTTTCTTCAACCCCTGAAGCAGTCGACGGGCCGCTCCCTGCTGGGGGATAATGGTTTGACCGGTTTTCTGCCGGAGGTGAATGAATATTTTATCCGCAGAGCGGTTTTTCAATGGAGCGGCGACACTGAAGATGGGCTGACCGCGAAGTGCATAGGATTGTCCGAGGGTTTCCCAGTTTCCATAATGGGCAGTGAGCTGAATCTGTGCTTCATCCTTGTACATCGGGGCTGTGCTGTCATCCCACTGAATCCATCCCTCCATGCGGGGTTTGCAGCGGAACGAAAACCAGATGATATCCAGAACCAGCAGGGCGAAATGCTGGAAGCATTTGCGGGCAATGGCTTCTTTCTCTTCCTGGGTCAGGTCCTCTCCGAACGCAAGGGTCAGGTTGGTCAGGGCCACCTCGCGAAGTTCCTTGGCAAACTTGAATCCAAGCCGGCCAATACCGCGGGACAGGGACATGATCACCGACCGGGGCATGAGAGGAACCCAGGCGATTCCAAAAATGAAACCTGCCGTTTCCGGCCAGGCCCGGTACCAGGGACGAAACTTCATCCCTCTGACTTACTCATCAGTCGCGGATGGATCAACCGGAATATGAACCATGAATCCTCATCGGGACATGACAAGAACCACCCTGTGGTTTCCTGGTTGCGGGTCCTTCGTTATTCGCGGGTGGCGATGCTTTTCGCAGCCTTCAGCATGGCATCGAAATACTGCTGATCCGTTTCCGGATCTCCGGAATGACATTCGATGGTGACCAGGATACAGTGGTTGCCATGAAGGAAGGCTCCGTATGCAAGGAGCTGGTTCTTCCCGTACTGGACGGCAGAAGTCCAGGCGGCATCATCACCATCGGTTTGCACCAGAGTGGCAAGATCCACTCCGTCAACTGTGCTCAGGGCCCGACGGGCCAAGTCGGCCACATATCCTTCCGCGTTCAGGCCCGGCCGCTTGGCCATCCGGTACAGGTGGAGAGTCGTATCGGGTTTTTCACGCTGATAATTCTGAATCCCAAAATACCGCTCGGTCTCATGATTCTTCACCTTGAGAGGTCTCATGGATCTTGGTAGCGTAATCTGAAGCCCATTCGGATAAAGAGGTCTCGTAGACGTCGTCTCCAGAGACTGGACCGGATGCTGGAAGGGAACCGCTTTGATGTTGGTATGGATCGCCTTTAAACCCCCAAGATTCGCGTGGGCGGGTTCGCCATACAGAACGCTGACCAGAAAATGCCCGTTTGCCTCCTGCACACTGGCGTAGGGTGGTGCCCCGGTTTGTTTCGAGGCCAGATAGATCACCTCGTTCGAGGATTCCTTTACGGCCAGCTTGGTTCGTTTTCCCAGCCGTTTCGCAAACGCCTTGAGGTTCATCTTGGGCTCATGGGCAAGTTCAAGCGTCAGCAGGCCGATGTCCTTGTCCCCATTGACGGCAAAGCGAGCCACTTTGTTTTGCCCGCCTTCCTCTTGCCGTACCCACTCCTCCTCCAGCTCAATCGTGACGCCAAAGGTGGGCATGGTGTGTTCCCGGGCCCGGAGTCCTCCTTGAGAAAAAACAGAAAGGATGAGGGAACTGGCAGCGATGGAGAGGGATCGGATTCTCATGTTATCCTTTGAGGGGTTCGTTTCTTCGGGTGCAGATGGATTCCGGTGCCAAACGTACGTTCAAGGGTTATGGAAGGTTCAGCCCCTTTTTGGCGTCCGCTTCCGTTGCACACCGGATGGATTTTGCGGTTCCTCCCCATTGATACTCCTGAACCGAGTTCCCGTTAAGGAAGATTTTTCGGTGTGGCTGTCCGTCTACATATTCCACGATGACATCGCGGCCTTCCAGCTTCAGGACCGCCGTTTTTCCAACCGCATGTTCCCCTTCAATAAATTGACGGTAGGTGAACTCTCCCGTTTCCTCGTTCAGTACCTTCGGGATCAATAAGGGGAGTGCGGAGGTCGGAAAGACATCCGGATCCTGTTCAAAGTCGAACCAGTCCTCTCCGGTGAATGTGTAGCCGGTAATCCGTTCCCCTTCCAGCCGCAGCCAAAATGAATTGTCATACCACTTGCCTCCCATCTTCATGAAGGCTACGGATTTGAAGAGATCTTTTTCACGCACTTCTGAATAGTAGCCGATATGCTGGTCCTCTATCTCAAACGTATAATAGGTGGGCATGGTTGTTTCCTTCTGTTCCGACTGGGGGTGGGTGCAGTTGCAGAGGGCCATTGAGATGGCGAAAGCCTGAATGACCGACTGGAAAAGAATTTTTTGCATAATTAGATCCGGAATCTCTGCTCCTTCTCATCGAGAAACGTAGTCATGTGGGGTCGAGATGGAGGGGTTTGGCCGGATTTCCCACCACCCGGGCTCCTGCGGGAACCTCTTTGGTGACGACGGAACCGGCTCCGATCACAGCCCCTGCTCCTATGGTGACCCCGGGAAGCAGGATGGAGGATCCGCCCACCCAGACGTCATCCCCAATCACAATCGGGAGGGCGAATTCATCCCCCGCGGTTCTGCGTTCGCGGTCCAGGCTGTGACCCGCAGTGTAGATCTGCACGCCGGGCCCGAATTTCACGTCGTTTCCGATCATGACCTTTGCACAGTCCAGGATGGTGCAGTTGAAATTGATGTACACCCGGTCACCCAGTTCCAGGTTGGAGCCGTAGTCACAGAAAAATGGAGACTCAATGATGATCCCTTCTCCTGCTTGGCTAAAATGCTGAAGAAGCGCATTCATATGAGAGTGATTCAAGGCGGTGTGGGCATTAAAGCTCCGGCAGGCCTCATGCGCGCGCTGCCGTTCCGAAACCAGTACCGGATCCGATGCATCGTACATCTCCCCCGAAAGCATTTTCTCTTTCTCAGTTTTCAACGGAATCCTCCCTTGGGCAGAAGAGATTAGTCTGATTCAATGCGTTCAGCCGGTTTGGCCTGCTCCGCAAGGTTGGCCTCCATGGCTTCGACCTGCTGCCCGAGGACCTTTAGACCCTGAGACAGCATCACGATGGTCATCCCGGAGGTGACCATGTTGATGCCCACCAGCGTTCCAATGGCCCACACCCCGGAGAGAGGCCATTTGGAGAGGATCAGAATGCCCAGCAGCAGCGTGACCATTCCGCCAAACAGGATCACTCCCCATCCGGACTGCGGTTTCAGCTTCAAAGACAACATGATCTTTCCAAATCCGTCCATCCAGAAATAAATCCCGATCATCAGAGTCAGAATGCCCATCCCCATCAGCGGACGGGAGAAAATGAGTGCGCCTCCCACAAGCGACAGAACCCCGCTGATCAGGGTCAGTATTCCCTTTTTATCCGATTTGACCGCACCAATGATTTCCCCCACTCCACTGAGGCAGAGGAGGGAGGCCACGATCAGGGTTGCGGTCGCACCTGCAACAAACGGAGCGCCAATGGCAAGGAAGCCGGCGATCATACAGAGGAGTCCCATCCAGGTGGGCACGTTGGGAATCACGGGGGGCTGTTCTTCAGGGGACATAGGATACCTCTCTTCTCACGTTGCTTATAAAGCGGAAACCTTTCTCTCCCAGAAACATCCTGTTCGTGCAACCCCCCCTTTGTGAAAAAAGGAGGGAAGCGTCAGGATACGTCGGATGGCCTGGGTCGTTCCTGGGACGTCCAGTTCCTCAGGCATAGACCGGAGGTTGAGGGAAGAAACCTTGTGGAGAGATCAGGAGGGACCGCTGGCCTCCCGCGTTTCGTTAGACCTGCCCTGTGGGCAGCGGTCCTTCCTCCGTTTTTTCGGAAGAAGGCTCGAACGGGCTGACTGCGAAGAGGCCCTGTAGATTGCCATGCGAGGGTTCGACGTCCATGACAGGAAGCACTTCGGAGGCACTGCGAGCCATCACCGCTGACGGGTCTTTCAGGGGATCAAGTTCCTCTGCGAGGAGGTTCGCCCAGGTGCGGAAGTATAGAATCACATCGTTACGGTCCCGGTAGTCCAGCACCTTCTTACCGCTTGCCTGTTTGGCCGCCCGGCAGACCCTGGCATCGTTCAGGTATTCGATGCAGCCCAAATCGCGTGCAGAGAATCCCACTTCTGTGAGGGCATCGATGACATCATCCAAAGGGTGGTGGCTGACGGGGCAGTAATCGACCGCATGCTCCGACCACTCTCCCGGTTTCTGCATGGCCCGCTTGCGGATTTCTGCCGCTCCCAGACCGGTCGCGGTTTGGATCAACTGTCCACAGTTACAGCGTCCCTGATGTGTCCAGCGGTATTCCGCGCCCTCTTCAATACGGTCCGCGGTGTTGCGAAGAATCGAGATGAGTGTTGGGGATGCAGTTGCCATAATGACCAGTATCCACCGGCTTGAATGAAAATCAATGACGGCTCCAAATGGATGTACGAATGGCCGGAATAAGAAGAACCCGCCTGTTGGAAAACAGGACCTGATGCCTCATCTTTTCCCCTTGCAAATTCCTGGCAGAATCCGCAACTTGGGCACTTTCACAATTGGAACCATTATGATGCTTACTTCACATTTCTTTTCCCGTACGGCGGGGACGTTCTCTTCTGTTACCCTGGCCGCATCCCTGCTGGCCACCACGCTGTCTTTTCTGCAGGCCAAACATCTCACCGATATTGCTCCCCTCGCGTTTCAGGGGGCTGAGGTTTCCGGAACGACAGCCGCCTTCTCATTCGATATGGGAACGAAGCGCCGCAACTGGACTCACAACCGCTGGTCGGTGATGTCGTTTCCGAATGCGGTGGATCTCCGTGCGTTTAACGGAGTCACCCTGAAGGTCTCCACCGATCAACCTCGCCGGGACGTCGGAGTGTTTTTGGCCGTTCGGGAGGCGGATGGAACCTGGTATGCACACAGTTGGGCTTGCGAGCTGACTCAGACCTCCAACATGGCAACGGTTCGGTTTGCGGATTTTGCTCCTCCTCATTATTCCAATCCCCCCGGTGGCGGATTCAAAGATGAAAATGACCGCCTCGATTTGGATGCCATTAACGGCGTGGCGATTGGGGTCATCAATCCCCTCGGAGTGGGTGAGGTCTCTTTCACATTGGAGTCGCTTTCCTTTGTCATCGCCGGTGAGGACATCAAAGCCGCTCCGATCACGGTGAAGGTCACGGGAGAACTTCTTGATGTCAACGGTACCACCACCGTCCCTCCCGGGGTGTTCGGAAGCTTTAATTTGAAATCCATTCCAACCGGCGAACCTCCTTTTATGATGATCAAGGGGGAACGACTGCCGATTGTGGACCGAAAAATCACCTATCAGGGAAAAGAGTATCCTCTGGACAAGCGGAACCGGGTGCGGATTAAGGTGCCCGGGGAAAAGAAAGCCAGACGGTTCACCGCCACGGTACCCAGCACCCCCCGGGCGGAGTTGTTCCGAAGCGGGTCCACCCGGAAGATTCACTTCCATCTCACGCACAATCCTGAATTGGGTTCTGACACCATCCCGCTGCGGATTAACTCGTTTGGGGATCGAACCCAGCCCCCTGTACGGGTGGCGGATCCAAACTGGAAGCAGACCATGGCCACTATGGCGTCCAATGTGGCCACGGTGGCGGAAAGAGGATCCGGTCCTGTGATCGTCGAGTTTTGGAATGAACCGTATCTCAACTGGGCAAATGACAACCGCAAAGCCTTCAATCCCGGTCACTATGATACGAGCAAAGCAGCCGAGGGAGGGCCGGTGCATATCCGGCATGATGGTCAGGAAGTGCCTCATTTGAAATGGACCCGGAACCGTGCCGCACTCCCCTGGGATTGGACACGGAAGGGGAATCAGGAATTCCGGCGTGGCCGTACCGAGAATGGTCAGGTCACCATGGGATCCTGGGCACGCAAATATCAGACCCCCCGCCACGTCTGGTATCAGCAGGTGGCGGATCAGAATCCGCCCGATTCGGTGAAGGACGGTGACACCTACACGGCCAAGAACGGAAAAACCTATACCGCCTTTACCCCCTGGACCATTTACGACGAAACCCAGTTCACGTTCTGGTCCGGCAAAGGCATGGGGAAACTTTATGATGAACCTCTGGTGGAGTTTGCCCGGGCGGCCAAAGAAAAAGCCGGAGAGGATGTGATCATTATCGCAGGATGGGGAAACCGACCGAGCGAAGATCACTGGGCAGGATTCCATCAGTTGTACAAACCCACTATCGACGCCTCCTGGAAGTATATCGACGGGATCAACGATCACGATTACGGTGGAAGCCCGCTGCGCATGCCCGCGAACTATGAGGTCGTGAACGCTTACTCCAAGACGGTCTATGGGAAGCCGTTGACCTTCTGGAATACGGAAGCCGCCTCAAACATGGACCCTCAGGCGCACGGCGGTGCGGAGCAGCGTTCCGCGGACGCGATGAAATTTCAGTGGGTCAGCCGGAAAATCGCACAGTCTCTCGACACCATGCCGGATAAAATCCGCAACATCTCCCACTTCGGAATTGGGGGCGGATTCTGGTCCGACGGCGGAGAGGGGGTGGCGTTTGACATGATGCGTGAACTCCGTGGCCGTCTGGTGTATGTCGAATCCCCCCGTGAAGATGTGTACGTCGTGGCAGCGATTGACGGCACCGATCCTCTCGCTCCCCGTGGAAAGCTGGGGGATCAGCAGGTCATGACGGTTCTGGTTCTCAACGACTCTCTGGACGCAGAAACCATGAACCTCAACATCGAGGCCCCCACAGGGGCCACGTTTGCGAAGACAGGCAGGTTGCGGGTTGCCCGTTACAACTGGAACACCGGAAAGCCGGAGATTGATGAACAGACACTGAAAACGGATGGACAACAGGCGGAGGTCAGGTTGGTCGCGGAAAGCCGTGGGCCGGTGGTGGTGAACATTCCACTTGAAACCCCCATTGATCCGGCTGCACCCGCGGAGGTCAGACACGAGCAGTTTCTTCACACCGCAGTGCTGGAGGAGGTCCACGCGGAAAATCCGGCTCAGGCCACAATTGCGATCCCCTCAGCAGGTGCCGTGAAAAAGGCACGCCTGCGTTTGGTGGTGGAACGTCTGGCGGAAGGGGAAGGCCAGGTGGTGATCAATGGAACCACTCTTGCGCTTCCCGGTCGCCCCACCGCAGAGGGAACTCCGCTGATTCTTGAGATGCCGATCGATCCTTCTCTGCTTAAGGACAAAAACGAGGTGATCTTTCAGGTCACCGATCCCGCCCGGGCAGGATACCTGCTCGGAATGGCCAGTATCGACACCATCCGATAACCAATTCGGTCAAGCCTCTGGGGGTGGCTGTCTGCTCCCCCCCTCAAGGATGTGCCGGGACGGGTTGTTTCTGACCGTTTACGGCGCTTCCAATGGCTCCAAAGACCATGGCAAGGCTTCGGATATTGTCTTCGCAATGGGTGAGGGGAGGAAGGCCGCTGTCAAGGGCATCCACAAAGTCGCGGATGAGGCCGCCGTGCCCGTTGTGGCTCTCCTCCCAGTCCACCCAGTCGGTGTCTGCGGGTTCGACGTCCCGGATGAATCCCTCCTCACTGGATACGACCTCAACCTTGATTTCGTCTTTCCCGTCCCAAAGAAGGGTGCCCTTGTCTCCAATGAAACGCCAATCGCATTCCCAGGTGGTGGGAAGTCCCTCCGCACACCAGGAGCCGCGGTAGTTGTAGGTGATGCCGTCCGTCATCTGGAACACGGCGGTGGCAGAGGCGCCATGCTTGTACCAGGAGGAGGCAGGGTTGTGTTCGTGACAGTAGACATCCGTGGCATTGGCACCGCTGAGGAACCGGGCCGCGTCAAAGGTATGAATGGCCATGTCCAGCAGCAGGACATGATCCATCACATCCCGGAAGCCGCCGAAGTGGGCTCCAATGTAAAAATCGGAATTCACGGTATGGAGGTCTCCGATCACTCCGGAGCGCAGGGCGGCTTCCACGGTGCGAACGCGTTTGTCGTACCTCCGGTTCTGAATCACGGCATAGATGTTTCCTGATGCCCGGGCGGCCTTCACCATGTCGCAGGCATCCTCGTACGTCTCGGCCATCGGCTTTTCTCCCAGAACATGGCAGCCAAACGCCAGGGCCTCCAGAGTGACGGGTTTGTGAGCGCCGGGAACCGTTGTGTCGAACACCACATCCGGCTGACAGGTGTTCAGGGCTGCCGTCAGGGTGTCGTTGAGAAATGCCTCCCCCAGGTTATACATTTCTGCTGTTTTCTTTGCATTCGCCAGGTTCAGATCCACCAGTCCACAGATTTCGATCTGAGGGATGTCCTGGCAGGCTTTCATCCAGCTATTGCTAATGCTTCCACACCCAACGAGTACAGTTTTATACGGTTTCATTGGGGCAGATATACCCATGAACGGAAACGAAGCAACGGAAGCGTTTTGCAGTTATCGGTTATCTATTATACATTTCCAACATGGAGACACCCCCAGAGCCTCTGACCGATCCGGATGACATCCGTCGCATTCTGCGGCAGCGGTTTGAGCAGGTGAGGGAGAGTCCGGAAGATCTGGTGGCTCCGATGCACCCCGACCGCTTCAACCCGAACTACCGCGGCAGTTTTCATATCAATCCGGAACTGTTTGTCCCACAGCTCGGGCATACATTTTTTGAGTGCCCGGATCATGCATTCCAATTAGGTCCCGGTCAGATGTGCATCGTTCCCACAGGTGTCTCTCATTATGAGGAATACGATCCGGTGGGGGGATCCTTCTTCACCATGGTGTTCGGGTTCTCCCGGGTCTCCAAAAGGGTCTTGCTGTTTCAATGCACGGGGCGCCCCACCACGGGAAAGGTTTACTCGTTTCATACCACCGCTCACCCGCTGGAGGAGTTTGAAACCTGTCTGCAACTGATCGATGGTGCCGCGAAGGCATTTTTACAAGGCCAATCCTTTTGGCTCCCCATGCTGGAAGCGGCGGTGTTGATGATATCGGATGCCCTTTATCATCCGGAAACCACCCCTCATCACAAATCACCATGTGTGGCCCGGGCCGTTCAGCACATTTCCAATCAGTTGAGTGAACCCACCCTGTCCGTGCAGTCCCTGGCAGACGAATTTCATCTCAGTGCGGGACATTTGTCCCGCGTGTTCCGGGAGCACATGGGCATGACGTTGCAGGAGTACCTGCTCACCCAGCGGCTGAATGTGGCGAAACAACTCCTCAGAGAAGGAGCCCTGGATGTGAATGAAGTCGCCTACGCCTGCGGCTACAGATACCCCTCGTACTTTGTCAGACTGTTCAAACAGCGAACCGGTCGAACACCTGGAGCCTGGAAACAATGGGGGGAAGTTCCCTAGCGTCGGTAAAGATGCCAGGGGCCCAGAACCCGGTGGAGGGAGTAGGCTTCCGCGACGATGAGCTGGAGGTCTTTCGGCAGATAGGGATCCTCACTGCGTTCTGCATTTCCTTTCAACAGGATCCGGTCAAATGCCTGATCCTCCAGGGCGGTGCGCAGCGGGGTGTCCTCCCATTTTCCGGCTTCGATCAAGGCGCCGAACTGGAAGAGCTGAACTGTGACGTCCCCATCCGCCATCAGGACGAGGCCCGGGCTGGTGCTCAGCACCGATCCCTCCGCCGTGCGCAGTTCCTCGCTGAGCATGTGGGCGATTTCCCGGTCCCGCTCTCCCGGCCAGAACGCCTGCACCCGCCCCGGTTCCTCCTCCTGTCCGTAGGTGCGGCTGAAGACCGGAGGTGTTTCCCAGGGAATAAACATCACAAACTGCAGCACGATCAACGCGGTGGCCTTGTGTGGCGCGGGGAGCGGGAGGTGTGCCGCACCCAGGCACAGCAGCAGCCAGATTTCCAGAAAATATCCGGAATGGGCTCCCTGGACAGACACCGTGAGGGCCAGAACCAGGAATGAGGCGATGAGGTAGACCCGCTCCTCGTTTAGTGTTGCACCCGTCATCAGGAATGAGAGCAGACCTGCGGTGCACACCAGGGCATGGGTTCCGCAGAAACCGGCAAAGAGGGCAAAGGCCTCTCCCGGGAAACGGGGCAGCCTCTGCAGGGTGAACAAATGCAGGGAAAGCTGTGGGGTTTCTCTCAGGAAGAGCCATATCCCAATGCCCAGCAGGGGAAGTAGCCCCCCGATGACAGCGGAACCCGCGTTCTTCAGCGTTCGATCCTGCAGCAGCCGCACCAACAGGACCACTCCGGCCGCACAGAAGCTGGGTTTCAGGAAAACAGCGGCGGTTGCAAGCAGTCCGGAGGCCGCCCAGCGCATCGGGCTTCGGGTGCGGGCAAGCACTGAAAAGGACGCGAACGATGCCGCGAAGGCCAGGGCATCCACCCGCATCAGGCTGGCGGCCCGGAGAGTGACGGGTGAGGCAAGAAAAAGAAGCACCTGGAGCAGCTTCCCCCATCGATCCTGCGCAGGAACGGATCGATACAGCAGAGCGGCAGAGAGTGCAATTGCGAGCCAGGACAGCAGCCGTCCTGCGGCAAACAAATGGGGCAGGGGTAGCAGGGTCTCTACTCCTGCCAGAAGCAAAGGTCCTAACGGGGTGTAGGGGTTGTGTACCCATGGCAAGGACTCCGGTTCCACTTCGGGATACAACGGGAGTCCCTGTTCCACCTGCTGCTGCCACAGAAGGTTTACACCCTCTCCATATTCCAGAGGACCGGGGTGGATCCACCGGGCTCCGGTGTAGATCAGGATCCAGATCATGGGAATGAGAAGTGCTGCCCGACGGATCCTGGGGTGGCCTCCATCCACGCAGGTTGTGCGTGTCCGGTTTTGTGCATTCAACGCCCAGCTCACATTTCCCCCCGTTGGATGTTGGACATTAAATGTTGGCTGTTGGATGTGTTCTCCTCCATCAGAAGAAGCCTCGGGTTCCGAACAAATCCTCTTGCCTGAATCCGGCAGGGACCTTTAGGCAGCTCCACGACCGTGTCGAAGGGAACCGCGGAACCGTTGATCAGGATCTGTCCTCCTTGTCCTTCCAGCCGCCACCGGCCGGCTACAGGCAGTTCCAGTTCCATTCCCTTCCCCATGAGCCGGGAGCGGTTCAGCCGGAACCCAAATCGGTGAAGGTTCGGGACCTCGGTCTCAAGATAGTTCTCGGCAAGAAAGGTCTGCAGAGCGGGAGGATATTCCACTGCCCGGTAGTCGTTCAGATAAGGAGGAAACCCCTCTGCTGCGAGCGCCTCCATGGTGTCCCGGCTGTAACGGTCAGGATCGAGCATCTGACGCAGACCGTGATGCAGCCAGGGGTAAAACCCGACATGCGGCCGGTCCCAGAGAAGACCCCTTGCATCAAAAATCGCTCCCTCTGTCACCGCAGCCACCGCCTCCATCTGCCGGAGGTCCTCCTCCACGGTAAAGGAGAATTCTTCCTGTAGATTGGCGATGGCCGGGAGCAGTCCAATCGGGGCCAGTACAGCGGCGGCCACCGTTCGGGAGGACTCCGGCAGTAGATCCATGACGGCCTTCCAGCCGAGTGCGAGTGCCAGCAGCCAACCTGGAATCAGCATGAGAAAAGTCTGACGGTAGGGAATGGGAACCATGAAAATCCCCAGAGTGGCTCCCGCAAGCAGGATGGAGGCAACCCATCGTGTGTGAGACTCTTTATTCTGCAGCAGTCCGAAAACCGCCAGCACACAGGCCAGACCGGAGGTTCTCCACAACAGGCCGCCATACATGGCCGGGGAAAATGATTCTTTCCAGCCCGTGTTCATGACCACCAGATGCTCCCACGCCGGGGCGAGAGAATCGGTGAGGACCAGGCTGGCGAGTGTGAGAACGGGAGGAGCGAGCCCCCAGATACAGAAGCGCACCATTCCCCGTATCCGGTGTTCGAATGCACAGACTCCGAAGAGTCCCACCCCAAGAAAGAGAAACTTCTGGCTGGCGAGAACCATGCAGGCTGCGGCGACCCCTGCAAGTCCCGGACGAGGATTCGGACCGGAGAGGAGCCACAGAGACACCATGGCCAACAGCACCGATAAGGTTTCCGGTCGTGCCTCCATCATTTTGAGAAAGACAATCGGCGAAAGCCCCATCCACGCCATCACAGCCGATGGGCATCCTCCGGTTCTCAGCAAAAGGATGCGGCTTCCCAGCGCAAGGGTCAGAACAAAGCAAAGGGTACTGACAGCCCGTAACCGGAAGAGGGGGGCTGGACCTTCAGCGCTTCGCATGTGAGGGGCATGCAGCAGATGGTACAGGGGAAGGTGGTGCTCGTAGAAATCCCGGTGGGGCACCTGTCCCTGTCCAATCAGTTTGCTCATTCGGGCATGTTGGAATTCATCATCGTCATAGGCCAGTCGACGCCCTGCCGCAAATGACAGCAGCGCGAGTGAAATCAGAATCCCTCGGTTCAAGGCCCCGGCACCTCAAAGAGTTGACCTTTCCGGACGGGAAAGGTTAGAGTCCTGTCTGCTGAAAACTGAAACTTCACCTCTCCCGGAGCCACGGCAAGTTGAAGTCCCACCATTGGGTAGTACTTGAGCGCCATGCCGTTCACGAGCACCCAGGACTCGTCGTCGGTATGTGGGAGAATCCGGATCAGTCCCGGTTCCCCGGTAGCTCCTACCTCCACTGGGATGGCCTGGGCATGAAGCCTTTCCCCTTCTTCATCAAGAAGCTCGACGTATAGATGCAGAAGTTCGGGCTCCGCATCCGCCGGAGCCTTCCATGACATCCTACCTGCCTCTGTTACCCATCCCTCTTCCAGTTTCCGACGTTCGGAACCCTCGGCCAGAACCTCTTCCGACCGTCGGAACTGCCAGCGGAGGGTCCGGGATTCTCCAGGGGAAGGGCTTGACCGGTGAATCGCAAATGTAGCCTTGAATTCTTCCCCCGCAGGCACCACCCTCCGGTTTTCCAGTGCCAGCACCCGTTCCTGTGGGCGCATCAGGTTCAGGACGGGATAGGCCGCGAGTTTCGGGATTCGATCCGGTCTTAGAATTCCATGAGGCGTCCACCCCCGCCCCCGGGTGAAATCGGACCAGGTCCAGATGGAAATGCCGGCGATGTCTTCTGCACGGTACAGGGCAGTCTGTAATCCGTACCGCAGCATCTTGGCCTGATAGGTCTCCGTGCCTCGTACCTGATTGCTGAAGCCGGCGCCATGGCGGCCCCGTTTGGCCAGCCCCCCGAACTCCGCGATCCACATGGGATGTCCGTTGCGGTGTTGCAGGTTGATATCAATTCCCGCTGGAAGGTCGTACACTGATTTGGAGTGATACCAGCCGTAATGCAGATTCCGGGCCAGAAGGTTGGTCCGCTGACTGGCCTGCATGTCCCGGGTCCTGTCCAGCACTGCGGCCACCCGGCGGGTGGGGTCCAACGATTCAAGGTGCTCACGCGCACGGACCATGTATGCCGGGGCACTGGACTCGTTGAGCACTCCCCAGGCGAAGATGGACGGGTGATTCCGCAGGGTGTTCACCATGCTTGTTAACTGCGGTTCCAGCCACTGGTCCCATACATCGTTCCGGGCCAGTACCTGTCCCTTGCTCTGCCAAACGGGTATCTCTGTGAACACCATGATCCCGAGATCATCGGCCAGATTGTACAGGTCCGGGTGATTGGGATAATGTCCTGCCCGGATCGTATTGATGCGGAAGAGGGATTTCATGGTGCGGAGATCCCGTTCCCGGTTTTCGGCGGTGAGGGGGTGGCCGGTAGCCCACTCCGTTTCATGCTGTCCAAAACCCATGAGCCATAGCGGGGTTCCATTCACGAGCAGATGGCGGTCTGTCCACTCGAGTTCCCGGATTCCGAGAGGCATCGAAAAGTCTTCTTTGCCCCACGAGAGTTCAAGCCGGTGCTGAAACGGGTCATCCGGGTGCCAGAGGCGGGGAGATTTCAGTTCAAGTTCAAGGTCCAACCTTCCGTCCTGAGGGGAGACGCTGACGGTTTCCCTTTTCTTCCTGCCCTCGTACACCGTTGCTTTGACGTTTCGCGGGGGATCCCCCTTCCAGACCGCGCTCAGATGTATGGCCCATTTTTTTCCGTCAGCCCGTTTTGAATTCAGAACAAGCTCTTCAGGACGGGAAGGGGGAAGATGCAGCAACCAGACGTCCCGGTCAAGACCACCGTAGGTTTCCCATCCCACCCGGGTTTTAGGCACGGTATCTTCTCGTAAGCGGTTGTCCACCCGGAGCAGAATTTCAAATTGATCGCCTTCTCCCAAGGGAATGTGAATGGGAGTGTATCCACCGAGATGGAGGTCGTGATATTCGCCGTTGATGAAGATATCCGTACTGAATTTCGACGCCAGTACGCAGAGACTCAGGTCGCCATCCCATCCCTCCGGACGTTCGATCATGAAACGGTACCATCCGACCTGCCGTTTGTTGGAGGCCCAGCGATGGGGGAGGGGAAGGTCGCCCCAGGCCTCACGTTCGGCTTTCTGGTCAGGCCCGGACCAGTCAATCTCCTCCTCCTGACCGGCGGGGACAGGTTTAAATTGTACGCGTTCCAGTTTTTTTGCCTCGCGGATGACCACATCCCGCAGAGGAAAGTCAGCTGAACACACCGCAACGGGGAGGGCCACTGCGAGCAGGAACATAATCCGAAACCCTTTCACAATCCCGATTTGGCACATTCTTTGTGAAATCGAAATGCAAAACGAAATCCAAATCAGGTTGGAAGGGAGCGAAGCGGAGCCGGGGCATTCCTGCCCCAGATCAGAGGATAGGGGTTGGAAAACCCCTGCTCCGATTTTGCGAAGAATGCTATTCCGACAAAAAACCCCCGCCATGTGGCGG
>DIYN01000048.1 GCA_002429065.1 Verrucomicrobia bacterium UBA6053 | reverse complement strand
ATAGTTTTATTTAAAACGCTCTATCGTTTACATTCTACCCATTACCAACCTATTCCTCTTTGAACCAGTTCCGTGGGTAATCGGCTGGATCACTTGCGAACCTCAGATTTTTTACCCATGAACACTCGGCCTGCTACTTTTGAAGACTATGAGTTTGTTTACGAAGTCAAAGTAGATGCACTAAAGGAATATGTGACCTTGACTTGGGGTTGGGATGAAAACGTTCAAAGGAAATTTCATCAGGAAAATTTCAACCCTTCTGAACTTCAGATTATTTGCCATGAGGGGCGTGCTGTCGGCTTTTTGGCAATTGAAGATGTCGACGAAGAAGTAAAGCTCAACGAAATCAACCTCATGTCCAACTTTCAACGGTTGGGTATAGGCACAGGTATTATCCTGGAAATATTGCAAGGTGCAGCTGAAAAGAGAAAGCCTGTTTGGCTTCAGGTCCTGAAAGTAAACCCGGCCATTCGACTCTATGAGCGGCTAGGTTTCAAAGTCTATGATGAGACAGACACTCATTACCAAATGAAATTCATAGATGGATCAATTCTGTGAAGCTATGCGACTCATAAAACCTGAAGCACTGCCTCCGTTATGACGTACCGACGTTTCATCCCGCTGATGGGGTTTCTTCTTTTCTACGCGAGTGTTTACATCGTACTTCGGTCGCAGCATGTCATCGTGAACTACAGCAATGTTGACATCTGGCCTTCATGGAAAGGGGGTACACGTCACTCCATCAGCATGAGGTCCAGGGACACGCCTATCGAAAAGGGCCTGGAGGTCATGTTTTTCCCAGCCATGTTTGCCGAACAGACTCTCCGGAACTTGTCTCTGTAATACAGTGTGATGGGGCGGTTGCGTATTCTTCCGGGCATACGTTCAGGGAAGAAGGCAAAAGAACCTCAAAAATCGTTCTCATCATCTGGTTTATTTGACATGCTGACCGGCATGACATGGTTTGTATTATCTGCAGCGGTTTCCATAGGGAATGCGTTCCTCATGGTCGCCTATGCTTCCAGCAAACTGGGCCCGACGCCATACTTCCTTCCGTTCTTTGCAAGCGTGTTTACGCTCTTGGCGTTTTCCGCATCCCTGATAAGTGTTGCCAAGGGATATAAACAGGCGTCAAAAATACACTGGCCTCATTTGGCAGCATGTGTGTGCTGGGCGGTTGCGACAGGCTATAATATCTGGGCATGTTATGGCCTTTGGTATGTCCTCTAATTCCAGCACCCGCCCAATACACAGAACCCACTGACGGTGATCCTGCAGTTGTAGAAACTCGATGTCAGACCCACAGCCTTCGGAACCATCATGAATATTGACCTCGGCGAAAAACAGAACCTGACCAGCTATCGAAAAATCGCGATTGCCAGTTGGCGGCATCCCCGGAATCCGAACACCTATGCCATGATCGATTTACCGGTGGAGCCTGCCCTGAAGTATCTCAACACATTGACGTCGGATACACCGCTCACTCTGACACACTATGTGACCAAAATCACAGCCCATTGTCTGGATCGGTATTCGGAACTCAATCATGTCCTGCGCATGGGGCGTCTGTACAAGAGAAACCATGTCGACATCTTCATCACCACTCTCCTGAAAACGTCCAAAGGAAAAGACCTGTCAGGCTTTGTCATCCGGGATGCGGATAAGACGCCAATAGCGGACATTGCGCGATTTTCGGAAAAGCGGGCTACCGAACTCAGACGCGATCAGGATCAGGAGAATCAAAAAGTTCAACAACTGGTGAACCCTCTCCCGGCACTGATCCTGAGGCCGCTGCTGCTTCTGCAGGAGTTTCTCCAGTTCACACTGAACCTGTCCTGTCCTGCCCTTGGAATGCCAAAAGATCGTTTCGGTTCCGCGATGATCACGAACGTCGGTGCTTTGGGAATCGAAAATGCCTTTATTCCCCTGTCGCCCTATTCGCGCTGCCCTTTGCTCATCGGTATTGGAAAACCCCGAAAAGCGGCCGTGGTCGAAGGGGATGAGGTCGTAGCGGCGGAGGTGGTCACATTGACGTTAACCTTTGATCACCGGCATGCGGATGGCGCACATGGCTCGCATCTCATCCGACGGTTCAAAAAAATCTTTCTCAACCCGGAAGCACACCGACATGTATTTGAGGATCATACCCTCTAAGATACAGCCACTATGGAAACTGCATAAGGAATCTTGCCTCCACTCATCCATCCAGCCCTTGTCCTCAGGCGGGGTTTCGATATCATGCGGGTTCCCAAGAGAAGACCCTAACCGAATCTGATCAGAGTCCTCCCATCCAATGAGACCACGCTGGAACTTTACAACCCATCAAACCTCTTTGAACGTGATGATCGTACTGGCGACGTTGCTGATTTGGCTGATGACAATCATCCTTAGAACATCATGGATGTTCATCATCAGTGCCCCTTTTGCACTATTACTCGCCGTCCTCACATTGCAAACAGTCCGAAACGCAACCTTGAAGCCAGCGATTGCTGCAATCAGCTCCGTCGCGCTGGTCTTTTTTATCACGTTTTTTGGGATGTTAACCATGATCTGGCTCTTTCTCATCCCTTATTTCTCTTGAAGACAATCACCCCATAACAATACGTCTCCGCAGACCCCTCAAATCAGGCTATGTGCCAGGTCCCCTCTCTCTACCCATCAGGTGCCGTCGCATGGATGAAAAAATGAACCTGCCCCGGCCGTTTGGCAAGACTTCCCTCTCTTCGTTGAAGCAGAGGAAGCGGTCGAATCCGAGATGCCGCTTCGGACGTCAGCTCAGATCAGTATCCGGCATTGATATACGTCGGTTGAGCCTGGGCACCGTGCCCGAGTTCACCCAGGCGATTCCGAAAGGCCGACACTGCAGCGGCATAGTCCGGATCCTCCAGCACATTCCGGTTTTCTCCGGGATCCGTCTGCAGATCAAACAGCACTTCAGGTCCCTCATCCCCATAATACTGGTACTTCAAAGCATTCTGTTTGATCATGACATGATTGCCATTGTACTGGGAAACCGTTTCGTTTCTCCAGTCAGCGGCCTCCCCTTTGAGCAGGGGAACCAGAGAACGGCTGTCCAGACCTTCAGGAATGTCCAGTCCTGCTAACTCACACAGGGTGGCGAACAGATCACACAGGTTCACATTTTCATTCACCACCCGTCCACCGCGGAATCCTGCGGGCCAGCGGATGATGAGCGGAACACGCACGCTGGCCTCGTAGAATCGTGTTTTTTCCCAAATCCCGTGCTGACCGAGCATCTCCCCGTGATCCGATGTGTAGACAATGATCCATTCATCCAGATCCTCGCCGAGAAGCTCGAGACGTTTGAGGGCCTGCCCGTAATAGTCATCAATGGTGTCGATCATGCCGTAGTAGCAGGCGGTGGCATTTCGAATCGCCTCTTCCGAGAGAGATACAGGCAGCCGTTGCTGACTCAGGGACAATACGGGATGGTCACAAGGCGTCTCCCGGTAGAGAGGCACCCGTTGATGATAGTAGTCGAACCGCCGCTGATCTGTAAAATAGGGGTAGTGCGGCTGAAGCAGGCTCATTTTAAACAGGAGAGGCCGATGATTCCCTGGACGGAGATAGAGGGGGTCACGGAAAAACCGGTCAAAATACTCCAACGTTCCGTGCAGGACACGTCGGTCAAACAGCTGATAGGGTCCGTCTCCGGGACGGGCTTCCTCCACTTCCCGCTGGTTGCTCCATTTCCCGGTCCCCGGTGCGGGTTGATACCGGGAAAATTCTTCAGGAATCGCATCGCGCACCGATCCGTCCCCGACCTCCATGTCCCCGGCAATCCGGTTACGCCAGCCCTGCATCTGATCGGGGCCCTGGTGGTGAAGCTTGCCGGCACAGGTGGTGGTGTAGGCATATCGGGCAAACTCAGACGCAAAGGTTCGATAACCCGGGGATAAATCTTTCCATCCTTCACAGCCGCAGGTTTTCGGCAATTGGCCTGACATCATGCACTGTCGTCCAGGGACACAGATTGGCGAGGGAGTATAGGCATTATTGAACACCACCCCCGATTCAGCCAGGTGAT
Source organism: Verrucomicrobia bacterium UBA6053 (assembly GCA_002429065.1). Lineage (GTDB taxonomy): Bacteria > Verrucomicrobiota > Kiritimatiellia > SS1-B-03-39 > UBA6053 > UBA6053. The sequence goes on along the minus strand of DIYN01000048.1, from coordinate 85,828 downwards.
CCAGGGTCGGTGTCCTCACCACCTCATCGCCGGCAAAGCCCGCCACATCTGCACGGTGTTCATCTGACATGAGAAAAAGGATATTCGGGCGTTTCATCTTTGGGATTCGGTTTGGGAATGGGTCAGTTCTGCTACCAGACCAGATTCCAATCCAGAGTCAAGAAGACCCCACCGGAACCGAATCTACACATGGGAAAGAAAGAACGGTGCTTGCCCCGGATTGACGGCTTGAGTGGACCTGAGTACCCTACAGCTGAACCTGCTGTTCGAAAACCCTCCGTCCGAGATCAACCCGTGGTCCCCCACAACCGGAATGGGTCCTCACTCTTTCGGCATGGTCCACTTCTCCACATCGTACCTGCATCCCAAGAAACAGATGATGAAACACCCTCTGCCGACCCTCTTTCTGTCCCTGTTTTTATCCCTGAATGCCATCGGCTCTGACCAGAACGTGGTCTCAGAGCACCTCAATCAGACCCTGGATCAGGCCGGTCGGAAGCGCTGGGATGCAAAGGCCGAAGCAGATCGAGACTACCGGGCCGCCGTTGCATCGACCTTCCAGTTTGCCAACCGGATCGACGTCTACCTTCTCGATTTTTCCATGGGAAAAGACGAGAAGTACAAAGCAAAAGAAGAGGAGGCGGTCTTCCGCATCCAGCCCTATCTGCATGCGGAAACCAAAATCCTGAATACCTTCCAGGTGCCTCCCAAAGACATTCCCACGTGGTGTGAAGCCGTCAAACGGCTGCTGGTAAGCCCCAAAGAGGGCGGACAGGCCTTCTGTCACTTCCCGATCCATGGAATTCGGATTTATGCCGAGGACAGGCTTCTCTTCGAGACCAGTATCTGCTGGGCATGCCACAACTACTTTTTCACCTATGATGATCAGGCAAACTGGGAGTCGATCACGGCGGATGCGAAAGACCTCAAAAAGCTTCTGGACACGTTCATGCCGGTTCCGGAGGCGGAAATTCAACGCTTCCACCGGAAGAAGAACACACGATAACACCGTCTCCTTGGGGAACCTGTCGAGCCGGAGCAATCGGCATTCGGAATGAACCCATTACGGAGCCTGGTTCATCCGAACCTGATCGGTCCCCAGCAGGATCTGCCTGCCGCTGGTGATGTTCCATCCGGTTGGAACCGGGTTCACGGGTATCTCCGGGGTGTCAGTTTCATCCAAGGTGATGACGGCCAACAGATCCACCCCCTCCTTCCCGGCTTCGAGGTTCACACTCAAGGCATGCAGTCGGTAGTCTTCTTCTTTCTTCGCCCGATCCTTGGCAGGAACTTTGGAATGGGTCAGATCCGACCACTGGACCGTAAAGGGGGAACTCGCATAAAACCTGGCACGGAGTACCGCTCCCTGCTGACGGATCACAAAGGCATTCTCATGAATCTCCACCTGCTCACGCTTTAAGGACGCAGGCAACTGCCACATCCAGCTTGCTGCAGAATGCCCCTGAACCTGATCCCGCATGACAAATACCGCGTCCACCCCCTGTTTACCGGAATAGTCCGCAGCAAATGTACGTGAACCGGTCACCCCGGTGTCGACGAAATGCTCAGGCCTGATCTGAAACCGGTTGTCCACCAGTTTCAGGCTACGCCCTTTTTTGACCGGATGAGGTTTCGCTCCTGCATAGATGAGATCCATGTTCATGTGAACGAGCCCGGAACCATCCTCGAAAGACTGAACCTGCTCCCTGCGGGCCCGCATCCCGGTATTGTGATCCAGACCAGGCAGGAGCAGCACCGTCTCGGCATGGCGCTCACGGGTTTTTCCCACACCCAGCCCCCGTTCCGTCCAGGCATGCCCCAGCCCCCACAGACGAATGGAGCCTCCATCTTTGTTCTGCCATCCCCCTTCCCCCTCGGATTTCAGAAAAGCCTGAGCCACAATATCCTGTTTCGGTCCCTTCCATCCGTTACGGAAAACATATAATCCTTTGGTCCCGGCCTCCCAGAATCTGGGGATACGTCCCTCCGGGTTTTGCGGTTCGAGATCAAACGGATAAAACAACAGGGCCATCACAGCACTTCCGCCCTTTTGCAGAATATTTCCGAGAGATGCATCACCCGGCCTCCACGTGGATGCAGGCCGGCCGGCACCGCCATCCGGAAGCCCCATGCCCAGATTCCAGGCCCAAAGGCAGGCGGGTTTCCACTCATCCGGAATCACCTGAAATGCCAGTGGCCAGCGATGAACTGTCTGAGTTCCATCCGTCAATGAAAAGGACTGCTGGGCTTCCACCCCGGACGGGGCATAGAGGGTCTGGGCGACATAACGTGGCCCCACATGGGTCACATCGGGCCGTCCGGTCGAAGGATGGCCGAAACTGTTTACAAAGCAGGTTTCGAATAACAGCGGCAGGTCGGCCCCAACCGCAGTATAGATTTCCCCTTCGACCTGAAACCCTCCGTCACCGAAGGTATAGCGATGGTATTCAGTGGCTTTTTGCGTTCCGCAGAGAAAGATCCAGCGAAACCGGGGTGACGCACCGTCGTGCTCTTCCCAGTAGGCAAGATCCTCCTCATACGCGGCCCGTTCCATTTCATACAGGGTGCGGTTCACATACAGGGCATCCTGAATTTGTGTTTCGGTCACTGATTGAAAATTCGGGCGCATCCAGGATTTGCCCCAGGGATTGATTTTGAAAAACCGGCTGGAGACCCGGAAGGGATGCACACCCGGCTCAAGCCGGACCAGATCTCCTGGACGCAGTTCCTGTCCGCTGATCCAGTAACGGCTGGCGTGTCCACCACCGCTGTGTTCGTTGAACTGGTAGACCCCGGTCTTCTCCACCCGGATGGTGGTGAAAAACACCACACTGGAAAAATACGCATTGCCCGTGGTGCGCATGAGTTCCAGGTTCCGGTGCCCGGGCCCCTCACCACCACGGGTCCAGAAAATGGCGTCACCGGGCTGCTGAAACGAATATGTTTTGTCCGATACGACAACAGGGGAGAATGAGGGAACCTTTCCGGGAACTCCGTCCCCAAAAAGAGCCGGCGGGGCCTCCATCCCGTCCAGCTCCCGCGTAGGAACCGGACCCAGTACCCACCAGTCATCCGGCATGATCCCGGGCGTAAAATCCACCACCGGAATCCCGTCAGGAAATCGGGGATTGGACGGGGGCAGAATACGCACGGGGGTGTCGGAGGGTTCTACCGGGGCGGTGGGCCGGGGGCCCGGCTTTCCCAGAAGGGCGAGTCCGGCCATACCACCGGCTCCATTAAAATGTCCGGAGTAATTCGAATTGGGTGACCAGTTGGTTTTACGGGTGATGGTATTCGGCCGGAAGATCATTTTCTCCGCTTTCCGGGCCAACTCACGGTTCACCTCGCGCTGTACCTCCTGCGGCCAGTGGGGATAACACAGGTCATAGATCTTCACGATCTCTCCGACCCGTTTGGCGTAAGCCCCGTCTGATCCGTTGAATGCACCGGGAGATTCGTCCGCAAGCTTGCTCCTGACATCAGGGATGGTGGACCGGGCGAGCTCTGCATCCTGCGTCAGCAGGCTGGCCATGGCGCGGGACAGGGGGTCCTCTGACTCCAGAATCCGCCTGCGCAGAACACGGCCGATTTCGCTCTCCTCGGATTTTCGGCGTAACGCGTCCACGTTCTGATTCGCCACCAGCATGCGGGGATGCTGTGTCAGCGATACCGGGAATCCATCCGGAGAAGGAACCGCAGGCGCAGTGAAGGTCAGAACCGCTTCCCCCTGAACCTCCAAAGGGTAGGCCTTGGTACCGCGGCCCAGAATCTGTTCAAAGGTGCCGGAATAACGTCCGCGCCATTCCGCTTCAGACACCTGTGTGAGCTTCAAGCGATACCGGCCCCTGCCACCGGGCACCCAGGGATCGCCGAAGACCTGCATCTCCAGTCGCAACTCACCCTGAGACGCAAGACGGTTCTCGAGAACCCGGCCGCGGTGAAACGCCCGGTTAAAATCCGGAGCCTGCCCCATCAGCCAATCAAAACGGTGATCTCCGGAGTACAGCGACTGTATGTATAAATCCTGCGTGGAAACAGGTTGTCCCTTAACTGGAGATCCCAGCGCGCCCCTGAGTTGAATCTCCACTCTTCGATCCGCACCAAACAGGAGTCCTGATATCGACAAACATGCCCATACGCCAAACCAACTCATCTGTACTCGATTGCGCATCCGTATCTCTCCATGAGGCATCCGATGACCCTTTGAAAAGGCCTCGCATTCAAATCCGTTCGTAAACCTACGAAACAAAGACCTCTTTTACGACAGGAAAGTCTGCAAAAAACCTGTCGCTCTCCTCGGACCCGATGAATGAATTTCATTTTCCCATTTGCAAATTTCCTTAATTTCTGTATATACAGAAATATCGGTAATTAATAAATCAACAACCAACAAGGAGAGTCACATGAACGTCATTGAATGGACCTACGTCACCTACGCCGCCGTGAGTATCGGCATGACCATCTGGGTCGCACGGACACTGCATAAAAACGGCCAGGTTTTTCTTACGGATGCGTTTCACGGAAACAAGGTACTGGCAGAATCTGTGAACCATCTGCTGGTGGTGGGCTTCTACCTCATTAACCTTGGGTTCATTTCCCTCTTTCTGAAAACAGACACCATGCGGGAGGGAATGCGGGGAGGCATTGAACTCTTCAGCGAAAAATTCGGAGTGGTCATGGTGATCCTCGGGCTGATGCATTTCTTTAACATCTATGTGTTCAGCCGGTTCCGTCGTCGGGCTCTGGTCCACAAAGTTCCACCGGCAATCCCGGTACAGGGACCCGCAAACTGAAATGGGGCCTCCGGCTTGTAAAGATGACAGGCCGGAGGCCTATCCTCCTATTCTCACCACCCAAGGCGACCTCGTATGGAGCTTAGGCCTCTGGCCTGAGATGATGACAGGCCGGAGGCCTATCCTCCCATTCTCACCACACACAGCAACCTCGTATGGAGCTTAGGCCTCTGGCCTGAGATGACGACAGGCCGGAGGCCGATGTTTCAAAGGATCCCCACAGAATGAAACTGTTTTCCAGTCGTGAAATCGAAGCGCCCATTGAACATGTATTTGATATGGTGCGGAATGTGGAGGTGCACGCCGCTGCCGTTCCGGCCATTCAGGCCCGGGCTGTTGCCGGGAGGCAGCAGGGGGAATTGGAGATGCATGAATGGACACGGTGGTCCGCCAGGTATTTTGGACTGCGATTCCATCTCACGATGCAGGTCACGGCATGTGAAAAACCTGTATGCTACCATGAAACCAACCGGACCGGGCCGTTTAAGCGGTTTCATCACCGGTATTCCTTGCAGAAGCTGGAGGGTGACGTCACCTTGCTCCGGGATGAGATGACCGTGGAAACCGGATTCGGCGTTATCGGCAGGATGATTGATACTGTTGTGCTGAAGCCCCGGCTTCAATCCGCACTTGAAACCCGGATGGACCATCTCAAACAATGGTCCGAGGAGGGTACATGGACAGGAGCGAGCCCACTTGGACCATCGGAGAACGTAGAGAATCCAAACTAAGAAGGTTCGAGATTCTAAGCTGGTCCAACCGGAACAAACAGGGTAACAGAGCCGCAAGGGCATAACGAGATGGCCCCGAAGGCACTGGTCATGACATCAAGGAGATAAGAACCTATGAGCCCGTTTGGTTTGTTGTTTGTTGCAATTGGAGCCTTTTCCATGCTGGGTGCGATCTTTGATTGGGATTTTTTTATGAATGCCCGCAAAGCCAGGCTCATGGTGGCAATCCTCACTCGCAACGGGGCAAGAATCTTCTATGCCCTGCTTGGCCTCGCTCTCCTTGTCTTCGGCGTGATGGGGACACTGGGAATCATTGAGTTGTCAGACTAACGCTTAAGGCAAGGCGGGAGGACCTGCTCATATGATGTTCATCCTCCCATGCATCCTTCTGATCTCTGCCGCAGTGCTTTTCACGCGCTGGGGCTGTACGTGGGGATCAACCAAAGAGGAACAACAGTCAGCTCTTCCCGGTGATGACTTGTTCGGAGTCAAAGGCCATCGCCGCATCCGCATGACCCGGGCGATCTCCATTGAGGCCTCTCCGGACCTCGTCTGGCAATGGATGGCTCAAATGGGTCGTGGGGCTGGTTGGTACAGTTATGATTGGATCGACAACGGAGGAAAAACATCCGCACAGCATCTGGTCGGCTGGATCCCGCCTCCGAAGGTAGGGGACGTCAGTCCCATCGGGCGACTGGAATTTGTTGCCCCCCACCGCTCTCTTACATGGTGGGCCAATGGTCTACGCATCCCTGGCGGAAACGTCCGATGTGTATTCGACATCCATACCAGACCCGAGGAAGCCCAGACCCGCCTGCTGATCCGCATCTCCGCAGACGCCTCCGGTCCCCTCAGCCTCCTTTTTCTGAACGCATTCCGTTTCGGAGATTCCATCATGGCCAGGAAGCAGTTGCTGGTTGTGAAAACACGGGTGGAACGGTATCGAGATCGAACCCTCAACCCGGATCGCCCCGAATCCGGAAAACGGGATCAATACCAGTGGATGGCCAGTATCTACTCCTCCGGCGAGGTGGTGGGAAAGGTCGGAGCCTCGCTGTCGAGGAAGTGGCGGCTGTGAGCATCACATGCAGAGTAATACAGGCAACGGTTCCGTTTCGGTTTATCCTTCCTCTAACGCCGCAAACACGTCCGACATTGGCGCGGTGGCCAGGGAGGTGGCGGTGTCCGTACAACCATAATACACATAGAGCGTGTCATCCCGGACGACAAAAGCGGACGGAAAGATCACCCGGGGGATAATCAGTCCGAATTTCTCGTAGTAGGTCTCCGGTTCCATGATGAAGTCTTGAGTGCGGCCTATCACCTTGCGGGGATCTTCTTTGTCCAACAGCATCAGTCCCGCCCGGTAAATGTGTTCATCGTCCACGCCATGATACACCATCAGCCAGCCTTTTTCCGTCAGGGCCGGACAGGTACCGGCTCCGATTTTCTGGGACTCCCAGTCCGCCTCGGGCTGGGCCACGAGTTCCGGGTCGGTCCATTCCTTCAAATCCTCGGAAAAGGAGATCCAGATACTGGGGCGATCACAGCCGTAGGTGGGTCCAACATAGTCACTGGGACGGCGGAGCATCGCATACCGGCCTCCGATCTTTCCAGGGAAGAGGACATTGTCCCGGTCATGGTTACTGTCGGTCGGGATAAACCCCAGAAACTCCCAGTCGCGCAGATTCTCAGATTTTACGATACCCGTGCGGTACGGATTCCCTTCGTCAAGCCCCTGTCCGGGCAGGTTGGTGTATCCGGGAACCCCAATCCCGTTGGGGATGCAGCCGGACACCACCCGACGAAAGACAAAGGTCATGTAAAAGGTACCCTCAATGCTCACAATCCGTGGATCCTCCACCGTACCGTCCGGGGCATCAAAATCCTCAGGTTTCAGTACCGGCGTCTCCTGCTCCAACTGAAAATGAATCCCGTCTTTACTGGAAAGGAGCCCCACATTGCATTTGAGAGGATCCAGGGTCTCACACGCCCGCTCGAGCATGTAAAAGGTATCCCCGGACAGCACCACCCCCGGATTGAAACTGGCGACCTTGCGCCAGGGTTGGTGTCCAGCGGTCACAATCGGATTTTCAGGGCAGCGGGTCAGATTCATGCTTTTTTCTCGGTTTGAATTGCGAAGAAGCGTTGGTCGGAATACATGAACCAGCCACCCTGTTCCACGTCAATCTGAATCCATCTTCCATTCATGTCCTCCACCCCCGGCACCCTCACCTCACGTGAATCCCTCAACCACATTCTTTCGCGTGCCGTCACTCTGACCAACGGACCCGTCTCGCCCTGCATCGAGGATGATCTCCGCATGCTGAAGCAGATCCGGCCCCGTTTCATCGGCCGTTCTGCATATGTGTGGATCACCAAACCCGACGATCTCGCCCATCTACAGCTTGCAGCAGAGTGGGCCCGTCGGGTTCATTTCGAGGTGGATGAAGACATCGTACTCCAGGCTGCGATTTTTGAAGCCGTCTATCCCGATGTGGAACAGATCGCGATCCCCCGGGAAGTCTTTGAGGTACTCGGGGAAGAGGTGGAGACCCGCCGTTTCCGGTATGACGACATGATGGGTTCTGTCCTTCGGCCCGATCAGGGGGTGGCAGGTGGACCCTGGGACGGAGGAAATGTACCGGACCTCACCTCTCCGGAAACCATGCGCTGGTTTGTCTACCGGGGTCTCCGTTACCTGCAGGCCGGATATGAGGCCATTCATCTGGGGCAGATGCATCTAATCTGCGGAGCTGACCGGGGATTCAAACAGGCGGTTCGGCTTTGCAGCATCCTGCGCTCCCTGGCGGCAACGCATGCCCGTCGCGGCTGGGTTCTTCTGGATGCTCACGGGCATGGTATGGCTGTAGACGGAACCCTTCTTTTTGATTTCACCAGCCGTCCAATGTCCGCCCGGGGGCTCATTGAGCACCGTCCCCAGCTCGCACTCCTGAAACGCGGGGACGCGATCTCGGGTCAGCATCCCGGAGGATGGGAATGCGAAGACGGGCCGGTCCTGGTGGAAGTGGACAACTGGTGCGGGTACAGCCTCTCTCCGGGATCACCCGAATGGGAGGATCCGGTGAAACTCTCCCAAATCGGACGCTGGGGATATGATGAAATTTCATGGCTGGCACGCCTTGAGGATGAGCCGCGACGGGAATTCCTCCGCTACGCCCACCGTTGGACACGTCATACCGGAGCAGAATGGTATTTCCAGCCTCCCGTCACCCGGCTGCTGGAACATGCATCTTTTGAACGGAATGGTGTGTTCGTCGAGTTTTACCGCGCCAATGCATCCTCCACCTCCTGCCCGGAAGGATTTGGAGATGAATCGGCCATTAGCGCCATATGGCAGGAAGAGGACCTGAAACCGGAACCCTCCCCTATCCCTCAGGCGCTGACACCAAGCGGGGTCCGGGTACCGGAACCGGTTTCGGTACTCGGAGAGCTTCAAACCTATACGGGAGGAATTCCGGGAGATGCCTCTTGTCCCTGGAGCCGGTTGCTGCACATCGGGAATGGTGTGTTTGAACAGACCTTCGTGCTCCCTCTGGCAGGCAGCTTTTCATTCGCCATTGCCGTTGGCGGCTCCCAATCCGATCTGACGAAACAAGGTGGGGTGGCCGGAGGAGATCCGTTTACGGTCACCGTCAAACGCCCTGGAGATGCGGTCCGGATCCGGTTTGATTATGAGACCCGGGACGTCTCCATTGACGTGAGGTGACGTCGCAGATGCAGACACCTGTCTGCGACACCGGTTCAGGGCCTACCACCCTCCGATCCGGTGCTCGAGCAGAAGAGCTTCAAGTGTGCGAAGCCTCTCATTCGCAAACTCTTCTTTCCGGGCTTTCTGGTATGTTTTGGTTGAACCGTCGAAGGTCTCGATCCGGATATAGACCAGATCCTTGGTGCGGATGACAGGGTCCGTCGGCACATTGGAGTCGTAGACATCCTCCGCGAGTTTCACCATCTCATCCAGAACCTCTGCCTCTGTTATCCGGCCATCCCGCATGTGCACCAGAACCTGATCTCCTCCACTCACGTGACCCCCATGGGTTCGGCCTCCTGAATGGACCTGAAAATACGCGGACCAGCCATTTTCCACGGAGACATGTAACCTGACTTCCCGAATTCGGGGCCCCTTTTCCACGAGCTTCTGAAGTTCCGTCTGAAAGGCCTGATCCGTTTCCTCCGGCTGCCGAATTCCTCCCGCTGGAGAGACAGGCCGAAGGTGATGATGGGGTCCATACAGAAAGAACCAACAGGACGTCCCTTTTTCCGGAGGGGTCACCTGTGTGTTCTCTGTTGTGTCCTCCACCGGTATTGTCAGATATACCTTCAGAGGCTCCTCCGGTTTGTTTCCTTTCAGAAGTTTCTGCAGGGTACAGTGCAACACATAGTGCGTCTGCTGCTTGGTTTGGATCCTGATCTCCACGTGCTTGACCTCTGCAAGCGCAATCAGATCAGAGTCCCGCATCACTGCAGACAGCCCCTCTCCCGGGTCGGAGGTGTCTGCAAACAGGAATGAACTCAGGAGCCACAACGGAACCATCACACCAATACCCATCATTCGAACCTTCATACCCCTGGGACGTCTGCCGCAGAAGCAATCTTAGTCCGGTATCCGGTCAGTTTTCAATGACTTCGATCCGGTAGAGACTGTTGTCAGCCGGGGAGCTGTCTGTAATGGGAATCATCGCATTGTTTCCGGGTACCGAGGTATAGCCAGGCAGAACAGTCCAGCCGTCGTTGTCCGTCAGATCCGTGGTACGGCTGATCCGGTACTGAACCCCGCGGACACCATAAAACTGGAACACAAATGAGGCAGGCGTGGCAACCGGCGGTTCTGCCTGGAGCGGTTCAGGCGAACCGGAGTCCAATCCCCAGAAATAGACATCCCTCAGATCGTAATTGTTGCCATCCCCCAACTGAACCGTACCCGGCATGGAACTGTCTTCGTGAACCGTTTCCCAGGAGTCGGGAACATCATTGTTATTGGTGTCCACCTCTCCGCCGGTGACGGTGACCGTCAAAATCTCCCCGTCTGCCATTTCGCCATCATCCACAATCAACGCAAGTTCATACACACCGGCCACATCAAACTGAACCGTCGTATCAAACAGGGTTTCATCTCCAAAGGTGGCCGTTCCCGGACCACTCACCTGCGTCCATTTTGCCCCCAGAGAACCGGCGGCGGTTTCCTCGTCGGAACCCGTTCCGTCCAGATTCAGCGACTCGCCGACCAGGATGGAACTGTCTGCGGACAGCGAAGCTGCGGGCACCGTGTTGGGAGCGGTTCCATTAAACAACTGCGTGACCTCAGCCTGGTCCAATGCCCGGTTATAGATCCGCAGGTCATCCAGGCGTCCGTTCCAGGAGCCATTGTTGTCCTTGGCGGATCGGCCGACAATCAGAGTCTCAACCGAGGAAATAACCCCGGAGGAAGTCTGCCCCTGCACATCTGAGGTGCCTGCCCAGCTAGGGGTATCGAGGACTCCGTCCAGATAGACGTTCGGCAGTTCACCCGACTGCCAGGTGAGGACCACATGCTGCCACTCCGTGGTTTGAACATTTGCAGCCGTTTCATAGAGCATATTCCCGTCAGAGGTCCAGATTTGGAACTGCATGTTTCGGGAAATGCCATTGGACTTAAAGGCCTGACGGTCATACCGGAACTGCATGGGGTCCCCTCCCCCTGCCGGATTGCGGGCGTTCAACCATCCGCTGTCCGTGTCTGCAGAACTGGATTTCACCCAGGTGCTGACGGTCAGAGCGGATAAGCCGTTCAGGTAATTCTCCGCATCTGCATCCTCAATTTCAGCATTCGTGTTGTTCGTAAACGCCGCACTTCCGCCCACCTGACCATCCGCAGGATGGAAAACCACTTGGGAGCCCACCGTGCCCGTGCGGTTGTTTCCGGAACTGTCGGCTGCGGTGCCAGAGCCTGGGTTTTCATCCAGTGCATAATGCAGAATCAACCCCGTACTGGACACGGAGCCCGACCCGGATTCGAGCGTGATCTCAACGGAGGCATCATGGATACCGTCACTGACGGTGCATCGGATTGAATAGGTTCCTTCGGCACTGACGGTCACCCGGGTGCCGGGAGAACTGACCTGATCGAAAGTAACCGTTCCCGGGCCGCTGAGTTTGCTCCAGGAATACGTCAGGGATGCATTCCCGAAGCCATCGTCTGAGCCCATCACTTCCAGCCAGTGAGACCGGCCGATATCCGAGCCGACTGACGTACCGGACGCCGGCCATATCAAGCTGGCTGTAGGAGGATAATTGGTCTGGGCATCCAGAATGCTGCCCTGGGCGGACAAGGGTTCAACCGCTTCATACCCTGTACCGGCATCAATCGTGAAGGATACGGTTTCAGTACCTTCAACCGTACTGTCATTCCCCGGTGTCACCGTGATGATTTTTTCCGTTTCGTTCGCGGCAAAGGATACCGTCCCGCTTCCAGCAGTGTAAGTATCCGCACCTGTCACAGTGAAATCCGAGTCATCAGAGGTCCCACCCAGGCTGAAATTGAGAGGAAAGCTCTGGTCGAGAAAAAGCGAGCGGGTCAGCGTAAACGACACCGGTGATGACACGGCCTCATTTCCGGTTCCACTGGAAGTAACGGAGACCTGCGGCACGGTAAATTCCCGATAGGCCACCACCAGTTTGGGTCTCTGGGCGGTGTTTCCATTTTCAGAACTTGAGTATTCATTCTGGCGGTCACTGGAAACCGACAGTCCAAAACTGATCGCGCCATTCCCCTCCACGTCTGTCTGCACCTGTGAGGTGGCAGTAGGCCAGTAATAGTCAACTCCTGTGGGAATCCAACTATCAAGGATCCCCTCTTGTGCGGGAGCGTTGTTAAAGGTGAGATCGGACTCAATCCAGGTGTCGTCACTCACTGTATGCAGCCGGTGTGTCGTGTTGTTTCGGTAGACCCGGAGATACAGCTGCAGTTGAGCATCCACAACGGTACCGGAAATGCCACTTAGATCAAAACGGAGGTAGGAACGCCGGGTATTATTTCCCACAGAGGAAGGTTCCCGCACCTCCAGATCCGAGTTGTTGTATTTTTTATCCGCATTACTGCCGGCCCGGACATATGCGTCATGAACCGGCGAAAGTTCCATCAGACTGATTCCGCTTTCATACACAATCACATCGACCTCATCCGCCACCGTAAACACTCCGTCCTGAACCTGAAGTCGGAGTCTGTAGGTCCCCTCCACACTGAACTCCGCAGTCGTCGAGGCCTGAGTGCTGTTCCCGAATGTCACCGTGCCCGGACCGGAGAGTGTACTCCAGGAGACCGTAATCGGATCGTCATCAGAGGCCGTGCCATTCAACGTCAGCGGACTTCCCTGCACGGCCCACAGACGGGGATCAATGGATGCAACCGGGCGGGCGTTCACCGTCAAGGTCGCGGGGGTGCTGGTCACGGTGCCCACTGCATTGCTCACATCCACCGTGTAGGTTCCTGAGTCGGAAGGACTCACGTTATCCAGTTCCAGGGTGGACCCGGTTTCACCATTCAGCACCGAACCGTTGCGACGCCATTGATAGGTCGGTGCGGGATCTCCAGAGGCGGTAACCGTAAAGAAAATGTTGTTGTCTCCCTGATTGGCGGACTGACTCACCGGGTGTGAAGTGATGACGGGAGCCTCAGCAGCCCCCAGAATCGTGATCACCGCTGCGGCTGAGGTGACTGTGCTGCCCTGTGTGACCTCGCAGGTGTAGAGTCCGGCGGTTGCGGGAATGGATGTCGCCACAGAATAATAAGCCTCTGTAGCACCGGGAATGATCTCCCCGTCTTTTTTCCACTGAAAGGTTGGATGCGGAAAACTCTCCACCGTTACCGCCAGGTAGAGTGGCTTCAGCACCTCAATCGTTTGAGACATCGGCTGCCCCACGATCGAACGGGAGATGGGCGCAGGATCAGCAGCATATCCGATCCGGATATCATCAATGGCCATGTCACTTCGGAAGCTATCCCCTGTTTCTCCCCGGAATCGCACTCGGAAATCTGAAGCCCGGTAGCCCCCCAGATCCAGAAACAGGGTCTTCCAGTCGTCTCCATTCTGACTCTGCTGACCGACAAAAGGGGGAATGACATTCTGGGTCCAGCTTCCGTTGGAATAGACATCCACATGCAGGTCTCCCATATCGGAGCCGTACATGTTGTAGGCAAATTCCAACAGCAGAGCAGGAGCGGAACTGGTGTCCAGTGTGGGGGAGAGAAAGTGAGCGGTTCGGTTACTGCTCCCGGATGCTTCTGTGTAGAGATACTTTCCGGAACCACTGGTGTTGTCCCCGTTCGGACCCGTACTGGAGGATCCAGTGCTTCCGGAGTTCACCCGCCAGTCCATGTCATCATCAGTGGGATTGCTCCACCCGTTCCAGCTTGCATCCTGGGTCGAATTAAACCCGTCAAGGTCCTCATTCAGCAGAAAGGTGGTGATAGGACCTGAATCCCGGATCTCCAGGACGACCGCCTCATTGGGATCTGCAAGGAGCGTTTCCGCGTCGAGAAGCAGAAGGCTCAGCAGTTCCGTCCCTTCTGTAAGCGCATCCGGCCGGGCCCAGACCGTGAGACTGGTCGACATCTGGCCTGCAGGAATGACAACACTCCCCGTCTGGGTGGGAAGATGAAACTCCTGATAGCCTGTCACCACCACATCCGCATTCGGGCCAGAGAGTTTTGCATTTCCGGACAGGGCGAAATAGACGGTTTCATCCGAGACGGTTCCGGCGGTCGGGGGACGGGAAATGGTCAACGTGGCCACCTTGCCTTCGGTTTCCAGAAGTGCCGCCACTGAGGCCGAGGTGGTGAGGCCGATCTTCCGGTTCAGGTATACGTTGGCGGTGGCGGTCGTTCCATTTGCATCCTTCACGTCATAGGTTAAATGGACGAGGTTCCCCTCACCCGGGCCGGGAGTATACACCACATATCCAGTGAAGCCGCTGGACGGGGTGGATGCGTCTACCACCTGAAGACTCTCCAAAGAGACACTCCCTGTCCCGCTGACCACGGCAACATTTGTGAGTTGAAACGGGTCATCCGAATAGGATTCAGGCGTCGTATCCCCAGGCCCAAGCACCACATCCACCCGTCCGGCCCACAGCCGTCCCTCCCCTTCGTCATTGAGAAGAGGATTAAACCGGACCGGTTCAAGCAGAGTGGCGTCCAGATAATCATCCTGAAGGGCCAATGCCGGTGAAAGTGTCGGGTCTGCGCTGCTTCCTCCGACACTGACAATCACGTCAGCCGCATGAAGCCAGCCGCGGCCTCCATTCCCAATCGTCCCCTGAATGGTGTAGGTGAACCAGGCATTCCCGGTGTAGCCGGTTGAGGGGGTGAAGGTCAGAAGTTCTCCATCCACCTCCACCGTTCCCGCTGCTGCGGGATACACACTGCCCACTTCAATCAGTCGAAGCGCATTTTCTGTCCCATAGGGAACGGTATGAATATCATTTTCAAGCGGATCAAAGGTAAGTGGCGTCTCCAGCGGAGTGGATACCTCGTCCGTGATCGCGAAAGGGGTCTCTTCGGGATGACGGAGGTCTGCGGGTCCGTAAAGCTTGTTGAGCGCATCGCTGCTGGTGGACATATGATTGTAAATGTCCATGGCGGCGGTGTAGTCCCCGTTCTCACTTTTCTTAAAAAAATCCTCATTGTTGTTGCTGAGGCTGGGATTCATCACCCCGCCGTTGGAATGACTGGCCCCGACATTGTGGCCCAGTTCATGGTTAAACACATCCCAGTCGAAATTTCGCTCCTGAACAGAGACGCCCAGTGCACTGTCTCCATAATTATCCACGAATGCACGTCCAATGACTCCGCCTCCGCTGCCGTCCACCAAGGTCCAGAGACCGGCATGCCCCCAGTCGAAGGTGGACTGGGGCCGGTGATTGGACAGCCAGGTTCTCCATTCGCCAAGACTTTCGCCCAAATCATCCTCAGAGGAATCGTTTGGCACCATGACCAGCTCCATCAGCATAAACCGCAGTCCAAGCTGCCGCTCATAGGTGTCCCGGACTCTGGCAGCATACGTTAGGTAAGACGCGGCACGGCTGTTTAAACTGCTGCTGCTGCCGGTCTGCGATTTGGACGATCCCCACAGAACGGGCATGTCCCGGAGGGAGGCATCGTATTGGGGCCCAAGCCGGTAGTACGAGTGGTTTACCCAGTTCTCACCGGCAGATCCGGGTGAACCCGCCACGGCCTCCTTGAGCACAAGAGAGACGGGAATGCGTTCCCGGGTCCCGTCATCCCCGGCCGGAGCCCGAACCATCGACTGCCCCTGATGAAGGGTACACACATGTTCGCCCATTCCGGCATCCCCCAGAACTACCGCCACCATTTCTCCGCTGTCAGGATCCTCTTCAATAAGGAAATCGCCCTGCGCAGTCGCTAAGGCGATCGAGTAGGTGTCCTGAACCACCGCCATCGACGCACGGCCACCGCCCAGTTGATCTCCAATCAGCTCTCTTCCTTCGTAGACCCGGAAGTCAACCGAATGTTCCGAATCCTTCCCGGTGGAGATTCGGAAGGAATCCGTCGTCACGTCCAACGGCCGGAAGAGGTAGGTCCGGTCCTGTCCCTGCAGGGAAACAGACACCTGCCGCCCCGATTCCACTTCATCCACCCACACTTGCATCTCATCCGAGAGCGGGGCAGTAGGCATCTGTTGCGGCATCACCGGTTGACGTTCGGGGCCTGCAACCGCAGGAAAGGTGTGCGTCGAAACGGCGGGTTCGGAGGAGGATAGGCCGGATGCAACATCGGGAAAAGAGGATTCCCCCCCTTCAGAATGTACGGCCATCCTTTGGGGTACCTCCTGCAATGGAGAATGTGAATGTCTCTGCAGAAAGAGAATCGCCCCCCCAACGATTGCCCCCAACAACACGACCCCAACCCCTTTAAGCACGTTACCTTGATCCATTGCGTATATCCATCCAATCCATTCGTTTCGCAAAGAGCGATATGCCCTCTGGCAAGGCCGCCTCACTTCAGGTGATCGTTCTACAGAAATGACCTGAATGATAGAAGCCTACACATTAGGGTAACCTGGAAAGGATAAATGTTAAACCGGACCTCGAAAATACCCGCGTTTTTCGCAAATTGACATGTGATATTGTGCAAACAGGACAAAACCGCTGCCGAACACAGCGATAAACGTATAACTATTTGAGTGACGAAACGTTTGAATTTAAGGACAAAACCGGGTGCAGTTCCCCAGATCAGGGAGGAAAGGCGGAGGTGGATACCTCAACCCGAAAGAAGCCTTCTTTATTCGTATTCAGATTCAATTGGCTGGCTCCAATGGGTGTCCAGCCTTCGTACCCTGTTTCCGGAGTCCAGCTACCGGCCGTCAGAGAGTGGCGCCAACTGACCCGGTAGTATTTGACCGGATCGGTTGCCACTTCCACCTGCATCCCCGAGGGGCTGTGGCTCAATTCGACATGAAACACATCGTTCACATCGTTCGGGTTCGTTCCGGCGATAAACTCATCCTCATTGCTGGTGCCATCGCCATCAGAATCCAGCCCGGGATCGATGTCGTGGTCTAGCCCGGCATCATCAAAATACTGTTCCTCTTCCGTCCAAGTGGTGGCGGAATCAGCCGTGTATCCACTGTCTCCGACTGCGTGCGTCGCCATGATCCGATAGTAATAGGTCGTATCGGGGTCCAGTCCGCTGTCCGTGTAGGAGGTCACATCGGCTGCCGTGAGATGAATCGTACTGAAACCGCTGTTGCTCTGGGTAGAGCGCTGGATGTTGAATCCGGCTTCATTGTTCGATTGATCCGTCCAGGAAAGCTCCACACCACTACTGGAGACGGCCGTGGCATCCCCTCCAGTGGGAGAGGCGGGTGGAGAAGGCGGAAGGTAGGCGGAAATCGCCAGAATTTCCGGAGCCGGTACGACACGGCTGTAAAGGCGAACCTCGTCAATCCTGCCGTCCCATTGTTTATCATCCGAGGGGTCTTTATGATTCCCAATCCTGAATATGCCATCATTCGCTTCCACATTCCGTGAACTCGTTCCCACAGGATTTCCGTCCAGATACAATGTGACCGTCCCGCCTCCAGCTGTGATGGCAACATGATGCCACTGGCCTGTATTCAGTGTGGCCACGCTCTCCGTGGCCCCATTCCCCAAATAGGAATACAGGTGGCGTCCATCCGAGACGGCAAGCCAACTCCGTCCGACCCCTCCTCCGCCGTCGCTCTGCTGCAAGATGATCCGGTTGATTCCATTCACTGGAGCGGCGTCCATCCATACCCATGCCATCGCGGTCCAGGAGGAATTGGCCGCGAGTGCCACCGACGCATCCGTGGTCACTTCCTCAAACACCCCCGTTCCACCGCTTAAATCAACGTCCACGGCTCCACCATATTTCCCGGAGGACCATTCCACTGAATTCTGCAGGGTTCCATTGTTGCTTCCCGCAGCATCGGTTGTGGAGGTCCCGCTGCCTTCCTCAAAGGGGTAGTGAAGTACCAGTCCATCTGTCGAAAGGTCATTGTCGGTAATCTCCACCGTGACAACGGATGGACTGCCCAGAGAAGCCCCTGTTGCCGAAGACAGCGTCACCGACAGGCTGACCGTTCCTTCCCAGGTCACATCCTCCAAAAGGGGAATCAGGATCGATTTTGCGGAGGCATCCCCATCCGCCCAGGTGAGGCTTCCGCTGTTGGATGAGTAATCCACGCCTGCCGTGGCCGTACCGTCAAGGGTTGCATAGTTCACCTGAGCGCTGCCTGCGCTGCCTCCTGTCCGGGTCACCGTGAGTGCGGCAGTCCCGTCTCCCTCGGAAACAGAAAGACTGGATACCGAGAATGCCAGCACACCGGGGGCGTCATTGTCGGTAATCGTGACAGAAACGGCATTCATCACAATCCCGTCATACCCCGCATCCCCACTTGAAACAGAATGGGTGATCGATCCGCTATGTTCCCCCTCATCCACAGCATCATCCACAGCGGAAACATTCACCACCTGGGGCTGGTCCCAATTCGCCGGGGTAAACTCCACGGTGGGGCTGTCGGTCTGCAGTTGACCATCCGGTGAAACCGTGACGGTCACATTGGCTGAGGGGGCTTGACTCAGTACCAGGGCATAACTGTCTCCGGATCCACCCTCCGTCACATCTGTACCGGCATCCGTTTCGGTAACAATCACGGCAGGACCGGATGCCGTGACCGTGACCACAACCTCCGCAAATGTGGAGGAATCTCCATCGGTTGCCACAAGCCTGAGACTGTATTCCCCCGGCACATCAAAACTGACGGCGGCATCTTCCAGGGAAGCATCCACAAACGCAGCCGTACCGGGGCCGGATACCTGACTCCAGGTTTGAGAGGTACTGCCGGGAATCTCCGGGTAACCATCATCCGTCACTGTCGCCGAGAGTGACAGAGTGAGACCGGCCTGAACCGTGTACGGTCCGCCAGGGTCCACGTCCGGGCCCTGACGGACACCGCGTTCGCTGACATCCGGCCCGTCCCCACTGGGACTGAAACTATTATCCGTGGACAAAATGATCCGGTCTACGGACGCACCGTCCTCCCGCATATACAGGTTAAAGGTATGAAGTCCGGCGGTGGGGACCTCCAACGTGGCGACAGCAGAGTCCATCGTATTCCGGCTCCAGCTCCAATTCCCGTTGTTGCTGACAGTGATGCGGTCAGCGGTATCGATCACTTGATCATTCAAGCTGGCATGGACACTGTCATCCCCTCCACCCGAGGAGTTTCCACGCACCCAGATATAGTACGTTCCGGTTGTCGTGAAATTCACCTGGTAATCCAGCCGGGCAGCCCCTCCCCCCGTATATCCAGTGTTTTTATTATCCCCGTTATTCGGCAGAACGGTCACCAGACCGGCCCCCAGAAACCCGGTGAGGTCTGTATTGGTCACCCATTCTTTTCCATCTACGGTCACGGAGTGGTCATGAACCTCCGCTTCCATCACGACTTGGCCCGCCACCTCCTGATACCCGGAGGGTCCCCCGCCGCCGCCAACGGTCACGATGATTTCACGAATGCCTTGCATTCCTCCATCATCAGCGGTTAACCGCAGCACATAGGTGCCATCGATATCGAAGGTGACCCGGGTGTCTTCTGCAGCCGGTGAGGAAAAGGTGGCCGTTCCGGGCCCGGATTCCTGGGTCCAACTGAAGGTGAGCGGTTGGAAAGTCCCATCATCCGTCGCAGTGGTTTCCAGAATCAGCCCCACGCCGGATGGAATCCCCACCTGAGCACTTCCCGGGCTGTCCAGGGTGATGTGAGGCGGATCATTAATGTCATTTTCGGTGATGGTGACCGTGACCCTGTCATTCAGCCCCAGAACCGCCCCATTCCCGGGGTTGGACAGGTCCACCCGGAACGTTTCATTTCCTTCGTTGAAGTCATTGTCATCGAGAATGGCAATGTCGACGGTTTTGGATCCGCTTTCGCCATCCGCCCAGTTCAGCGTACCCGACTGAGCAGTGAAATCATCTCCTGCGGTTGCAGACAGTGCGGTGGTGCTGAATTCCACGCTGACAGGCCCAACGGAATTCAGACTGCGTGTGACCGTAACCGTAACCGTTCCCTCTCCTTCCCCAACCGAGGCGGTCGCGGATGTGAATCCGAGTTCCGGTGCCGGTAGAATCTGCAGAGGCAGCGTTTGGGACACCCCCTCGACACCGTCATGCACCACAAATTCGAGGTTCAGGCTGCCCACCGTATATTCATGGGGTGTCCCGCTCAGTGTTCCCGTTCCGTTGCCATGATCCACAAAGGAAAGCCACGACGGCAGATTGGAAACCTCCAGAGAAAGAAGATGACCGTCCGGATCCGCAGCAGAGACCACCATGCTATAGAGGGTGTCCAGGATGGCCAGATCCAGGGCCCCTGTGGTCATCGAGGGAGGCTGATTTCCCCCGGATGGCAGAACATTCAGGAAGTAGCGCAGCGAGCGGGTCGCGGTGCCGTCATCCGCCTCCACTTCCACCTGAGAAGTACCTACATCCCCAGCCTGCGGTGTCCCACTGAGCGTGCCGGTTCCGTCACCATGATCCACAAACCCCAACCATCCGGGAGTTGAAAGCGACGTCAGAGCCGGAAATCCTCCATCTGCATCCGAAAAGGAGATCACCTGCTGGTACAGCACCCCTACAGTGGCCTGGTTTGAAGGTACGGCATCAAGCTGAGGAGGTGTATTGGTATCGCGAATGCTGAGGCTGACATTCTCAATCCACCACCCTTCCACCGGATCCGTGCCCGTGTTCTGAGAACCCAGACACCACCGGAACCGGAGGGTTTTGTTTTTATAGAGTGCGGGATCCAGTTGCACGGTCGTCCGCTGCCACCCTCCCGAATCATCCGTCCAGGCGTAGGTGGTGTAATAGCTGTATCTCAGGAGGTTGGAGCTGTCCACATGGTCCCAATAGTCACCGCTGACAATTTCGGTTCCAGCAGCGGCACCGGTAAAGCCCTGATCCACATACTCAAATGCTCCGCCATCCACGGACATCATAAGCAGAGCGGCATCTTCCCCCGCATGGGAACCACTCAGGGTAATTTCAAAATCCCACAGATGCTCAAAACTCAGAAAGATCGGGTCGTTTGTGTCCGGCACGGCGATTGCAGGAGATTCCAGGTAGGAGAAAATCTCTTCGGTGCTGACCGGAACATGTGCACTGCTGCCGGAAACTGAAACCGAGTTGCTGAGCGTCCATTCATCGGACCCCGTCGTCGCTCCGGTGGTCCATCCCGCTCCAGCAAAGGTAAAACCGGGCGCATCAAAATCTTCAAACAACAGATCCCGGTAAGAAGGCACTTCAAACCCTCCGGCTGCAGTGACGCTCTGTCCATCCGGATTCTCCACCACAAGCTGATAATCCCCTGGCGGGACACGATCCAAGGGCAGAAACACTTCGATCTGTGTTGGGGTGACAACTTCGGCATATCCCTCAATGGCCTCGAGTCCCGGAGCCTGGAGCCGCACATTCGCCCCCAGTAAAAAACCGGTTCCTGTCACCGACACCTGCAGATGATGATGCCGGCCCTGATTTGGCGTAAAGCTGCTGATGGTGGGAGCCGGTGCAGCAGCCGACAGATCAACCCCGGAAAGGATCAACGAATACGAAACCGGTTCATCCGACTCAAGGGTCCCTTTATGCGAAATCTGAACCGTGTAGACTCCCACCTCTGTGGGACTGCCAATGCGGACCTGCTCCACATTGTCCACGGTGTTGTCGGCTTTGACGGCTGCGGTGTCATAATCATCCGTATTAAACCCATTCAGAACAAACGGCATGGCCCAGGGCAGATAGGTTGTGGATCCAGAAGGGCTGATAATCCGCAGGTCCAGGTCGTATTTGATATCCGCCTGCCGGTCATCGTGGGCCGAAGAGGAGATGCCCCGGTAATCCATCCAGGCAAGATTGGCGACCAAGGGACTGGTGCCATCCCAGGTGAAGAGATAGTCATGCGTTTCACCATTCGTCAACACGGCTTCTGTGAGCCGTCGGTTGCCGGGCTGATCCGCATAACTTGCCACCAGATCCGCAGCCTTGCGGGTATTCATAAATCCCCAGCCATGACGGTAATCCGGACCTGTGTCCCCGAGATCATCCGCAGTGTGAACAATCAGGTTTTTCAGCGTCACCGCCTTCATCAGATGACCGGGAAAGCGCTTGGAAAAATAATCCTGAAGCAGAATCGAGGACCCGGAGGCGTTGGGCGTCGCCATACTGGTTCCCTGCTTGTTGGAATAGCCGCTGGTGCCGGTGGTGGAGCGGACGCTTTCACCATTTGCGAGAATGTCCGGCTTGATACGACCATCATCCATCGGGCCCATGGAACTGAATCCGGATTTATTGCCCCCTGAAATGTACGTCCCGTCCGCCTGCCGGTTCACATGTCGGCCGGATCCCACCGTCATGAGGTTCTTACTCGCCGCCCGTCCGTTACTGATGGTGTTGTATCCACCGTTGTTCGCGGCGGCGTAAAAATGAAGATAATACGGAGTCTCAAGGAGTTGGTCATCGAAACTCCTCCCCGTATAATCATATTCTCCTCCTTCTCCTGTCTCATGGGACCAGCCCAGTGACGTGGTACCTCCGATGGAGCGGCGGGACTGCAAGGGAAACCTCATGCCCAGCAGATCCACATCCGAGGAACTCTGCTGATTCAGAGAATACATCCTCACCGCAGGCGCCATTCCTTTCGCATCCTCCCGGTATCCGTGCGCGCCCACCGTCCCGGTCACATGATCCATATGGCTGTCATGATCTTCCGGCTCCCGCTCCATCACCCGGCTGCCACCGCCATTCGGCAATTGGAATTCCAAATGTTGCCGGGCGATTCCATGATCGTTAATGTTAAAAAAGAAACCGCTTCCGTCGAGATCCGGTCCCAGAATGGGATCGAAATCAACGTTCTGTCTGACTAAGTCCGCAGCAGAGGATTCCGCAGCACTTTGGTTCATGGTGCGGAGATATCTTGGGGCCCCTTCTTCGAAAAACGCCAGCGTGAATCCCCTGCCTTCGGCATCTATTCCTTTATATTCCAGCCCCAGGGCTTCTGCTCGTAACCGCGTCTGCATATCGGCGGTTTCCTCCAGAAGGGTGAGCAGATAAGAATGCCTCCGCCGTTCGTGTTTATCTTCCATCACAGTCGGGAACGAGGATTCAATCTGTTCCGAATAGGTATACCGCACCTGAACCTCAGAAAGATCCGCGCGTTCAATTCCAGCCAGAGAAGGTTCTTCCATCAACAGACGGGGAACCGTTAACTGGGTTCGATCTGCGACCTGATCCCTCCAGGCCGCTTGCAGAGCCCCCGGCGTGTTCTCCCACTCATGTTCCACATCCCCAGACGCCGTTTCGGAAGCCCGGGCGGAGGAAATGCCGTCGGTTTGGAAGGTAGCTCCTGCATCTTCAGGTGAGACAGCCCCACGAGCGTCAGAGGGTCTGCTCTGACCAAGAACCTGGCCGGCAAACGGATGTGTCACTTCTTCGCCTTCCGGGAGAGTGGAACGGGGATCGTTGGATACACGGACTCCTTCCTGGTGCGGCGGATGCGTCTGCACCACATCCCCGGAGAACGTCAGCGGATCAGACTCCGAGCCCCCCTTCATCCTGAAGAGAAACCACCCCCCTGCGAAACCCAACAGCAAGAGAAGAAGAAAATACATACGTGTTCGAACAAGGGGATGATTGTCATTCATAAAATCAGGAGGTGGGACCTAGGGTAGAATGAGGTAATTCTACAAATTCCCTTTTCCTATGTTAATGAAAACCAACAACTTTCGCGTAAACATTACATACAATACAGAAAGGACGTGAACCATCGCATTTCATCGTCTCTATTGCTGTAAATGGAGCCGCAATGGGGTCACATTTTCTGATCCGGTTTCCAGATCGACTTCAGCATGAAAGGAATAAATTCCGGGCTTCAGGATGCCCAGATCCAGGGCGTCTTCCGCCCTGCCCTCCCCGAGCAGGGACGCTCCATTGTAGTACCGCACATGGGTGATGCCCTCTGTTTTCCCCTGCAGCATCAGGATCACACCTCCCTCCTCACCTTTTTCCAGTTTGATCAGCGTTTTCACCCGGTTCAGAGACTGAAAGGCCCGCCAATCACGGGCCACCGATTCATTCAGCAGCCAGACCTGATTCGGGTCCTGGAGTGCTTGGGTATCCGCAGGGGCAATCACGGCATTTCCTTTCGCCCAGGTGCGGCGATCCCCGAGCCAGATCTGCCTGGGATCCAGAGCGGTGAGCGTGACGGGTCCTTCTCTGGTATCCGCTGGGGTGGGAAGCCTCAGATGAATGGCTTCACGCAGAAAAGGGAAGGCAAGAGCATTGGTGGCACCGTATTTGTGTTTGGTGTTCCACTGGAGCGCAAGGGTCCAGGGCAAATCATGCTTCCGGAGTTTGGGAAATGTGGGATTCTCCTTTCGCATCCAGTCATGAGTGGCCCCATCCGATGCCCCGTTGACCTGCATCACCGGCACGGTCCGCATGGCCGCCAGATGGTCCGGTTTTTTTTCGATATCTGAAAGACCCGGCATTGCACAAACCGCCACCGCAATGGTGCGCTCGGGCATGACTTTGGCCACATTCACCGCCCACCATCCGCCATTTGAAAACCCCATGGTGACAAAAGGGATGTGTTCAATCTCGGGATGACCGCTTTGCCTGGCAAGATCCTGAAGTGCCAGCGGGATGGAGGTCTGATAGTCATCCCCGTGCTGCATCATGCCGCCTATCAGAGCAAATTCCAGGATCGTCGCAAGTTGACGGTACTGCCCTTTTGTCTCCAGTCCATCCCATCGGCCCTGCATGATCGCCCCCCGGACCACCTCCGTCCCGGGAGGAATCCACATCCGGAGGGTTTGTTCTTTTCCATTACGGGCCTTTACTGTGGTCGCGTAGACGTCCTCACCTCGACAGACCGACAGCAAAGACATCACCCCCACAATGCGTATCATCCAAGTTCTCGTGATCATATCCAACATCTCCACGGCTCTTCTTTGTTCCGATTCATGCCCCTCTTCTTCTTCGTCGTCTTCTTCTTTGTCTTTGTCTTTGTCTGCCTCAACAGGATGACAGAAAATTCCGGATCGGCAATGTTTCCATCATGCACGGAAATCCGGTGCGAGAACTTCACGGAGGGGGAGACAAAGACAAAGAGGAGGATGAACGTAAGACGGAGAAAAAGAAAGAGGGATAGAGGGTAAGGATCAGTCCCACACGACCAGGGCCGTACTCTTACAGAGAAGAAATACCTCCAACCCTGGTGCCATCTGTAAGTCCCGAACCGCTTCCTGAGTCAGTTCCACCACGGCGGAAAGGTCGGGGGCCAACGTAAGGGTCACCAGGGTTTCATTCCCTATCTGCTGTAGGCGTTCGATCTGACCAGGAATGCGGTTCCGGGCGGAAAGATGAGGGACATCCTCGGTGGCAATCATCAATTCCCGGGAGGAGATTCCCACCCGTATACGCTGATTGATCTCACCCTGAAACCCGTTCACCCGAAGGGAGGCTCCCCGCCCTTCCTCACCCAGCCGAATCTTCGCTCCGTGTGGATCACATTCCACCACCCGGGCCTGCCACAGGTTCTCCAGTCCTCCCTCCTGCGAGGCATACGGAAAAAATGCCGCCTGGCTGAACAGCACGGAAGGAGCCCCACGATCCAGAACCCGGCCAGCCCCCAGGGCGATCACCTCATCACACAGAGTCATCAATTCAAACGGATTGTGAGACACCACCACCATCGGGATCTCCACATAATCGCGGATGCGCAACAGATAGGTGAGGACCCGGTTCCGTAAGGCAACGTCCAATGCAGACAGGGGTTCATCCAACAGCAGCAGCTTGGGCTGAATGCATAAAGCTCTTCCCAGCGCGACCCGCTGCTTCTGGCCTCCCGATACCTGATCCGGCCGACGATCCAGAAGCTCCTCCAATTCCAACACCCGGCATACCTCATCAAAGGGTGACTCCCCCGGAGAGGCAACCCCTGCGAGAAGGTTTTGACGAATCGACCAATGTGGAAACAACAGACCGTCCTGGGGGACATACCCGATGCCCCGCTTGTCCGGTGGAAGGCAAATCCCCTGATCCGTGTCCAGCCATACCGCATCCCCGCAGGAAATGCGTCCCTGATCAGGCCGCCTTAATCCGGCCAATGATTCCAGCCAGCTTGTTTTTCCTGAGCCGGAAGGTCCATACAGACCCAGAACCCGTGTCTGGCTGGTGGTATCCACTTCCAGTGTGAACCCTCCCTGTTTCAGGGTCATCCGCATGCTCAACTTAAAGTCCCGATTCATGCCTTCCCCCTTTTTCCCGGCCGGGAAAGAGTTTCGGTCAGATACACCACGGCGATGCCCAACAGGGCCGCCACGACCAGTAACACTCCCGCCCTCGCATCGTCACCGGACTGCTGAGCCGAATAGATGGCGGAGGCAAGGGTTTGCGTCCGCCCGGGGATGGTACCGGCAATCATCACCGTCGCTCCGAATTCCCCCAGTGCCCGGGTAAACCCGAGCAGGCCGGCCGCAACCAGTCCCCGGCCGGCAAGGGGGACTGTGACCCTCGTCCAGACCTGTTGGCGGGTGAAGCCCAGGGTCCGGGCGAGTTGTTCCAGTCGGGGATCGACTTCTTCAAACGCCACCCGCGCCGTCCGGATCACGAACGGCAGGGCCATCACCATCTGGGCCAGTACCACTGCTTTCCAGGTAAACAGCCAGTTGGTCTGAATGCCAAGCTGGGCGAGGACACCCCGCTCTGCCAGGAAAAGCAGCAGGAGAAACCCAACCGCAGTTGGCGGCATCACCATCGGGAGTCCGATCACGGCGGAGAGGGCCCGCTTGCCGCGAAACCTCCCCCGGGCCAACAGGTACGCCACCGGCACCCCCAGGACCAACGACCCGGCAGTGGCCAGCGTCGCCCAGAGACTGGTCACCATCAAGAGAGTTCCCCAGTGGGTCATGGAGGAGGCCTCGCGTTGCAAAACCGAATCAGAGTCTTCCCCCGTCACAAACCCGTGTTTCCGGAGAACGGATTGTCCCTCCGCATGAAGGAAATCCCGGATCCACACCTCGGCAGCCTCCCGTGCCGGACTTTCCTTGAGGATTCCCGCCGTGTAGTGGATTTCCGGCTGTTCCCGCTCCGGGATCTCCAATAAAACCCGCACCCGGTTCCGTCGGGTCGCCACATCGGTTGCGTACACCAACGCGACAACATCCGGACCGGCCCGAACCTGAGCCAAAGCGGCCCGGACATCCGGAGCGGGTGAAAGACGATGCTGGAGCTGATGCCAAAGCGTCTCGTCACCGCAGCGAACAGACTGCAGCCATTGTTTTCCATAAACCCCGGCCGGAACATGATCAGGATCCCCCATCGCCAACAGCCGAATCTCACCTAGTTCCGTCAGCTTACATGGAGAGGACAGTCGAAGCGGAGATTCGGCATCCACGGCCAGGACCAGGCGGTTCCGGGCAAACCTGTGACGGTCCTCTTGCGAGACCTGTCCGGCCTCCTGCAGTCGGTCCATCCAGGCCTCACTTGCACTGAGATACAGATCCGCTCTTCCTCCGGCAAGGATCTGACGGGCCAGGGTGCTGGAACCCGCGGAATTGATTGTGACCTCCACTCCGGTACGTGCGGAGTATTCGCGGGAAAACTCTTGTACGACCTCCGTCAGACTGGCCGCACAAAACACCTGCAGCGTGGTGTCGGCGGAGGTGAAACTCCCCCCCCCGCAGCCGGACACAAGTCCAAGGAAAATCAGAGTAAGTAGACGTAATCCTTTCATCTCGTTTCGTTCACAATTGGACAACATCATCCGGAAGAAAAAATGAACGCAAAAAAAGAATTTCTTTTGCCAAAACCCGTTTTACAAATTTCATAATCCCATGTAGGATGCGAAACCCATGTGCACCCAGCATTCGGAATAGATGAGCACAGTCAATACCAACGTTTCAAGATACGCACGTCATTTCAGCCTCCCCGGAATCGGTCGGGAAGGTCAGGAGGCTCTCGCCAGGGCAAAAGTCCTGCTCATTGGGGCTGGAGGTCTGGGCTGCCCTGCAGCCCTTTATCTCTGTGCCGCAGGGGTCGGCACCCTGGGCATTGCCGAATTCGACCAAGTGGAAGCCAGTAATCTGCAACGCCAGATTCTCTATGGAGATGCCGACACCGGCAGCGCGAAGCTGGAGGCAGCCGTCCGTGAACTCCAGGGGCGAAATCCGAATCTCACCGTCATTCCTCACCCGGAGGGCATCCAGGTGGAAAATGCGATTGAGATGATGTCGAAATACGACTTGGTGCTGGATGGAAGCGATAATTTCAGTACCCGCTATCTGGTCAATGATGCGGCCGTACTGTCCGGTACCCCCTTGATCTCCGCCAGTCTGTTTCAGTTTGAAGGCCAGATCAGCCTGTTTTCCCCCGCGGACGGGGGGCCCTGCTATCGATGTCTCTTTCCTGACATGCCGGCCGCCGGAGAGGTGCCGAACTGTTCGGAGGCCGGAGTCCTGGGAGCGCTGTGCGGTGTGGTGGGGTCTCTGCAGGCCCTCGAAGCCGTGAAATGGATCACCGGAGCTGGAGACTCGCTGCTCGGTTCTCTGTTAACCATCGACACCTGGACGCAGAAACACCGAAAGGTCGCCATTCAACGAAATCCACAGTGCGCGGTCTGCGGAGACTCCCCGACCCTCACCCGGCTGGTCCCTCAACAGTACCAGCAACGCTGTGAATTCAACTCTGATACCGGCGATGAGGTAGAACCTGATGCAGCCCGAGAGGTTTCCGATGCCCTCTGGGTTGATGTGCGGGAGGACTATGAGCGGAATCTCTGCGCCATCATGCCTTCGTATCACATCCCCCTGGGTGAACTGCCAACCCGGGCTCAGGAACTGAACACGGGATCTCCATTGATCATCTACTGTCATCACGGTGTCCGCAGTCTGCATGCGGTGCAATTTCTTAAAGAGGCGGGAATCGGAGGCGCGAAAAGTCTCATCGGAGGGATTGATCGATGGGCCGTGGAACAGGACCCCGCCATGGTCCGATATTGAGGTGATATTTATGAAACGATCCAGGATTTTTCTTCTGTCTTTGCTCATCGCGCTCCCCTGCACCCTGTTTGCCTGTGCGGTTCCGGTTTTTCGGTATGCCTTGGAGCGCTGGCCACCGGACGCCTTTCAGTTAACGGTTCTGCACAAAGGGATGGAACAGGAACAGATCGATGCGTGGCTCAATCCGGTGTATGACGCTCACATGGCGGTACTGGAAGTCGATCTCCGGGAAGACTCCATTCCCGAGGAGGCACCCGACCATGTAAAGGAGCTGGCCAACGAGGTGACAGACACCTCCCCCCGCTTCCTGCTGGAGTACCCCTTTGATTACGGGTTCGAGACTCCGATTCTCAGCGGCGCAGTCTCGGACGAACAGAAACTTCTGGTACAGCGATCGCCGGTGCGGGATGAGATCATCAAACGGCTGCTGGGGGGACACAGCACTGTCTGGGTCTTTATTCCGGGTACGGATGCATCTGCAAACGATGAGCTGAAGCAGCTGATTAAGTCAGGCATTCAAGAAATGAATGAAACCCTCGAGCTGCCGGAAAAAATGCTCGCCATCTATTCCCCGGAAAAGCAGGAGGAGGTTCGCCGGGAGCTCCCCATTCATTTCAGCATGCTGGAATTGGACCGGAATGATCCCAAAGAGAAAATTCTCACGGAAGGGCTGCGACTCGTGCTGGGTGATGACACCTGGAACAATACCGAACAGGCCTGGGTGATGCCGGTATTTGGTCAGGGACGTGCTCTTGCGATTGAAGACCACAAGGCCTTCACCGCCGATATGCTCCGTGAGATGTCGTATTTTCTTACCGGATCCTGTTCCTGCGAAGTGAAGGAGCTCAACCCCGGATTCGACCTGTTTATTGTGGAGCCCTGGATGGAAGACCTTTCCAGGAGTTTTGTGGATGAAGCCAACCAACCGCCCGAACTGTTCAATCCCCTCGCCTATGAACCGGAAACCGAAGACATGGCACTGGCAACAGAGGGAGAGGCCGAACCGGAGGCGGAAACCGCAGTCGCTCCCACCCCGACTCCGTCCATCACATCTCCTGCGGCCCCTGCTTTTGGGATGAACTGGGGTGTTGTCCTTGGTGGAGGAGTGGTGGTACTCCTGGCAGCAGGCGTCATGCTGTCGAAACACGGCGGAGGGGACGCATGAACCTGACTCGCCTTTTCCGACGTGAACTCAGCTTTCGCCGGGGTCACAGCCTGCTGGGACTGCTGGCAGTGTCGTTAACCGTCGGGGTAGTGGCCACGGTGCAGATGAGACTGGACTGGCAGCGCGCAGACACCCGCAGGGTCCTCGACGCCAATCGACAGGAAGTCGAAACCCTCTTCGACACTCTTGAGGATGAAATGAGGAAGATTACCAAGGCCATGGGATTTAATGTCATGGTGCTTCCCTCGGAGCAGAATCTGGCAGATTTTTACGCAAATGATTTTGCCGCGAAAACCATGCCGGAAGAATACGTGCATACCCTCGCCAATGCCGGCATCATCACGGTGCAGCACCTTCTTCCCATTCTGCAGAAAAAAGTGTTCTGGGAGGAGGAATCCACCACCACACTGGTCATCGGGGTTCGGGATGAGGTCCCATTGGCGGACAGTGTCCCGAAATCACCTCTTTTGCAGCCCGTTCCGGCGGGTCACATTGTTCTCGGCTACGAACTCCATGTGAACAGGGGCTGGAAAAAAGGCGACACCATCACCTTTCAGGGCCGGAACTTCGACATTCATGAGTTGAAGCCCCAACGTGGGAACAAAGACGATATTACCCTCTGGATCCCACTCGATACCGCTCAGACCCTGTTTGGAAAAGAAGACGAAATTAATGCAATCCTCGCTCTTCAATGCAAATGTGCCTGGGCGGACATCGCCAAGGTGCGTGAGGAACTGGTAAACATTCTACCCGGAACACAGGTCATCGAGTTTTCCGGTCGGGCTCTGGCCAGAGCCGAGGCCCGGAACCAGGCTGCGGAAACGCGGAAAGAGGTCCTGGAACGGGAAAGCCGCAACCGCTCGGAACTGCTGCAGAGGGAAGAGCGGTTTGCCGGAACGCTGATTCCCCTGGTCTCACTCGGCACCATGGGACTGCTGGCCACACTGACCTTCCTGAATGTCCGGGACCGGAAATCCGAGATCGGCATCTTACGGGCCATCGGGCTTTCCCGCGGACGGGTGTTGCAGTTGTTCCTGGGGAAAGCGGCTTTTCTCGGGTTGGTCGGCATGCTGCCGGGTATGGGGGTCGCGGTGGCCCTCATGACGCAGGTGACGCTTCCCGAAGAAGCCCTGCCCTGGCAGGAGGGGGTGCAAACCCTTCCCCTGCTCATGATCGCGTGTTTGGCCCCTGCGCTTCAAAGCATTGCCGCATGGCCGCCCGCAGTATGGGCCGCCAATCAGGACCCCGCCACCATTCTTCACGAGGACTGATCATGCTGACACTGACACAGGTACGCAAAACATATCGTCCGTCTGATCGGAAAGAAGTGGTGGCACTCCACGATGTGGAACTTGGGCTGAAGCCCGGTTTCTTTGCCGCCGTGCGGGGACCGAGTGGGTGTGGGAAATCCACCCTGCTGCTGACCGCAGGTCTCCTCCAGCGGCCGGACAGCGGTCAGGTGCGGTTTCAGGATCAGGACGTCTATTCGATTTCCCGAGAAGAACGTGCAGCACTCCGCCGCCGGGAAATCGGATTTGTGTTTCAACAGTTTCACCTCATTCCCTACCTGTCCCTTCTCGATAACATCCGGTTAGCAGATTGTGTCGACCCCGAATCTCAAGGGGCGGAACGGGCCGAAGCACTGGCGGAACAGCTCGGAATCAGTCATCGATTGGATCATACGCCCGGCGAACTCAGTGTGGGGGAACGTCAGAGGGTGGCCCTGGCCAGGGCCCTCTATGGAAACCCGAGTCTGATTCTGGCCGACGAACCCACCGGAAACCTCGATCCGGACAGTGCCCAGCGGGTTCTGGACGAACTTGCCTTGTTTTCACAGAAGGGCGGGATGGTTCTCATGGTCACCCATGACCCGGAAGCCGCCGCCCGTGCCACACACCCGTTCACCATGAACCAGGGAATTCTGGAGATACCTTCATGAGCAGCATCAATCCTGCCCGGAACATTCTGATTCTGGGTGCCGTCCTTATCCTTGGATCCATCGGCCTTCTGACCGCATTAAACGAAAGCCAGAACGTCGACAACCGACCCGGAGAGCGCGCCCTCGTCCTGTACTGTGCAGCCGGTATCAAAGGACCGGTCGAAGCCATTGTGGAACAGTATCAGCGTGAAACCGGACGCAGAGTTCAAATTGAATACGGCGGTTCCGGCACGCTGCTGGCAAAGCTGGAGATCACCGGTCAGGGCGATGTATATATTGCCGGGGATGACAGCTTCGTGCAGACGGCACAGAAAAAGGGGCTGGTTCGGGAAATCATTCCGCTGGCGGACATGAAACCGGTCATTCTGGTCGCGGAAGGGAATCCAAAAAAAATTCAGGGGCTTGAAGACCTGATCCGGGAGGATGTCAAAACGGCACTTGGAAATCCGGAGGCCGCAGCCGTGGGTAAAATGGCGAAAAAAGTGTTCACCACCATCGGGATGTGGGAGGACATGCAACAAGCAATCCGTGACCGGGGTGTCAACAAACCGACGGTAAACGAACTTGCCCTGGACGTCTCACTCGGGTCGGTCGACGCCGCCGTGGTGTTTGATCCCATGCTGGCTATGTTCGAGGGCGTTGAAGCCGTCACCGATCCCCGTTTGGATGAAAAGTCCCAGCAGGTGACCCTCGGGGTTATGGAGAACGCAGGCAAACCGGCTGCGGCGTTGCACCTTGCCCGTTACATCGCGGCCCAGGACCGCGGTCTTCCCGTCTTCGGAAAAAAAGGATTCACCCCGGCCAAAGGGGATATCTGGTCCGAAACGCCGGTCATCGAGTTCTACAGCGGTAGCGTGAACCGGGTCTCCATTGATGACAAAATCCGGGAGTTCACAGAACGGGAGGGTGTAGAGATCAAAATGGTCTACAACGGCTGTGGAATTCTCGTCAGCCAGATGAGGGCCGGCTCGGACCCGGACGCCTACTTCGCCTGTGACACCAGCTACATGGATGATGTATTTGAGCGGTTCCGGGATCATCAGATGGTTACCGAAACCGACATGGTGATGGTGACAGCCAAAGGAAACCCGAAGAACATCACCTCCTTAAAGGACCTGACCCGTCCGGACGTCAAGGTGGCGACGTCCAATCCAGAATACAGTGCCCTCGGGGGTCTGACCCATGAGCTGTTTCGACAGGCGGGTCTCTACGATCAGATTCTTCCCCGAATCACCTTCGGCGATGCACCCAAAGCCGACGAAGTCCTGCTAAGGGTGCGCACTGAACGGGAGGACGTCGGAATTGTCTACATGGCCAACGTACTTGGAATGCGTGATGAGGTGGAGATCATCGAGATCAATCATCCCCGGGCCGTTGCCGGACAGCCGGTTGCGGTTGCGATTGGAACGGAGTATCCGATGCTCATGGACCGCCTGATCACCATGCTGGTCGATCCCTCCATGCAGGACCTGTACGAGTCCTCCGGTTTTCGGTATAAGGTAGGCACGGAGATGCCTGAACGTTGAACGAATACCGCCCTCGATCTGACGTCCGATTTTTTGCAGGGTTGATCATCCTGGGAGGATTTTACCTCCTGATGATTCTCGCCCTCCTGCTGTCTCTCACCCTGCGCGGTGTCTTCCGCCCCGGGGAGATGCTGGGATTCCTGAACTCTCCTCCCATTCGGTATGCCCTCGCGTTGTCGTTGGGGTCCAGTGCCCTGACCGCAGTTCTCTCCGTGGTGTTTGCGGTACCGATCGGGTATTTCATGAGCCGGTTCCGCTTTCCGGGAAAGGCCTTTATCGATGCCCTGCTCGACATCCCGATCGTGCTTCCCCCCATGGTGGTCGGGCTGGGGCTTCTCCTGTTTTTCATGACCCCGATCGGAAAAGGGATCGAGGAACATGTACGGGTTACGAACGCCATCCCAAGTGTGGTTCTGGCACAACTCACTGTTGCGGCCGCCTTTGCCGTGCGCATGATGCGCAGTGTCTTTGAGCGGGTGGACCCACGACTGGAGCAGGTGGCCCTGACCCTGGGCTGCTCAAGAGGTCAGGCCTTCTTCCAGGTGATCCTGCCGGAAGTAGCCCCGGGCATGCTCGCGGCGTGGAGCCTGTCCTGGGCCCGGGCGATCGGAGAATTCGGACCGGTGCTGCTGTTTGCCGGGGCCACCCGGTACCGCACCGAGGTCCTGCCCAGCACCATTTACCTCGAACTGGCCATCGGAAATCTTAACGGAGCCCTGGCGGTTTCTCTGTTGATGGTGGCGGTTTCCTTCATCGTCCTGATGCTGATCCGGGCAGGAGGAGGAATGAGGGGGGCCATGGGATGATGGCGCTGGAGAACATCGTCATCCAGCAGGGAGCCTTCCGGCTGGAAGACATCAACCTGCATGTCCCCACTGGGGCCTATGCCGTGCTGATGGGGAAAACCGGCTGCGGCAAAACCACGTTGCTGGAATTGTTCTGCGGACTTCGCAAGGCGGCTTCCGGCAATGTGATCCTGCGCGGAGAGGACGTGACCCGTCTCCCACCCGGCGCCCGGTCCATCGGCTACGTCCCCCAGGACCACGTCCTCTTTCCCCGCATGACCGTGGCGGAACAACTCGGCTTCGCACCGAAAATCCAAAAGTGGAAAAAGGAGGACATCCGGCAGCGGGTGGCGGAACTGTCCGAACGGCTGGGTATTCAACACCTACTGGACCGCACCCCGCAATTTCTCAGCGGAGGAGAATCCCAGAGGGTTGCGCTGGGACGTGCCCTGGCGGTACGACCTTCCATCCTCTGCCTGGATGAACCTTTGTCCGCACTGGACGAGGACACGCATGACGATTTAATGAACCTGCTCAAGTCCTTGCAGGAAAGTGAAGACCTGACTCTTTTTCATATTACCCACAGCCGTCGGGAGGCCGACCGGCTGGCGACGCAACGAATCGAACTGACGGACGGCACCCTGCAGTCTGAGGAGACCCACCATGTTGACTGATTTTGAACAGAAACGCTATGAATGGCAAATGTGGACGGAGGGTGTAGGAGAGGAAGGCCAGGAAAAACTCAAGAACGCACGGGTCCTGATCTCCAGAGGCG
Organism: Verrucomicrobia bacterium UBA6053; assembly: GCA_002429065.1. Lineage (GTDB taxonomy): Bacteria > Verrucomicrobiota > Kiritimatiellia > SS1-B-03-39 > UBA6053 > UBA6053. The sequence goes on along the minus strand of DIYN01000048.1, from coordinate 50,522 downwards.
GGGGTGTGGGTTCGGTGGTGGCATATGAACTCGCAGCGGCCGGGATCGGTAAACTCGTGGTGGCCCACGGCGGGAATGTCAAACCCAGTGATCTCAACCGCCAGCTGCTGATGACCCATGATCACCTTGGAAAACCCCGCATTGAGTCCATATGCCGCCGGCTGCAGGAATTGAATCCACTCATTGAGGTCGAGGGAATTCCTGAGAACGTCTCCGACGACAACGCAGAGGACCTGGTCTCCAACGTGGATCTGGTCATCGACTGTGCCCCCCTCTTTCCGGAGCGTTACGCCATGAACGATGCCGCACGCCGGCAGGGAAAACCCATGGTGGAAAATGCCATGTTTGACGGGGAAGCCTACCTGACCACCTTTGTCCCCGGAATCACCGGCTGTCTCCGTGATCTCTGGCCGGAACCGCCCCCCAGTTGGAAACGGGAATTCCCGGTGTTCGGAGCCGTCTCCGGCACCATCGCCTGCATGGCCGCCTTTGAAGCCATCAAGTATTTCACCGGCATCGGGTCCCTCCTCACCAACACCCTGCTCCGCTGTGACCTCATGGCCATGCGGTTTCATCGGTTGCCCATAGGAGCGGTCAGAAAAGAGAGGTCAGAGGTCTGAATATGATGTTTTCACGAAAATACCGAAACCGGAGCGCCCTTCTCGATGCACAGTTGACCGCAGGACATGTCCCACCCCTGCATTCACTTCTGACCTCTAACCTCTGACCTCTTCTTCAATATGCCCACCATCCTGATCCCCGCCGCTCTTCGCCGTCACCTACCCAACCCCGTTCCTGAATGGAAAACGGACGCATCCACCGTGGGGGAGGCGCTCACTTCCCTGTGTGACACACACCCGGAATTAAAACCCTCTCTCTTCGAAGAAAACGGAGATCTCCGCAGCTTTGCCCGGGTTTTTGTTGGAGAAGAAGACATCGCCACTCTGGAGGGTCTTCAAACGGAACTGGGGCCCCGCGACGAAATTCTGATTCTGCCTCCGATTGCGGGAGGATAATCCTACGCCGCCTAGCCCAACATCCAACATCCAACAGCCAACATTCAACGTCCAACATCCAAGTGGTCATTCATACGCTGGACGTTGGATGTTGAGTGTTCGATGTTGAGTGTTCCGTATTCAAAACGCCGCATCCAACAGGGTCTGCGTATAAGGATGCTCCGGGGTTTCCAGCACCTTCGCACATGGCCCCTGCTCCACAATCTGCCCTTTGTTCATGACTGCGACGCAGCCCGCCACATGGCGCACAACCGCCAGGTCATGTGAGATAAACAGCATGGTCAGCCCCATCTGTTCCCGGAGATCCTGAAGTAAATTCAAAATCTGGGCCTGGATGGAGACATCCAGTGCCGAGACCGGTTCATCCGCGATGACAAATTCCGGTTCCAGAATCAACGCACGCGCAATCGCCACCCTCTGACGCTGCCCACCGGAAAACTCATGGGGATATTTTCCTTTCGCGGCCTGGGTCAGCCCCACCTGATCCAGCAGTTGGTTCACCCGTATCACGCGTTCCTCACGGGGACAGCGCTCATGCACCCACAGGGGCTCCTGCAGACATTGATCCACCGTCATGCGGGGATTCAGCGAGGCAAACGGATCCTGAAAAATCAGCTGCACCTGCTTGCGGAGACGTTTTTCATCCTGCTTCCAGTCCAGGGGGGTTCCATCCAGAAACACCTCCCCTTCAAAAGAGATCAGCCCCAGAATTGCACGGGAAAGCGTGGTTTTCCCGCAGCCGGATTCTCCAACCAATCCCAGCGTTTCATTGGGAGGAATGGTAAGTGAAACTCCGTCAACGGCCTTCACAGGCTCCCCGTGTTTGACCGGGAATGTGACCCGGAGGTCCTGAACCTCAAGTGTCGGGGTCATGGTCATCAGAGTCGACCTCCCGTTTCCGCCATCTGATCCAATGTCATCAGCCGGCTTCCGGGTTCATGAAGTCCGGGATGACAGTTGAGCAATGCGTGGGTGTAGGCGTGCTGTGGACGCTCCATCACGTCCTCTGCGGTCCCCTGTTCCACCATCACACCGTCTTTCATCACCGCAATCCGGTCACACACCGCTGATACCACGGCGAGGTCATGACTGATAAACAGCACCGCCGTCCCGTGGTCCTTGCGCATGCGGGCAATCAGTTCAAGAATCTGACGCTGAACGGTCACATCGAGTGCGGTGGTGGGTTCATCGGCGATCAGCAGATCCGGTTCGGTAATCATGGCCATTGCAATCATCACCCGCTGCCGCATCCCACCGGAAAATTCATGCGGCCAGGACATCGCACGTTTGGCCGCATCACGGATCCCGACTTCCTCCAGGACTTCCACTGCACGTTTCCTCGCCGCGGCCTTTCCCACCCCCCGGTGAATCCGCAAGGGTTCCGCCACCTGGTCCACCACCCGCTGATGCGGATTGAGGGAGGTCATGGGGTCCTGAAAGATCATGCTGATCTTGTCCCCGCGGATCTTCCGGAGATCGGAAGCGGAGGCCCCGATCAGTTCCGATTCCCGGAACACCGCGGACCCCGAGATCGTGGCAGGCGGAGAGGGAACCAGGCCCATCAGAGAAGAGACCGTCACGGATTTTCCGCTTCCGCTCTCGCCAACGATTCCCAGAGCTTCTCCCTGATTCAGTACAAACCCCACGTTCTGAACGGCACGCAGAATTCCCTGGCGTTGAGGAAACGTGACATTGAGGTTCCGAACGGTGAGGAGGCTGCCCGTTTCCTCCGAACCTGCCACAGCTGCAGGGCCGGGCTCAGAGTCGGAATGTTCGGGAGGCGGTGTGGTCGATGCGTGGGAAATACGGCGGGGATCCAGAGCATCCCGGAGGCCGTCTCCTAAAAAGTTAAGGGCCAGCAGGGTGAAGAAAAGGGCGGAACCGGGCACAATCATCTGCCAGGGCATGTCCTCCATGGCAAAGGCGCCCTCCTTGATCAAACTCCCCCAGGAGGCCATGGGAGCCTGAACCCCGAGTCCCAGAAAGCTCAGAAAGGCCTCCAGCAGCATGATACTGGGGATGGTCAGCGTGATGTAAATGATGATCGTCCCCAGCACATTGGGAATAATATGCCGGAACAGGATCCGCAGGTTGCTGTACCCCAACACACGGCAGGCTTCGACAAACTCCTGCCGGCAAAGGCCCAGCACTTCTCCCCGGACAATCCGGGCCATGGTCAGCCATTCCACTGCGCCGATGGCGATAAAAAGAAGCATCAGGCTCTTCTCAAAAATCGACACCAAGAGAATGACCAGCAGAGTAAAGGGAAGCCCGTAAAGAACATCGACGACCCGCATCATCACCGCATCGGTTTTCCCGCCCCGGTACCCGCTGATTCCTCCGTAGGCCACCCCGATCAGAAGGGAGACCATGGTGGCGGCAAGCGCCACAGAAAAAGAAATGCGTCCCCCGTGCATGGTCCGGGTCAGCAGATCCCGTCCAGTGGCGTCCGTACCCATCCAGTGCTTCACGCTGGGTGGAGCATTGATCGCATCCCAGTTCATTTCCTCCTGAGTGTACGGAGAGATCCAGGGGCCAATCACACAGATCAGGATCATGGCCATCAACAGAATCAGGCCTGCAGTGGCCGCTTTGTTGTGCAACAGCCTCCGCCAGGCATCCCGCCCGAGAGAGGTTCCTTTTTCCAGAATCATTTCGACTCCTTGTGAAGTCGAATCCGCGGATTCAGCCAGGCCAGCAAAAGGTCGGCAATGGTGTTAAACAGGATCAGCACCGAACCGAACAACATCACACTCCCCATCACCAGAAAGAGATCCCTCTCGGTGGCCGCCCCGACAATCACCTCTCCCATGCCCGGAATCTCAAAAATACTCTCCACCACAAATGCACCGGTGAGCAACCCGGCGGCGGCAGGTCCGAGAAAGGTGATCACCGGCTGGATGCCACCCCGGAGCGCATGCTTCCATACCACCTTCCATTCAGACAGCCCCTTGGAACGGGCCGTTCGGATGTAATCCTTTCCAAGCTCCTCCAGCATCCCTCCTCGGGCGAGTCGGGCGATATACGCGGCATAAATCGACCCGAGAGAGATTGTCGGCAGCACCCGGTCTATGGGCTCCTCCCAGCCAATCACGGGAAACCAGCCCCAGTTCAGTCCGAATTGCAGTGAAAGCAGGGGGCCCAGCACAAATCCCGGAATACAGACCCCGATCAGCGCCAGTCCCATACACAGATAATCGCCCCATCGATTATGATTCACGGCCGCAAATACCCCCATGGGAATCCCGACACTGATTGCGAAGATCAGCGCGAGGAACCCAAGCTGTATGGAAACCGGAAGGGCCGTTTGGATCAACTCAAACACTGTCCGTCCAGGTTTCACCAGACTCGGTCCCAAATCCCCGCGGACCAGCCCGCCCATATACCGGAGGTACTGAACCGGAATCGGCTGATCCAGCCCGTAGGTGGCATTCAGTGTATCGAGGGTCTGCTGGGACTGTTCTTTCTCACTGGCAAACGGGCTGCCTGGAGCGAGCCGAACCAGCAGGAAGCTCAATGCCGAGAGGACAAACAGTGTAGGCAGGGCTTGGAGAAACAGACGATGAAACAGGGTTCGCAGCACGCCTCCTCATGCCCGTTAATCCCCTGCGGGTCAAGACGCAGGTGGGATGGTCTCATGGAAAGCACACAAAGACCACAAAAACGGTCCCTATCAAAATCGGTATCGTTATCGATTCAGCAAAGTCCTCCCCTTACAAGGCCCTGTCCTGTTTGTAATTGTGGAAGCCCCCTGGACATGGTTTGATACATCCATGAATACAAAACCTGCTTATTGGTTTCCGGCAAAGACCTACGGATGGGGCTGGGGGATCCCCTGCACCTGGCAGGGATGGGTTGTCCTCCTGGGCTACATCCTGGGCATTACCCTCATTGCCATTGTCTGGAATCCGGTAGGGTACCCTGCCCTCTACTACACCAGTGTGATCCTGCTGACCGTGCTCCTCATCGTCATCTGCTGGCTCAAAGGCGAAAAACCTTCCTGGCGGTGGGGGAAGGATCCGGAACAAAATGACGCTTCATGAAGAAGACTGCATTCAGAGTCCTGCTGCTGGCACTCCTTTTGCCCGTCACCAGTTTCAGTCAGGAAGTCATCGTTGCGGATCTTCCAGAGCCCTCTTTTTTGAGCATGTTGAAAGAGGGTGGATATGTGGGAATTCTGAACTGGTCAGGCATCCTGCTTGCCGGTCTGGCCAGTCTTCCACTTGGAATCACGTCCATTGTGAACTCACTCCGGTCAACCCGGGGGTCTCGTCCTCTGGCCACAACCCTGCTGATCTGGCTTTCCGCATGGGCCTTTCTTCTCGGGATGATCGGATTGTCCCTGGGGATCATCCGAACCTTCGCGCACGTCGCTTTCGTTGGGGTTGAAGGTGCACGGGGAGGAAACTACCTGGCAATGAGTTTGGCAGACACACTCTATTCCATCACTGCGGGGTGCTACATCGCCAGCGTCTGCATGTTGTTTTTACTGCCGTCTCTTATTATTTCTCACATCCGAAACAGGACATGAGAAAGACGGATCCCGCGCTCCCCATTAGACCTTCGTAATCGTGGTCGATGTGGCCCCATCCTCAGCGCGAAGAACCTCTACCTGATGAGGCACGCCTCCATGATGGACCCCGTGCAGCACCAGGCGGTTCACCCCGGTCGGCAGGCAGGACCAGCCACTGCGGAGCGCCTCGGGTTCATCGGTCATGAGTCCGGCCATGCCCATGGCAAGGAACTGGAGAAATCCGCCCAGTCCGGTGACAAACAGTAACCGTTCATTGGTCGGTGCTTCTGTATTCACCAGATACGGCGGACGGAAGTAGGCCAGGAGCCGTTCCAGCGTGTCGGTCACCTCGGCCTCCCGCCCAAGCCGGCAGTCCAGAATTCCGTCAATCGCGAACCCCATCATGATCGGCTGATCCTGATAGTGCTCGCGGTAGTAATCCACAGTCCGCTGAATCATGTCATCGTCCATGGGATAGTGCCACGGATGAACCAGCATGGTGGTGTCGGCCTGTTTGATCACCTGTCCATGCTGCCACTGCTCCATCTGCAAGGGGATGTTGCGGTCCTCATCCATGAGGATCACCAGGCCTTCGGCCACTTCTTCCCATTCGGGCGGTGGGGTTTCGCCTGCATCCCGCATCAGGGCTGCGGCTTTGCGGAGGGTCCAGGTCGCCCCCCAGTTGGTGGTGGCGTTGTCGTCCACATACCCGGCGTGTTCGTCGGATCCGCAGACATGCCGGATGTGATAGCTTCCGTCGGGATCTTTCTCCGCTTTGCCAGCCCAGTATTCCGCACAGCCTTTGAAGACGTCGAGTCCTTCGTTGCGCAGCCAGTCGGTATCTCCGGCGGACACCGCATACAGCCACTGTCCCATGGCGACGCAGCTGACGATATGCCGTTCATCGCGGAAGACCTGCATCGAACAGGCCTCATCCCCGGTATCCCCGCTCTGCCAACTGTAACGCGCGCCTACTTCGCCTTCCGCTTCCGCATTTCGACGGGCCCCGCCAATGGTGTCATACCGGTAGGCGGCCACGGATTTTCCAATCGCGGGACGGAAGAGCGTCAGCGCGGGATGGGTCCACAGATCCGTATCCCAGAACACATTGTTGTCCCATCCGTTTCCAAACAGACCACATGGACCATGTGAATCCCGGAGTCCGTCCCGAAGCGTGTTATAGAGAGAGAACAGAGAAAGGTTGGCCAGTTGCTGCAGCCGGGGATGATCACACTCGACATACCCCTTCCAGAGATCGTCCCAGGCCGCGGTGTGACCCGCCCACACCGCGTCAAGATCCTCACAGGCGGCGTCCAACTGCTTCTTCGCCTCCGCATCCGGATCGGCATACTGTTTGGACGAGACAATGGCCACGACTTTTTTCACCTGGATCGAAGCCCCTTTGGCCCCTTTCAGCCACACCCTGCGACGCAAAACACGCTCGGAGGTCTGCTGTTGTTCCCGGGTCACCTGCCCATCGATCAGAAGGCGGGAACGGATCACCAATCGCCGGCCAAACGGTGAAAGATCCAGGCTGAGTACCGCATCCCCCGCGTCAAAGGAGGTCGACGCGTTTGACACCCCGACATTGTGGAGAGAATCCAGTGTTTCTTCTGCAAACACCCGCCCGCCATGGTAGTCCTCCGGATCAAGCGTACAGCCAGCCTCCAGCACCGCAATGTGGGCGTGACCACGAGCCAGCCACATTCTTCGCGTCTGGTGGAGGGGACCGTCTACACCGACCTCCCTCCATTGGGTGTCCACGTTCGCGGTGCGGATCTTCAATTCCTGGGAATAGTCCGAAATCTCACGGGCCGAACGACGAAGTTCCCGGTCACCGGTGGACAGGGTCAGGGTTGCCCAGTGGGGCAGTTCCACCAATCCCTGGGGTCGGTCCGGGTTGTCTGTCGCCTCCCCCCACAGTCCCGCCATAAAACTGGTGGAGCCGGGAGCATACCCAGAGGCATCCCCCCAAACCGTCACCCGGGTTCCCACCAGTCCGTTGCCGATGCAGGCATCCCGGTGATGGGGAGAAAAGGGATCGCGGGTTTTCAGCACCCAGGGATTCTCATCTCCTGCAAGCGGCTGCCGAAACCATTCAGGATCAATATGCTTATTCATCTCTCTAGAAGGGGGTCAGATCGGCGTCAGCTTCCAGTTCCAGCACCACGTGGGCCATGAGATCGATGCAATGCTCGACATCCCGGAGGTCCACCATTTCAGAGGGGCTGTGCATGTAACGGTTGGGGATACTGAGAATGGCTGTCGCCATGCCGGCACGACTGAGCTGCATCGCATTTCCATCGGTTCCGGTTCCCCGTCCTTCGGCACTGATTTGCAATGGAATGTTATGGGCTTTGGCGGTTTTCACAATCCGGTCAAAGAGCCGGGGATGGGCATTGGGCCCCCGGGTGAGAACGGGCCCCTTGCCGAGTTCACAATCGTTAAACTGGCGTTTGGCATCCCCCTGTGAGGGATGATCGGTGGCAAACGTAACATCCACCGCGATCCCCACCTGGGCATCCACCCCGTAGGCGGAGGTGGTGGCCCCCCGGAGACCGATTTCCTCCTGCACCGTGGCCACACTGTACAGCGTGGCGGCAGCCTGTTGTTTGGCTTTGGCCACTTTGCGTGCGGCCTCCAGCACCACAAAAGAACCGATCCGGTTGTCCATTCCTCTGGCCGCAATGGTATGACCCGCGAGTTTCTGATATCCGTAGCCCAGCACCAGGGGATCCCCGACATCGACCACTTTTTCCGCCTCTTTCTTGCTCGCAGCCCCGATATCCACCCAGAGATCCTTGAGCTGTACCACATTCCGGCGGTCCTCAGGAGTCATCAGGTGAATCGGCTTCTTGCCGATCACACCGGGGATGACACCGTTTCGGCCGCGAACCTGAACACGTTGTCCCTGTGCGATCTGGGGGTCCCAGCCCCCGATCGGGGCAATCCAGAGAAATCCTTTGGCATCGATATGCGTGACCAGAAATCCGATTTCATCGCAATGGCCGGCAAACATCACCCGCAGATCTCCATCTGACCCCTCGACTTTCGCCATCGTATTTCCATGACGGTCACGGATCACCTCATCGGCAAACCCCCTGGCCTCCTCCCGGAAAATATCAGCAGCAGGACCTTCATATCCGGACGGGCTGACCGACTCGAGCAACTGTTTTAACAACGATTCAGATTTCTTCTTCATGGAGCCTCCGGGGGGGATTTTCTTTTCCTGTTGCGTTTCGATTGGGGAGTCCGTAAGGGACTCAAAGCGAAAATTCATCTATACATGGAACCCACGATACTTCAACGCTCCGATCACGTCGTCAGCCGTAAAAACATCAGCCGAAATGCCCTGACGGTGCTCTACCGGCTGAATGAAAAAGGCTACAAGGCGTATCTGGCAGGAGGATGTGTGCGGGACCTGATGCTGGGGTTCAGTCCGAAGGATTTTGATGTGGTGACGGACGCCACCCCCCAGGAAGTCAAACGGTGCTTCCGGAATTGCCGGTTGATTGGCCGCCGTTTCCGGCTCGCTCACGTCATGTTCCGGGATGAAATCATTGAAGTGGCGACCTTCCGGGCCTTGGTATCCTCCGAACCGGAAGAGGATGAGGTGGAGGAAGATCCGGAGGACCAGGAGCCCGGACTGGAGGAGATGGAAACGGCTGCAGAACACGAGGAGCTGGATGAGGCCGAACCGGAACCTGCACCCGCGACTGAGGATGTGGTGGTGAATGAGGAAACCGGAGTAGTCCTCCGCGACAATGAATACGGAACGCCCGAGGAGGATGCTTTCCGGCGGGACTTCACCATTAACTCCCTGTTCTATGACATCGAGGATTTCTCGATTATTGATTATTCAGGTGGCCTCAGCGACCTGAAAGCCCGGATTGTACGGTGCATTGGCGACCCGGAGCAGCGGTATCAGGAAGATCCCGTCCGCATGATCCGTGCGGTTCGCTTCGCCAGTACGCTGGACCTCGATATCGAACGCGAAACCTACGCCGGTATCCAGTCCCAATGTGGGCAAATGGCCCATGCCAGCCATGCGCGGATGTACGAGGAAATCCTCAAATTCATGTATTCCGGGGCAATGGAAAAAGCGTTTTCCCTCTGGATGGAGACCGGACTCTTCGATGTGATGTTCCCAGGATTCTCAGACTGGTATCGGGAACAGGCAACCGACTCGGAGAAGCAGTGGTTAACCAAAGCCCTGCAGCAGTTGGACAAATGGAAAACACACAAGGTGAAAGCGTCACAGGAACTGGCGTATACCCTGTTACTTGCTCCCTGGATTCGGTCTGTCTGGCGGGAAAAAGAGGCCGCCGGCGACCTGTCTCCCCGGGATGCCTGCATGGAGGCCGTATTCGAGGTGCAGAAATGCCTGGTTGACCGGATTCTCATCCCCAAACGCATTGCGTTCCGGATGTTTGACCTGCTGTTTCATCAGAAACGGTTTGAGGACCGCCGGAGCGCCCAGCGTATCAGCCGGTTCCTGCACCGTCCCTTCTTCCGGGATGCCCTGGTCCTGTTTAAGTTTGATGCACTTGCACTGGAGAAACCGCAACCTGACCTGATTGCCGCCTGGAGTCAGGACCTCAAGAAAGCTCCTCCCCCCCGCGAACGTTCCGGTCGCCCGCATACCCATGGCCGTCGGCCGCGGCGTAGAAGACGCCGCTGACCGAGATGAAAGACCCTGAAACTCTTCTGGAATATCTGGTTGCTGCGGAACGGATTGTCCTGTTCACCGGTGCAGGGATCAGTACGGCGGCGGGGATTCCGGATTACCGAGGCCCACATGGAATCCGGAACTCCCGTCCGGTGATCACCGTGCAGGAGTTTTTTGACCAACCGGAAAAACGAGAACAGTACTGGGCCGAGAAAGCGGAGGATTGGCAGACCTGGAAAGATGCGGAGCCCACTGCCGCTCACCGGGCGATCCGCACCCTGGAAGATCTGGGCAAACTGCATGCCGTCATCACGCAGAACATTGACGGGCTCCACCGGAAAGCCGGAACCTCTGAGGAGAGGCTGATTGAGCTGCACGGACGCGCAGATCAGGTGATGTGTGTGGACTGCGGGTACCGGGCTCCATGCGGTCCCTGGTACAAGGGATGGATGGAAACAGGGAAAACGCCCGTTTGCCCGGAGTGTGATCAGTTTCTGAAACCCGGCGTGATCCAGTTTGGCGAAGCTCTGCGGGAAGAGGATCTTACCCGGGCCCAGACCGCCATGATGGATCCGGATTTGGTGATTGCGGTGGGCAGCACCTTGTCGGTTCACCCGGCGGGGACATTCCCCATCATGGCTGCCCGGGCCGGAATCCCATACCTGATTGTGAATCAGGGGGAAACCCTGCATGACGGCATGCCCCATGTGGCCCTGCGGCTGGAGGGGGACCTCCAGGAGCTGTTTCCTGAGGCGGTGGAGGGCGCAGCCTCCATGTTCGGTTGAAAGTTCTTGAAGTCAGAGGAGATAAACGGCATTTGATGCCCACAACCCAAGCTTCTTCATCATGAAACGATTTTTTCTCACCGCAGTTTCTCTGATTTCTCTGACATTCGCCCCTGTCCTCATGGCACAGGTTCCCGCTGGACACGCTCCTGGTATGCTGGGTGTCGCATTGGATGAAGTGGAACCCGCCGATGCCACCGCCCTTTCCCTGCCCGGAACATTTGGTGCCTGGGTACGGGCGGTCGGACCGGGTTCTCCGGCAGAAACCGCTGGCGTTCAGGCGGATGATGTGATTGTCGCCTACAATGGACATCGGGTGGAAAGCGCCATGGCGCTGAGCCGGATGGTGCATGAAACCCCGGCAGGCCGGAAAGTGGACATTCGCCTGATCCGCAAAGGGGCCCCGGTGATTCTTCAACCGGTCCTTGGGATTGGCAGACTGCCCGCGCCTGCGTCAGCCGCGACCCGTGCTCCCCGCAGCCTGGGCGTCTGGATTGAGGCCATCGATCCCGCAGTTGCCGGATATCTCGAGCTGTCAGAGGGTGTGGGCATGATCATCCGGGAAGTTCAGCCTGGATCCGCAGCCGATCGGGCCGGTCTGCAGAAAAAGGATATTCTGGTCCAGGCGGCCGGCACTTCGGTCACCTCAGCAGAAACCGTTGCCACCGCAGTGAATGCCACTCCGGGGAACGAGGTTGCGCTTCAGGTCATCCGCGGGGGGCAGCCCGTTGATGTGACCGTGAGCTTCTGAAGCGCTCAGCTTCTTCCGGAAGAGCAGGCCCATCAACCAGACGAAAACCTCACCCCTGCCAAACGTTCATCCTCGACTGGCCCCATGATGAACGAAGCCTCAGGCTGAGATTGACCTGCGATCCAGACAGGGCACGGCTTGACTCCAGGGCGACGGACTGGACGATCCAAATGGTAGGAACTCTGAAAACCCTCCGGATGTGGGCGATGGACTGTACGCGGTTGATCACAACATGAATTATGATCAGAAACTTCTGGAGGCAGGGATCTCCTTACCTGAAATCAGTCCCCCGAGCGGTCATTACCTTCACGTAAAGGAAGATCAGGGAATTTTGCATGTCGCAGGAAAAGGGGTCAGCCATGCCGCCGGAAAAGTCGGTGTCGCGTTTTCAATCCAGGAAGGATATGAGTTCGCGAGAGAGACCGGTCTTCTTCTTCTGGCGGCAGTGCATGATGCTTATGGATCCTTAAATGTCATCGAGAACATTTTGCGAGTCTACGGAATGGTCAACTGTCCGCCTGACTTCAGTAATCATCCAGAGGTCATCAATGGCTGCTCAGACCTGCTGATTGACATTTTTGGGGATGCAGGACGCCATGTAAGAATGGCCGTGGGAGCCAGTTCCCTTCCTGATCAAACGCCCGTCGAAATCGAAATGAGCCTCAGATTGAAGCAGGGGGTGGGGAAGGCCAACTAAGGACGAAAGCCCTCCCCCACTCTCATTCAGAGAGCGGCAACCGGTTCTGCAACCGGAGCCGCTTCCTGAGGTTCTTCCGCGATCTGCAGAGACTGCTCGATATTATCAAGGTCAATTTTCTGCAGCGGAATCAGACCGAAGGGAGTGATATGCTTGCGGAGTTCACGGGCGAAGTCATGAGCGAGCTCGATGCTTTCCTGACGGTTTCCCTGCTCCTGAACATAAATCCCGATCGAATACTGATACCGGCTGTAATCCTTGGGGCGGTGCCAGGAGCGAACCATATGGTTAATGCGGTTGAAGTAGCCTTTGCTCTCGGTGGAGGTTTCATCCAGCTCAATGTCGATGAACTCATTCATGATCCGGGTGACTTCGTCACGGTTATACCAGTACAGAACCATCTGGCGTTTCACGTTGTTCTGATACATCCGGGAATAGAGGATTTCATCCTCGAACATAAGATCCTCAGGAACAGCAACCTCCTCCTCGATTTCCCACCCGGCTTCCCGGAAACACACGTCTGGGGAGTGGGGAAAGGCCCACGAGGTCCCATTAAAGCCAATGACCGGCTCCCAGAAGTTGATGATCACATTCACGAGCTTGTTATCCGGTGTGGCATACCATCCGACGTAACTTTCGGAGGGCTGAAGAATCCGAAGCGCGGTTTCGGGCAATTCCCCCCAGTAAATCCGCTTGAAATTCCCCATTTCGCCCGGAAATGCGTCCAGGGTCTCCCGGCTTTGGGCAATCTTAAACTGGACCCGACTCCGAATTGCATACCGTTGGAAGAGAACAAGTTGGCCTACCAGCATCAATGCCAGGCAGGCGTAGACCCCCACACGGATTCCCTGAATGCGTGAAAAGAAGAACTCTCGTCGTTGACCAGGATCAATCTCGTCATCCTCGTCTTTCTCCGCCTCCGGATCATTGGCCGCATGGTACGCAGCGGTAGAAGGCCCCCCATAGCTGCCATAGCCCCCTGCAGCTCCGTATGACCCATACACACCGTAGGTTCCGTAGGATCCGTATGCTTCCTTTTTCGGTTGCGGAGGTGGTGCGAGCAACACCGAGAGAAACACGAGGATAATGGCAGATAAGAAGAAGGTGGCCCCTCCCACAACTTCATGTTTGGTGCCCATCGCCCAGTCCATTCCGAAGAAGTCACACAACAGAGCCGTCGCCACCACGCGGATGATGTTCTGGAAAATCGCGAGAAACACGCCCAGGGGGATAAACAGAGCGATCAGGAACGGACGCAAGCGCAGGAACCAGGCAATGGCCGGTGCGACAGCGAGCATGGCCCAGAGGGAACGGATGCCGCTGCAGGCATCTTCCACCCCCAGCACAATGGGACGGACATTGTCCTCCGCGTTATGTGCCGCAATCTCCATCATGTTGTTTTCCACAAACACAGCGTACCGGAACACATGTTCCAGGATTCCGGCGGAGGCTGCGGTGACAATATTCCGCAGAGTATTTTTCAACCAGCTCTCCGGAGGTCCGGGAAGACCCGGAATCATAAAGATCAAATAGAGCAGCGGGAACCAGAAGAGGCGCATCGCCCTGAATCCGAAAAAGCAGATAAACAGGCCCCAGATGGAGATCACCAACCCCACACTGGTGAAATATTCACTGACCACCCCTCCTGCAACGAGACCAATTTCATACCACATCGCACCAAACTGGATCCCTAATCCAGCCAGCACAATGGGGAACCCCCAGTATTCCCCCACAACCAGAGGTTTGATGCCAGAGCGTGACAGGGTGACCCAGGCAGCGGCTGCGGCAATGACCGGGACCAGAATTGCATGGGAATAATCCTGCATCGCCAGGTAAAACCGAAAGAGGCTGATCACCATGAAGGCATTGGCCACCAGCAAGGCTCCGGTGACCCAGAACAGTTCGCCCAGGCCAAGTTCCGGCACCCGGATAATGTCCCGCAACAGGCCATATCCATACCCATAGGACCTCCGCCGGGATCCTCCACTTCTGGAGGAGGATTTCTTTTTCCAAAACTGAAGTTTTTTAAGATTCATGCTCTTAAGCTCCTGCGGAAAGCTGAGTTTGCAAGTTGCGGGCTTCTTCGGCCTGGGGGAAATCGGGCTGAATGATGAGAACGGCTTCCAACTGCCTTAATGCATCATCTTTCCTCCCCAGTGCAGCCAGGCTCACAGCGTAATGGAAGCGGATGGTCATATTGTTGCCAGCCCGCTCCAGGGCCTGTTCATAGATCTTAATCGCTTCTTCATGCTCACCCGCCGCCGCGAGAACATACCCGTAGGTATCGAGAATGACCGGATTTTCCTCAAACTGATCTTTCAAGGATTCCACGAGTTCACGTGCTGTGTCCAATTCCTCTCCACTGCGGGCCAGGAGAAACGCCAGATTATTGCGAAGAGCGGGGTCATCCGGATATTTTTCATGCAGCAGACGGGTATCCGGGAGCGCACGTTTCCACAGGGGAGTCTGCATTTGAATCTCCACTTTCCGCATGCGGACCCGATCCAGATCCTCTTTTTCTGCCAGGACACCGTCCAGATAGGCAATGGCCTGATCCGTCTGATCCATTTCCTGAAGAATCCGCGACATCAGAATGTACAGGTTCGGGTTCAGGTTCTCCTGATTCACAACCGCCCGTTCCAACGCACGTTTTGCCAGGAGAGGCTCCCCGCTCTGCAAATACTGCTGTGCAAGGAACACTTGAACATTCCGGGCATTGGGTGCCACACGCAGTGTCGCCTGCGCATGCTCAATGGCCTCGTCATACATGCGGATCTGGGCATACATCTGTGCCAGCATCCAATGAGAGGTGCGCTCAATGTTGGGGACGCGGGACGCTGTAAGCTGGGTGGCCAGGCGTTTTCCTTCCGCAATATTCCCAGACTGAAGCAGAAGTTCCGCATAGCGGAGACGAAGAGTGGGATCGTTTCCGAACCGGTTCATCAGATTCCCGTAGTATCTCAGGCCCACACCGAGGCCGAATCGGCTCATCATCATTTCCGCCTGAAGGCGAAGGGCCTGCAGGTTTTCCGGCTGCAGCTCCAGGACCTTGTTCATCGTTTCATTCACGCTGTCCATGTCCTTCTTTTGCGCATGAATCGGGATCATGGCCATTAAACCACCGACATGGTCCGGCTTTTTCGACAGAGCGGACAGCAACAGGGCTTCCGATTTTTCCAGATCCTGAAACAAACTGAATTCCAGCCGGCCGAGGAACGTCAGGGTATCTGTGTTTTCCCCATCTTCTGACAGCAGTTGGTCCATGAGACCCCGAACAGCGTCTTTCTCCCCTCTGGCAGCCAGCAGGGCGGCATTCATACGCACGGCTTTCAGATTTTCCGGTTCAAGTTCAAGCGCTTTGGCGGCATGGGTGTAGGCCTCGCCAGCTTTCTCCTGCCCCTGAAGCAGCTCGGCCAGCATCAGCAAGGCATCCACATGCTCCTCCTCAAACTCCAACGCCCGGCGAAGACTGGTTTCACCATCCACAAACTGCCGGGTTCCGAAAAAAGCCCGGGCCAGAGCATAATGATACTCCGCTTTGGTCGGATGATTCTGGATGGCCCGTTTCAGAAACACCTGTGCATCGGGAAATTTATACTGATCCAGTGCTTTAACTCCTTCCCGGTAATACCGCTCAGCCCGTTCAGGGTTGAGTTGTGAGTCTCCGGCTTCAAGGAAATCCACATCCTCCTCTTCCCCGGAGTCCATGGAGGAAGGGTTGAAAAAGGTGACGAAATTGCCCCAGAAATTTGCCCTGTCGGAAGAGAGGGCATACAGGAGTCCCAATCCCCCCCCGAGCCACAGGGTGACCATCAACAGTGCCACGATCGGAACCAGGGCCGGAGGACGGGTGAAACCACCCTCCTGCTTACACAGTCCGATTCTCCGTCCGTCAATACGCTTGAACCGCACACAGGGGGAAAGAAGTTTCACCATCCATTCGTTCTGATACTTCAACACAGAACGCACAGGATGAGGACTCTCGCTATGATCGTCCCCCTGACAGAAATGACAGGGTTGATCTTTCTCCTTCTTAAAGATCCGCAGGATCCTCCGAGACGTAATCACCCATGCATCCAAGGTTAAAAACACCAGATCTAGGGGGAATAAAAGAATCTTCAACACAGCGGATTTCATACAGGGAGCCTTCGGCAGAATTTAGGGGGGAGAATGGTTTTTAGTCCACCATTGACAGATTTCTAGGAGAAAACGTTGATTCTCAAGTCATTTTTTTTCACAGATTTATCAGGAAACCGTTAGATGAAAACGTTTGAACTGTTCTGCAAAGGCCTGGCCCTCTGGACCCTGATTGAAGGAAGCCTCATTATGGGAATGCCGGATCAGATG
Organism: Verrucomicrobia bacterium UBA6053; assembly: GCA_002429065.1. Taxonomy (GTDB): domain Bacteria; phylum Verrucomicrobiota; class Kiritimatiellia; order SS1-B-03-39; family UBA6053; genus UBA6053. The sequence continues at coordinate 33,744 of DIYN01000048.1, read as the reverse complement.
CGGAGTCTGACCCTTCGCCTTTTCCCAAAAACCGCCTCATTTCTGCAGGAGGTTTCCCGATCCCAGTTCCGGGGATACGGAATGGCAGAAGCCACCTTCGGTCTCCTGCTGGGCGGATACTTCTTCTTCCTGACCTAGACCCTTGTATTTTCAGGCGGCACCTGCAGGGTTTGCCCATGACTCCACTCCTACTTGACGGCAGCCCGATCACCCTCCGCGATGCTCTTGAAGTCATCGACCATCACCGCCCGGTGAGGTTGCACACAGACAGCCCGGCCTATCGGCGCGTGGAAGCCAGTGTGCAAATGGTGCAGGACCTCGCAGCCTCCGGCCACCCCCTCTATGGGGTCACGACCGGCGTGGGCGATTCTGTGGACCAGCGTATTCGCGGGGATGAGGTCCACCTGATGCCCCGAATGCTGGCTCGAATGCATGGGGTGGGACTCGGAGACGACTTCTCACCCCGCGAATGCCGGGCCATCCTGCTGGCGAGACTCCTCCCTCTCGCGAGAGGGTATTCCGGGATCCGTCCCGCAGTACTGGAGACCATGTGCGACTGGCTGAATGACAATACCGTTCCGAGGATCCCTCAGGAGGGGTCTGTTGGTGCCAGTGGAGATTTAACGCCCCTTTCCTACATTGCGGCCTGCCTGATGGGAGAACGGGACATGTGGCGGGAGGGACAACGCGTCCCCAGTTCAGCCGTCTGGAAGAAGACCGACAAACCTCCCTTCCTTCTCGGTCCAAAGGAAACGCTCGGGATCATGAACGGTACCTCCGCCATGACCGGCGTGAGCTGCCTCCATTTGGATCAGGCCGAATATCTTGCCACTCTCGCGTGCCGTCTGACAGCCCTGGGTGTCGTCTCCCTGCAGGGAAACCGTACGCATTACAACGCGCGCCTCATGGAACTCAAAGCCCATCCGGGACAGGCCCGGGCGGCAAGGGAAGTCCGGAGCATGCTGCTCCCCCCGGATGAAACCTCCGAAACCCGCCTTCAGGATCCCTATTCCTTCCGCTGCACCCCTCAGATTCTCGGCGTCCTGTTCGATGCCCTTCCCTGGATGCGAACACAGCTCGAGACGGAACTGAACGGGGTGAATGACAATCCGGTACTGGATGCAGAAACACAGACCATCCATCATGGCGGTCACTTCTACGGGGGGCATATGGCGTTTCTCAACGACAGTCTGAAAACCCTTCTCGCCAATGTTGCGGACCTCCTTGACCGCCAGATGGCTGTGCTTGTGGATCCAAAACGGAATCGGGGGCTGCCAGCCAATCTCTCTGGTTCAGACAAACCGATTTACCATGGTCTGAAAGCCCTTCAGGTGGCCCAGAGCGCCTTCACTGCGGAAGCGCAGAAGCTCTGTATGCCCGCCTCGGTCTTCTCCCGGTCAACGGAATGTCATAATCAGGACAAAGTCAGCATGGGACTGCATTCCGTTCGAGATGTGAGCCGGATGATTGAACTTTGCGCACAGATTTGCGCCGTTCAGATTGTGTGTGTGCAACAGGGGACCGAGCTCCGCGACAGGGTCTCAGGAGTCCCCCTCCCCCTCTCCCCTCAGGGACAGAACTTTCGCGAGACGCTTACCCGTCTCTGCCCATTTATGGAAGAGGACATGGAGTTGGAACAGCGTCTGCGGAACCTGCAGGCCGCGATTCTGGCTCAGGAAATTCAGGTATAACGCCCACCTCAGCATCGAAGAAGGAACCACCGGAACCCAGATGTGGCTGGAGCCGTTTACGGCCCGGCAGGATCCGGCGTGGCATAAACGCCGACACCCACACCTGACCGATGGAACCCGGAGGGTAAAAAAGGTTCATCGTCAACGAGTGTGGAATGCAACAACGGACCACGCGGACGGCACGGACGCATGGAATGCTTTATTGCTGACGGTTCACACAGATGAATCCTCATTAGATACAAATCCCTAATTATAAGAGAACATCGCATGATCAGGGTGACTCTGCATGGGTCCGTGTCGTCCGCGTGGTCCGTTGTTGTTCCCGTTTCTTTCGGGCAGGACAACTTCCTGGAGCTCTGCTTTGGTTCGTATTGATGACAACTCCAATCACGCCTTATGACCATGCCCCCCCAAAAAAAGTCCCGGGCACAACCCGGGACCTTTGAACCAGCCAAACGCCTGTCCTACTCCATGAGGACCTCAGCGCCGCGCTCCGGCTTGTCGCCATCGACAATCGTACAGTAGGCAATCTTCTCTTTCACCCGTGCCACTTTCAGGGTGCAGACGGTTTCGCCTTCGAGGCGGTCAAGAATTTCTCCGGTGGAGGGGTCGGTAAGAACCTCTCCCTGGGTTTGCACCAGGAACATCTGTCCGGGTTCCACCCCGAACTGTTCTCCGCGGTTGATCACCACCTCATTTTTCTTCGTCACCATCACCACGGAACCGTCCAGAGGCTGATCTTTCATTTTCTTCACCAGCAGATCCACGGCTTTGGAAATCACGTCCTGGGCGGCTTCACCGATGGGTTCTTCTGCAAAGCCCCCCATATTGGTGGACACACCGCCCGCACTGAGCCCGAGGTTCAACTTCCGTCCCCCTGCTTTTCCAGTGACGCGTTCCTTGGCCACAATTTCACCTGTGGTGGTATCGATCAGAGTAATAATTGCGGTAATCGTGGATTTTTTTCCCCCGCCACCGACCGAAATCCCTCTGAAGGAAATGCCGCCGCTGCTGCCCTGGGTGCTGGACTGAACGGTGGTGATCGCGCCAGTCGCAATGTACTTTGCCGGCCGGATTTTCCCGGTCTTCGCCAAGTCGGATTTCGCCATGCGGCCTCCTGCCGCCATGTCCTGTTCATCAAGCACACCGTCCAGTTTATCGCGGGTCACCACCACAAACCGGCCACTGTCATACAACGCACTTTCCAGCATCGTGCCAAGGTTTTCACCAAGGTTCCACTGACCACTCCATCCGGCCTCGTTTTCAAAATCCTTCACACCAATGGCGTGTTTGACACCTTTATAATCATCCCCTTTCGGTTTGCTGGTGTCTTCAGTTTTGGTTCCTCCGGTTCCGATAACTTTATCAAGAAACGCGTAAGAGGGGGAAGTGAGGCAGAAGCCAAGAGCCACAAGTGCAGCACGGGTCACATACAGTCGGGTTTTCATATCCAATCCTTCAGATGGGTTATAGACGAATTAGTAACGTATAGTATGAAAGTATATCGGGACTTCAAGTCTCGAAAACGAGTCTGCCGGGATTGAAACCACCGAGGAACCCAATGGCCGGGAACCCAATGGACCATTTCGGCGCTTGATTGCTCAACCGCAGGTGCCGTGATCGCGTTTTACGATCAAGGCGAAGGATTACAGACGTCCCAGTAAAATGGCCAGCATCCGGCGCACTGGTTCGGCCGCCCCCCAGAGCAGCTGATCCCCCACCGTGAAACAGGTAACGAAGTCCGGCCCGAGGACCATCTTGCGAAGACGGCCAACCGGGATGTCAAGTGTTCCATTCACCGCGGCCGGTGTAAGCGTGCGAAGCGTGACCTCTTCTTCATTCGGCACCAGGCGGCTCCAGTCATTCGCCTCCGTGATCGCGGATTCGATGTCTGCCAAGGGAATATCCTGTTTCAGTTTCAGGGTCAAAGCCTGGCTGTGACAGCGCATCGCACCCACTCGGACGCATTGTCCGTCCACGGGAATAGGGGACGCCTCCAATCCCAGAACCTTGTTGGTTTCAGCCGCCCCTTTCCATTCTTCTTTGGTGCGCCCATCCGCCATTCCTTTATCAATCCAGGGAATCAGGTTTGCAGCCAGGGGAGCGCCAAACTGTTCAGTCGGAAACTCCGCGGACAGCAACGCGTCACCGATTTTCCGATCCAACTCGAGCACTGCAGAGGACGGGTCTGCGGCAAGACCGGCACCGATCTCTCCCAGCGCGGCCATCTGCGACACCAGTTCTTTCATGTTCCGGGCTCCTGCACCGGACGCAGACTGGTAGGTCATTGCCGTCATCCACTCCACCCAGCCCTGGTCAAACAATCCCTGAAGCCCCATGAGCATCAGGCTGACCGTACAGTTGCCGCCAATAAAGTCTTTTACCCCGGATTCCAGGGCCCGGTCAATGAGTGTCCGATTCACCGGATCCAGAACAATGATGCTGTCCTCTTCCATGCGGAGGGCACTGGCGGCATCCACCCAGGAACCGTTCCATCCATGTGCCCGCAGTTTAGGATGCACCTCACGGGTGTAGTCTCCTCCCTGGCAGGTCACCACAATGTCCATGCCGGCGAGGGCCTCCACATCGGTTGCGTCCTGAAGCGGTGCGGATCCCGCCCCCACATCCGGTCCGGGCTGACCCGCCTGGGAGGTGGTGAAAAAGACAGACTCAATGCCTGCAAAATCACCTTCGGCCCGCATCCGTTCGAGAAGAACAGACCCGACCATTCCGCGCCATCCAATAAAACCGACTTTTTTCATGTTGAGATTCCTGAGAAACAAGAGCGTGGCCCTGTAGCATAAAACAGGAATCCTTGGCAAGAGGGATGAAAATCGGATCCCGTGTTGAACCCTGAGCGACTGCGTCCCGCCGTCGGGTCAATCAAGACCTAGAATCAGGCTTGCTCTATTGGTGTGTGCCTCGGACCGTCTACACACGTACCCGCCATTCAGGTGCCTTATCCCCCAGCGGGTTTCGCAGGGATCCCCTTTTCCTCAAGGAACGTCAGGATGACCTCACGCTGATCACCCTGAATTTCCAGAAAGGCATCCTGAACAGATCCACCGCAGCCGCAGCGCTGTTTCAATTCTTTCAGCAGGGATTTGCGGTCGGCCGCGCTGCCCGGCACGCCATACAACACTGTAACCGTCTTACCGCCACGGCCGCTTTTTTCCCGGCACACCCGGACGATCCCGTCATTCGGGAATCCGCCCCGGGCCATTCCTCCGCCTTTTTTGGGTTTTGAGTCTTTGCGTTTCTGCTTGGAGGGTTTGTTCCCTACGGCCCCCCCCTGTTCATCACTCCAAACCAGCCGGCTGTTGTCACGGGACATCTGATGTCTCCTAAACGTTTGCCACCCGGATCCAGCGGGCATCCTCAGCGGGGACGGTAATGGAGGCAAGATCCACCGGTTCACCCGTGATTGCATCCACCGCCTCTCCGGCAGCCGCCTTGAGCGAGATGGAGGTATCCACCGGATCCTCCTTGTCATTCACCAGGAAGAGGTGACGCGCACCCGGTGCCACCAGCTGATAGGCCAGAACGTCATCGCAGGCGAAGGGCACCCGCTCCTGATCCACGCTGAATTCCCGGATCAGCGCCTCATACCAGTCACTACCGGGAAGATGGCAATTCAGGGAGGCCTGACAGCCCAGCAGTACAGCGGACCCCTTGCCAAGTTTGTTCTCCGTAATGGCCGGCTTGCCGCGTTTGTCATACTCCGCCAACACAGTTGCGGTGGTGGGGGCGAGTTCAGCGGTAAAGCCTTCCAGCACTTCGCCGCGCAGGCGGAAGGTAGTGTTCACGTCGCGGGAGTAGGCGTACTCGCGAAGCTTGCAGCCGAACAACGTCTCGAAATCGGATCCGTCTCCGGTGGGCAATACCCGTCCGTATCCGTCCAGGTAGGCGGAAGGCATGTCCATCACCACGCGTCCCCCCTGCTCCACGTAGGCAATCAGGTCTTTGCGCAGTTCCTCTGTCAGGGCAATAAAGGCCGGAATGTATATGCAGGAATAGCGGGGCCCCAGTCCATCTGCAAGCTGACGGGCCGTGACATGCTCCCAGGGAATGTTGCCGTTGATCAGCGCACGGGAAGCACCAATCCGGGCACGGATGGGTTCGGATTTATAATGATCACGACCGGTGATGGACATAGCCGCCCACAAGGCTTCATTTTCCCAGTCCTGCAACACGCCGACCACAGGCTGTTTGTCGGACTCCCAGAGTTCACGCTTGTACTTGCGCGCCGCTGTTCCGATCGCACCGGCCCGAATCGCACGGGGGGTCAACTCGTTATTGCGGTCCAGCAGCATGAATTCCCCAGCTTCCCAACCTGCGGTGCGGCCATTCCAGGTCCACATCCCGAAGCCCCGGTACCCCGCCGCCAACCAGGACAGCATCAGAATGGACTGAATACCTTCATGATCGGTATGGCCGGGTGTGCGGTCCTGGGCCCATTTGACAAAGGGGGATTTTCCACCCGAAAACCAGCTCGGCCCCCCGGTACTTTCCCAGGTGGCATTCCAGATACCCCGTCCCCAGTCGGTGGTCATGGCCGCCTGCATGTACACCGGACGGGCGACTTCAAAATGGGTTTCCTCAAAATGCCAGGTCAGGTGAATTGAAGGATAGAAGGACCCACCCCTTGCCAGCGCGCGGGCCATGCCTTCCATGTCGGTTCCACGGGAGGCAAAGGGAAGGAAGATCCCCATCTCACCCCCGGCCCGGACCGGCACATTGGGGTCCGTTTCCTGCTGTTTATCTATGCGGGCCTCAATGTAATCCCGGATGAAGGTATCCGCACGGAACCGCATGCGGTCCCGGCTGTTGCGGTAGTCTTTCGCGGCCACATCGGTTTCATAACCCTTTTCCACATCCTCCCAGGTTTCCCAGAACCGGAGTTTGCCAGCCAGCCCCACATGCTCAACATTCCAGGCTTTTTTCAGCGTCTCCACATCCCCATACTGTTCCTTCAGCCAGTCGATAAAGGCCGGAACGGCATCCGGATGAATTTCGTGACCGCGGACATCCCCGACGACACCGGGAGTGGTTTCGCGGCTTTTTTGTTTCCCTTTGGCTTCGCTTTTCGCGCCAGCGGACTTCCCGGAATCCTGTGCCCCGATCTGGCGGCGGATGACATCGGTCTGGTAGGCAATCATGTCCGGGTGCTCCATGGCGGCATCCACGTCCATATCGCGGTCCAGCCCGACTTTTTCCAACAGGTCCGGAGTGATGTCCTCCCACCCGGCCTCTCCGTACCAGAACGGAATGATGCCTTCATCCAGAGCCACATGGAAGATGCGGTCCCGGGGCCATTCCGGCTCGATTCCCATGGTCTGCTTCAGACAGGTTATCCCGGTTTCTTTCATCCTCCGGAATTCTTTCCGGGCCTCTTCTTCCGTCATCCCCGGCCAGGGAAGAAACACGGCTCCAACCGGCATCGGGGCCATGTTGCGCAGCTTTTGCTGCATGGGGGTTTCGGAAAGCTCAAGAATACGCTGATGAAGAAAGGGGTCTGAATCGGATTGTGTCATGATGGCGGGAACCCCTACCCCAATTTGCACCCCGGAACAATCCGATACGGAGGGAAAGAGGTCAGAGCTTGCCACGCGGAACGCGTGGGTCAATGGTCAATGGTCAGTGGTCAGTGGTCAGTGGTCAGTGGTCAGTGGTCAGTGGTCAGTGGTCAGTGGTCAGTGGTCAGTGAAACCAAAATTCTGTATTCTCCATATTAAAGGACATTCCCTGCATGTATCCTGCCCATCCTGTGCATCCTTGTTCCCACTTGTGTGCCTCAGGCGCATTTCGATGTAGGGCAATGACCATTGCCCGGACGCATATTAACTTGGAAATCGCCCTTCTTTCCTTCAAGGATAGAGATCGATGCAGGAACTGGATGCGATTTTGGAAGGCGATGAAGACGCCTGGAACCGTCTCGTTCAGGATACGACCCCTCTGCTGCGTGGACTCGCGAGCAGAACCTTCTCCAAATACGGGTTTTCCGCGGATCAGGCGACCTGTGAGGATATCGCCTCCCAGGTCTGGATCAACCTGCTTGCGAACGACCGGAAACTGCTCCACACCTGCCGCGATCAACAGGCGTGGACCCCTATGCTGTACACGCTCGTTCGCAATCGGTGTATTGATCATATGCGGAAGACGCGAACCGTGATGCTTCCTGAAGAGGATCACCTTCCGGAACCTGATCAACCCCCTACTCCGGCACCTGGCCTGCACAAGGAATGGATCCAGGGGCATCTGAACCGGCTTTCCGAGCGGGAACGGATCCTGATTGAATTGTTCTTTCTGCAGGATCTCACCTACCGGGATATTGAACAGACGACGGGAATCCCCTCCAACAGCATCGGCCCCACACTGAAACGGGCATTAAAACGGCTCCGCAAGCAAATCGAACAGGAGGATTCCGCATGAACGTTCCTCATGAAATCACCGTACGAAATCGCACCCCTGAATCGCTATCACTCTAATGGACTCCTCCTCTTCCAGATCCACAAGCCCTACACCAGAAACACGCGCCAGTCTGGTGGAGGCGCTGCGTGTTCTGGAAAAAGACCCTGAGGCCCATCCCGAAGCTAAACGCCGGTTCCAGGGGTTACTGGAACATGTCGAGGAGAGCGGGAAGGAACCCCATCTGACACTGGAGGAGTTACAGACCCTTGCCGATCATCCTGACAAGCAGCCATTACCGGAACATCTTCGTCGATGCAGAATCTGTATGGAGGTGTTTCAGGTGCTTCGCATCAACCGGAAACTCCGTCCTGCATTCCGTTCCGGCTCCTCCGCCTCCCACGAGAGCTCGGATTCCACCCCTCGGCCTCTGTCCCGCAAGCGACAAACGCGTTTGTGGATCACTGTGTCTGCCCTCTTTCTCGCCTTGTTTGTTTTGCGGGCAGCCTATCTGTCCCCCAAACTGATCATTGAATCCGGTCGGATACAACTGGAGGGGCACACCCTCGCGGCGACAACCATTCCGGGCCGGAAAGATCTGGAAGCGCTCCAGGAAACCCAGCTTTCTCTCCTGGATGGCTCCCGGATTACCCTTGCTCCGGGAACCACCTTCCTCATCGGTACCCGGTTGAACCGGGAGCGCCACCTCACGCTTCGAAACGGACAGCTCAGGGTTGGGATGGCCGGCAGCTCTTCCAGGCTGGTGCTGGAGGGCGGTCCGATCCGGATCCTGCCCGGTGTCGCCACCTATTCTCTGGAGGTCAGCGATGAGAAGGTCCTGCTGGACATTGTTCAAGGTGAATTGACGGTAGAGGCACGCGAAGGTCCCGTCACCTTAAACGCCGGGGATCGCCGATCCTGGGATTTGTAAAGCCTGGCCTTCCCACCGTCCAATCCTTGCCGGGCCGTGAACGGCTCCAGCCACTCTGCACATTCCGGATTTCAGCCGAACGGGGTGGGTGTCGGCGTTTCCGCTATACCAGACCTCCCCGGGCCTGAAACGAATCATGTACCCCGACACGACTGTGAGCCTGTTTTGTTTTTTCCTAGGATCTTGTTCCAGAACCGCCTAAGTGCGGGCGCATGAATCTTCTGGTACTCACCGGTTCGGACGGCTCGTTCAATACCCTACGGCCGGAAGCGGAAATTTTTATCGGGCTGCACAAGGCGGGACACCGTGTGACGGTCATGACAGGCCGGGACAGTGTATACTGGGATCGCTGGGAGAAGGCCGGCGTTTCCTGCATCGACTTTGAACCGCAAAGCAGAATCAATCCCGGCGAAATCCGAACCCTTCGCCAGTACCTGAAAAATCATCCGGTGGATGCGGTCTATCTCTTTAACAACAAGGCCATAAGCTGCTGTGCGTTTGCCGCAGTCGGGCTTCCGGTCGTGCTGGTGGCCTATCGGGGGCAGACCGGGAACATTTTCTGGTACGACCCCAGCTGCTACCTCACCCTGCTTCACCCCCGACTCAATGCCATAAGCTGTGTGTCCAATGCGGTGCGGGATGACCTGCGAAAACAGATGCGCAAGCCGCAGAATGCGGTCACGCTGTACAAGGGACATGATCCGGCTTGGTATCAGGCAACGCCGTCCTCTCTTGAGGACCTGTCTCTTCCGGAGGACGTCTTCCTGGTGGGCTGCGTGGCGAACAATCGGCCCCGCAAAGGCATTCCGGTGCTGATCGAAGCCCTGGAAGCACTCCCGGCATCCAGCCGAATCCATGTGCTCCTCATCGGCAACGGTCTTGATGCCGACACCATGTCCCCGCTCCTGGAAAGCAGCCCCGCCCGTGACCGGGTGCATGCACTGGGGTTCCGGGACGATGCCCCGGCCCTGGTTGCCGCCTGTCAGGCCAGTGTACTTCCGGCTCTTAAACGCGAGGGTCTTCCGAAAACGGTGATCGAATCGATGGCCTACGGGGTGCCGGCCGTGGTAACGGATACCGGAGGAAATGCCGAACTGGTCCGGGACGGCGAAGAAGGATATGTCGTTCCCCCCGGCGATGCCGCAGCTCTTTGTCAGCGGCTGCAGGATTTCGAAGCCGACCCCACCGCCGCGGAGGTCATGGGGCACAAAGCGAAAAAAAGAATCGCCGAGGACTTCCACATCCGGGACACGATTGCCCAGACCGAAGCCCTGTTTGAGCGGCTGATCCGGGATATCCGTTAACGGACATGGAATTCCTGCACCACCGGCAATGCGGGAGCATAGGTCATATCCCCTTCATGCTCCGCAATCACCGTCACCACCCCCGGCTCTCCCTCTAAGATCAGCGTCGTTCCGTCTATTGTGGCGGGGCCGCTGATGACACTCAAGCGTGGAGGAACCTCACTTGGACTGCTGACCTCGAGGGAAAGTGGTCCGGCATCAGGTGACTGATCTGCGATGGATGCAAATTCAATCTGATGGGGCTCCCGAACCGCACCCGGCTTGATCACCAGAAAGCGGCGATGCTCCTCCTCTATCGGCAGGTATCGCTCATTCCCGGGATGGCTGACCCCGAAGGTAATCACACCCGCTGCCGTGGGGGTCATGCCGTCATTCTTCCCCCGCAGTTTGGCAGGCCCCTCTACGACAGTCAGCGTCACCCCGCTGGATTTTTTGCCGGCCCAGCCTGCATGTCCACTGGATAATGCCGCTCTTGGCCGGGCACTGCCGCTCTTCCGCAGCACAAACGTCGGCAAGGGGCTGTGCATGAGAAACTGCTGCGGCAGACGCTCATCCGTAGCACGTACCCGCACCTCACTGGTGGACGCGCGGGTCATGCCATTGTGAGTCAGGCGGGCCGTGACCGTATGAGTTCCCGGTTCCGCTGACCGGAACAGTCCCCAGGAGGACCATGGCGTTTTCGTATCCTCCGGATTGCTGAGATTGTCTGAGGTTGTGTGAATCGCTCCACCGCTGACCTCAAACCCTACACGTTCATGCCATTGATCCTGAAGCTCTTTACTGGGCGCGCTGAAGGGATTGGGCCAGGTGTTATCGAGATTCTGACTCATCCGTACTGCCTGAAAGCGTTGGGGCAGCAAATCACCCGTTGCCTGATCGACTGCGAGGGGAATGAACCGGCGGGGTTGCCCCATCTCCAGGGTGGCGGAACGGGGTAAAAGCATGACCTCCCAGTCGACGACGCTGAGAAGTTTCTGAAACGATTCAGCCTCTGCTCCGTCTGCCGATACCGCAAACGCCTGAATCTGATGACATCCCGCAGTGTCCTGTTGGATGGTGGCGGTGAAAGGAGCCTCGGTGCTCCGGGCCACCTCCTTTCCATCCAGCAGCCAGCGTACCTGCGAAGCCTCACCGGTGACGAATGCGGTAAAGGTGGCCGACTCCCCAGTGGCGACGACCACAATCGGTTCGTTGATCTTCACGTCAAATCCGGCAGGTTCTTCTGCGGTAAAGGTGAAGGCGCTGATCCGGCAGTACCCCCTGCGCAGGATCATCCGGTTGCCATGAAACACCGGCAGCATCTGAGACGAGTAACTGATACCGGGATGGTGGATGGTGAATTTTCCCACGATGCTCCGCGACTCCATATCGATGACCACCGTCGGATAGTGCAGATGCTGACTGTCGATCACCTGATAGAGCAGGTTATTGATGCGGAACACAATCGCGGTATCATCGTTCCCACCGTCGGTGATGGACAGGGTATCGAGTTTTTTACCGGAGGAAACTTCGTAAAGATGAACCGCATTCAGGCTTCGCATGAAGGCAACCCCGTTATGCACAAAGATTCCCTGATTCTTCGCTGTGGGAAATCCATCCACCTCATCCGCTTCCCAGAGAAGTTCCGCTCCCTCCAAACTCAAGCGGAAACAGGCAAGATGGCCATTTGTGACTTCACTGCCTTTCGGTTCGCCCCGGTTGGTGAAGAAAAGATCCCCTTGGATGCTGAACCCGCTGCCCGGACTTGCCATGCCCTCCTCCAGTTTCCAGAGAAACTCTCCGCTTCGCGGTTCGATCAGTCCGACCCTACCGTGTGCAGCCGTAAGCAAATATCCTTTTCCATTCTGACGCCACACCTTTGGTGAAGCCCGGCCTGAAATCCAGCCACCATTCCGCCAGAGCTGTTCACCCGTTTCGGCATCAAAGGCGGCAAGCTGAGAGCCGTTATCATTTCCTCCTGACACTAAAACCCCATCCACGAGCACGAGGTAATTGTTCCCGTCACGGCTGCGTTTGAATTGCCGGCCTGCTCCCAGCAGTTCCGTGCGGGTCTTCTGAAACCCATGAAAGTTCGGGTAGCGCACCCTCCAGTGCAGGGCTCCGGTCTTTGCGTCGAGGCAGTAGAGGTGTCGGCCGGAACCGAAGGCGAACACCTTTCCCTCCCCCGCGGCCATGGTCATGTTGTTCAAACCGTCCTTATGCCCATTCTGGGTGAGGCCGGTTGCAGGAAAACTCCGGCGCCACATCGTTTTGCCGGTCTTGGCGTTAATGCAGATGATGTGTTGATCACTGCTGACCGCATTATCGAGAACCCGGTAGAGATGGCTCCAGCTTCCAATCTCTTTCGGCACTTTGCGGGTGGAAGGGTTCGGGTCGAAGATGCCCTCGCTGATGTTCGGGGAAAAATACCAGAGGTAAATCCGGTCCTGGTACACAATGGGAGTGGCGGCTCCACCGCTGGGCATTTGCTGACGGGAAAGGCCGGTTGCCCCCACCATCGCTTCGCTGTCCCAGATATGCCGCAGGTGCGAGGCTTTTGTCGCCGGCTGATCGCCGAATGGAAACGTGGTGCTGAAGTCGCCATTGGGACCGGTAAATTGTGGCCACTCCGCAAACAACAGACTCGAACACATCAGAAGATGAAATGAGAGAATACGTTTCAGATCATACATAAAGAAATCTACTCCGGGTTCAGATTCTGAGAACATACGGGATTGCACTCAACTTGTGAACCGTACAAAATAAGCGATAACATGCAGAATAAGAACAACCTTCTGAATCATTGGACCTTCTCTCCCCAGATTCTTGCGGGAGGAATTTTTAAGCGCTACCGGGGAAGAACCACAGAAGGCAACCGACTACTGCCCGGCCCCTTCCGGTATTACAGCCTCTATGCCATTCGCTCAGGAAATGCATCGGTCACCCTGAATGGAAAACGGGAGCACTTCGAGGCCCCCGTCGCGTTTCTCTTTCAACCAGGACAACCTTATGAGGTGCAGATTCCACGGATCAGTGACTGTTCGTGGCTGGACTTCGGGGTCATTCGAAAAGAGCTTCAGGACGTAAAAACGGGAAGCATTTACAAACAGATGGAAACGCAACCCGCAGCGCTGGAAACATTCGGCCGGGAACTTCCGCTCCGTGTCCCGGATGAACTGTTTTCCGAAACCTTCCGAACCTGCCTAATGGCTTCTGGCGAATACTGGATGCCTTCCCTTCCGCATTTCCGGGCTCATGTACAACTCAGCTCCTGGCTGCTGTTGTATCTCGAAACTCTTGAGCTGGACTCGAAGCGGAAACCAAAAAAAAACAGTGACCGTATGGAACGGATTTTCGCAGTGGCAGAGCGACATTATCTGCAGGGCATCACCGCAGAAACCTGGGCGGAACGGGTCGGCTTAAGCAAACGACGTCTGGACGAACTCTGTAAAAACGAACGGAACCAGACCGCACGGGAATACCTCAATCAAATTAGGTTTCAGCATGCACAGCGTCTGCTGCGGGAACGGAAGCGTTCGATTGCAGCCATTGGAGAACGTTGCGGATATCCCTCCGCCACCTCCTTCACCCGCTGGTTCAAACAACAGTCGGGCCTCACCCCCTCCGTCTGGAGAGAACGGCACCTCTGAGCCGGGTCACTACTCCTGATAAATGGGCAGATACGGTTCGCGGACCCCATCCTGAGAGCATCCCGTCAAATTGATTCTTGCCTGCAATTCACATGTAGTCTACTGTAGTCACATGATTGCAAATGTACGGGAATCAAAAGCACGGTTAAGTGAGTTGATTGCGAAAGCCAGCTCTGGAGAGGAGGTGGTGATTTCTGTTCGTGGCAAACCGACAATTCGATTGGTTCCCATTGCAGATGAAATGTCAACGGGAGATGTAGAGGCTTGGGTGACTCGCCGTCGGTCGCGCCTATCGGGAATGCCGAAAAAAGAAACATCCAGTTCAGAAGAGATATTGCGGGCTCTCCGTGAGGACCGTTTTTGATGCATGAGTATTGGGACACCAGTTGCCTGTTAAAACTCTATTGCAGAGAAGCAGACTCTGAGCATTATCTGAAACGTGTGGAAACAGGAAAAAAGGCGCTTTGGACGTCTTCCATTACCGGGACTGAATTGTATTACGCCTTTCTGCAAAAAGAGAGGCGTCAGGAAACCGGTGACCTCTCAGCGAGAGAATTGTTTTCCGACTACAGTTCCGATCTTGAGCAGGGTTTGATTGTGCACATTCCTCTGGGAACAGAGGTCTACCGAAAGGCAAGGGAAGTTGCTGAATGTTGTTATGCTGCAGATTCAACGGTTTTCCTACGCAGTCTGGATGGTCTTCACCTTGCCTCCGCAATGGTAGGCGGTTGCAAGCAACTTGTTACCGATGATCGACGGATGAAAGAAGCCGCGACGATGTTAGGAGTTTTGTCGTCTTGAACTTATTCCGGATAAATCGGTAAATATTGATCGCGGACCGAAGGAGGCATGATCGTGTTCCACTTCGACTCATCCTCTTTGTCGTTGTCCTGGTCATTGTCTTGGTCTCTCAACATGAAGAAGGGAAGAGGAGACAATGACAAAGACTATGACTAAGACAAAGATTGTGAGTGGGTGAACCGCAGGGGAGAGAGCCGCCTATTCCTGATAAATCGGCAGATACTGATCGCCGACCGTGAGGATCATGATCGTGATCCATTTCGGCTCCTCCTCTTTGTCGTTGTCTTTGTCATTGTCTTAGTCTCCCAACCTGCAGTGAGGGAAGAGGAGACAATGACAAAGACTATGACTAAGACAAAGATTGTGAGTGGGTGAATCTATGAGACGTACCGCCTATTCCTGATAAATCGGTAAATATTGATACCGCACCGCAAGCGTCAGGAGGGAGAATGCGGTGGAGTACACGCCTCCGTCATGCCCCCGATTTTTGTCAAAGGAACCGTCCTCTTTTTGCAGACTGAGCAGAGCTTTCTCCATTCGGGGCAGCATCTCCTCCCGACGTTCTTTACTGATCATATTGGCTGCGGTGGCGACATAGTACGACTGATAAAAGAAGTGACTGCCCGCCCGCTTGGGATCAACGTCCGCGAGAAACTCCATCGACTGTTTGTGCCGGTTACGGAGTTTCTCGGACTGGTTGTCTCCCAGTGCCAGCATGCACACGACGCCCGCAGTCCGCATGGAGACGGACTGGTTGTTCCGCGGCTGATAGCTGTAGCTCTTCTTGCCCGGATCCCAGGTATTCCGGACATAGGTTAACGCGTTGTCGATGACCTCCTGCGGCACCTCAAGCTGTGCATTCTGCGCGGAGCGCAATGCTAACACCAGCCAGACCGTTACGGACAAATCCGAATCCTTTGGACGGGGTTCATAGCGCCATCCACCGAAATGCTGTTTGTTCTTTTTCGAGGTCACCTGCGCGTCAAAGGTGACCCGGTTCGCCAGCTCCAGCGCGTCTTTGACCTTCTTGTTTTCCTCCTCCGTCTCCATCATCCCGTAGGCCTCGGACAGGGCCAGGCTGCAGATCCCGTGGGCATACATCCGCCCCTCCCGTTCATGCCCGAAGTAGCCTTTTTTCTCCTTGGCCACCTCCACCAGATACAGAATCCCTTTGCGGACATGTTCGCCGTAATCCGAACGACCCGGGAGGTGCCCGGATGCCATCAGCGCCATGCAGGAAAGTGCGGTGTAGGTATTGGGCAGTTTACCACGGAAGGCGCCGGTCTCAGGATTCTGCTGTGTCACCAGCCACTCCAGGCCCTTGGCAATCCCGACATCCACTTCGTCCGGTTCGGCAATGGTTTTCAGGTGCGCCAAATCGGCCACTACCGACACATCGGTCTCTGCAGACAGCAGACCGGGCAGGAGAGAGAAGAACCAGATAAAGCGGAACCGATTCATTCCTGCTGCTCCTTTTGCAGATCCTGCATGTATTGCTGCATGGCCCGGCGGTAGTAGGGCGAATACCGGTTCGAGCCGCGCTGTCGGTCGCCTTTGTTTAAATCTGACACAGCACCGTCCCAGGCCTCTCCTTCCGGCACCTCACCGGGATCTTCATCCAGACCCCGCTCGGATTCCTTGGTGGATCCTCCCTGTCCTCCACCGCCTCCCTGGGATTGGGAGAGCGTACTGGACTGTCCCTGTCCCTGAGCCTGCCCTTGACCTTGTCCCTGCCCTTGTTGTGCCTGTGACTGCGACTGGGATTGGGATTGGGATGCTTGAGAGGGAGAAGATGCGGATTGAGCGAGATCGCTCATCATTGCGGCCATGGCCTGCTCCGCTCCTGAAAGTGCGGCCACGGCCTGGTTCAGAGATTCGCCAGCCAAAGACGTTTCCTGATCGCGGAGGGCTTCCTCTGCGAGGTTGAGCAGTGCCACTGCATCGTCGAGGGGTTGGGAGAGATCGGACATGTCCGACATGTCGGACGGGCCTTCCGGTGAGAGGCCGGGGATAGGTTGTTGAGCTGAAAGCCCTTCCTGGGCCAGCTGGCCCTGCTGTGGATTCTGCATACCTTGTTGGGGCTGCTGGGCGATCTGCTGTCCCTGTTGAGCGCTTTGCTGGCCTTGTTGGGCTTGCTGAGCAGACTGCTCTCCTTGCTGCCCCCGCTCTCCCGGTTGACCCTGTTGAGCCGTCTGCGCCCCTTGCTCGCCCTGCTGACCTTGTTGTCCAGCCTGGCTCTGTTCCCCCTGTTGGCCTTGCTCTCCGGGTTGACCCTTTTGAGCCGTCTGTTCCCCTTGCTCGCCCTGCTGACCTTGTTGGCCGGCCTGGTTCTGTTCTCCCTGCTGGCCTTGTTCTCCCGGTTGACCGTTTTGGGCCGTCTGTTCTCCTTGCTGGCCCTGCTGACCTTGTTGGCCGGCCTGATTCTGTTCTCCCTGCTGGCCTTGTTCTCCCGGTTGACCCTGTTGGGCGGTCTGTTCTCCTTGCTGGCCCTGCTGACCTTGCTGGCCAGCCTGATTCTGTTCTCCCTGCTGGCCTTGTTCTCCAGGTTGACCCTGTTGGGCGGTCTGCTCCCCTTGCTGGCCCTGCTGACCTTGCGGTTCCGCTTGGTTCTGATCTCTCCCTTCTCCGGGAGCCTTCTCACTGGGTGTTTCAGCAGAAGCCAACCGGTTTCCCTCTTCCTTCAGAGCTTCCCCGGCTTTTTCTTCCGATTCACGGGCAAGTTCTCCGGCCTCTTTCCATTTTTTCTGTTCCGCACGCTGTTGGGCTTTTTCCGCCAAGGACACGGCTTCTTTCAGCGCCTCCTGTTTTTCTAAAGCCGCAGCAGTTTCTGGTGTTGTCTGAGGGCGTCCTTCACCCTGTTCCTGAGTGGATGCCTCGCGTACTTCCTTTTCTTCCTGTTCAAGAGCGGCAACCGCTTTCTCCATCGCCTGTTGTGCCTGCACCGTCGGCCCGCTTTCTTTGGCAACCTGTTCCGCTTTTTCTTTTGCAGCCTCCGCAAGTTTCCGACCTTCTTCACGGAGAGTTTCCGCCTGTTTCTGGAGATCCTTCCGTCCAGCATTCTTTAACTGAGAGGCAGCATCCCGAAGATCATTCGCGGCCAGTTTTTCCGCTGCCCGTTCAAGCCGCTGACGTTTGTTCCGGTCCCGTTCCTTCATGGCCTGACGGAGGGCTGCCTGCTGAAGGTCCCGTTTCTTCTGTTCCAATGCCTCCGCCTGCTCCACCAACTCTGGAGCTTCTCCGGTGGCATCCATGGTCCGGGCCAGCCGTTCAAACTCACCCCGCTCCGCCAACTGGGGGGCATTTTTTAAAGGGTGTTCCACCTGCTCTTCAAATGTCTGCGCGTTCTCCAGTGCATCCGCAGCCTGGGCCAACCGGGCAAGCGTTTCTTCCGCCTCACCGGCCTCCGCCATCTCTTCACGCTGCGTGCGGCCGGCCTCTCCGGCCTCTTTCGCCCACTGTTCAATCTGCCGTTCCATCGCCTCCAGGGTCTGCTCAGCCCCCTCGCGATCCTCCGCTCTGGCCTGACGCTCCACCGCATCCGCCATTTCCTGAAGACGCCGGCTTTCCGGTCCCGCATGCCGCTCCATTGCGGCCCGGAATTCTTCCGAACGTCGGGAAAGCTTCTCCAGCGACTTCCGACCTTCGGATTCCGCTTTTCCCGCCTCTTCGGCCGCTTCCGCCCTGGCTGCCGCATGCTGCATCGGCTGCAGGCGTCTCATCGCGTCCTCCATGGCTTTCTGCTCCTGCCTGTCCCAGCCGTCGTTCGTATCCGGAGCGGCCTGCGGCTTCAGTGCCTCTGCCGTGCTGGCTACTTTTTCCGCAAACGGATCGAGTTGAGTCTGACCCCGCGCTGCCTGCAGTTGCTGAAGTTCTTCCGACAGTTTCTCCACATTCTCCCTCGCTTCCGCCATCTGTTCCCAGGCGTCATACGCTGCGGACACCGCTTCCGGCAGGACCGGGTCGGTTGCCTCCCGAATCGCCTCGGACAGTTCCGCCTCTTCCTGTTCCGTCAAAGCCAGATTCTCCGCCCGTTGCTGAGCATCCAACAGGGGCTGCACCTCTTCAAGCTGACGGGAGGCCTCAGCCAACGCCTCAGAGGCTTCCGTGGGATCTTTCTGTCTCAGCGCCCGTTCCACCTCCTGGAGTTTCTGTCCGGCCTGATGCTCCAGCGCATCCGCCAACCGTTGATCCCGCACCTCACTCGCGGTGGCGGTTTCGTCCGACTCCCGCTGCAGATCCAAAAGGGCTCTCATGGAGGACACCAGTTGCTCAAGTGCTGCCTGCTCCGCCTGAAGGGCTTCAAGTGCCGCCACCGGATCCAGTTTCTCCAGATCCTCCAGCCGCTCCAGTAGTTCGGCCATCTGCTGTGCCTCATCCGCCCGGGCCGCCTTCAGACGATCCTCGGTTCGTTGCAACCTCTCTTCAGCCGCCTCTGCTGCAAGATCGAGCCGTTCCTCTGCAGTCTGCATACGGGTCTCCACATCCGCCAGCGCATTCTCCAAGGACTCCGGATTCGAGACCGCCTGATCCAGAGTCTGCGCCACCCGCTCCGCTTCACGGGCCGCATTCTTCACGGCCTCCTCCAGCGCCCGGTCTCCTTCCGTCTCCGGTGCCTGATCAGCCAGGGTGTTCAACCGCTCCGCCGCCTCTTTCATTTCCGCCAACTGCTCCAGATCCCGCCGCTGCAATGGTTCATCCGCGTTCCGAAGCGATTCACTTTGTTTCACCACCTGCATGGCCCGGTCGAGTTCTTCCCGGACACTCTTTTCCCAGCTCTCCTGCTCCTGATCAGCCAGAACCTGTTCCGCCGCTTTCAACGCTTCCACCGCAGCTTCACGGTCCCCCTGCTCCGCTGCCCGGGCCACTTCCTCCGCCACCTGAAGCAGACGGTCAGACCCCTCCACTTCCGCCCGGCTTTTGAGGGCTTCCGCCTCTTCGGTTACGTCCGCAATCTCCTGTTCGCTCAGTTCCGCCTCCTGGCGTTCCGCCAACTGCTCCAGCAGGGGCGCGGAGGAGTGCTTGAGCCTGCGGCGGATCTGATCGGACATCCGCTTCAGCGCACGGAGATCGTAGGCCTGACGTTCCAGTCTGCGCACCATGTTCCGGGTTTCGTACACCAGACGTGCCGCCCCTTCATCGAACTGGGAGCCCAGAACCTGATCCGGCACCACGTTCCATTCCTGCGATCCGGGTGCACGCCAGCGGAACACAATGCCGCCCCCTCCCCCCGAGTTGAAGTATACGATCCGGATGGGATGAACCCCGGGCGACAAGCGGAGAGTGCCCTGCTTTTTCTGCATGCTGTGATTCCCATCATTTTTCACCACCAGCGTGTCGTTCACATACAGCCGGGAGCCGTCATCGGACTCGAGCTCAAACCCGTATTCCCCGCCTTTTTTGATTTCGATCGTTCCCCTCCATCTCACCGACATGCGCTGCTCCCGGCTCACGCCCATCGAGGTCAGTTCCGGATGATTTACATTAGGAACCTTATCGGCATCTCCGGCCGTCACCACTGGATCAAGCACATAAGTGTTACGCCCCTTCCACATCTCCCGGATCAACCCCGGCGTAGACGCCTCCGGCATGGACAGATCCAGTCCCTCCAGCGTCTCCACCCGGTCCGGAGCATGCTCCTGGGCGAACACCGCTGCACGGTGCCGGAGATCCATCAGCAGCCTGCGGGAGGCGGGGTCTTTCCGGGGCGCGGCCACTGCCACCATCGTGGCCAGTTTTTCCGCCTGAAGAGCCGGCAGCGCATAGCCGGAGCGGAGACGGAGTTCCGCAAGTGCCGGGACCCCCAATTCCCAAACGCCTTCCACACCGGGCCCCTCCTGAAGTTTGGCGGGATCGGTTCGGAAGAGCAGCCTGCGTTCCTGTTCCGAGTAAGCGGACAGGAGCTCCAGCACCTCATCGCCCGGAGCAAAAAACGCGCGGGCTCTCAGCCCATCCAACCCGGACCGAAGGGCATTCAATTCCAGATCCATCTCGCGGGACAACAGCTCCCAGCGGGAGGTATTGTATTCCAGGTTTTCCGTGGCCGTCGGTGTTCTGTACTCCGCAGCTTCAAACAGGCCTCCCCGGGCATCCTGAAGCGCATTCGCATCGGCCGTCCGGGACTCCAGCCGCTGCTTCACCTGGTCCAAGTCACGCAGGTAGACCTGTGCATCGGGATGATCCAGCCCGCCCGCGACCGACAGGGTCCGTACCGGGGTTTCCCCTTCCTGTCCGAGGGCATCCTTCGCCATCGCCCGTACCCGAAGACGGTCTCCTCCACCGAGGAACCAGTCGGAAAAATCGAGCCGATAGTCGCCGTCCACCGCCTCCATGGTTTTGATGACGGGCTGATCCTCATTTTTCTGAATCCAGACCCGGCTTTCGCTCACACCGTAATCATCCTCCACACTCCACACCAGAGGGAGCCCATCGCCCTCCCGCATGAGCACATCGTTCTGTGGGGATACCCAGACCAACTGCGGAGGACGGTCCGGCATCAATTTGAGACTGACACGGGGAGACTCTTTCGGGGTGAGTCCCTCCCGGTCGATCAGCCGCAGCACCAGCTCTCCGCCCGCCTCCGGCTTTAATTGCCCCGTTGCGGATCCATCCGGATGGAGTGCGAGATCCACTTTCCCGCCTTCTGTCTCCAAAAATGCGGAGGCCAGCTCTTCATTTGCCGTCAACGTCACCTGAATGCCGCTTCCCGCCACCGCGAACACTTCATGCGGAAACCGGTCAAATTCCTGCACCTCCGCGCCGGTGTACGCAGGAGGGGTCACGGTCAGAGTCAGAGCTTCTATCCAGGGGCGAAGCATCGGCGACATGGACACCCGCCGGGTCGAGGCTTTCCCCGACCGGGCAAACAGCACCACTTCGTGATCGGGTCCTTCAAAGGATCCTTCAAAGGCCTGGGTTTCCGAATTCCATTTCAGGGGAATCCGCCGGTTCTGCTCCCCCTGAATCTCCAGAACCACCGGTTCGTTGCGGTCCTCACTCCGGGTGACCGCCACCTGAATCTCCCCGTCTTCGGGAAACAGATCGGGCGGCATGGAGACCCACTGCAGCCGCACCGTGGTGACCGCCGCATCATGAGACGCCGGCAGCACAATCCGTTTCATGCGCAGGGGAAGATAAAATCCGGGAACCGCCATCAGGATCACCACCAGGGCCGCCACCGCAAACGGAAGCACCCGCAGCCATTTCGGCGGAGCCAGATCGCGGGCCGGGTCCACCTTGCCGATATCCATCTCGGTTTCCCGGATCATCCGGACAATCATCGCGCGGGACACCGTCCGGCCTTTTTCTTTTTCCAGCTCCACCGCGCTGATGAGTTTTTCATTCAGCTCCGGATGCACCGATTCAATCATCCAGGCAACACTCTCCGGGCTGAGAGGACGGAAAAGGTACCGCAGCCAGACCATCCAGGCGGAGAGTCCGACACCCACGTAAAACAGCAGAGTCATAAGCAGGCGGGAACGTCCCTCCAACCCCAAAGCCCCGTCCAGGGCTCCGGCAATACCGAGAAGGACGATCACCATGATCAGGAACCGACCCGCCCCGAGCCGCATCTGCAGACGCTTCCACTGCGCCTCAAATTTCTGCAGTCCTTCATGAAGGCCCTGGGAGGAGGCATCTGTCAGTTGTGGATCAGTCATGGTTGGTACCTTGCGTTAGATTGTGTTGACGCGAAGCGTCCTTGGACTTGTGCGCCGTGGCGTAGTGCGCAAGCCCGCTTGCGCTGTGTAAAGCGGAAGCAAGCTTCCGCACTCCAGATTGAAGCAAAAACCTTCATGGCAGACGGCTCCTTCTGCGTAATCCCCACTCCGTGCACAACAGACCAACGGCCAACAAAAGATACAGGGGATGGTTCCACACTTCAAGGTCCTCGCGGCGGACCCGTTCTTCGGTAGTGGGTTCCAACGCTTCCAGAGCCTTGGCCGGGTCCCAGATCCGGGCCACATGCTCGGTGGCATCCGTAAGGGCTCCTTCATCATAGGGAAGCCGGACATACTCACTGGTGGGGAGTTCCCCGATCCGGAAGGCGATCTCCGCCTGCACCGGCTTCCCTCTCAGTTCAAAAACCTCCGGTCTGGCGGTGTAGCCTCCCTCCGGAAGTCCGGTCAGAGAGGCTTCATAACTCCCCCCGCCTCCTGCCAGTTCGCGCAGCGGAAGTTTGCGCACCAGTTCCTCGCGTTCATCGAAAATGTTCACAAAGGCATCCGCCCCGGTAATGGGCCGACCCTCTTCATCCAGCAAACGGGCACGGACCGTTACCTCCTCCCCGTTGCCGTACCGAAGGCGGTCGGTCATCAGTTTCACAAAGCGGTCCGATCCACTGGTGCGGCCCAGCGCCGACCAGAGAATGATCTGTCCCCAGAGTCGCTGATGATAGGTCCAGCGCGCCCGGTCACGCCATCTCCAGAACGAGTCCGAGCCGATGTAGACGAGTTTGCCCAGTCCCCGGTAGGATTTTATCAGTACCGGGGTTTCCTCCCCCACCGTTTCCGCAGTCCGGTCGGCCAGAGGCAGTGCGGTCACCCCGGTCCGCACCCACGGAAGTGCCGGCAGCTCGGACCAGAGGCGGCGGCTGACTTCGTCCGAATTGGAGATCAGGGCCATGAGGTCGTGCTTGCCCGTTTCGGTCAGGGTCACCCGGTACACCTCCCGCACATCCTCTTCTTTCTCCTCGAGATCCGGATCCAGCCGGAAGGGTGCCAGGTCCCATAAGGGGGTGGGTGGATAAGCAGACGGCATGTAGCGGGAACCTGCAATCCAGATCAGCGTGCCTCCTCTTTCCTCCACAAAGGCATGCAGATCCTCAAGCTGACCGCGTGAGAACTGATCCGGGTCCACATCCC
Source organism: Verrucomicrobia bacterium UBA6053 (assembly GCA_002429065.1). GTDB lineage: Bacteria > Verrucomicrobiota > Kiritimatiellia > SS1-B-03-39 > UBA6053 > UBA6053. The sequence goes on along the minus strand of DIYN01000048.1, from coordinate 10,122 downwards.
CAAGCACCACGACCTCAAAGCCAAACAAATCCTCCCGGGTTTCCGGATACTGATCTTTCCCGGTCCGCAGCGTTCCGCTTTCGCTGGAACCATAAAAAATGGTGCGGCAGTCCACACGGGAATCCCGATGCAGCATCATATCCAGATACCGGGTTTCCCAACGGGGCCAGGCGTCGATCATCAGCACCTTGATGGGGTCATCCAGGACATTCACCTGGACATTGCGGCTGTTGTTCCGCTCCAACCACTCCTCCTCCATCGGTTCCAGCTCCACCCGGTAATCCCGTTCGCCTTTTTCGGTCTCCAGAAATCCGACATCCACCCACAAACGGTCCACCTCACCCGGTTCCACCGTCTGACGATGCACCTCGTCCTCCCCGTGCATCACCTTGAGGGTCAGTGGCTGATCGGTATAACCAAAGCGTGACACCCGCACCCGCATGGACAGGCGGTCATCCGCGAATGCGGTGTCCGGAGCGATCACCCGTTCCACCACCAGATCGTCCTGCGGCTCCGCCTCTCCCACCCCTAAGGCCACCAGAGGGACATTCCGTCCTTCCACCCATTCCCCAAATTGCCCCAGGGTCATGCCGGCATTCTGGTTTCCATCCGAAATCAGTACCACCCCCGCCAGGGGAGACTCTCCCCTTCCTTTGACCGCATCCCGCAGGGCGGTCCCGAGACGGGAGGTGGCGTGTGCCTTGTCCAGCGATTCCAGCAGCGGTTCCGGCATGGCCTGCTCTCCGGAATCGAGTCCAAACAGCTTCACTTCGCCCATGTCCTCCAACTGATCGAACAGCGCCACCTCTCCCCCTTCCCAGATTTCCCGTACCAGATCCTCACGAGTGGTTTCTTCGAGAGCGGCCAACGCGTCATCCACTTTTTCAATTCCGGCTTCGGCAAGCAGCGCGTCCGCAGCTTCCTGCAACTCGGGGAACGCGTCGCCCAGATCCGTCCAGACTGTGGCCTCAGGAATGCGGGGTAGCACAGTTCGGTCTTCCTCCTCCGCCTCCTCGATCCGTTGGGTTTCGTTCCGAAGTTGATCCTCGAGAGCCGCTGCGGAGTTGTTCCACCCTATCCATTCTCCGAATGCCTCCCCTTTGAGGTATCCCATGCCTTGAACGCCTGCATTCATCTCTTTCCGCCATTTCGCCAGGGCATCTGAGGTGAGTTTCAGGTCGCGGACGGTGACCGGGTCCGCGGTAAGTGGAGCAAAAATCTCGTTCCATTCCTGAAGCAGATCTTCTTCAAGAAACCCGGTGTAGCGGAATTTGCGGGGGAACATGCCCAGATGCCAGGCCACCTCGATTGCACGATGCGGCTCGTAGTTGTCCGTCACCGTCATGGATCCGCTGTTGTCCACCAGCACCAGAACTTCCCCGCGTTTCTCTTCCCGGAAAAAGCGGGCCAGCACGGGCTGAAGCAGAGAGAAGACCAATACGAGCAACGCCACACAGCGCAGCATCGGCAGCAACCGGTCCAACGGACGAGGCGCGCGCTGTTGTCGGTACACCCAGATACTGAATCCAATCAGCAGCAGTGCAAATGGCACCACAGCCCACCAGGGCCAAGTTCCGGTCCATAACAGCTTCATCGTGAAAACCTCCAGGCCAGTACCCCTTCGACCATGAGAAGGCCCAGACAGGACACCAGCAGCACCCGCCACAGATCCCGCACCCCGGTCTCGCGTTTCATTTCACGGCGGAGCTCCTCGAGGCTCTCTGTGAAGGTCAGGTCCAGGGCCTCAGTGCCCCCCCCTTCTGTTTCCGGATCTAGATCGGTCAACTCGCCTTCGGAGGTGGGCAATCGAACGGAAAGATACCGGGGGGGATGTTCGGGGATGTTGACCTGATACAATCCGGGTTCACCGGTTTCACTCCACTCCAGCACACCGCTGCGCCGGACAGGTTCCAGAGGGACTTTGTTTTCTTTGCCATCCGGAGACAGCACAACCGCAAACCCGGCGTCCGCAGGCAGCTCCTCCAAGTCCACGGTCACCACCGCGGTTTCACCCTGGCGCAGGTTGACCGGAGGCACCGCTCCGCCCGCGAGCCGCATCACGAGATTCTGCACCAGTGGGACAAAGTCCGGGACGGCGGGGAAGTTGGAATGTTCCGGAGTGAAGGTTGTGGTCCAGACACCGGCGGTTCCCTCTCCCACGTCCTTCACCCAGAGAAAGGCATCCTCACCAAACTGCCCGGCTTCTATTCCCTCTCCCAGTGTTTCCACCTTGCGGTAGCCGCGCACTTGTACCGCATCCAGTTGGCGGGTGCGGGACAGATCAAATACATCCAGGATCTCGGCGGCACGACCGGCAGGGAATGTCGGGACAGCGGGTTCCTCCATGTCCTCCACCCAGTCGCCCACGGTCACCGGAATCCATCCATCCGCATCCGTGGTCCAGCGGTTGTAGCTCTCCGCCGACACCTCCGGCCCCAGTCCAATCAGCACCCCTCCTCCCGCTTCCAAATACCGTTGCATGCGGGCCCCGAAGCGGCTGGAAACCGCAGGCAGGTTCGCCAGCACCACTGTCTTGTAATGGAGCAATTGCTGGAGGGTGAGGTCTTCCAACTCGAGCTGCGACATCCGTTCCACCTCGAAGAGTTTTCCACCGTCCGGTGACCGGCCGGCCTCCAGGGCCAATTCGAGCAGCCCGCCGTCACTTTTCAGACGGCTGTCATCCTTGCGCCCTTCCAGAATCAGGACCGGTATGCGTTCCAGCACCTCCAGCGCCAGGCCGGCCCGGTTGTCCACCGGAAGGTCATCCCCGCCGAGGTCCACTTCCACCCGGTGGCTTCCCGCCTCCCGGAAGCGGTGGGAAAAACGAACCGCATTGGGTCCCGGTTCCAGAGTGACCTCGCGGGCATCGCGGCGGCGGCCATCGACATCAAAGCGCACGGAACGGGTCACGGGGTCCTGACCGTCATTGCGGATTTCCACTTCAAATTCGACCGGACGGAACACATCCGGGAGAGGTGTGCGGGCCCGCAATGCGGTCACGGCAAGATGAACCCCCTCCTCCCCGCTGTTCATGCGCAGGCTGTACAGGGCCGGAGGATTGGGAAGCTCCTCGATCTGTCCAGTGACCCGGTTCCAGTCCTCCTCGAGATGGGGTCGCCAGGCGGCCCGCTGTCCATCATCCAGCACAATGACCCGGTGCCGGGGAAGGGTGGAAAAACCAAGCAGCCAGGAGGCCTGCTCCAATGCAGCCGGGAGACTGGAATCCTCCGCCCCCGGTTCCAACTGTTCAATCTGTCCTTTGAGAAAGGCCTTATCAAACACTGGACGCGGAAACAGGGCCTCGGGTCGGGCACCCGCCCGGACAATCAGCATGTTGTCCTGCGGCCGCAGCTCCTCCACCAGGGTCTGCGCAATCCGTTTGGCCTCTTCAAACAGAGAGCCCTCCTCCCCTCCCCGCTGCATGGAGTACGAAGCGTCCATAACCAGGACATGGGTGGTGGGGCGTTCCCCTCCCCCCGCATTGCGTCCCTTCATCGCGGGGCGTGCCATGGCCAACACCAGCAGCAGCACCGCCAGAGTGCGAAGAGTCATCAGCACCCACTCCTGAATCTGAATGGACCGGGAACGGGTCTGCACCGCTTCCTCCAGAAACAGCATCGCCCCCCAGGCCTCGCGTTTGTACCGGGGTTTGTTCAGCAGGTGCAGCAGGATCGGAATCGATGCCAGCGGCAGGCCCAACAGAAACCAGGGGGCCAGCAGACTCACGTGCGACGCGTCCTTTCCGCCAGGTAGCGGGCCATCACGGTTTCAAAAGGATCATCGGTGTAAAGGGGAACAAAATCGATCCGGCGGTCAAAGCAGGTACGGCGGATCTGTTCACGGTGTTCCCGGAATTTCTCGAGGTAGGCTCTGCGAATCCTCGGGGCATCCACCCGGTGCATGCGGTCATCCTCCAGTGAATCAAATTCCATGGCGCCCTGAAAGGGAAACGTCTCCTCCTTGCGGTCCAGCGTCTGAAACACCACCACCTGATGACGGCGGTGGGCAAAATGATTCAGGGCCAGGCAGATGTCCTCCGGTTGATCGAACAGATCCGAGATCAGGATAATTAACGCCCGGCGCTTGATGCGGTCGGCAAGCTGATGCAGGACCGGCCCGAGACCGGTATCCTCGCGCGAATCCGCAGATTCCAGAACATCGGAAATCCGTTTGTACTGCGGCTTGGTGGCACGCGGCGGAAGATGGGTGCGGAGTTTGTTGTCACAGGTCATGAGTCCCACCGAATCCTGCTGCTGGATCAGCAGATACGACAGCACCTGAGCCGCCATGCGGGCGGTCTCCAATTTGGTGCGGTTGGCCGAGGTGTACTGCATGGAGCCTGAGACATCGACCACCAGATACGCTCGGAGGGTGGTATCCTCTTCATACTGTTTGATGTAGTAGCGGCTCAGCTTGCCGAGGATCTTCCAGTCCAAATGCTTGAGATCATCTCCGGGAGCATACTGACGGTGCTCCTCGAACTCGATCGCAAACCCTTTGTAGGGAGAACGGTGGCGCCCGCTGAGAGAACCTTCGACAACCCCTCGGGCCAGCAGCTCAAACTGCCGGAACCGCTGCACCGCCGCCTGGGTTTGTGAGCGCCCTGTCATGCGGATGCCCTGAGCCTGCCGAAAGGCGCCCTTCCCCCACCAGAGGAGAGATGTATCGGACTCAACAACAACATCATCATCTTCGTGAACTTCGTGTTCTTTGTGGTGAACCGCGTCAGTCTTCGTTCCGTTTCGGCGTGCGGTCCACGATGCGCTGAATCACATCGTCGGCACTCACCCCCTCGGATTCGGCATTGAAGTTCGTCACCAGGCGGTGACGCAGAACCGGGGCCGCGAGGTGGGCCACATCCTCACAGGTGGCATACATGCGTCCGTGCATGAGGGCCCTGGCTTTGGCACCGAGCACCAGATTCTGTCCGGCCCGGGGGCCGGCCCCAACTTCCAGCCAGTCTTTGACCTCCTGCGGAGAGGACGCATCTGCGGGACGGGTCTGCCGTACCAGGTCGAGGGTGTATTCAAACACATGATCGCCCACCGGAACCCGGCGAACCACCTGCTGGAGCTCGAGAATTTCCTCGGCATGGAGAATGGGAGACAAGTCGACCTCCCCGGCTCCGGTGGTGGCTTTGAGGATGTCCCGCTCCTCATTGCGGTCGGGATACTCCACGTGAATGCTGAGCATGAAACGGTCCAGTTGGGCCTCCGGCAGCGGATAAGTGCCCTCCTGCTCGATCGGGTTCTGGGTGGCCAGGACAAAGAAAGGCTTGGACAGCGGGTAGGTTTTATTGCCTGCGGTCACCTGACGTTCTTGCATGGCTTCGAGCAATGCGGCCTGGGTTTTCGGTGGACACCGGTTGATTTCATCCGCCAGAAGCATGTTGGTGAAGATGGGACCGTGCGCGAATTCAAACAAACGCCGGCCGGTCTCCGGATCCTCCTGCATGACATCGGTGCCGGTGATATCGGAGGGCATGAGATCGGGGGTAAACTGAATTCGTTTAAAACTCATGTCCAGGAGGCGGGACAGAGTGGACACCATCAGCGTCTTCGCCAGACCGGGAACCCCGACCATAAAACAGTGCTGATTGGCGAACAGTCCGATGAGAAGCTGCTCCACCACATCCTTCTGCCCCACGATCACCTGCCCCAGGGCGGTTTTCAGTTTTTCATTCGCCTCCGCCACGCGCTGGGCGGTCTGGATGTCATCACTCATATCCGATTCCTTGGCCTACAGATTTCCCGGCGGCAGATGGGATTCACCTGCCTGTTTTGACTACTCCGGAACATCCTGTGATTGCAAATATACAGGGACAGCGAAGCAGCCGGTAGGTATCGTACAAGAAAACGAACTTTTCTGAAACCCGGGATTTTTTCCGCCAGAACAAGCCCTCATAGCTCCGGCACAGCAGCCTCAGAGTTGGAGAGGATCCATTTGGAATCTGGAGTGAGGTGAGGAGACCATCAACAGGCTCAGGATTCGAGCGGACAATAGTGAACGTTGACCAAGCCTTGAGCAGAAACAGGATCTCTGTCTCCGGAAGAGTTGAACCCGCAACAACTATCGGCCTGATGCAAGTCGACGATTGCACCGACACAAATGTACGTGTTAATATCTGGGCAAGACAACACTGAATATGAACCCTTTAAGGGGAAAAAAGCCAGATCGAGAAACTGCAACTGAAAATCTGTAGTTATGCGTATCCGGACACTCACTTGTTGAGACCGTCGAAAGGGTCGAATGATCAGCCATTGATCATGGAGTGAAAAAGAGCTGTGGTAGCTCTATAGGGAGTCGTTGAACAAAAGTTCCTTCATGCCACGCTTTAAGGCATATGATTACAATCAACTCCAAATGGTTCCCCTCCCGTTGGATCAACAACTCGTTTCCGGAACCCTCGAGTATCTTCAGTAGCTTCCAAATGACCGGTTTCATCTTCACCGGCATCCGGCCTTTGAAGCCGGTGTGCTGGTCTTCAATCACGAAATCGTTAATGTCCACATGCACCCCGTCCCGAACGCATTGAAGATAAAACCGCAGCAGCTCATCACTGTCCACCAAGTACATCAGGTTATGCCGTTCCGTGCGCCCAATCCGGGCGTCGGGATATACCCCCTCCCACGTTTTCGATTCATAGATGACCATTGGATTTTAAAAAAAACGCCCAGCTACATGGACTGAGCGATCAACAAGAAGCTTCTGAGAAATCGTTGGACTAAGAGTATCGTTTCTGGAAAGAACGATAGCCAACAATTCCGGAGATCGCGAGGATTCCCATCAAAGCCAGTGATGAAGGCTCGGGGATACCCGTGGCTACATAGTCAAATGAGGTACCGTCAAAAGTAAATGTACCCGTATACGAAGCCGCATTGTATGGTTCGAGGTCTACAGGATCCCCCACGATTGGACTTCCGATACCTGGGTTGACACTTGGGCCAAAGCTGGACATTGTCAGTCCTTCAATCGTAAATTCAGATACGGTATTTCCTGCACCTTGAAGAGCAAGGACTGTTGTACCCCCACCAACAAAATTAGGGATAAACCGGAAAGTACCATCTCCGCCCACTGTGGTGATGACATGGGTGTCATTCAGTGCAGTGGTTGTGGTTACTCCAGAAATGGTGACCTCTGCAGAATCTGCAATGAAACTGATGTCATTGAACGTACCGCTGAGTTGGTAGGTAGGCTGGGTAACTTCAAAGGTAAAGACCCAGGTGGAGCCCACAATGCCGTGGGTATCACTTCCTGTATTAAGAGTAGGTGAAAATTCAAAACTTAAGGGTGCAGCACTCACCTTTATGAGGTAGATTGCAAAAGCCGCGAATGTAAAAATGTTCTTCGTCATGATCTTCCTTTAATTCCTTGTGATGACATTGTCGGAGTTCTCTCCCCGGGTCAATTCACAAGTTCTGATAAAACACCAGAAAATTGTTTGAACGAGAACCACAGTGAAGGCAACCACAGATCGATTCCGGGCGCGGAATTGAGGCCTTTCTCACGAATCATGGCAAAACCTCTCCGCCACAATCATTCAGGCGTTTGCATAGAAAAGGACGGGGTCGGTGTCGTAATCGGGAAAAGGTTCCTGGTCGATTGGCTCATAGACCCAATCCCCGGGTGACGGGTCAGTGCCGCTTTGCTGTAGGAGGGGCACGCGGACACCCTGACGTCATAAACCTAGACATTTGCGTATCTTTTCGCCGCCTGTGCCTCGACAGCACGGAGTCGATCTGGGATCACGTCGCGTTCGTCGATGAATGAAAAGATGCGCATTGCAGAGAAACTTCATGATGGACTCGCCCGGCAAAATTGAACAAGGTTACAACAAGGACACGCCCCGAACATCCTTCTTCGGCCCGGCGCGCTTAGTTGTTATCCGATGCTTACCAAAGAAGAACTTTCTCAATTCTTGCGAAGGCTTGCGGATGGGTCGGGCAGCCCAAGTGAATGGGAAAAATTCGCTACAACTCATTTTGATGATGAGCAGATGGAAACGGCTCGAAAGTTGGCCGTAAAACATCAGCTAGGGTATGGCTGTGAACAAGATACGTTATATAAGACTCTTATTGCCATAGCTGAGTCGCTGGAGGCTATCTGATGTGACCATTCATGCATTCTCAGACCATATGGATGTGATCAGGAGTGGACCGATCCATGTGCGAGCTCATATAACTGAATTAGACGGAGGCAGGCACAATTCCTTCTACAAAGGATATCACCCAAACCACAACCTGGACGGCGAAGGTAACACGATTTTCTATATTGGCGATGTAGAACCTGTTGGGCAGAAGTGGGTAAAGCCTGGAGAAACGGCAGAAATTTCCGTGAGCTTTTTAAAAGGTCAGAGGTTTGCTTGAAAACTAGAGGGAATTCAGTCGTGGCGAATACAAAAAGGACATAAACTTGTCGGCGTTGCTACCATCGTCGAAATCCAATCAGAACCAGACCATCCGTCCTGCCCTACCGCGTCGAAAAAAGGACGGTGTAATGACCAAATCCAACTCGTTACGAAAAAAATGATATCTCCTAAAACAGCCGTTACCATCATCGTATCAGCCGTCATTTCGTCACTGGTAACCGTATTCACAATGAAGGCCCTCGCCAACTGGGAGATTGAAAACGCACCCAAGATTGAGGTCCTGATCGCGACCGAAAATATTCCCGTTGGAACCATCTTAACCGATCATCACCTTGATAGGAAAACGGTCTTCCGGGATTCTGTCTATTCGAAAGTCTTCCGGCACGATCAGAAAGATCGTATCGTTGGGAGAACACTCGGCCTTCCACTTCGAAAGGGTGAGCAAGTCACCTGGATGCACGTTGGAGCATACGTCTTTTAACTGGTGGTGGTATACAGACAAGAAAGGAACTGAAATGAAAGCGATTAAAATCCTCTTTGGAGTTCTGGCCGTTTTATATGTCATGGCTCACCTTATCGAAATCCCCATGGCGATCTCCCATGTGCAAGGGGAGTTGGCAATAAGCTGGTGGCTGGGAAAACTGACCGGTATCCTCATTGGGTCTGCCATTGCACTCGCGCTGTTTAAAAGCGCATTCAGGAAGACCGAAACCCCATAGAGCTCCTGAGGGCCCTATGGCCCATCAGGGGTGAACCTTTTTCCCTCCGTAACCCCGCAGTCCCTGTGGGGAACCAAACCCTTTCCGGCAGTGCTTGCCACACCAAAAGCGTGGGACTGCCGGATTACGTTACTACCGAAAAACTTTACCCCACCGTAACGAAGAGAGAAAAATAACGGACCACACACCTGCCCGAGCTATCGCTCTCGACCGCGAGGGGATCACTTGGGCCCTTACTTTGCTATCCATGTATCAGGGCAGACATGAGGTATGCGTTGATTCATGTCGTCATGCGATGATTTCGAAAAACCCCGGAGGAGTTTACGGTGTCAGCCCAGGGCAAGGAGCGGCGCGTCCCAGCCTGGGTAGAACAAAACGTAACCAAGCGCTTCGGAGGGGTGCAACTCCGCAGCGAGCGGCGGCAAATTATTGCTGAATCTCCAGGAGCTCGATCCGGAACACGAGGGTCGCGTTGGGGCCGATCGAGGGGACGCCTTTTTCGCCGTACGCGAGTTCAGGTGGAATCACGATGCGACAGGTTTCACCGACCTGCATCTTCGGTATGGCGATCTGCCACCCTTTGATCAATTGATTCACAGTGAAGGTCACCGGTTTGCCGCGCTGATAACTGCTGTCAAATACCTGCCCGTCGATCGTGCTGCCCTCGTAGTGCACCGTCACCTGGGCGTTCGCGCCGGGTTTGGAACCCGTTCCAGACCTCAGTACCTTGTAGAGGATCCCCTGATGGTTCACGACGCCTTCACGTTTGCCTTCGCGCTCAAAAAAGGCCCTGCCCTTTTCAGCGTTCGCTTTCGCGAGACCCGGCGGATACGGGGTCGGAGTCGGTATGGGGGGAAGGTCCTCCACCCCCATCTGACCACGCCCGGCGGCATTCCAGCCAATTCCCGACGCGATCGACCCGCCGGATTCCGCGTAACTGCGTAACCCGAACAGGAGCACGAAAACGATGGCAACATGCGAAGAAAAGAATGTTCGGTTCATCATCTTGGTTTGACCTGACCCCAGAAGCGGGAC
>DIYN01000008.1 GCA_002429065.1 Verrucomicrobia bacterium UBA6053 | reverse complement strand
GAGGTCCAATGCATGGGACTGCGAGACGCAGTGCCTCCGATAACGCTGGCCACACAGGGTGAGGATGCTCAAAATCCACACGACGCTCCCGAAGAATGGCGCGAATCATTGCTCCCATTGATACCGGATGGACCAGCAGGCGGTTTCACCGTTCTTCCATGCTCGTGAGAGTTGAGGTTCAGGGCTGGCCGCAGTTTCGGTGGCAAACAGGACCAGGTGATCCATGGGCCGGTCCAGGCTGATGGACAGGGTGCCTCCGCAACACTCGGTGTCGCAATCCACCAACACGGCGTCCCGGCTGCCCCAGAGGCCCGTCACATTCATCAGGCCTCCTTCTGCAGGAAACCGGAACTCACGGGCCGGCTGTGGTTCCGGCTGCATCAGAGTTGCACCTTCCGGGAAGACAAACCGGGTTCTGTCTCCCCGTTCCTGCGGGACGAAGGGGTGGGCAAACCATGCCATCGGCACATTCCAGGGGGCATGAAGTTTCAGGGTGGTTGCGGATGTCAGTCCATTCTCGTTGAGGTACACCCTGCGCCGAAGCCAATATCCAAGTGCAGTTGAGCCATACTCGATCTGGTCCTGAGTGGTCATGATGAGTTCAGCAGAAGACAGTTCCTCCACGGCCCATTGAACCGTTGACGAAAGTGGGGCCTGACTGCCGGGCATCCCGGGAGAACCGTCATAGCGGATGCGGCCGGCTCCTATCCGCATGAGCTCCTCTCCCGGAGAAGCGTACCCGAATCCAAGGGGCCATTCAAACACCTCGGGAAAACCACAGCCTTCATAGGGTGACCATTCTGGATGAGCCTGAGAACTGATCATGACACTGTCGTATTGACATGAGGCAATGTATCCCCCGTGGACATACCTTGCACCCAGAGCAGTCGGGTCACTGCGGGGATCAAAAACCTCTGCTGTCCAGGGGCCATGTTGCAGGGTGAATGTAGGAAGATCAGGGCCGTTCGTCATGAGACCGCTTTAATCTGATGGGCGTGTTACAAACAGGATGAAATGAGAGAGATCTTCGGGATGGGAGTTCCAGGGTTTCGATCCACTGGGGAAATAGAGTCTGTCCTGAAGAACCTCAGGTACGAGACCCACGAAAGCCCGCGTATGAGCAGGGGTGGGTTATTCAATAGCTCTCCAAGCGATTGTTGGAAGTTGATTTCTCCAGGTTTCGAAGATCCAACAAGTACGTCCTGAGCCGTCTCTCTGATCGGATGACGTACAGAATGTAAACGGTTTCCTTTTCGATACAGTCGACCACGCGGCAGGGCGGAATCAGGAGTTTCTGATAAGGCGAGAGTTTGCCATGTTCCGTAATAAGTACCGGTTCACCAATAGCACGGAGCTCGGACAAGACTCGGGTTGCCTGACGTTTGAGTGTTGTGACAAGTTCCGTTTTGGTGGTGTACGGATACTTTACGGTCTAGCCGTTTGCAGAGCTTTTAGGTTTCGGCCTCGATTCGGCGTCTTAAGTTGGATAGCTGCAACGTCCTCTGCATCAGAACTCTTTTTGCGAAGGTCTCCACCCTTGTAGAGCGCCCTCTTCTTCCCAACGCATGGCTCCCCACGGTGTGTTGATTTCCCTTCCTGGGACTGGATCATTCAATATCGAGGAGATCCGTTGACCTTCGGGGCGGTAGTTCCTGTGAGGACATTGGTATTCCAGGCGGGTCACCTGGTAGGGTTCCGTCTGGTGCTTGTCAGCGTTGTGGGTGGATACCTGATACCACCAGTTTCCCCATTTGTGGGTCCCTTCCGACCGGAACGAAGGAGCAGCAGGAAGCAGGAATTCTTCGGCATGGGAGCCGTTCAGTGTCACCTTGAGCTCCAGTACCTGCTCACGGAGTTTCAAGGGGGCATACTTCCGGTTCTTCCGGTAACTGGTTGTGGTAAAGGTCTTGGGTACGGGAAAAGGCCAGCCCTCCAGGTACTGGTATGCCGTTGGCGTTTTTACGTAATACTGATTGGAATCGGAGCTGTGGACACTTACCAGGATTGCAAGGGAGGATAGATCAATCCAGAAGGTCGAGTTACCCCGCATGACGACAAGAAGATCTCCTTGGCGCTTGTATATCCCTGGGAAAAGGAGATTTGGGGTCATGTCTTGAATTGGAAATGCCATAGTCTGCAGTGTTGTGCGCCCTGGAATATATCCTGGTTCCAACCCCCATCTGGCATAAAAGCGATGCGTTGTGTCATATTTGACATTCAATCCCTTCTGGAAATCTCCCCACCAAATCAGGTCCTGATCTGCCGGTTCCATTCCTCCCGTGTAGGTGTACCCTTTTCCGTTTACCCAGCGCCAATGCCAGTGACGGTATGGAAAGGAGCTGCCTAGCCACAGCCCGGAGGCCTCGATTTCGACAGAGTTCAGCTCTGCATCTGCCTCTTTCCATGCTTTTACCAAGGTAAAGAAAGCGTCTTCAGGAGGCAAAGCCTTCAGTTTTTCACTGAGAATCCTGGTTGAATCTGGAATCTGCTTCAGATCCAAAGGACGGAGGGAAAGCCAGGGAAGGACCTCTAAGGACCCGATCTTTCCCTCATCCGTCTCTGCACGACACAGAAAGCTGATCGAAAGCAAAGCAAGGCAGCATTTCCAAACATCCAACATTCCCAGACGATACAGAAAGCGTCTTCTGAAGTTGTCAAATCAGTGTAAAAAAATCAGGCAGACTCTTCCACCCTCCTGTCATTCGAATGGGGAATAGGTACCAGCCTGTGAAGTTTAGGGATCGGGTCAACCAGGTTGCAAATCACAAGCTGATTCTGAATCCGCTTCCTCCTGAGAGGCAAATCCCAATCCCATCGGCCACTCAATGAACTCTGTTGACCGGACTCTGCTATGCGGAATTCACCCGGTGGGTCTGGGTATGACACTGTTTCCGGTTGGATTCATTCCGCCTTACTTAGGGAGTCGGAAGGCTGGGGAAACACTGCCGACAGTAGCCGTGATGTGCGTACACTGTAGCGTTCGAAGCCACCGGTTTCGATATTGAACCGGTTTGGTGAGTACACATCTGTGTACAGAAACAGTAACTCGCCAACCTTCCTGTTCTCTTCTTGTTTAACCCTGCTATCCAGCGCATGGGTGAACTGGATGCGTTCACCTACCTTCCACTCTCCCTTGTAGGTGCGCACAACGGTTCCACTGAACGAATAAACGGACCAGGAATTTTCTTTGCTGGGGTCCACGTCCTCCACATGGTCCTGAGTAATGCAAACCATCATCACCTGCTGATGCCCCTCCAGATATTCCTGGGCCTCTTGAAAAGAGAATCCCCGCCACCCCGACGCATTCGGCCATGCTGTTTCATACCAGGAAAGATCTGGCTTACTTCGACATCCTGCCAGTCCCGTTCCGAAGCCCAAAAGGAGAGTGAGGATCACTGTCTTCTTCATGTCAGTTCTCTGGGTAATGATCAGGAGCACTGTGCCGATGCAGGAGGTTCGGACGGGTGTCTGGTTATGGCGTTTTCTTTCGCCTTCTGAAGGCATTCTTAAGCGTTTGCAAAACATGTTTAGTGGGGGTGGCGGATTTCTCCTGTTCAGCCTTTTTCTTCCTCGCCCCACCCTCAGGTGACTCGATACCCATTGTTTTCCCACATTCCGGATCCATCCAGATTGAGAGGACTTTATCATCAATAGTCTCTTCATCCTCTATTGATGTAAAAGCTTCATCACGTTCCAGCCCCCGGATGAAGGATTCAAACGTGTCCGCAACGGGGGTGATCTTGTAATCAGATTCCTGGTCAACGTGAACGACCTCCGGTTCACCGCTTGGTCCACATTCACGGTAGTCCAGACACAGCATATCATGTCCTGCAGAAGGGCAATCGGCAAAATAAACTCCAATCTCAGGATACTCCCATTCTTCTATCCAAAATCGACTGCCCATGCTCCCACACAGGGAATACGGCCGATTGCGACCGATTCCATAAAGTCCGGTGATGGCGACATGATCTTCGGCCCAGGAAGTGGGTTCCGTGGTTCGGTGTTGGGTTCGCAATGGCAAGCCACCGTTCTGGTGCCGCATCAGTTCAACATACGCATCCGGTAGTCTATAACCGAGTTCGGATTCTATGGACACACGTATGTCGTCAGTCAGCTGTTCGCCAACGTAGTTTTCCTGAGCGTACTCAGAGTATTCCCAGAACCGGGCTACATCAACGTTTCCGAATACGATGCACATCAAACCTGACCTGATTTTGAATAACGGTTTCCGTTTGCTGGACTGCTTTCAGCGAGTTTGGTTATGAAATCGAGAAACCTACCACCGATGGTAATGGTGTACTGAACATGACCGTACAAATTTAGCCATTCCTTCAGGGATAAACGCTTCATTCCAATTTTCTCCCACAAATTCTTCCAAAGCGTCTTCGCTGTCCCATTCAGAAATCATGGCATATTCATTTGGGGTCCACTTGGTTGGTTTCGCAATAGAAACTTGCCTGTAACCTTTGCTTGAAGTCACAGCATCGATCGAGACGGAGGAAAATTCACTCTCAAATTCCTCACGTAAATTCGGGTCAATTTCCACTCTAAATATTCGTATGATCATGTTCATTCCTCATGATAACAATGTGATGGTAAGGGTAGAAAATTAGCGGATAAGTGTCACTTTGGGTTGCGTGAATCTGGCAGCGTTATTCTGAGGGTTTCGGCTGAGCCAATGTTGTGGTTAAATATGCAACATCCTCCTCGTTGGCCTCCCCAAACCCCACCACGCTCAGGCCGATTTTATGCCAAACGGCGATTAGTAAAACGTTTGTTCCTGGTTCGATAGGGTCACGGCCGAAATCCAGACGATATGAGCAATACACCTCATCGTTTACATCACCACCGCTGATTTGTTTTACGGAAAAGATTTGCCGAAACGATTGCCGTTTCAGGTTCGAGTTTCGAGTTCCGCTTTTTTCAGCAGGACCTACAGCCTCCGCCACAAACACGAGACCCCTCGACAAACGACGCTCCAACTCTTCGGGGGATAACAGCTTTTGACCCAGAGGAAGTTGTGTGAAGTGTGGTGCTAACAATCGCTCCGCTTGCTCTGTGTGTCCGTTCCCTGAAACAGGCTGCGCGGCTGTATCCTTCATGGAGCCATCTGTATCAGGCAAGGAGGTGCAACCACTCAAGACGATCAAAAATGCGATGCCGAATAGTTTCATGATGAACGCTGGCACTCATCTGGCGCCGGGTGGACGGTAGCACGCTTATGTACGGAAGGGAAGACAGAGTTCGGGGGGTGGTCTTGTCATAAAGAGTTTTGTCATTAATCGTAGCTAACACGGGTTATGCCTTGTTATAGATAACTGGCATACGTCCCTTCCAGTCTAGCCAAATCTTAGGATCGGTAATGAGATCAGCCATGAAGTGACCTACATTAATACGACTCGTTTTTCCGGCATCAAAAATTGTGCTTCTCGTTGGTGAAGGATGCAATTCATATTCGGTAACCGCATCCAGATCAACTAAACCATCCGGTCGCACAGCCACCCACTCGATCGTTTTGTCGTTCTGCCCAATCTCAATTCTCAGGTAGTTTGCTGCTTCTTCATTATCGGCGTGCGGAGGTATGCAAACACGGAGAAGTCCGATAACACATCGTTGAGCGAATGAGATCGACTCATCAAGATCCTGATTTCTGTTTCCCGTGGTATTCATGAGTACGAATTTAGATGGCTGTTCTGACGGATTCGCTTTAATGGCGTTACATAATCGTCTCACTGCATCGGTCACAAGTCGCCGTGGGGGCCCAAAGATACCTTTGAGGCTCAGGTTGTGTCCGAGGCACGAGGCAACGGCTGAACAGCCGCGAACTAACTCCGCCATTTCTCTATCGCTGAGGTCGAGAATGTTCGCCTCAACCAGCAAAAGGTTCTGATGTTCTCTTAACTCATCTGGCATCCGACTAGAGGAACGTATGATCGCAGTGACCTGTTGCCCACGATTAAGAAGCTCTTGAACCAAGAGTCTACCGGTTGCTCCATTGGCTCCTGCGACTAGGGTTTTCATACATTGGGGTAGCGTTTTAAGCTGGCCGGATCAGCATTAGCTGATTCGGGTGGGGCTGGTTATGCCACTTCAAGTTTTTCAACTTTCAGGTGCTTATGCGTCTGTTCAGCTTGCCAGATATCGTAATGCATCTGTTGGTTCAGCCAGCTTTCCGGGCTAGTACCCAAAGCTTTAGACAACCGTAGTGCCATCTCGGGGCTGATTCCGGCTTTTCCATTCAGAATGGCAGACAAGGTTTTCCGGCTGACTCCAAGCGCTTTGGCTGCATCTGTGATGGTGATCTCAAGAGGTTCCAAACACAGCTCGCGAAGAACTTCTCCAGGATGGGGGGGATTGTGAATCTTCATGGTTTTTCCTCAGTGGTAATCTTCATAATCAACGAGTTCCGCATTTTCACCCTTGAATTTGAATGTGATCCTCCAGTTTCCGCTTACACGTACTGACCAGATTCCTTTACAGTTTTTCGATATTCAGAGATCGACTCTAACATGAAGGTGTATGTGACCGAAAGCATTGGTGGAGTAATGAGGATGACGACCGCAAGCTCGCGGATCGGTGACCCGCTCCGATCTGTTCGGAGGCGGGTGTTGTTGGCCTTTTATTTAAGAGCATAAAGCTTCAGTCCAGATGATAGTCGGTTTGCCCAGTGTATTTCCAGACTCCATCTTCTTTCGTAAAAAAGAAAACCTGACCCAACAGATACTGAGGGCTTGTAAAAAACGAATACCAACTTCTGTAGGCATTGGGTTGCAGGCGATATAGTTCAGGGTCTCCGCCAACTCGTCTGAATGACACTTTCCCTACTTCGCTTTGATGAGTCATGGCAAAGTTCATTTTTGGATAATTTTCTGAACCGTATGGGTTATACGAACTGACACACAATCGGACAACTTGATTGGTATCATTACTATGCCAAGCCGATCTAAGCTCCTCAAAAGCCTGAACTGCTTCCATCGTATCGGTATCCGTTGAATTATACGGATTTCTGAGAAACAGAAGTGCAATAACCGCCCCTATTAGCGGTAAAAGTCCTACAAGTGCTCGTTTCCTTCTAAGTTTCATCCTTTGGCCAACGGTGGCGCTCATCGAGCGTGGTCTGAACTGTAGCAAGCTTGCTTGCGAAAGGCCAGCTCGCGGATCGTCAAAGCTGAGTGGCGCGCGTCAGCGCGTCCGCTCGAGCGCCTTGTTGGGTGCGCTTCTCGTACTGAACAAAGCCGAAGCCAATTTCGGGGACGGCAGGTGTATGACCAACCTTCAAGAACCCATTCTTCTCGTAGAAATGATGATTGCGAATTGCGTAATCAGGTGTTTCTAGTGACCAAATGGCGACTCTTGGCCATAGCTCCATGCCACTGCCCAGGATCCAACTACCGATGCCTTGATTCATTTGATCTGGGGCAACATGCAGGCCAAATATCGAACCTGTTTCGCCCTCGATCTGCAGGATAAGACTGCCAACCAAGGAATCGCCGTCTGTGCACTTGTAGTACATCTTGTCTCTCATCCATTCAGCATGTTTGCCGAAATCATCATAGACGGTCGACTGTGCGCCCTGTGGCAGATTCGGCATATGGGCAGCATCCTCCCGGAAGGCAGCCCCAGCCAACGCTGCTACGACCGGGATGTCGTCTTGGTTGATGAGTGCAAGTGTTAGGGTCATGGCAGTAGCACCCAACAATATGATTGTAAGGGTAGTAAATTTACCAATAAATTTATTTTCGGGTAACGTGAACCTTTTGAGTTTTCGTTTGGTTCACCAGTTGTTCATTCTTGTGTCTGAATCTGTGGAATGGAAGACGAAACCGCGAAATGCGAAATAAATTTATTCGTGAATTTATCGCAAGGACTTGACGGGTTTGTGTATTCGTATGTATGGTATACGTATGAATATAAAACCTTCTTGCGAAGAAGCGAATCCTCATGCGGCGTACACCATCCGTATCGACAGCCATCAGACCGGATTTCATCTGGAAATTGAAATGGACGCGCTCCCGTACGCCGCCAGAACCTATCACATTCGGGTAAAGGGGGAAGAGGCGGTGGAAAAGCGCTAGGCCACCACAACGGAGGTCTGGGACGGGTTACGGAACTGGATTGTGGCGCATTGAATAGCGGTTCATCGGACTGCACATTTCATATGAAGGGATCCCACCACATCACCTTGGCCTACCCACGTGGCCTGTGGGCCTGTTGTCAGTCGCATGTCCTCATATCCACCCGTTTCATTGCAGGGTCACTCTTTCCCGTCTGTTGTCCCATCGATCAACTCGTCGATGGGGACGGTCGTGGGGAGTTTGCGGTAGGCGGTGGCCGTCAGGCCGGTGAGATCATGGAAGATTTTGCTGAAGTGGTTTGGGTCGTGGAAGCCACATACCTCAGCAATCTGACCGACGGTGTAGGTACTGGTGCGGAGCAGTTCGGCCGCGTGGCGGAGGCGCAGACGTCGATAGTAGACGGCCGGGGATTCATTGTGGTATTTCCGAAACAACCGCGTGAGCTGGCTGGTGGAAATATTCACCAGCTTCGCCAAATCTTCCACGCTTGCCGGGCCCTGCATGTAGTCCCGCATCAGCATTTCTACGGCCGAGAGACGGAAGTCTGCACTCTCTTTGGCCGGGCGATGCACAAGAGCCTGCCCGAAAGTCGCATCGATGGCAGCCCAGATTCCGGAAAGAACCCCCGAGTGGATCCCATCTGAATCCTGTAACGGCTGAAGCTGGCGCAAACGTTCCGCTGCTTCGAGGAGCGCTTCGGGGTTCCCCTCGCTCTTGCACACGCCTTCTCTTTGTTGGAAGAACCGCGTCAACGCCCCTTCTGAATCAGGAGAAATCCGCAAATCCAAAAAGGTCGCCCGGCCTCTGCTGCCGACCGGGCTCAATTGGTGTGAACAACCACACGGCATGATCACTGCATCGCCCGGTTTAAGGAGCCAGGTCTTCTTCTCGATCTCCATTTCCCCCTGGCCCTCCAGGAGGAAGACCACCTGGGTCTCGTTCCCATGCCGATGAAGGGCTCCCGGGTGATGGAGACCGATGTGAACTTCCGCCAGCGAACGCAATCCAATGGCCTGCATCGAAAAGCGGTACATCTCCTGTCGGGGGTTAATCCCATACTTCTTCTGAGCCATAAATGATTCTCTTTCTGTTAAAAATGCGCGATATACAAAGAATATGCAATATTTGGTCGGGTTACAGGAAGCATTTTATCTGATATGTTTTCATGGTAACATTCAAAGGCCATTCCCTGTCTTAGGCAGTGGCTTCCTCATATTCGAAATGGAGACGATGAAATGATGAAGACTGTAAGAAGTGCAACCGTCGTACTGATTTGCCTGGCCGGATTGGCTTGGGCGGCACCGATTGACATTACGGGGTACACCCTCACGGGGTCGACCAACGGTTCCGGCGAGTTTAATGCCGATGATGCTGCCGTGGCCAGCATCACCACCGCCGAGGGCACGTTCAGTAACTTTATCGTTCCAACTGAAGTCAACGTGACCTCCGCACCGGGATTTGTCTTTGCCGGACAGGCCGAACCCCTCGCTGTCAACGACATGGCCACCCAAGAGCTAAGCGTCTTGGGCAACACCCCCACCCGGGGTTGGGCCGGCGGCGGGACGAATGGAGTCGTCGACCTTCTCTTCGGTCAGACAATTTTTGACGGGGCCGGGGATGAACTCTTCGCCCTGGAACTGGGCGGTGGGGATGATTTCACCCTGCAGGCCATCGTCGGGGGGACCGTCGGTGCCCCAACCTTGGGTGGGTCAGCGTTGACAGTTACCGCCTCGACGGTGACCGCTCAACCCGAAGTGGCGATTACCGTCAGCAACAACACTCCCAACACGTTCTTTCTGGGCGGTACGGCCTTCAGTGTGTCGGACTTTGGCGTGACCGACTTGATCGGGGTTCGTTATTCGACCACCGCCGGGGCGGACATCGCGACGATCCTGGCTGTTCCCGAGCCGGCCACGCTGAGTCTCACGGCCCTCGTCGGCAGTGTGGCGGTGCTCATGCGTCGCCGCAGAGCATAAACAACTCCGAAGCGAAACCATCAAGCAGGGCATCACGCATGCCCTGCCCAACCTACCAGGTGTATACCCGGTTCGGCCTCTGTGACATCCCGGAGAACGCCGAGGGATCCCCCTTCTTCGCCTTCCGCCAGGCCTGATACACTTGTCGAGACGCAGATGCGCACCACAACTCGCCTTTCACCCATAGACCATTCACAATAGAGCTACCTTGATGTACCACATTCCTTCCCGATCGCCCCTTCGTACTTTGGCATTGTCCTTGTTGATGAGCGTTTCGGCATCTGCCGTTCAAGCTGCGGACTGGACTCAATACGGTTCGATCAGGACCTCTGGCGGATACGGCGGCACGACGGTAAACCACCCGGTGGTGGACGGCAGGCTCTACATGCGCTGCGCTGACGGTAAGATTCGCTGTTACGATGTGAGCAAATGATCCATTACTGAGAAAGTAATCGGTAACGATACCACCATTAGAAAAAGATGAAAATGCGGTTTGCTGCCTCTGTTCTGTTAACGTTCGTCGCCGGTCTCGTCGCTGGTCCCATGACCAGCCTCGCTGCCGAAGAAATCGCGTTGCAGGTGACGCTGCCTCGCGGCGAGGGAGCGTCTGTGCGCGTGTACCTGGCTGTGGACGAAGCAACAGGTGCGTGTTCGCGTGGCTTTGCTTTCAGCAAGAAGAATCTCGGTAGGAACACCCAATGGCTGCACCCCTGGACGGTCACAGTTGAGACCAAGGTCGTGGACGGCGTGATCAGCGGTACGGTGACGGCAGAAGCCAACCTTGAGGTCCGCGGCAAGAAGGAACCGAAGCGGGTCAAACACAGCTGGCAGGTTTCCCTTCATCCGGGCACTACATCAGCCACGGTCACCCCTGCCAACGGCGAGCAGACAACGGTGCCCCTGACCCTGCTGGCCTCGCCGAAAATCACGGATAGCATGCTGGTTGCCCTATGGACTGCCTGGGGAGTACCGCATTACAACGACAAGAAAGATGTTGAAGGCTTTACCGGTCGTGATCATGTACGGGCTCGTGATGCCGTCTACGGCGTTCCCGTAATGATCACGCCCCTGCACGGAACACCTGAAGGGTACGATGGCGTCTATCCGGGCACGCTCAATGTAGGTGCACTTCCAGCGGCAGTTCCGAGCCCCATGGGCCTCATGCCCTTTATGGATGGGGGCAGCTATTGGCGTGGACGCGTCGTGCAATCATCACTGGATATGAAGGACGGCACTCTGTCCGGTCATGTGGACGCTGATATGCGACGCGGCAAGAAGAAGATTCCGTTCGAAGACTGCAAAACCATGGGGGTGTATCGCTACAACGTTGATGCCGTGGTCATCGGTGATGTGGTGTTGGGGCGTTACGAGTCGAAGCGAACGGAAGTGGACCCGCGATTCACGAATCCGAAGGGTGTGCTCTTCGGCTATATCGGCAATCCGCCGGTCGCCGAAGCAGTCGCTCTTGAGCCCATCGCAGGTCGCCCGGCCAGCGCGGAGCAACCTGCGCCGGTCAGAACCATTTTCTCGGGAACCAGGGGGATCACCGGTCAAGCGGGTGCCTATGGACCCACACGCTTTTGGCACACGTATGTGCCGGATTTCTCCAGCAGTGCGCCGCTCAAGCTGCAACTCAAGGAGATCCCCAATGCCGTGAACTATCGCGCTGATTTCAGTGCGAAAATCGGGGATGGCCAAACTGCGGACGTCAGCATCACCAGTGATGAACCCATCGTGGATACCACCGAAATCTGGTCGCAACTACCCATTGGCACACGGGTGACGGTGACCGTGCATGGCTTGGATGGCAACGGTGACGTTTTGCCTGGGGCACCGGCACAGCCACAAGATAACCATGACATGGCCAGGGACGGCGTGTCCCAAATCACCTTCATCAAAACGCGCGCCTTCAACGGGCCCTATTACGAATCGGTTCTTGAACGTGACGATATCCGCGAGCGCCTGCTGGCCCATTGCCGCTGGTTTCGCGATTCGGCAAGCGTGACGCCCTTTCGCCAGGATTTCATGCCCGGCGGTATGTACGCCGCATCCGGAAAGAATTATGGCAACCGTCCTGTTGTTGGCGGCGGTGTCGCCTCCACCATGGCCCTGCTGGCAGCGTTAACCGACGATCCTGAAGAAAAGGCTGAAGCGATCGCCATCGCCAGCGCGGCGGCAAATTGGTTGCTGAAGAAAACCGGCGGACCGCACGATTTGCCCGATACCTATTACAAGTCCATGTTCTGGTATACCCTCTATGCGGGCTATGCCTACCTTGACCTTTATCAGGTGACCCAAAACGAGCGCTGGAAAGAAGCAGCGCTGCGTCTGTCGCGATCGTACGTCAAACTGCAGGATGAATCCGGCGCGTGGCCCTTCGTCTACAACACCTACGGCAGCGGCAAGATCGGCGTCACGACCCGTCGCGGCTGGAATGGCACCGACCCGATGGATGCGCAATGGAAGCTGGTCGGCGCCGCTGACTTTCTCCATTGGTTTGGCCGGGTGCGCGTCGAGTTGGAGACCGATCAGTTCAAGCAGTCGGAAGCCAAAGCCTGGAAATGGGTGCAGGAGCATTCGCTCAGGACCTACATCTGGCGTCGGCGTGGCGGGTACAAGGCTGGGCAGTACACCATTAACAACCGTCTGCCCAGTTTGCTGATGCTGTATATGTTGGACTATGCAGAAAAGGACCGTGTCGATGATGCGACCCTGCAGCAACTCTGGGAGTACTGCGAGGCGACAGCAGTGAATTGGAATCGCGATACCGAGGGCAAAAAGTTTCTGCCGCATGTGACCGAATATGTCGCCCCGCGCTACACCTTGACGGACCCTGGCGCCACGGCACGTTATGCGCTTATTGCTGCCAAGCTCCATCAGCGCAGCAAAGACCCGGTGCAACTCGCCAAGGCCGATGCGCTGGCCGGAAGCTGTTATGCCAGTCAGGAAGCGACGGGGCTCATCCACGACTGGGCGAAGACCCATGAACCGGAGAGCATCTTTGACCGCTTCAGCGATTATCAGAATACCTACCCGCCACACATCGCCGAGACCGGTTGGATGTTATGGCAGTTACATGAAGTAATGGGGGAGTAATTGGATTCTGGAAGCGGTGAATACCGGAAATCACTTCCCGGGGTATCGGCATGAACGGCGCTGACGGCACAGAGTAAGGTGGGCACACATCTGCTTTAAGGTGAAAATGCAAAATATTGCACGGTTTATGTAATTATTTTCATAAAACAATTAACCGGAATCCTTCTATACTAGTAAACATGATGAAGACACGACGGCTTTCCCTTATGTTCCTGATCCCGGTTCTCTGTGCGTTCCTGGTGCAGGCCATTGGTCTTGAGAACTCATTTTACCAGATGGAACTGGAACAGGCGGCCGCCCTCAAACTTCCGGTCACCTTACTCTTGGAGCGGAAATACAGTAGCTGGCAGCGTGCGAGCCTTTTCTCCCCGCACTCTCCCGCAAACAAGTTCGGTCCTTTCAATGGAGTCCCGCAGGACAACGGCGACGGCACCGAGCAGGTACACCTCAGCATGCGGGTTTCAACTGTAAATCAGAATCAGAGTTTTATGCGTCTATCCGTCACAGCACTCAAAAATGGACGATGGCCTTTACAGGCCCTGCGGCTGATGGCGAACGGGCATCAACGGTGGGGATATACGAAAAATCCACGTTTGGGCAGGATGTGTACATGAAACCTAAATCAGGCATGAACGGTCGAAAAAAACAAGGTTCTATCCTTCTGTTGACCCTGTTTGTCGTGAGTTTACTCATGGTGATCACACTTGCGTTTGCGGTGTGGGTGCGGATGGAGATACGGGCCGTACAGAATGCGATACAGTTGCACAAGGCCCGTGCGAATGCGCGACTCAGTGTGGAGATGGCGGTCGCCAAATTGCAGGAACTGTCTGGTGCTGACACCCGGGTTACGGCCCCAACCTTGCTTTCTTCAACGAATGTGCCGAACCAGAGGCTGATTGGGCGTGTTGTGGACGCAGGACCCTTCGTGCGCGAGGATTCCGGTCTGGTGTTGAACCCGGATTATTCTCAAACGATTGGGTATCTGATCTCCCACTCCAATGAAGAAGTGTTTGATCCATTGAGCTATGATCCGTTTGATGATGATATGGAAGCCAGTGCAGGCCACGCGCTTTTGGTAGGCGAAGGTTCCGTCTCCGACGCGTCGGATTACGTTGCAGCGCCAATGCAATCCGTGATCGACCCAGCAGGGGGCACGAGTGGGGGGTACGCATTTTGGATCAGGGATGAGAGTTTGCTGGCACAGATCAACCTCACCGACACGAACCGAGTGGATGGAGTGACGAATGCGCGGGAACAGGTCTTGACTACGCAGAGGAATGCCAGTGAGCGCGTCCTTCCCAATTATGACCCTAATCGTGACGTACACCAGCAAATCCTGAACCGGGTGATCGTGGGGGATCAGTTGGCGTTGACTCCGTTCCCCGGGGCGCTGACACCGCGCAATCTGTTTCACGATATCACGATGCGAAGCCAGGGGCTGCCAACCAATCCGAAACGGGGCGGGTTGAAACGAGATTTGACTGCCGTGATGATGGAGGCATGGACGAACACCGCTGAGCCTGGTCGGGTGCCTACAGATGGAGAACAGTACACAGCACTGCTCGATTTTCAGAGCAACAGGTTGGAACGCTGGCGTGAAGAAACGCTGGCCCTGGAAGCCCTTGGATCGCAGCCTGACTGGATGAGCGATACCAGATGGAATGCGCTACATGGACTGACGGTCCGCGCGGACCAATCCGTGCCTGCGTATGCCGATAAACTTTTTCCTCCCAACACCGATATCTCCGTCAAATATGATCAGGGCAGCGGCAGTTGGCGCCAATTGATCACCTACGGAACCATGCGGCGGCACAGTTGGGATGGAACCGATGAACACGTGATCTCGCGGAAGCGGAGTGAAGCCCTCAACACCGCGCTGCCGGTCATCGCGAAGTACAATATGTTTCACTACTTCACCATGGACTACCCCATGGTACGCATGCACATGATCCCTTCGGTGGTCCTGTGGAATCCGTATACGGAACCTATCGGTCTGGATGTGGCTGCGGGGGGGCAATGGGGGCTCAGCCTTGAATACGACAACGTCCTGTGGGAGGGGAACCGACTACGGTTCAAGGTGAAAAATGATCATTGGCGTGGCGGACAGGAACTGTGGACGAAGAGCTTTCAGATGCGTTATACCCACACCACCCAAAATGGATACCGTGGGCAGAACGGGAAGACGCGTTATTGGCTGACCCTGCATGAGGCGGACGGCGGGAATGACGTCATCATTCCGCCGGGCGAGGCGGTCATCTTCAGCTTGCACGAGCATATGGATGTTCCCTTTGTGGACTCAGATGTGCCCCAACATTTTGGGAGGGTCGATCCCAACCAGGCCATCCCCCTGCGGGCCGGCTTGCATGATTCCGGTGGGTACAGCTTTTATATTCAGGAAAACTTTCATGACTGGGTGATTTACGACTCCACCAACACCCGGAGTGGATACGATCTCAACGGCGCAGGAGGAGTCAATTCCTGGGACCGGACACGCGATAGGAATGGGTTGACCCACTATCCGTTTCCGATGTCGCCTAACGATGTGCCGGGTTGCGCGAATGCGGTGGATCCGGCTTTGGAGCATATTGCCGTCACCCGGAATGGTCTCGACCCGGCGCACGGCTGGGAATTCCTGGATTGCGCAATGGAATTGGGGCAGGAATCCACTGGCGGCACCACCTTGGCTTCCACGGGGGTTGCATTATTCGGGGGTGCGTCTCCCGACCTTGACAGAACTTCGGATGCTTGGGCGATCCTGGGCGAGGTCCACTCTGAATTGCCGTACGCCTTATATGATGCAAATCCCTGGGACAACCCGAACCTCTTGCCCGTGTTCGGTGGTCCGCCTCCTTCCTTTCCTCAGAACGGGGGAGAACCCTTCTCCGCTGATAGCACCAGCTATCCTGCTTTCCCAGGCTGGGGGATGTCCTGGGGACTGCGTTTGCCGGACAACTCCTTCAATTTTAACGATCCAGGGCATGGGGTCGGGGCGTATTTCACCTCGCCCTCACGATGGTTGGCGGACTACAACCCCACGGTCCACTATCCCAGTCGCTCCCCCATTTGCCGCTCCTTTGGACGCAACAGCCGCAAAGGCTACGGATCCCTCGCGGCCGTGTTGGGAGGTTTTATCGTCGAAGATGCGGATTATTTTGATCTGACCGATACCACCCCGAACGATCGAAACCAGTATATCGGCCATTCCGATGACCTCACACTCTCGGGGGCGCCCGGAACAAAATTGGCCCTGTATGACATTCCCGAGAGCCCCATGGATCTGGTGAGTATCGCTTCGTTTGCCCACGCCAACCTGTTGCCGGTTGCTCATCCCCATACCCGTTATAACATGCAGCATTATGGAGTGGATGTCGCTGCCAACCAGCCGGTGTATCCGATCGGAAACTCCATGGCCCATGTACTCGTTCCCCGGGATCGGACGACCAAGTCGTTCTACCTGAGCCCGGCCCAACATCAAGCCACAGGCGGGGACCATCCCAGCACCGGATTTGAACCCGGAATTCCCTATCTCGAGAGCGGGTCGCCCCGAGACTACGGTGGAGGCTACGGGGCAGGGAGCGGATATCAAATCGCCTATTATCCAGGCCAGGACGCGTCCTGGCTGTACAATGAAGTTCTATGGGATGATTTTCTGCTTACATCCGATTACAACCAACGCATTCAATGGACGCGTGTGGGAGGTTCTGCGAACCGCGATTTTACCAAGTCCTGTGAACATTTGTACATTTCAGGCGCGTTCAATGTAAACTCCATTTCGGTCGCAGCCTGGGCAACCTTGCTGGAGTCCATGCTGGATATCGATGTCGGGAACCAATCGGGAAACGGTGAGGTAAACGCGGACCAACGGGTGCCGTTCTCACGTTTCGTGGAACCCCTTGCGGAAGCCTTTGATGGGGACGGCGATTTCTATGATACTCCCACTACCTACAGCGGGTACCGACGCCTGACCCGGGACGATATTTGGGATCAGGAAAACAATACCGGACTGGCCGTGGAAATCGTCGAACAGGTGAAACTGCGGGGACCGTTCCTGTCGTTGGCCGATTTTGTGAACCGGGCACTCGTGCCAGCCTCCCACGATACCAACGAAACCGGTAAGATGGGAGCGGTGCAGGCGGCCATTCAGAATTCAGGCATCAATGAACGCTTGGGAGTGGTCACCGACACGGATGTATGGTTGAGGGAAGGTGATGATTTTCCGGGGCTTTGGGAAGACCCCCGACAGGGAGGGTTACCCGGAGCCAGCCGCTGGTTTGGCATGCACTTGGAGAATGCGGAAGGCACCATGGCCGCCGGGGCCCCGGGGTATTTGATGCAGAGCGATGTGCTGTCCAAGATCGGTTCCGTCCTCCAAGTCCGCTCCGATACATTTATGATCCGAGCATACGGAAGCTCGGGTGGGAGTTCTGATGACCCGGCTGCCCGGGTCTGGTGCGAAGTCTTGGTGCAACGGACTGCGGACTTTGTCGATCCGACGAATGCGCCGGGAGATACGTCTGATACCTTAACGGAGCTCAATGCTTCTTTTGGCCGTCAGTACAAAATCCTGTCTTTCCGTTGGCTGGAACCTGAGGAAATTTGATGCTCAGACTGATGTTTCTTCTCCTTCTGATCACGGTGGTGCGTACGCCTGCACAAGAGGCCGTTCCCACTCCCCCTCCAGAAGATCCCGATCCCCCATCGGAAGAGCTCAATCTCCCGCCGGAAGTCGCCGTTCGTTTTTCCCTGTTTGTTTGGCCAACGACCGGTGTGATGCATCGTGATGCCAAGCTTGCGCCCATGCCTCCATTATTCTACGCAGGGCCAGGAGGGACGAACCGCGTTCATATCACCCGGGGCAATGCCACACCGATGCTTCCATATATGGGGGCTTTGCCCTTGGAATTGTTTGATCTGAGAGAGGAAAGGATTCCCCCCCCGCAGGACGCGCCACCCAATACGCCCCCGCAGAGGGTTTACCACCGAACGCCACACATCCGAGCTGACTTTCCAACCCATTGGAAGGAAGTGTTGCTGGTGACATTCCCGGATAAATTTCAGCCGGACGGAACCATGGTGACCCTGCCGATGCCGTACGACGTTGCAGAACTGCAACCCGGAAAAGCACGTTTCTATAATGGGACAAAACATCCTTTTGTTCTCGGGTTCGGGGATGAAAAGATTTCATTCCCGCCATACGAGCATGTGGATATAAAGCCAACGGAAAAATCGAAGCACGGTTTCCTGCGGGTGACCGTCTATGGGAGTGATCGACGAGGCCAAGCCGCTGCCGTCTACAGCCGGAAGGTCCGCGTCAGTGATATCAAGAATAACTTTTATGTTGTGTATCCACAGGGACGAAACCGGATTCGGATGATGTTTGTGGGCGGTCACGAATTGCCGGCCGAAGAATGACATGAAAACGATCACACCCATAACAGACGTTCGGTACATCATTCGTGGATCGGGAGAGTTGGCGGCATGCCTGCCTTACAGCGCTGGCGGGAAGCCTGTTCAGTGGGTGACAGTGCCCTGAAACAGCACGGTCCATGCACGTGTATGGATGATGAAGGCTCATCAGCGGATGGGCACAACGCGTGGAAGTATACGTAGCAAAATAAATAATCAGAATAAGGATAGTTGAATGAACATCATAACAAAAAACATCATAACACCCGCACTTCTCACGGCATGTGTGTGGTTGAGCACAGGACCTGCATGGTCTGCGGTTGATGGCGCATCATCACCAGCGGTGTGCCATCATGATGATGTGACCAAGCCATCAACGGTGGTGCAGTTTACTCTGCCTGACGTTGTTCAGGGGCGTTACGATGTGCAGGTGACACTGTATATGCGCAACAATACCGTTTCGATGGGCTACGCGCAGGTGCCTGAACGGGACAATATGGTGCATCGTGTCGATGCCCAACCATCAGCCCCGATTGCCTTTGTGTGGGCGAAAGATGGCAAGGAGATCAACGTGCCTGAATCGGCACGCGGGAGCTATTCGTATAAAGAGAAAAACTTCCTGAAATATAAAGAACTCTACAACAAAGGCGAAGTGGACATCATTCATACCGACGAAGTGCCTCCGGTAACCCTGCGTGATGGGAAGCTGAGCGGGATGATGGACATAAAAATCAACCAGGTTGACGCAGTGAATCTTCCGAGTCGGACCCACAACTCGCTCGTCTATCGCACGCGGATCGATGCAAAGGTACAGCGTGATCAGGTAAGCGGTGAAGCGGTGTTTTGGTCGTATGCCAGTAAGGACGATGATTACGGCAAGGGCAATCAGCAGACAACGGTCCCGTTCACGGGTGCCATTCTGAACGACTATTGGAAAAAAAACACAGCAAATACCTACGCTAAGGGTAAAGATTGGCCGATGGCGTATGGTCCAAACCTCACCGGTGCTGCAATCGACAGTGATCAACCCCTGGTGAAAACCCTGCATGATGCGCGCTTGCTGTGGGTGGCCGATATGCCGATTGGCTCCGGTCGTGGTGGCGGTTTGACTCGTGGTCAATTTGCCATGTTTCCCCATTCCTGGAATACCTTGTGGAGTTCGGGTTTTGGCGGCCCGACCCTGGCGGATGATAAGGTGTTTCTGTACGCACCTCAGCCAGATCTTGAAGCGATCAAAAGGGATCCGAAATTGGCACGTAATCCATATTATCGCCTGGGGGCAGAGCCTGGACATTTTGCCAATGACCTTGGTCATCACCGTGAATGTGTCATGGCCTTTGATGCACAGACGGGGACCGTGCTGTGGCAATACCTCGGTCAGCCAGGCAACGTGACCGGGTCCGACGGCAAGGGCGGGCGCGCAAGCAGCCCCTGCTATTATCAAGGCCAGCTTTTTGTGCGCATGAGTGGGCAAATTATCTGCCTCGATGCTGAAAGCGGTGAGAAAATATGGAGCGTTGGCGGGTTTGGCTTGAAGGGTGCGCCCGGTGACGCATCGGTGACCCAGATTGGTGGCACGTTGATCGTGACCCGTTCCATGAAGGGTGGTTGGCAAACGGTTGGCCTTAGTCCCAAGGACGGCAGCACGATCTGGTCGCATGATTTTGTCGGCGGCGGTGGATCGAAACATGCGTTCCCCGGTAATAGTATTCCAGGCTTGTATCGGGAAAAGGACAAGGAATATGCCGTCATGGGGCGCAGTTCCCCGATAGAAAAATTTAAATATGAAAAAGAAGGCATTCCGGTTCCGCCCGCGACCTTTTTGATGATCGACCCAGTCGATGGCAGGATCCTATGGGAATCGGATGCGCTGGCTTACAACGATTCACAAATCGTTGTCGTTGGCGACATTGCTATTGGGAATTACATGGAGCAACCGACCAAGAAAATGAAGCATCCGCAGGAGACTCATCGCATTGCTGGGGTACAAATATCCACCAAGGGTGCCAAGCGCATCTGGACGCAGCCCGCGGTCCATCCGTCAAAATACCGTCAAATGAGCATCGCCCATCATGGCATGTACTTTTCTGATTCTCGCAAGACCAGGTTTACTGCAACGGATGTGAAGACGGGTGAAGTATTGGGTAAGCAACACGGTATTTATACCATGAGTCAGGTGTCTCACAATTGGTCGTGGCAAATTGCGTCGAATAACCGCATCATCACGGAAGGGCTTTTGATGTATGATACCACGAACGGTGCCCTGGATTTAATGGCCGGTCGTTTGGCTAATTCGGTGAGTGGTGGGTATATTGCGCCAACCAAGCCGTTGATCGCTGATGGGCGTTTGATACTGCGCATGCCGGATAAACTGGTCTGTTACGATCTGCGCATGCATCCGGAGGCAGAAAAGACCGAAGTCATCAAGCTGTCTGCCAAGGGGGCTGCGGTGGCAGGACCCAATGCATTTGATGTAGATATCCGTATTCGCAAACGTGGGGATGAGCTTATCAGCTTAGGCGGAAAAGCTCCGGACATCACATCCTCTGATCTTCGTAAGGCCATCAGTTGGGGACCACAGGACTGGTCACAAGTCTCATGGTATCGAACCGTGATCCCCCATAAATTGACACTGACAGACACAAGCCTAAAAGGGTCGGCACCCGTGCGCCTGGGCTACCAGTATGAACCGTTTTCATTTGATCTGAAGCGCGAGGGTACTTCCTTCGAAGGAACCTACACCCGCTCGGTCAAAGCCTTTGAACATCCGATCCAGGCCGCAGGCGACGTGTTCGGCCCGATCGTTACGAAAGAAGATGGCAGTCGCTATTTCTACCTCTACATGGTGAATGCCGGTTTGGCTGTCGGCCCATTACGCGCTGGCGAAAAGCCGAATGCCTCCGTCGGTATCATCCTCAGTGTTGATAAAGACGATAACGTAACCGCTGCAGGAATGGCAGCTGGACGCGTCTGCCGGATGTCCCACGAAGTGGATATTCAAGAGGTGGATGTGAAGGGCAATGCGATCAAGGGCAAGGTAACCGTGATCATACATGATGATAAATATGGTGACTTTGACTTTGAACAGAGCAAACGCGAACTGCGTACCGTTGGTGAAGGCGGCGCGGTGGCCTATCAGTACAGCTTCGAGTCAAACGGGATTGAGAAGAAAGATGATAAGACCGGTGAGACCAAGCTTGAAAACAAAGGGAAATTTACCGGCACCCTTGGCGTTGCCTGGAGCAAAACAGGTACGATCTCAGGAAAACTGGAAAAAGAATAATCACCCGCTGAGAGAGCGATGAGTCATTGCACAGCCTTCTCTGAAAGACAACGTCA
>DIYN01000049.1 GCA_002429065.1 Verrucomicrobia bacterium UBA6053 | reverse complement strand
TAGTTTTATTTAAAACGCTCTAGTCTCTGGCCGGCTCTTCCGGCGTAAAGATGGAGGCTTCCAGTGGGGGAACTCGCTTCCCATTCGCATCCACGACTTCGGCCGTCACAAAGAATACCCGGTGTGTGTCCGAGGCGGTATCCGTGGTTTGAGAAATCACTTTCACGACCCCGTGTTTTACCTTCACGCTTGTAGTCAGGTGATGAGCGGAAAAAATCGGGGTGGTGGGCTGCAGGGCCTTCGGATGATCGGGGTTGGGTCCTTTCAGTTTCACCGTCTCGGGAAGCAGTACAAGGTCGATCTCATTTCCGTACCAGTTCACCGTGGGTGTCACATTTAAAACCGTACCCGTGTCCCGTGTTTCAAATTTCCCGTATTCCACTTGTGAAACCGCATTGGTGGATACCTGCATCTGAGTTGGAAAGATGATTTCATCCCCCATTTCAATGATGGCATTGACGCCATTCTGGGTTGTGGTGCTCTGCCTGGACAGAGTCGTTCCGTTTCCTCTTTTCCAGAGGGTGAACAGTTGTTCATCCGAGAGGTGCCCCCCCTGTTTTCGTTCCTCCTGTTCGATGAGGGCTGTTTCAAAGGAAACCTCCCTCAGGTGAATGGACACGTTTACAGCCTGAGGGACCGCCAGCCGCATTTTCGCATGTTCGCTTGGGGTATTGTGCATCACAATTGTGTAAGCCCCCAGGGTTTCAATCACCCGTATCCAGCTCCCTTCCGGGAAATTGAGACCGACGATACGGGAAAACCAGGTTTGAATGTCTTGTTGAGTGTTCGTACTTTTTGCCCAGGGGAGGTCGGGTTGAGGGGCACCACCGAAAGGGTCTCCTCCGAAGGGATCCCCGCTCTGATTCATCGAGCGCGACACCAAGCTCCATCGGCTGGTATGCAGATGATAGACCTTGGTGATCATTTCCTGGGGCTGCTGGGCGCTGAGAATCTGAACCGTGTGTAGCAACAGGCACAACGTCAGGAGGAAAGGTTTCATCACTGATCCTCCTCTAGACCCATGGCTGGGGGAATCACGAGGGGAGTGGCAACGGGTTTCCCCTGAGAAGTGGTCAATCGGGCGTGAATCAGCATCACCCACCGCTGGCCCGTTGCCGCATCTGTACTCTGACCTGCCACCAGGGTTTGTCCATTCTCGATCACCAGTGTCGAGGTGAGGTTCATGCTGTGGAATACCGGGGTCATGGGTTTGGCAGATTCCGGCTGATCCGGGTTCGCCCCCTTCGCCACTGCTTTTTCAGGCAGAATCACCAAATGGAGCGTATTCCAGTCTTCGGAGACCGTTGGCGTTACATTGAGGATGGCTCCAACTTCCCGCGTTTCGAATCCGCCGTACACCAAGCCATCAGAGCCTTCCGGAGTGAGCTTCTCCTCCACCAGATCTAATTCGGTTGGATAGATCATCTCCTCCACACATTCGATAATCGCATTGATCCCATCCCCGGTTTTCATGCTGGAAACCGCTAAGGTGTTTCCTTTGCCTTCTTTCCAGAGTTGAATCCAGTCCGCATCCGTCAGGGGCCCGGCCGCTTGTCGTTCGATGACATCCAGCTCCTTCTCCGGAAACGCCAGCAGACGCATGGTGATCGTGACCTGACTGGCGAGGAGCCGACTTCGTACAAGACCCAACTGGAGGAGCTCATGATTGACCGGTGTGTTCCGCATGTGCAGAACATGTCCCCCACGTTGATAACGGATCCAGGTTCCCTTCGGAAATGTCACCCCGGTATGGTGTGAGACATACTCCTCCAAGAACTTGGGATGTGCGGTTTTTCTCGCCCATGGCAGGTTGGACTCCTTGGAAGGTGTGGGGCTTATGGTTCCTGTGCTGAACAGATCGCCGAAGGCTCCGCCTCCTGACCCTCCGGTTCCAATGTGGTCGTGCAGGATGGGGACCTGTCCGATCACATAACTCTTGGTCAGCAACCCGGCAGATTCCTGTGCGGTTAAAAAGAGCGGGAACAGCAGTGCGATGCACACTTGGCGATGACTCATACAACCTCCATGGGATCCGCAGATTCTGTGACGGTGATGGGGAGTGGTCAAGCGAATAGCATTCCTGCAATTCGTTCCGGATGTGCGGACTCTGCGGATTCCGATTCCACGTCGAAGCCGGAACCGGCAGTATGACAGAAACCGCGTTCCCGTATCCGGGGGCAGGCTGAACTCTCAGCGGTACTCAGGTTTGGGAAGGTCCACATCCCGGTCGCTGACCGGTTCCTTCCTGGCGGGAAGATCTTCATTCGGAAACTGGTCCTGCCATTCCCGTCGCTGCTGATCATCCGCGTAGTAGGCAAGCCAGGTGCGCGTGTCCTCCTCACTCCCGCTGCCAAGGAGGTCAAGATGCATGCCCCCATTGGTGCAGGCGGACATGTCCCAGGAAAATTCGTTTAACGCTTCGCTCCAGAGCTCTTTGTAGAGTTCCAAATCGGAGAGATGCCCGGTATTGGTGAGAAAGACGCGTAGACCGGCGAGGCCGTCAATGACCTGCTGCAGTTTATCCGCGATACGGTTCACGGGGATTTCTTCCGGTGGGGGGAGAAGGATTCCCCGGGTGATGAGCTGATGTGCATAGGTGACGCAGGGCTCGGCCTCAATGGCCAGGACCTGTTCGAGAAATGCCAGTTGTAATTCTGGATGAGTGAGGGAGGCATTCTCCGTGCAGTCACAGATTCCCATTTCCTGAAGACAGTGCTTCAGATGTCGAAGGCGGGCCTCCACATACGCTGCGCGGCTGGGGAAATCCGATTCATTCATAGCGGATTACTTGATGTGTTCGTCAATCGAGTATTTTCCGGGTCCTGTGATCAGGACCGCGACATAGGCGAGAAGATACAGAAGGGCCATTTCCTTGGAGGGGCCTTTGGCAAACAGAGGGTCCGCACCGTGCACGAGAAAGGCCGCGACCCCCATGGTGAAGATCAGCGGCAGGGTGGACACCCGGGTGAGGAGTCCCAATGCAAACAGCAGTCCGAAAAGGACCTCCACCAAGACCGCACTTGCCAGACTCGCGGTGGAGCCGATTCCCAATGGGTCGGCAAAGGAGGACTGAATGTCCGAAAATTTCTGCAGCTTGGGCAGGCCGTGTCCGATGGCCATTCCCAAACCAAACGTGATGCGCATCACAAGCAGGCCCCAGGACGTCCGGGACGTCACATGTGGTGAGCTGAATAAAACGGTCTTCATGTCTGCACTTTCGGACACATTGGAAAACTGTCCAGTGATTTTTTCAGTCCGTATGGTCCTGTCGATACTCTCTGGGAGCGCATCCATGCTGTTCCCGGAAGACAACCGAAAACCGTGCCGCATTCTGAAACCCGCATGCAAAAGCGACCTGCTGAATGGTGAGGGGCGTTTGCAGCAGGAGATGACGGGCACGCTGCAGACGGTGTGCGAGCAGGAGTTCATGCAGGGTCTGGCCCGTTTCCTCCCGGACGTGCGTTTCCAGAGCCCTCCGTTTGAGATCCGTGGACTGTACAATGTCAGGCACCCCGATCCCCTCCTGTGCATGCTTGCGGATATAGGCCACGGCTTTCCGCACCTCTGGGTGCGGGATGGCCCGGTCCATGGTACTGTTTCGTACTTGGATGCCAATCGGAGCCAGACGGTGACGCCTCGGGGGGAGATCCGGGGCATCCATGCGTTCTGCGAGGAGTTGTGCCGCTCCACGGCCAATGCCTGTGCCATCGAGTTGGACGCTGCTGAGGGTTGGTCGGGGCAGGAGGCAGGTCAGATCGTCATTGTCCACCCCCAGGACCGCCACATCCTCCGGAACGGATAATGCGGTATCCCGGAGCATACGCAGGATGCTCAACCCTGCACTGTCACTGCCCGCAAACACAGCAAGGGGTTTCGGGAGGGTGGTGAGCAGGTGGAGAATTTTCTGGTTCCCATCGCTTTCGGACCATCCAGGACCCCAGATATGCGTTTCATGCGGGGGATGGGGAAGAGAGGTTCGGAAGCCTTCACCCCGTTGATTGGCATACAAGGGGTCAGGGATTCCCACGAACAAAAAATGCTCGTACCCCTGATTCAGGTAGAAGTTCGCCGCCATTTGTCCCGCCATCAGATTGTCCTCACAAATGGAATCAATTCCCTCCGGTTCATATCCGTTTGAACACTCCACTGCCGGGACTGAAAGCTGGCGTGGCCCCCCGCTGAGAAGAATGCATCCATCCCATGCAGCCAGAGTGGCCTCGTTTCGTAAATGCGAGACATGCAGATCCCAATCCTTCTGATACTGCTGGTAGGCATAGATGCCCCGGATCATGTCTCTTCCGTGACCGACTTCACGCGGGATCGAGATCAGGATCCGTTTCGCCCGGGAAGTGGTCATATCAACGCGGCTGCACCAAATTGACGAATCGTGGATCGGATCGAAGTTCGAGAAAACGGACATCTTCACGGATACGATTCCGTGCGTCGTTTCCATCCAGCCGGATGGCCTGAAGCAGGTGGTCATACAGCGCGTTGGCGTCTCCCCGCACCAGAGCGATGACGGCAAGATCCACCAGCGGTTGCGCATTCTCCGGATCTTTTTCCACCCATTTCCGCAGGGCTTTTTCGTAATACTCCTCTTGTTCCATTTCGCGCATGAAGGTGGCCATTTCGCGATAGAATTCAGGGGCAAGCCGGGGAAGCGTCAGCAGCAAATCCGCCATATCCTTCATCCGTTCCTCCATGGAAAGATCACTGTAGACATACAGAAGCTGCAGCGTGGTGTTCCCGGTAATTCGGTAGGAGAATGCCTCCTCCAGCTCCTGCCGTTGTCGGTCCTTCTCCTGCAGAAGCTGCAGCAATTGGGTGAAGCGGGGCAGAAAGCTGTTGGTGGGGTCATGTCGGGAGTAGTCCGCCAGCACCACAGCCGCATCCTCGAATTTCCGTAAGCGCATCAGCATATCCGCCCCCACCTGAACGATTTCAGGTCCTGCTGGATACAGGCGAAGTGCCTGACGTACTGCGTACTCCGCCTCTTCAAACAGACCGCGGGCAAAGAAATTCTGAGCCTGGGACAGACGGAGCTTGGAGTAACTTTTGCGGACCTGAAGTTCGCGGTGAAAGCGGTGAGTGCGCTCCTCCAGTGGACGCCAGGTCTCGAGAAGCCATTCCTCCATCCAGTCCCAGAATTCCCGGTTCTGATTCAGTTCCTCTGATGAGAGGGTGACCTCTTCGGGTTCAATCTTAAAAATCAGGCCGTGGGGCCGCTGGCGGTGACTCATCCAGTCCAGAGGGACGGATTCCTCCAGGTAGAAGGAAACCTGATCCTGATTGTTTTTCACAATCTGCTGACTGAGAAACCCGTTGACCTTCATTACTTCATAAAACCCTGAGACTGCCAAGCGGGTGGGGCCGGTCCGGAACTCGACAAACCGAGGCGGGTTAAACAGACGAAGCTCATTCGCATACTCCAGAAACGCGTCGGATTGCTGTTCGTCCGTGGGCAGGATGAGATCATCCCCATACTGCTCCCGGATCGTGGTCATGTAGGTGGATTGCGCGAGTGCATTCTGGGTGAGCACCATGAGATCCGGGCGTAACTTCGCGCTGTAGACCATGTAGGTCGGCACAAACCGGCCTGGATCCGTGCCGCCAAAGAAGACCGCATTCGGTTTCAGTTCCGGTGGGTAGTTCCAGTCAGGGAGAGGACGATGGAGGTACTGAAGGCTCTCCGCCTGTTTGTCCGGTGTCATGGCCCGGAATGCGGACAGCGTGACGGCCTCCCGAATGGAACGCCTGGTGTCGCGTGACAGGTTGAGGTCGTTCAGGACCTGTTTCCTGAATTCAGAATAGGGGACCGCTTCTGCCGGAGCCCGTTCCGTCACCGACGGAAGGAGTTCCTCCGGAACACCTCTTCGTACTGCATACTCCGCTGCATCCTCATCCCAGAGAGCTACCGGATCTTTATGATGTGCCAGTTCATCCAGCAGGATTCCGTTCGCACCGAGAAGCATGTGCGAGCCGTACTGCCAGCCATAATCATATCCGTTGAGGTTGGAGGACCCCAGAAAGGCCACGTGTCGGGAGTCCACAGCTTCCTTGTGCAACGGGAAGACGGCGAGTACCCCAAACATCACCAGGGCTCCTGCCGGGGGGACGGCTCTGAAGGGAAGCCATGCATAGAGTCCCAGGAGAAGCAGGACCGTGCCCGTTCCCATCCAGAATGCATAGAGCACGTGAGACTGGATGTACTGTACCCTCTTCACCCATAAATCATTATGGGAAAGATCCGGCCATTGAATGGTCAGGAAAACCACCGTGACGAAAAACATGGCCACCAGAGTGCAGAGCATCCAGTGGCGGGGGGCGGATGCAAAGCGGGTCAGTGCGATGAGAGGAATCAGCCCCAGCAGGGCCAGCGGAAGAGTCCGTTCTCCTGGCGGAGGGTCCTGGGCCGTTGGGTCCCAGGGCTCTTCAGGGAAGGACCAACTGAACTGGCTGGCGATGGAATATTTCCAGTCCGGTTGATGGAAATAGGCCCCCAGCATATGGAGGAACAGGGTTCGCCTGGCCACACTCGCCGCCAGTTCCGCCTCCCTGCCTGGCTGCAGCATCTCAGGGTCCACAGGTGTCCGCATGGTGGTTTCAATTTTGCGGAGATTGTCCGCGACGGTGAAACGGGCATACTGACCGCGGGTCACCGATTCCACGAATCCGTCCCAGGTTTCCGTATTCCCCCAGTCCATGGGAGGGTCCTGTCGGGATGCAAGTGGCATATAGACGAGAAAAGACAGGCCGAGAGCACCGCATATCACTAGCAGAGTGAGGGTTTTCCAACTCCGCATGAGCCCCCCCCGGGTCGCGAGCAGAACACCCAGGAAGAGAATCACCAGAACACTTCGCAGCACAAAATACTGTACGGCGCCTTCATCGCCAAGGCCCTGGTACTGGACTGCTTTTGCCACCAGCAGCCCCAATGCCCCCAGGCCTGCTAAAAACAGACCGTCTTTGAGCAGAGAGTGATCCCCTCCGGCGGCCACGGCGGCGACCAGGAAAAAGAACATGAACAGCAGACTCTGGTGGTTGGTCAGTCCCAGCCCAAAAAGAAAGGCGGTGACAGGTAGAATACGGGGATCGGGACGATGCTGGTAGGTGTACATCAACACCAGAAGCGAAGAGAGGAAGAACGCATTCAGACTGTAGACTTCCACAATGACGGACTGGGACCACATGAGGGGAGTGAAGGCCAGCATGACCCCGGTGCCGATCCCCGCCACCACATCCACACCTGTTCCAAGAAAATCCCGTTGCAGGTTGGGCTGACGGACGGCCCGTCCCCATAACAGGTCTGCGGCGATGATGAGGGCTGTGACCGCGATCAATCCTCCCAGCGCCAGCCCGAAGACGGAGGGAAGAGAGGGAATATGGAGCCAGCCCCAGGCACAGATCCAAGCCAGAGCACCACAGGCGAAGCCGGTGAGCCCCGCTCCGATCTGGGGGGTGGTGGGGAGAGACGTCTGAACTCGATAGCGTTTTTCTTCCGGAGTGAGATGTTGAAGCAGGCTCACGCCCATCACTCCGAGGCTGCCGATGCCGAACAGGAAGGTGCCCGCGCCCTGGGAGCGTTGCCAAATCAGGCAGCCAATGAGACCCGAGGCTGCTCCAATCGCTCTGGCAACGATATGGTCGCGGAGGGTGATTCGCCCGGGTCGGAGTCCCTTTTGAATAAGCTCACGGGTAAACCGACTGGTCAGCATCGCGGTGAATCCGCATGCCACCGCCCCAAAAAAT
Source organism: Verrucomicrobia bacterium UBA6053 (assembly GCA_002429065.1). Lineage (GTDB taxonomy): Bacteria > Verrucomicrobiota > Kiritimatiellia > SS1-B-03-39 > UBA6053 > UBA6053. The sequence continues at coordinate 119,356 of DIYN01000049.1, read as the reverse complement.
GCACTCATGAACGCAATCGCTTTCGCAGGGTCTGGATATCCCCGGTATTCCGTCCAGAACAACACCTTTTGAAAGATCCAGGCCAGAAAGGTCCAAATCGGATATCCGGGCGGGTGCGGAACCCCGAGATGGTCACCGGCAACGGCCAGTTCCCCGGCGTCTTCCAGGGTAATGGAGTCCGGAAGACTGTAGACGTATCCTGTCAGCGCGACCAGGAAGGTCAGCAGAAAAGCAAAAACGTCCCGGCGGCTCCAGACGCGCATAAGCCGACTATTTGAAACGGCCGAACAGCCGGATTCCCCGCACAAACGTCATGCAGCCCATGGTAAAGACCAGACCCCAGCCAATCTTGACCACATTGCTTTCGGCGGCACTCTGTTTCAGCATGTAGGCGGAAAACCCGGACACAATCAGGGCCAGTGCCAGCAAAAAGATGATTTTGGTTTTGGGTGTCATAGGCCTTCCGTACCCAGTGCAGCCCGGAGGGTCAATGTTTCCTCCAGCAAATTACACTCGATGCGGTCAATCTCCTCGAAGTACTGCAGGGCGGTCCACTCCTGTTCTTCACCATCGCGGAGAAACCAGCCGGTAAGGGCGGGATCCGCACCATGCTGCAGCAGCCATGGCAGCATGTCTTTGCTGCTTCCCTTCGCATGAAACAGGGAAGGCTGTCCTCCCAGGGCCACAAGATCTGTGGGCCATACCGGTTCAGTGTTGGCCGATCCCGGGATCCGGTCTGCCAGCGTATTCACATCCAACCCTCTGCGGATGAGCTCCTCCGCAAGGACGGGCTGATGAAACTCCACCGCCATGTGGAGCAGAGTTCCGCCCAGGAGGGGGTGCTGGCCATACGGAATGTCTAATGTGGCATGCAGGGCCTCCGGTTCACGTTCCAATGCCTCTACCAGTCGTTCCAGAGAGCCCAGATGAATCGCCATGAGGGTATCCTTTGGGTCCGGAGCCCCTGCATTCAACAAGAGTTGAATGCAACGGGATTTCAGGGGGGACCGATGATGAGTGGCCAGAAGATGATCGAGGGCATTTCGGGGGCCGTCCACCCGGGTGACCACTCGGGCCGGATTGGCCTCATGACTGAGGAGGTAGGCAATGCCCTCCGGGTTGAGATATTCACAGGAGGGAAACAGCACCGTTCCATAGAGAGGGTCGAACACACCATTCGCATCCCCGCCGGATTCCAGGATCCGGTCTGCGGTTTCAAAATGGTTCAGGGCGGCTGCCTGGGCCAGTGCCTGATTCCGTTCGGACTCGCTGGCATCGGGAAGGAGTCCAACAACCGCTTCAAGATCGCCGGAAGAAGCAGCATAAAAAAGAGGGGTGTATTCAGTGGTCATGGATCATTCGTCACCGGGAATGGGTCATTTGTCAATGGTCATGGGGATTTACGATTTATTCGTGAAACAGTACAGCGTTAACATGGTTCCTTCCTCTCAAAGCATGAACGGCATGCAGTCTTCAGATTCCATGATCAGGGTGACAGCCAAAGGGGGTTACAAAGGAAAAGATATTCTGTAACTGCGGGACAAGCGTCTCTACACTAACGTTTCGGCATGGGCTTCCTGCATAGAAGCAGAGGTCTGCTCTACGATTCAAGCTGAAAGGAGAACCCCATGAAACATCCTGAACCCCTTTTTCTGTATGAAGAGATTCTGCTTCTTGCCCTCCGCAACGAAAAGGGCACGGTGATCAGCGGCTATGTGAACTACGTCATTGCCGGGGCTGTATTGGCGGAATTCCTCCTCGACGGTCATCTTTTGATCGGAGAAAGCAAAAAGCAACTGGTGGATCTGCATCGGATCAAGCCGATGGAGGATCCTGTGATGGACGAATGTCTGGAGAAACTGAAGTCCGCCCCAAAGAAGGCGTCGTTGAAGACGTGGGTTTCCCGGCTCGGAGGAATGAAGGATCTTCGGCGCAAGGCCGCACAGCAACTCTGCCGCCGGGGAATTCTGCGCGCGGACGAGGAGAAGGTGTTGTGGCTGTTCACGAGGAAAATTTACCCTGAGCTCAATCCGGTGCCGGAACAGAAGATCGTGCAACGGCTGCGCGCGGCGATCATTGGAGAAGAGGAGCTGATAGATCCGCGGACGGTCGTGCTCATCTCGTTAGCCCATGGGGCTGGAGTCTTACAGGAAGGGTTTGAGGCAAAAGAACTGCGGGCCCGGAAGAAACGGATTCAGCAAATTGTGAGCGGGGATATCATTGGCACCGCAACCAAAGATGTCATCGCTGCCTGTCAGGCCGCCGTGATGATTTCCACCATGGCGGCGACCAATGCGGCTGTCGTGAATAGCTAGGTTCAGGTGCCTCAACCGGGGGAATTGAGAGCGTGGTCAGTGGAAAAATTCCTAAAAAAAGCAGATAGACAACTGGTGCAGGATTGAACTGACGTGAGTTTGATGTCTACATGATGATAACGCCGGATTTCTGTTGAGTTGATCCGGTCAACATCCGGATTCCCTGGAGGAAAGATAATGAAAAGATACATGATCCTGCTCAGCCTCGTGGTTCTGCATCCAGTTTTTGCACCTGCGGAGTATCGCACGATTGCTGTGGAAATCAGCCGTGCGAAAGACCAGTCCATCAACGTCACCATCCATTCGGATGTGAAGGAGGAAAAGAGTGTGGAGATCTCTGTCGAGGATGCGACCGGGATCATGAAGAATGCAAAAGGGTGGGGAAGCAGTGTGGGAGTGGCCATTGTGACCGACGGAGTGGACCTTCGTCATTACCTGTCCGTGATTGAGGCCATTGCAGATAATATCTGGCTCGATCTCACGGTGCTCAAAACCAAGAGCGGTATGGGAGATCACATTCTGACCCATTATGGCCTCGAAGGAAAAAAGAAGGCGGGTATGGAATCTTCCCGTTGAATCTGCAGGTGAAATAAACCGTGCAATGACATCACAAGAACCCTCGTGCGCTTTTTATGGAACATCTCATCCCATTGCCGACAGACAATCTCTATAAATTTTGCGCGCTGTTCGGATTATTGCTGTTCATGTTCAGCATCGGCGGGCAGTTGTATGTAGTGGATTCGACAAACAGCCTGGTGTTTGAAACCGGGGTGGAATACGTAACTCTGGCCTCAACGGACAACCGCACTGTTCAGGAGGAAGCCCGGTTCAGCCTGATGGAACGGAAGTTGGAAATCGCGAGGTCAGATCGGAGAACGGCGATGGTTGCGTTATCTGGGGTTCTGGCACTGGGAATGTGGATGATAGGGTATGGTTTTCGGAAGTGGTTCAAAGTGATTCAGCCCATTCAGGATGAAATGGCGAGACTGACACTGAAAAAGCTCAGAGTAGAGCTGGGAGAAGAGGAAAGCATCTAGCCTGTTCACCCGGACAATTCAGTCGCGGCTTTGCCGGACGGATCTGAATAGTGCCGGGTCCTGAAGGTTTCAGCGGGTAAGAACGCAAAACGGTTCTTCGGCAAAGGCATCTCCGGTGACAGCCCATGCCCGCGACCGGGACCCCCCACAGGCCGTACGGAATTCGCAGCGACCGCATTTTCCCTTCAGGTTTTTGGGGTTGCGGAGGTCGAGGAAGAAGGGGTCCGTCCGGTACACCTCCTCCAGGGTATGTGTCCGCGTGTTTCCCCGGATTTCCGGAAGAAAGCCTGAGGGACAGATATTGCCGGTGTGATCGACAAACAGGAACCCGTTTCCGGCATTGACGACCCGGGAAGAACGCCCAATCGACCCGGGATGGCCTCCCTTACGGATCTCTCGGACCGGTCCGCCTGCTCCAAGCGGCTGACCCTTCGCCTGCTGCTGTTGCATGACATACCGTCGATAATGCTGGGCCTCAGTGACTTTCACCACGCACGCGGAGGTTTTGGAATGCTCGTAAAGCTTCCCAAACAGATCCTCCATCTCTTCCGCAGTACACCCCTTTAACTCGGAACCGCGCCCGGTGGGAACGAGAAAAAACACTTCCCAGAACACCGTACCTAGCGACTCGACCAAGGTTGCGATGGCGTTGAATTCAGTCAGATTGTCGTGATGGAACACGGTATTGATCTGAAGCGGAATGCCCAGTTCGCCCGCCCATCTGGCACCCTGAAGGGTGAGGTCGAAGGATCCCGGGACTTGGCGGAAGGCGTCATGCGGTTCCGCGCTTGCGGCATCGAGGCTGAAGGCCACCTGATCCACACCGGCTTCGCCGATTGAAGCAAGCCGTTCACGGGTTAACCGCGGGGTGCCGGCGGGAATGGTGCCCACGCGGAGTCCCAAGTCCTTTGCCTCACGGATCAGGATCTCCAGATCATCCCGTTGCAGGGGGTCTCCGCCCGTGAAGACCACGATAGGGGTCCCAAGTGATTTGATTTGACGGAGAAGAGCGGTGCCCTCTTCGGTGCTCAGCTCATGCGGGTCCCGTTTGTCGATGGCACTCGCACGGCAGTGACGGCAGGCGAGGGCGCAGGCGCGGGTGCATTCCCAGATGACCAGCAGGGGGGCCTGATCAAAATCGACGGCAAAAGGAGCCCCACCGCTGGGATTGTGACTCTGGACGGTGCGCACCATTTGCGTAGGAGGGAATTCTGATTAGCCTTTGACGGCCCCGTGAGCCAGACCCTTCACAAAAGTCTTCATGCAGAAGATAAACAGAATGATCAGAGGAACGGAACTGATCGCATAGCCTGCCATCATCTGACCGTACTGCTTTACATATTCTCCTTCCAATCGCATGAGGGCGACCGGGATGGTGAGCAGTTCCTCGTCACGGAGAATGATCAGAGGAAGGATCATGTTATTCCATGTACCCAGGAAGTCAGTGATCATACAAATGGAAATCACCGGAATCGACATGGGGATCACGATATGGAAAATCTGGTGGAAGTGACCGGCACCATCCATTTCCGCCGCTTCGAAGAGAGAAGCCGGGATGTCCTCCAGGAACTGTTTAATCAGGAACACTCCGGCAATCTGGCCGGCGTTGCTGCCCATCAGGACCAAGGCCCAGAGAGAGTTCACCAGGCCCAGGTTTTTCAGGAGGTTGAACACCGTGACCAAGGTGGCGGCCGTTCCGGGGAGGAACATGGAGGCAATAATACCATAGTAAATGACATTACGGCCTGGGAACCGGTACCGCGCCAGTGCATATGCCGTCATCAATACCATGGTGATGGTGATGGTGGTGCTGAGCGGGGAGACAAAGATGGAGTTCCAGATCGGGTCCTTGACCATTTCCCAGGCGGCCCCCCAGTTTTCCCAATGCCATTCGGAGGGAGGATCAAAGAACCAGGGGTTGTCCTGATATTGGTCGTTGGATTTGAAACTCACCACCACCATGATGAACAGGGGGAGGAATGCAAAGAACAGGATGAACAGCATGTACCCAATTTTCAGGGCTTCTGCTGCTTTGGAGACTTGTTTAGGCATAACGGAATTCCTGCCGGAGGCTTATTTGGATACCTTGACGTATTTATTGTAGAGCACGGTCAGGCCGAGGATCATGAAGAAGAGTACCATTCCGAGGGCACAGCCGTAGCCGAACTTCCCTTCGAGGAAGGCCTTCGAGAAAATGTACAATCCGGGAACCATCCCCCGATTGTCCGGTCCCCCGTTGGGTCCCAGGAGAATCAGGAACATCTCATAGGTGGTCAGGGTACCGATGGTCATAAAGATCAGATTAATCCGCACCTGTGTCAGGATGAGCGGCAGCTCAATACGGAAGAGCATGCCGATGGGGCCGATGCCGTCCAGTTCGGCCGCTTCGTAAACATCCACCGGGATCTGTTGGAGACCGGCCAGGTAGATCAGCACCCCTACGGTGCCCACCCAGGGAAACCCCCAGAAGATCAGTGCCGGGATCACGAGGTCTTTGTTTCCCAGCCACGCGGGGGTGCCCATTTCAAACTGCCCGGTCGGCTCGGTCCACAAGGAGGTGAGCGCCAGGAGAAGCACTCCACCAACAAACACCGCCGTTCCGATGGTTTTGATCAGGGCTTCGGCGGCAAACCGATCCTTGTTTCTCCGGAGCAGTTCTCCAATGCCAAGCGCGACCGCCACCCACAAGAACATCCGGAGATAGGCGCTTTTAAAGCTGCCAATTTCAATCAGATTGGTGACGTCTTTTGCAGTGTCAGGGTCCACTCCAATCTTCATGGTCTGGAAGGCGTACAGGCCGCCGAAGGTCAGGAACATCCAGATCACCCAGCGGGGACCCAACTGGCGGGCGGTGCCCCACATCATGGCGATGAAACTGCCCAGCGTGATGATGACCAGCATGAGAATGTTGATCGAGGCATCGTTTTTGGCTGCGGAGAACAGGATCTGTTCCACAACAAAGGGAAGGAAGGCCACACCCAGAAGAATACCGGCCGCGGTAGCCCGTTTCCGACTGTCTTCTCCATGATGTGCAATCATGATCAGGAAGGCCCCGACCATGACCAGTCCCCAGACACTGCCGAAGACCGGTGCAATCACGCCGTCCATAAAGGGATCCATGCTCTTGGCCAACTGAGGCATGACCCCGAGCTCTTCACGGGTCCCGTCCATCATGTGGAGAAAGGACATCAGCCCGGTGCTGTTGAGGATTTTATTAAAAATCCCGAAATCCGGATCATAAAAACTTTTCCAAATCAGCAACCAGACCATGCCGGGAATCACCATCGGGATCACGAAGCAGACCTGGAAAATATAGCGAATTTTATCACTCGATATCCTGTGCAGGGCCACTGCGGCGAAAATACCCGGCCACATCTTGAACAAGTTCGCCACCAGCATGATGAACACCAGTTGGAAGGAGCTCCAGAATTTGGGATCGGCAAAGGCATCCAGGAAGTGGTCGAAGCCGATAAATTCGTTGATGGAGGGCGGCTGCCAGCGGTAGGTCGATTTGACCACCACGTCCAGTTTGGGGTAGTAGCCCAGCAGGGCAATCAGACAGGTCGTCGGCAGAACGAGCAGATACAGTTTCTGCAATGACTTGGCCCGCGTCCAGAAACGCGCAAGCCGCTGTTTATCCGAAGAAGAGGAGGTGGGGAGGGTGGCGTCGGTCATGGCGGTTTAGAACTGTGGGAACTCGCGGTCCGGGAAGTAGCGTTTGAAATCAGCCGGGGTGTTGTACCCGTCGAGGATGCCCAGGCTGTATTCGAGGATATTGTTATGCTTGATCAGGTTTTCGCCCTCCCAGCCTTTCTCCTGCGCTCTCAGGCGTGACACCAGCATGGAACGCTCCAGCTGGCGGGCTCGGTCCCGGCCTCCGACAAACATCTCATGCCAACGCCGGTTGGTTCCATTCCGTTCATTCCGGTAGCTCTCCTCCACATCGGCGACAAACTGTTCGTACGAAATATCGCCCACCATGTAGAGAGGGAATTTCCCCTGATAAATGTGATTAATGCCCCGCACGTTGGAGGGGTCCAGCCGGATGGACCCTTTCACGCCTTCAGTTTTGGGGAGGAAAGGTTTCATCTGTTCGTTCGGCTGCGCACCGACCACACTGGGAATCCACCCCGCTCGGTGGTTCATGGACTGGTTCGCAGAGAAACTGGTCATGAATTTCAGGAAATCGACCGCTTCTTCGAAATTCCGGGATTCCTTGTTCAGCGCCATGGGGGCTCCCAGACGGCTTTCCGCCTCGTTAGGCTGTCCTGCAGAGTAGGGGAACCAGCGCTCTCCCTCTACCGGCATGGGGGCGGAAATGACCCCCACTTCAAATTTGCCTTCTGCCCCTTTGAATAGCGTGGAGGCATCCCATCCACCGGTGGTGATGAAGATGGCATTCTGCTGCGTGAACCGACGTGCCGCCTGTTCACGGTCGAGGCCGAGGTAACCAGGGGGGTAGTAGTTGGCCAGCCAGCGGGCCACGTCGTAGAAGCCGTCCTTGAGGGCCGGGTCCTGATAGGACCAAAGGCCGGACTCCCAACCGCCGATCAGTTCCTGGTGGCCAATGCTGGAATTATGATCGGCATCCAGTTTCTGCGCCATGCCGTTGGTGAAGGGCACAACGTAGGCGCCGATCATGGTGCCGGTGAAGTAGCTGCTGGCGGAAATCGCCACCAGTTTGTCTTTGCCAACGACTTCTCCGTATCGGGAGACGGCTTCGCAGAAAATGATGAAGCGGCCCAGACTGTCGGGCACCTCGGAGTTGTTGATCCAGGCCAGAAATGCCTCGTTCGGGGTGACCATTTTTTCCTCTTCCACCAGGGTGGACAGCCATTCTGGTTGAGGATCTGCCTCCCACTGTTTCTTTAACCAGGTCTTGATTTCGGCGGTCAGGTCTTTGTTGTAGAATGTGCGCATCGCGCCCCAGGAACTGACGGGAACAGCGATGTAGTCCTGCAGGTTGTCGTCCCAGCCGCCGAGCATCCCGTCGGTGAAGGTTTCACTCCAGGCAACGGTCTGAAGGTATTCCGCCAGTTCCGGGTCCATGGTTTCGGGCAGGACGCGCTCCTGATTCGGATCCTCGGGGGGAGGAGGAGGGTCCAGAATCTTCAACAGCTCTTCCGGCATCCCTCCGGGCAGGTATTCATCGGCATTGTAGTGATTCTGCTCCTTCACATACCCGGAAATCGGCTCAAAGAATCGGGCCAGCTGTGCCCCGTTGCCCAAGATACTGCTCATCCCTTTTTCGCAGATGTCCGGTGCGGTTCCGCTGATCAGGTGCACGTTCAGAAACTGAGCATAGACCCGTTCCGTCACCGCCATCTGGCGGACCTCCACGCGGTTTTCTTTCACATGGGGAAGACTGTTATACGCTTCGATGACCCGGTCCATGCCGTCGCGGTATCCCGGCTCCAACTGCCAGTGCAGGATCCGGATGATTTTTTTTCCTGCGTCCGGGTCTTCCTCTGATTTTTTTTCGGAGGAGATGCTGGCAAACCGGAAGGCACTGCTCACCCAGGCTACAATCAGGATACCGAATCCAATCCAGTTGGTGTTGAATTTTTTCACTCTCCAGCCTCCTTCATCTCGAACAATTGCAGGTCCGGAATCTCGAAGTCCATGTCCGGGTTTTCTTTTTGGATGGTTTCCAGCATGAGTTTCGCCTCATAGGCCCGTCCGCTTCGGGAGTAGTGACGGATAATGTCCTGAGCGTAGAGGACGGCATTGTCTTTCTGGCCCACTTCAAGGGCCAGTTCTGCCATGCGCCAAATTTTTGCCCCCGCCTGACCCTGATTGTTAAAACCCTTTTCATAGGTCATCTGATAGTATGCCAGAGATCGGGCACTGTCTTTGATGTAGATGTCCAGCATCTGTGCCAGGAAAAGGGTGAGGGAAGAGGCCTGAGGGGAGTCCGGGTTGTCCACCAGCCATTCCTCCAGCGTGGTAACCCCTTTTTCAAAGTCGGCTTCCTGCTCGCCTTCGTATTTCATGAAGGTGACCGCATATCGGGCGGCGGCCTCACCGGCTTCGATGCTGTCTGGATATTCCTCAAGGATCTTACGGTAGGCATCCCTCGCTTCGCCCAACCGGATGGCATCATTCTTATAATCCCGCAGGTCCCGAATGCGTCCGATGTAGTACCATGCACTGGATGCGCGGTCGTAGTCGGGGTATTTTGTGACAAGGTCCAGCAACATCACTTCCGCCTTTTCGACGTCCGACGGAACCGGAGGAATGGTGTGCAGCAGACCCAGTGCGTAAAAGTACTGATACTCCGGGTATTGCGGCATCTCTGAGGAGAAGAGCTTGCTGTGTGCCTCCAGCGTTTCCTTGGCATCCTTAATGTTGTAGGACAGCATCTGATTGCGGGCTCGTTCCAACACCTCGTTCGGGTCTTTCAGATCGGCGTTGGTTCCGCAGCCGGACAGAAAAAGTCCAGCGGTCAGGACGCAAATCAGGATGGGCAAATGTGAAGAAGTAAAAGAAGTTCGGCTCATACGCATCAAAGGATCGATTGGGACTTATGCGTGAGCGACTTGCGGATGGCAAGGGGAAAACATCGGGCATTGAAAATCCCGTAATGTGATACATACATTCTACATGCGATTACGTTTTTTTGCCTGGATACGGTTTTTACGCCTTCCCAATGCGCTTACCGTACCCGGGGATGTCTGGGTTGGAGCGGTGACGCAAATCGGGTCATTGGAAGCGGGAATCCGAACGACGTCTGGGGTAGTTTTCGCCTATTGGTTTGGCATGGCCTTGAACGATTTACTGGACCTTCCCCGGGACCGCCGGTCCCGGCCGGAACGGCCACTTCCCTCGGGTCAGATTTCCCCCGGGATGGGGTGGACGGTGTGTGTCCTTCTGGGGCTGACCGCTCTGGGGCTGTCTCCATCCGTGGGCATGGCGGGGCTGATCCTGCTCATTGTCGCATATACGGGTTGCAAAGAGCCGATTCCATGGCTGGGTCCGATTCTGATGGCCCTGTGTCGGGTATGCGCCCTTTGGATCGGCGCGGGCAGCCCGCTTCAACCGTCTCCGCAGCTCATAGCGGCAGCGGTCATCTGGTTTCTCTGGATCGGATGGATTACCGTCCTGGGCCGTTTGGAGGCAACCGAACGTCCCGTCCCTCTGTATGCAACCCTGTGGATGGCGATCCTGGGGCTGGGGGTACCGCTTTGGGTCCTGAGTCAAACGGATGAACCACTCTCTGCCAGTCTGTTTGCCGTTCTATGGATCTGGGCTCTGGTTCAGCTTGATCTCCGCCTTCGTCGTGCAGGCTGCGTCCAGCCCGCTTTGATCGGAAAAGCAATTCGGGTACTTCTTCCGCTGCAGAGCCTGATGCTGGCTGGAGCGGGGGAGCCTCTGCTGGGAGTGTGCCTGTTGCCTGTTTGGCCCTTACTGGCCTGGCTCAGCCGTCGGTTTCCGATGTCGTAACGTCTGTGACCACTCGTGCAAGTCCCTCCAGGAACTGGGAAATATCAAACTGTTCCGCCCGGGCCCGGATAATTGAGGGGTCCCACGTTATGTTGGCTGCACGGTCCACCGCCTCCTGCAGAGACGATGGAGACTGTTCCTGAAAATAGACACCGGTTTCTCCATCCACCACGGTCTCAGTGGCTCCTCCTTTTCCGTACGCAATGACAGGGGTTCCGCAGGCCATTGCCTCTACAGGTACGATGCCGTAATCCTCTTCTCCCGGAAACAGCAGGAAACGGCAGGTCCGGTACATCTCGAGCAAAACCTCGTCGGGTTGACGCCCCAGAAACTCAATGTTGGGCCCGGCCATTTTCTGCAGATCGGGCAGACCGGAACCGCTTCCCATGACTTTGAGCGGGTAGCCGGATGCGGTATAGGCCTGAATGGCGAGGTCCACCCGTTTGTATGGAACCATGGCACTGATGAGGAAATCAAAGTCCTGACGGGGTGCGGTCCCCGGAGTAAAGGTTCCGGTATCGGTTGGGGGATACACAATGTCCGCTTCCCGATGGTAGAATTCCTCAATCCGCTGCTGGACATGCTTGCTGATGGCCACGAATCGTGTCACCCGGGTCGCGGTGGCCCGGTCCCAGGCCCTCAGACTGGCCAACACAGGTTTCAGCGCAGCGCGTTTTAACGGCTGGGGAAAATACTCTTCATGAAACAGCCAGGCATACCGCATGGGGGTAAAGCAGTAACAGATATGGGAGGTGCCGGGTGCGGTCCGGATGCTCTTGGCCACGCAGTGACTGGTGCTGATCACCAGATCCAGATCGGGTGAAGGCTTCCAGCTCCTGACCATCGAAGGCATCAGGGGCAGGTAATTCCGGTACTGCTGATGAATGCCCGGGATCCGTTGCAGCGGGCTGGTGACGATGGGATGTGATTCGATCCGTTCGGACACGGCACCTGGATGATGCAACAGTGTATAAATGGGGGCATTCGGGTAGGCCTCGCCTAAAAGCTCGAGCACCCGTTCTCCTCCCCGCATACCCGTCAGCCAGTCATGGCAGAGAGCAGTATTCAGTTCAGGAGGAAAAGGGGAGGCGATGGTCATGCCTGTCCGCGAATCCATCCCGGGATCCATTCATAGGTGCGGAGTTCCGCGTTTCCTCCGTGAATGAATTCATCAAAGTCTGTCTGTGCTTCCGGAAGACCGACGGGTCCTTCCAGTGTCGCAAGCGGGACCGGTTCTGCACTGTGTCCACGTATTTCAACCGGAGTACGATGGTCCATGGTTACTAAAAGTTTATAGGGGTCCCCGCGTTCTTCCAACGCCTGCCAGATCGGCCCGACCACGTTTTGATCAAAGGCTTCAATGGCCTGGGTTTTGAGAGCGGCATCGCCGACGTGACCGCATTCATCAGGAGCCTCAATGTGCACATAGGCAAAGTCCTGCGTTATCAACGCATCCAGGGCTGCAGCCACTTTGCCTGCGTAGTTGGTGTCGATCCATCCGGTTGCCCCTTCCACGACGGGCGTCTCCAGTCCGGCCAGGACCCCCAGGCCGCGGACGAGATCCACAGCTGTCACCACTGTCCCGGTCAGATCATAAAGCTCTGGAAAGGTGGGCAGCTGAAGGGCAGGACCCTGTCCCCACAGCCAAATCTGGGTCACGGGCAGCTCTCCACGTGCTACCCGGGCCTGATTGACCGGATGCTCTCTGAGCAGCTCCTTGGAGGCTTCCATCAACTCCAACACCAGTTCCGCTCCCTCACCCTCTGGAAGATAGGGGGCGATTTCCTGCCCCAGAATGTCGTGTGGCGGCTGCGTGACCGGTGCCACAGGACCGTTTTCCCACACCACCAGATGTCGGTATTGCACTCCCTGGTGAAAATGAAGGCCGCTTCGGCTCAGTTCCCGTTCCAGACTTTCCACAATCGGGGCCGCTTCCTCCGAGGAAATATGTCCGGAAGAATAATCCACCATCCTGCCGTCGGAAATATGAACCAGGTTGCAGCGAAAGGCCACCTCGTCTTCCTGGAGGGGGATCCCGGCTCCTGCGGCTTCAATCGGGGCCCTGCCCGTGTAATAGTCACGGGCATCGTATCCGAGAAGACCCAGATTGGCGACATCACTTCCGGGAGGCAGACCCGGGGGAACCGTGTCCACGAGATGAAGGGTGCCGGCAGCGGCGATACGGCGCATCCAGGGGATCTGTGCCGCCTGAAGAGGGGTACGGTCGCCCAGTTCCGGGCAGGGGCGATCTCCCATCCCGTCTCCGATCAACATGACAGTTTTCATCTCGAATCAGCCTTCGCTTGGCGTTTCGAGATAACCGGCTCTTTCCTGTTCTTTGTAAACCGATTTATCGTATCCGGCCGCAAATTCCTTGTAGTGGACATCCAGGGGTTCCGCGGCTTTCTTCATATTGAAGTCGTTCACGATAATTCCGATCACCGTGGCTCCTACGCCTTTAAACTGCAGCAGCACATGTCGCAGTGCACGGTGGCGGGTTTGCCCTGCACGGCAGACGGTTACCACCCCGTCAGACAGACCGGAAATCACCAGACCGTCTGAAATGAGGCCAATTGGCGGGGTATCGATAATCACCCGGTCATAATGCTTGCGACCCCACAGGACCAATCGGCGGATGTCATCCCCACCCAGAAGGTCGGCAGGGTTGATTTCATTCGAGGAAAGGGATGCCATCAAATCGAGATGTTCGGTAGGGCCGGGGAGAATAATTTTCTCAAAGTCCTTTCCTCCGTGTTCAGCCAGGTGGTGGAGGAGACTGTACTGGTTTTCGTCCTCTCCTTTTTTGGCCTCCATCCCGTCCTCAAATACTTTGGCCAGCCGGGGCCGCCGCATGTCACAGTCGATCAAAAGGGTTTTCTGGCCGGCACGGGCGGATGTAATGGCGACGTTGGTGGCGCTCACAGTTTTCCCTTCACTGGGGGAGGCGGAGCAGAACATGACCACCTGCCCACCCGGATGGGCATGCCCTTTTTCACGGATTTCCTTCAGACGGTTGTTGTTCACATGGTCCAGAAGCACCCGGACGGCATTGAAGGATTCAGCGACCTGCCCGAACTTCTGGTTCAGGGAGATCATCGCCAAATCTGCACGTTTTCCACCGGCGATGTGGGGGATAATGCCAATGATGCGGCTGGAAATACCCGCTTCCAATTCTGCAATCGAGAAAATACGGTCCTCAACCGCCTCAAGCGTAAGTGCCAGTAAAAATCCGAGGGCCAGCCCACCGAAGAGCCCGAGAGGAAGCATGGCGGTCAGTTTGGGGTGAACCGGTTCACTGGGACGGGTGGCACGTTCCACCAGCTTTAAGGTCGCGGTATCCTGATCTGCGGCAAGACGTGCCTGTTCAATCCGGTTTAACACGTTGTTAAGAGCCCCTTCAGCGGCATCTCTTTCCCTCATCAGGGTGCGAAGTCGGGCATTGCGCTCAACAAGATGGAGCTCCTGATCCGCCACTTTCTTCGTCATTTCCGAAATCCTGTTCCGGACGGCCTCCCGCTGCCCTTCAATGACGTTAATTTGCTGAACGAAGCTGGATTTCGACAACTCCACCTCCTGCAGGATCCCTTTTGCAATATCTTCAATTTGCTGATCCAACTGAACGACATCCGGGTGTCTCTCTGTTTTGATCTCCAACACCATCTCTCTCTGATCCAGAGCATTCCGGTAGCGCTGAACCTCGTTCATGATGCGTTCCCGGTTCGGAAGTGAACCCGGAAGTTTGACCCCTTCATTCAGATCAATCGCCAGGTCATTAATGGATTTCAGGAATTCCTTTGCCCTCAGCAGATCGTTGTCATACCCGATCAGCATATTGTTCAGGGTCAGAAGGGATTGCTTGTCGGCATCGAGCTGTGCCTGCAAGGTATCCAGATTGTTTTCCGAACGGAACGCCAATAGCGCATCCTCTGTCTGGATAAGTTGTGAATTCATGACATTCGCAGAACGGTCCAGCCATTCTACTGCTGAATCTGATAAGGCCCGGTTCTCTTCCTGGAAGAAGGTGCTTGCGGCTTCTGCGGCTGCATTTGCAGAAATCGCAGCCACCAAAGGGTCGTTGCTTTCTGCAGAGATCTGTACCAGGCGGGACTGCCGCATCATGTTGTAGGAAATGCGTCCGAAGTTTGGACGTTTCTCCGTAGTTGTGGGCCGACCATGGGCATCCCAGAGAAGGGTAAACCGTTCTTCCGCCAAGACACCGAAACGGGTCCCTCTCAATCGTCCCAGTCTCGTATTGAAGACCTCCTCTGTTTTTCCCAGTTCCTCCTGAACGACACCACTCAGAATCCGGGGCCCGCGAACACTCATCTCAATCAGTGCTCTCGCCCGGTAGACCCGTTCCGCTTTCCAGAAATAGAGAACAGAGGCTACCGCGCCGATGATGGTCAAAAGAAGAATCAGAAACCAGCGCCGGCGAATGACTTTTAAGAGGCGGCGGGGTGAAAGGAACTCCGCTGCGGCTCCCCCGTAGTTGTACCCGCCGTAGTTCCCGTAGTTTGGATACCCATACCCTGGCAACGTCGGGTAATAACTATTCGCCCCCGTATATCCATAGCCACTGTAGGGCCCATAACTGGCATCGATGTACTGAGGATTACGGGGAGGTGTGGGCTGAAGAGGCCCCTGATCACCATAAGGAGGAATGTTTTGCTGAGGATCCATAGAAATTGGCAATGAGTCGCTTACTAGCTCTATGGCCTTTGTACTAGTTGTGAAAGCGGAAAATGAGTAGGATTTTGTTCAGACCGCCCGCGAAGGTTCGGCAGCGGGGCGGGTTGATCGCCCGGAAGCTTACAGACTCCGGGTCCAGTCCTCAAAGCGTTTGAGACTGGTTTTCTCAAAACACTTGAGCTCGGGAGCGAAGGTGGCGAGTCGCAATTCCTGCAGTTTCAGAAATCCCTCCCGTACCTGAAAAGGGCGGAGCCGGCTGAGAATTTCGGAGAAACGCGTCAGAGCCGGGTCGAGTTCTGAGAGTTTCCGCAGATCCTTTGAGGGGTTGAGGTCGCAACGTTGGATGCGTCGCTTCATGCCCTCCAGATAGCGTGGATACCGTTGAAAGGAGACCGGATCCCTGCACCAGCCTGGAGTCCAGAGGGTCTGCATCTGCAGCTCCAGATCTGCAGCCGTATCTGCAGGAAGGCGACGTTCCAGAGCGGACATCACGTCCTGCCGAAGCGTCAGCAGCTCCTGAAGGGACCGGCCCCGCTCTTCAGCAAGTTCAAACAGCGTCCCCCGGAGCTCCTCTTCGAGGTGCTGATATTCTGAGGACGTGACCGGGGGCCTGCCCCCGGGGCAGAGCCCTTCTCTCAGAATCCCGTGAACCAAATCCGGAAGAGCCTGTTCGCCGGGAGTGATCATCTCCAGTTCCATCAAACTCAGGGTCGGGACCGGGAGCCGCTTCTCCAGATACCCTACGACGTCCTGCCGTCTGCTGAGAAACATCTGAACGACCCCCTCCAGATGATGGGCCATGGCTTCCGTCTTCTGATGAAAGACCCGCAGGCAACAGGACTCATGCTCCTGAACCAATACCGGCCAATGCGGAATGCCTTCCAGACTGATTTCGCTCAGAAACTCAACATTCTCCGGCCAGTCTGTCAGTCCATCCCGGTGCCATCGCCCGGAAACGGCCTTCTGGCGGGGACCTTTGATCCCGATGTCCGTCTCCGCACCTGGAAAGGCTTCGCCATGAAAGACCATGCGATCCTGATCATCCCGTACTTCAATCGAGGCCCGCAGATGGGGAGGCAGACTCTCCGGGTGCAGGTCCGGTCCTGCCAGAATCCGACCCGTTTTTACCGCCAGGAACGCAGCCAATGCATCTCGCAGGGAGTGGGTGTAGGTAAACGATTCCTTCTTCAGCCACGCCTCCGCCTCCCGGGCGGTAGCGGCGATGGGGCTGCAGGCAAGGCGGAGTGGTTTTTCCAGCGTCCGGATCAGGGCCTCCAACAATTCCAGCCTCATGCCGGGTACGGTCCACTCCAGCAGGGCGTCCGGCAGACGGGGAAGATCCTGTTCGCGGACAACCCAGGTAATGCCGTCTGTCACCGGGTCCTCCGGAGTGATGCGGTAACGAACGTCCACCCTCGCACCGTTGCAGTCTATGTCATCCGGATAGGCTTCGGGGAGAAGTTCCGCCTCAACCAGATCAGACAGGGTCGGCACCCAGGAATGGTTCCGGGCCCAGCGCTCGAAGTCTTTCCGGGTACAGAGTGTGGAGGGAATCAGGCGGTCAAAAAAATCAAACAGGGCATCCGTTTTCAGAAAGCCGCCGGGTCTTCGCAGTTTGCATTCCCAGACGCAGAGGGATTCACGAAGATCCCGATAGGCTTCAAAGGAAGGATGCCGTCCTCTGAGTTCGCCGGGTTCAAGCGCATCCCGGAGAAAAATCTCCCGGGCAGCTTCAGGGTCGATTCTTCCGTAGTGAACCTTTGCTCCTGCCCGGAGCATCAGCCCGCCCAGTGAAACCCGTTCTTCTGCCTCCACAAATCCCCGTTTCGCATTCCATTGGGGACGTTCATACTGTTTCTTGCAGAGGTGAGGGGCCACGTCCTCGATCCATTCAGGCCGGATGCCCGCACATTCACGTGCATAAAGTTTGGTCGTCTCCAAAAGGGTGAAGGCCATGATCCAGCGGGGTGAACGTGAAAACAATGCACTCCCGGGGAAGATCTGGAAGGTCTTTCCATCGGGTCCACGGAACTCCTTGCGCTCTTCGCGGACGCCCACAGCCCGGGGAATACCCGCCAGCAGGGAACGGTGCAGGGCATCCGGTTCCAGCAGCTCCACCTCTCCGACAGAAGCAGGGACCTGCCATTTATGATCTTCACAGGTCTCCCGCAGATCATCCACCAGATGAATCCATTCTCTGACTCTGGCCGGATGAAGGAAATGGGTTCGACAGAATTTTGCCCGGGACCCTTTCCCCCCTCCTGCGCCCGGGAGAGCATTCCAGAGGTTGAGGATGCCGAGAAAATCTGAGCCCGGGTCCCTGAATCCGGCATGTGCGGTATCGGCGGCCTCCCGCTGATCCGCCGGCCGTTCTCTTGGATCCTGAATGGAGAGGAAGGCTGAAACAATCAGAACTGCGGGCAGTACCTGTTCGTGATGTCCTTCCTCCAGCATTCTGGCGAGTCGGGGATCCAGAGGGAAGCTGGCAAGCACCCGCCCTCTGGATGTAAGATTTCGCTCCCCGTCCAGGGCTCCGATATCCATCAGGGTACGGTTCCCTTCATGTAACTGGGATCCTTTTGGCGGGTCAATCAGGGGGAAGTCTCTCAAATTCCCTAAGCCGAGTACGGCCATGCGGAGAATCACTTCCGCCAGGGAGGATCTCCGGATCTCCGGGTCCGTCTGATCCGGTGCACCCTCGAGTTCCTCTTCGCTGTACAGTCGGACGCATATCCCCGGCCCGGTCCGTCCGCACCGACCCCTCCGCTGCATGGCAGAGGCTTTTGAAATCCGTTCGGTCACCAACCGCTGGATTCTGGATTGAGGATGGAACCGCTGAACCCGGGCCCGACCGGTATCGATCACCATCCGGATCCCGGGAATGGTCAGGGAGGTTTCCGCCACATTCGTCGCCAGCACCAGCCGCCGTCTGGAGGAGGGGGCAAAGACCTGTTGCTGATCGGCTCCCCCTAATCGGGCGAACAAGGGAAGGACATCCGCCACTCCGCGATACCGGCCCTCCAGCTTTTTGGCGGTATCCCGGATTTCCCGTTCCCCGGGCAGGAAGATGAGAGTGTCCGTGGGAGCACGTTCGCGGTCCATTTCCTCCAGCGCCTCCACCACCTGGTCCGCCATGTCCAGGTCGCGGTCATCGGATGGAGGCAGATACACATCCTCAATCGGGTGCAACCGCCCCTCCACGGTGATGACCGGTGCCTGGTCAAAGAAGTCTGAGAACCTTTCCGCATCCAAAGTCGCAGAGGAAATCACGACGCTGAAATCCGGCCGTCTCCTCACAAGGTCCCGGAGGCAGCCGAGAAGAAAATCGATATTCAGACTTCGTTCGTGAGCCTCATCGATCAGAATGGCTCCATATTCCAGCCAGTCCGGATCCTGGGGAAGCTGAGCCAGAAGCAGGCCGTCGGTCATAAACTGAATCCGGGTGTCCGCAGAGGTCTTGTCATCGAACCGGACTTTGGTGCCGACAGTGCCACCAAACCGGACGCCGCATTCCTCCGCCACCCGCCGCCCCATTTCCATGGCCGCCAATCGGCGGGGCTGGGTCACTCCGATCCGCCCACGGTTTCCACAGCCTGCCTGAAACATCATTTTTGGCAGTTGGGTGGTTTTTCCGGATCCGGTGTCACCGCAGACAATCACCACCGGATGGGTCGAGATGGCGTCAACCAACTCCTCTTTTCGGTGAGTGACGGGAAGGTCTTCCGGATAGGACAACTGGGGAACCGAGGATTGAAACCGGCTCCATTTCTCTCGGCACGCGGCAAATTTTTTGCACCATGCCACCAGGGACTTGTCAATCGGCTGCCCGCGGCTGGCCCGTTGACTCAAGGCTTGAAGATGTCCCTGCAACGGGATGCGGTCCCGCTCCAGTAACGGGATCTCTCTCAGTGAGCGCTTGCAGGTTTCCAGTTGGACATCCGACATGGCGGACTCCTATCTGGATTCCCTCTGCTTGCAAGCGGGAGGGGGAGGATTTTACGGAGAGTACAGTCTGAATCTCGGAAACAGATCTCTCGAATTCCCATCCTCGACATTAAAAAGCTGGGTGTCCAGTACCTGGACACTTCCATCGAAAAAGGTGATCACACTTTTTCTTCTCGAAGAGCTGCTGTGACGCGCGAAGATCCGATTGCTGTTCCGGTTATGCATCCATTTTCCGTCATAAATCATTACGGTTCTGGATGCCAGACTTACAGCACTCAAGGTGTAGACATCTGTCAGTCTTCTCGGCATCCCGAAGGGCCATCCGCGGTGGCTGGGATTGGTGGAATTAATGCCATACCCCACATGAATATACTTTGTGACGCCGTCTTCATCAAAGGGATAGGCCCGGGGAGAGTGGGCGTTCTCATTGGTTGTCCAGGGAGAGTCGCCAGGGGTGATGGTGCTGTGAGTATCGTTGAGACCTGCGGGACAGAGAAACACTGAATTGGCTGGGATGGCGTCCTCATCTTCGGGGGTTGGAGCCGAAATGTATTCATTTCGTATGAGCACGGCCGCCCAATGATCCCGTTCAGTCGCATCAATGGTTCTGCTTCCTCCACTGGTTCTCACCTCCGCGAAGGGGAGCCTTCCATTGTGATCAATGGGGTATTGAAGCATGGCTTTCGCAATTTGACTCTGGTTGCTTTGGCATTGGGTAATGCGGGCCCGTTGCAGCGTTGACGTGACCGCCGGAAAAATCAGGGAAACCAATAACGCGATGATGGCGATGACGACCAACATCTCGATCAGGGTGAAGGCCTGTACGGACGTGTGCCGGTTCCGGGTACCGGATTCAAAAGATACAACGTTCATTCACTGCGTCCTGGGTTCGTGGCTGAGTTGATAATACCGGTTGAAAAAGTCATCATCTGAAGCCTTCTTCGGTAATGGGGGACGGTCTGCGGGTACCGTGGAAGGTTCAATGGTGGCATCTACGGAACCATGCTGACGTGCCGCATCCATGGGAATCGGATTCGGGAGTACGACCAGGGTCCACGGCGAAAACTCACCGGAGGAACCTGAGGGGGGAGGCCCGACAAAGGAAACAACCGCCCGTGCATCCGGATAGGAGGTGGAGATGTTCCGCAACAGGGCCGGGCTCCAGCCTTTTTCCTCCGACCAGTCCCCTTTGGAGACCACCACGATTTCCACCTTGGACAGTTCGAGCTCTTCCGCCGCTTTGCGGAACCAGTCTGATCGTTTGGTTAAATGTGCGGATTCGGATTCACCGATCACCGCAACAATGGGACCGTCACCCTCAGGGGCATGTTCGGAGGCCATCCGGGCGGATGCCTCGGTCACAACCCGGTAGTGACGGAATGCAATGTCAGGGACGGGTCCTTCACCACTACAGCCAACCAACCTCAGGATGACAATCAGGATCAGAACTCCTGCAAAAGACAGTTTAACGGTTGAATTCATGGTGATCCTGAAATCTGAGAAATGGCTGAATGCGGAGGAAAAGCAGTATATTTAATGATATTTCGGTTTTGATGGATCAAGCAAAATATGGTTTGCGGTTTGAATCCGGAGAGGTTCTGCCGAAGGGAGGTCTTGCAGATCTCTCTGCGTGCGTCCTGTACATCCTGAAGGAATGAAGATGAGGCCTCTTACATCTCGTTCCCGTATGCGGTAGGTGACGGGGATCTGCCACGTCACAGCGAGGGTGGCCCCGAGATCGCGTTCATCCCGTTTCCGGATCACCGGGACTCTTAAAGGCGATTACAGGCGGTAATTGCGAAACCGGGGGAATAAATCCCGGGTGTCGCGGTCATGCATCTCGAAGATTCTCGTTTCGATCACTTGAACACTTCCGTCGAAAAACACCATCACCGTTTTGTTCTTTGCAGGTCCGTGCCGGGCCAGAATGCGGTTCGGAGTGGAATTGTGCAGCCAGTTTCCGTCGTAAATCATCACGGTGCGGGACGGCAGCGTCACTTCCGTGAGGTAAACCCGCTGATGCTCATCCCGCGTTCTGATAAAAGGCCAGCCTTTATTGCTCCCGGCATCCGCCTCTGTTCTTCCATTGATCCCATACCAGTTGTGCACATACACCGTCTCACCGTCCATCACAAACTCCGCAGGCCATGGACGGTGTGCATTGGGGTTGGTGGTCCAGGGAGAATCACCCGGAGATCCGGCGGAAACGTCATCATCCAATCCTTCCGGACACCGGAAAACGGATTGCGCGGGAATGTCATCCCGGTCTGTTGTGACCGGTGCATTCAGATATTCCCCCCGGATCAGCACACCGGCCCAGTTGTCGTTGAATCCCACTTGATTCGCCCTTGCCTGAGCCCATGGGAGTTCCCCGTTGTTGTCGACCGGATACTGAAGCATCGCCTTGGCGATCTGATGTTGATTGCTCTGGCATTCGGTCGTACGTGCCCGAATCAGCGTACTCTGAACCGCCGGGAAGATCAGGGAAACCAGCAGGGCAATGATGGCGATCACAACCAGCATTTCGATCAGTGTGAACGCCTGTCGGGTCTGGTGTGTGGAGGTGATCTTCATGACATGTCCCGGTGAGAAGTTAGTATTGGACCTCATCCGCAGACCCGGGGGCACTGATGACTTCGCCGGAGACGGCGGCAGGGCTTACGGCCGCAGAGGAGGGGAGATAAAGTTCGTAATAGGCCTCAAACCAGTCCTGGTCCGAGCGGGTGGGAGAAACTGAAGGAGTCTCCTTCAGGTTGGCAGGGACGACCGCATCATGCACGATGCCCGCCTGCATAAACGCATCCAGGTTTCCTGTAGAAGGGAGGATGGCAAGAAAATAGGGGCTGATGGTCCGGGCAGAGCTCTGCTTCAGAACCCTGCCCGGAGGGGGGCCCACGAACGAAACAACGCATCTGTTTTCCGGGGCTTCATTCAGAACTTTTTGCAAAAGGGAAGGGGACCACCCCGCTTCAGAACTCCACTCTCCGGGAAGGGCTTTGATGACGACCACATCCCGCAGCCCCAGAGAGGATGCGGTTTTTTGAAACACGGTTTCCCGGCGATTCAACGCCTGGCTGTCCGACTCATCCACCACCAGTACAACTGCACCCTCCCCGCCGGGAATGTTGTCTGCCACAATCCGGGCTGCGGTGGAGGCGAGGGATTCATAATGTTTAAATGCAACCGGGGCCACCTTGGGTTGGCCTCCGCCACAACCCACCAGTCTCCAGACCGCAATGAGGATCAGAACAGCGGCGAGGGACAGCTTTACATTCGAATTCATCTGAAGATTGAAACCAGGGGAAGAGGTGGTGTAGAGGGTACCCTATACTATAGGGGTCCATGACTTTGGGTGACAAGGGATCATGCCAAGATTTTTTTTCTTCGTTCATCGGGTAGTGGCGAGTCTGCTGGTGGCATTTCTTTGTGGAATGCCTCTTTCCGCTTATGCTGATGAGGAGGAGGGTTCAGACTGGGTGGGTCCGGTGCTTCGTTACCTCCCCAACCGTGTTCTGGACCTGTTGGATGTGTTCCGAGTACGGGTGAAGGTGGGCCCCGGGTTGGCCGTCGGTGGGCGGGTGACCGATTCAGGAGCGTTTTACATGGGGCGGACCCGCACCGCATATTTCGGACTGCCGGGCCCGAGGGGCGAACTGGGGATTCGTCCTCCGATGGGAATGGAGCGGACGCGGGGAGCTGTCATTCTTGGTGTGGATGCTTCCGATGATCTTCCGTACGCCCCCCATTATGAATTTTCAGAAATCGGGGCTTCGGCCCATTTGTTTCTTCTCGGAGGGGAAGTCACGGTATCCCCCCGGGAATTCTGGGACTTTGTCTGCGGAATTTTTGGATCGGATCCCTCCGGAGATGATCTTCCCACGACCCCGACAGTGGAGGTGACCACTCCATTCCCGATTGTCGGACCGGTGATGATCGAGCCTGCCTTTCCCTTGGAAGCCAAGCCCAAGCAGTTTGACCGGCTCACACAGCGTTTGGATTACATCGCAGAGAATGTCCCCCTGCTGCTGCGGTCAGAACTTCAAAGCATCGACCATTGGCTCATGGGAGAGGAAGACGCCCCGCTGGACCAGCCTCCCGTAAAGGGCCTTGAGATCCGGTTGATCTATAAACTGATTACGGATCCGGCCGGAGAGCACACCTTTGATCCAAAACTGGATCTGCGGGTGGAACTCCCGAATATCGAGCACAGGTTCAGTGTGTTCCTGGACAGCAGCTATGACACCCAGTTGCCGGGAGTGGATGTCGATGACCGGCAGGATGAAGGGTGGTCCCTGGGACTTCGCCGCCGGTTTGACGAATGGAAGATTTCCGGGGATGTCGGCATACACAGCGGATTCCCTCCTGAGGTGTTTACCCGTGTCTATTGGCATCCCGGATGGGAATGGGGGGAATGGAACTGGGGGTTTCATCAACGGTTCTTCTGGGAAAACGAGGATGGGTTTGGCGTGTTAAGTGAGTTGCAGGGATATCGCTGGTGGGGGGTGGAAAACCGCTGGAAATTCCGGAACCTGACAGCGGGACGGTTTTCGGAATCCACGGATGGGTATGAATGGCAGCAAAGTTTCAGTCTCGGGCATATGACCCGTCTGGTGGAGGAGCATCGGCGGACACGCAATGTGGGGTTTGGAGATACGCTGGAGTGCTGGGGGATTACGGCGACACTGTTTGGAGAAGACCGCCTGCCGGACGAGTACCGTCTGACCACGATTTTCCGACATGACCTTTATGACGAATTCGTCATTCTTGAAATCGAACCGGGTCTGCAGTGGCGGAATGATTTGGACTGGACAACCCAGTTCCGAATCGAATTGGGCCTTAATTTCCTGTTCTGAGTCATCGAACGTCTCCATATCAGAATGACGGTTTTCACAAAACGGACATAACGGTGTTTTGAATGGGTCGTTTGGGCCACTCATTAAACAATGACAGTGGATTCAGGTTTGCAAAACGGCCTTCGGAAGGTACGTGTCGTTTATGAAAGTCCGGATGCTGTTTCTCTTGGTCATGGTCTGCCTTCAAGCGGGTTTTGCTGGCGAACTGGAGGCGTTGCGTGAACGGTTTACAGCCGAGGTGAGTAAACTTCAGGAAAAGAAACAGACCGCGATCCATGAGTGGGAACGGGAATACCTGCAATCCCTCCTCGCATTAAAAACAGAGGTGAGAGATGAAGGGAATCTGGACGGAGTCCTGGCGCTACGCCAGGAGACCGAACGGTTTTTGGCAGAGCGGGGGCTTCCGGATCCTCTCTCTGCTTTTGAGGCGTTGAACTCCTTGCAGCTCGAGGCACTGAAAGGGCTAGAGCGCTTGGATCTGGTCGAGCAGAATGAACTCCACACTCTGGCGAAAAGGTATGATGGCCTGCTGGAGAAACTCCAACGGACCTATACCCAGCAGAACCAGATTGAAGCGGCGCTTGAAGTCAAAAAAGAGCGGGAACGGATTGCGGCGGATTATCCTCCTGTGGAGGGAGATGTCTCATCCCTGGTTCCACAACCCACGGTCAAGGCACCAGTCCCAACCTTCGCTCTCCGGATCGTTTCGGCAAAATACGGTGCCAATGGCAAATTTGTGGATGTGACCTCTATTCTTGAGAAGCAGGTGAAGGAAAAAGGGAAGGTCGCCGTAAAAGCAAGCAATACCCTCAAGGGGGACCCGATTTCAGGTGTCGTGAAAAAGCTGATTGTGGAGTATCAGTATCAGGGACGCAACCAGACCGCAGAAGTCGAAGAAGGTCAGACTCTGACCCTTCCCTGATTCAGGTGCGTCCACGGAGAGCTCCCAATCCTCCGTCCACGTGAACGACCTGCCCAGTCACCCAGGAGGTTTCCGGATCAACCAGCCAGGCAAGTGCTGATGCGATGTCTTCCGGCTGTCCGATTCTCCCCAGGGGATGCATGGATTCGGATACCTTCCTTGCGGGTCCCCGGCACAGTGAGGCCGTTGCCTCCGTTTCTGTCAGTCCGGGTGCAACGGCATTAAACCTCAGCCCACGGTTGGCATAGGTTGCGGCTGCGGAACGTACCAGCCCTTCGATGCCGGATTTTGCCATCGCAATAAGTTCATGATTTGCCAGACCGGTCGTGGCCGCCACGGAGGAAACGAACGCGA
Organism: Verrucomicrobia bacterium UBA6053; assembly: GCA_002429065.1. Taxonomy (GTDB): domain Bacteria; phylum Verrucomicrobiota; class Kiritimatiellia; order SS1-B-03-39; family UBA6053; genus UBA6053. Next base: position 93,798 of record DIYN01000049.1, on the reverse strand, counting down.
CACTTCCCCCGTTGGTCATGCAGGTCGCGCTTTCTCTCGCGATCAGATATGAACTGAAGAGATGCAGCCGCATCACATCCGAAAATCCTACCGCGGTGGTCTGATGAAGCGGTTTCAGCACGACATTCCCCAGACAGTTCACCACCGCATCCGGTACGCCAAAGGCCTCCTCTGCTTCCCGAAACGCCTGCCGTACTCCTGATTCCGTGCTCCCATCGGCCGTGATGAGGTGTGTGGAGTCTCCGGTAGTGACGACGGAGTCAGGAGAGCGAGTACACAGGGAGAGTTTCCAGCCGGACTGTGCGAGGTGGTGGTGAAGTGCAGTGGCAATGCCGCCGGAAGCGCCGAAAAGGAGAAGGTGAGAGAACATATGGGTTTGGGGTTTGAAAGAGTGACGTTAGGGTAGGGGATGACGCAGTTGGATCGGATGAACCGAATTTTAGGATGGGACGCGGCCTGGACGGCTGGAGGAACAGGTGCCTGGTGTCTGATGGAAAAAAGCGCGGGGGCCTGGAAGGTGCGGTGGAACCGAGTGTGCCCCACCGGGGAGGAGGTTCTGGAGGACTTGGCATCCATCTTCAAAGAGGAACAGCCGGGGCTGGTGGCGATGGATCTGCCGGTAGCCCGTTCGGTTGTCCGGGGATACCGGGAGGCGGACAGGGCCACGACCCGGGCATTCAGCCGATATGGCTGCCCGGTTCACAGCCCCACTCCAGAACGTCCGGGAGAGTGGGGAGATCGAATTCAGTCTGTATGCAAGCGATATCATTATGAAGTGATGACGGAAGTGGGGCGGGAAACGCCTTCTGTGGCGGAAGTCTACCCCCATACCGTTTGTCTGGACATGGTTCGGACCGGGTATCGGGTCCCTTACAAAATCCAACGTGCCTCCCGGCTCTTTCCGGAGTTGTCTCCCGCGTTACGGCGAGAGGCGATTTCAAAGACCTTGAATGAGATTCTGGACGCAGTGGAGCGACGTGGGATTCCGGTGCCGGAAGATCTTCGGGAGACGCCTCCTCTTCCTCTGCGTCACTGGAAAGCCCGCGAGGACCGGGTGGATGCGCTGCTCTGTGCCATCGCCGGAATCGGCATCCAGGAAGGTCGGTTCCTACCATTTGGTAGTGCGGACGCCGCAATTTGGAATCCCGACCTGAAACATCTGGTCCCACCCCGAGCCATAAGGTAAAGTGCACCCATGCATAATTACGACTACGTGAATTCAGATGTCCCGGTTGTTCTTACCATTGCGAGCTCGGACAGTGGAGCCGGCAGTGGCATTCAGGCAGATTTAAAAACCTTTTCTGTGCTGAATGTCTTTGGCACCTGTGCGCTCACGGCCGTAACCGCCCAGTCTCCCAGTGAGTTGAGGGGGATTCATCCCGTGCCTCCGGATGTGGTGCGGGAACAGATCCTTTCCGTCAGTGACGAGTTTCCGATCAATGCGGCAAAAACCGGGATGCTCCCAACTCCTGACCTTGTCCGGGTGGTTTCCTCCACAGCGGAGGAATGCGGGATCCCGGTCCTGGTGGTGGACCCACGAATGATGTCCTCCAGCGGAGCGCGAATCATGGAACCGGAAGCTCTGGATATGCTGAAGGAGCGTCTGTTGCCGCAGGCGCGGGTGGTCACCCCGAATGTGCATGAGGCGGAAATTCTGGCGGGCTTTCCCATCGGCAACCTTGAGGATCTCAAAAAAGCCGCGGAACGAATCTCCTCCCAGTTTCAGTTGGCCTGTGTGGCCACTGGTGGGAGCCTTCCCGGTGAAGAGGTGATTGACGTTCTGTGTGATGAGGGTTCCCTGCACGAGTTTCGCCATCCCCGAATTGCCGCTTCTGAAACCCATGGTGCTGGGTGCACCTACAGCGCGGCTCTCACCGCGATGATCGCCAGAGGAATGCTCCTGACAGAAGCGGTGGAGAATTCCCGCCGGTTGGTCAGTAAAGCTCTTTCCCATGCCTGGCAGGTGGGCAAACATTTCCCGCTCCATTTGACTGTGCAATAAATCAGTGAGAATCAGGGAGGTAGCCGTTTGCATGTTGATTGCAGCGGTGGTGGGGCCACTGTTGCCGGGGTCCGTGTGGGGTTGGATCGCCCTGGCTGTGCTCGGAGCAGCCGTCGGCAGACGGGTCCACGCTCTGGTTCCACTCATGTCGGCGTGCCTCATCGTCTGTCTTCTCAGAGGGCTTCCCCTTGGCGGAGATGCCCGTCTGGTGTTGCCCGGACGCCCTCAGACCGTCACGGTTCGGCTGAAAATTCAGGGCGATGCCCGAACCGTCCAGTTGTCGGGCGGAAGATCGGAAAGGAGGCAACCGGCTCGCCTGATGGAGGTCTCTCAGCGAGGTCAGTGGACACGCATCCATGGGAGGGTGCAACTCCGCTGGCCGGACCCTGCGGAAGCAGGGTTCTTACCCGGCTCCGTTTATGAGGGAACAGGGGTGCTTGAACCCGCAGATCTCCCGCATGTCGGATTGCGGAGGGCGAGTTGGAAACTGGAGATCGCCTCACCCGGGGATCTGACGAAAAAAGGCACGGGACCCGGAAGTCCAATGGAATGGGTATTTTCGGTTCGGGAACGGATCGCTCATCGCGTGGAGAGTCTGTCTGTGGACCAGGCACCTGAACGTTCTGTCATCCTGGGGTTACTGCTCGGAATGAGGACGGAAATCGATGATGCACAGATGAAGGAGTTCGCGGCCTCCGGACTGATTCACCTGTTTGCGATTTCCGGGCTGCATTTAGGGTTACTGGCCACCCTGCTCATCCTTGGAGGCCGTCAACTTGGGTTCGGGCTCCGGTGGCAGGTTTTCTGGATCCTGCCCGGGTTGTGTCTCTTTTGTGTGATGACCGGATTGAGAGCCAGTGCGGTCCGGGCCCTGCTCATGATGGCGTTCGTGTATGCCGCGCCATTGTGTTACCGCCGGGCAAATGGAAGAAACGCGCTGGCCTTTGCCGTGACGGTGATTCTGGCTCTTGCACCGGAACAGGTGAGGGACCCCGGATTTCAATTCTCCGTTCTTCTTGTGGGTGGACTCCTGTTGGTGTGGCCGGAAGTGGATGAGTGGTTGAGAGACCGATGTGCCCGAGATCCATGGGCTCCGGTAACACCCGGTTTTGTTGTGTTGGAAACCTATGTGATCCATCCTGTTCTCAGAGCCCTTGGCGTCTCCTTTGTTTGTGTCCTGATTTCCACACCACTGACGGCTTACTATTTCCGTCTGTTTTCTCCAGTTGGCCTCCTGGGAAATTTGATCGCCGTTCCCCTGGTGTTTCTTCTCCTGGCCAGCGGGTTTCTCAGTCTCCCGTTTCTGTTGCTCCCCGATGCATGGGCGGGTCTCTGTCTGCAGGTCCCCCTCCGTCTTGCGGAGTTGCTGCTGAACTGGGTCTCCTTTCTCCGGACCATCCCCTACGGTGTGCAATGGGTGCGGCCCCCTCCGGTCTGGGTGTTGATGGTGTCGGGAATTCTCCTGATCGCCTGGGTCCGAAAAGGAAGGATGCGCAAAGTGGCTGTGGGTGCCGGTCTCGTGCTGGCAGGGGCGTTGGCAACGGATGCTGTCCGTTATCACCATTCCCGTGAGTTGGTTGTGATGGATGCAGGGCGAGGACAGGCCGGCTGGATTCGAAATGGCGCTGAGGGTACAGTGGTGGTCGATACCGGTTCCAATTGGAGTGGATGGAGATTGGCAGATTCCCTCAAGAACCAGGGGGTCAACCGGATATCCGCCCTGATTCTCACCCATCCAGATGCTCATCATACTGGAGGTCTGGCCTCTCTTTTCGAATCCTGGACGCCCGAACAGATCTATGTTCCGGCAACAGATGTCGCGCACCCCCTCTTTCAGGACATTGGAGCACCGGTGAACCCTCTGCAGGCTGGGGACCAGTTACGGGTCGCGGGGCTTTCGCTTGAGATTCTTCACCCTCCCGTACCGTCACCATCCAGACGATCAGATGAACGCAGCCTCGTCCTCCGGGTTACATCCGGACCCACAGGTGTCCTGTGGATGGGTGGGGCGTCTGAGACTGTGGAGGCCCGGATGATGTCTGACCGGCCAATGCCGGCGGCAGGGGTGGTGGTGGCCGGACATGATCCTTCTCATCCCGGGTTGAGTCCGGATTTCCTCGGTCAGGTGCAGCCCCGTTTGGTGATTACGTCCGGGAACGGATACGAAGGGATGACAGAGGCCCGGATCCAAACGGAAGCGCGAGCCCGGAACATGGGGATCGCCGTTGTCTCTCCACCTGAACAGGATGTGCTCAGAATCAGATTGCCCTCAGGGGGGATCATCCCCTAAGGAGGGGACTACGGTGGAGATGCTGATTTTCTATAAAATTATAACGTTTGAATCTGTATTTAATGCACTTTTTGTGCATTCTGTAATGTAGTGAAAACTTCCTCACAAACCTTAATGCTTGGAATTCTCATGGGGTTGATTGCATGGGTTGCCGATGCAGTCATTAGCTGGAACTTTTCAGCAGGAGAACCTTTTCACACCTTCCTGATCTCCTTTCATCCGGATAAAACGCTGTATGTCCGCTCTGTGGTAGTGATGCTGTTCTTCATTTTCGGGCTGGTGTGCGGGCACTTGGTCTATCGGCTGGAATTGTCCAACAAGCGAGAAAAACGCCACAACCTGTATTTGGAGGGGATCCGGTCGATTCACCGGGTTGTGGGTCATATCAATCACGAGGAGACGCTGTGTGAGCAGATGCAGCTCGAAATGATCTCGGTCTTTGGCCTCGAACACGTGATGATCCGGCTGGTGGATCCTCAACCCTTGAAAGATCCTCTGCCCGCGCAGGCCGCAGAAGAATTCCAACAGGTCAGCGGGTGTGATCTCATGATGAAGGACTGGATCGGAGCGCATCCGAAATCGGAACTCCATGAGGATTGTCTTTGTGGATTAATCGGGTTTCAGGACGACCTGCTTGGCTTTTACTCCATCCAGTCACAACAGTTTCTGGACCGGCAGCTCGCTTCCGGGCTTCGCATGAGCGTGGAGAACCTCATGGAGGATCTCGCGCAGGCCGTGGTCAGAATCCGGGATCATGCAGGTGTGGAGGAGAAGGCGGACAAGTTAAAAGCTCTTTACACCAACGCGCCGGTGGGTATCTTTTCCTCCACGGTTCAGGGCCGTCTGCTGTTTCTGAACCAGAGGATGGCAGAATATCTTGGCGGGAATGATCCTGAAGAAGTCCTGAATCAGGTGGAGAGTACGCACCGCTTCTATTCCCAACCGGGTTCAAGGGAACAGTTTCTCAGTATGCTGAAACGGGGAGGGGACGTCACACAGATCCAGAATCCTCTGAAAGGTCTGGATGAGAAGGTCCGCAAACTGGTGTTTTACTCGCGACTGACTGGACAGGAAGTGGAGGGAGACGAGGTGATCGAGGGATTCGTCATCGATGAAACGTCCTCTCTGGAAATGCAGGACCGCAACCGGACACTGGAAGAAAACCTGGTGAAAGCCCGTCACTATGAATCCGTTGCAGGCCTTGCCTCCGGAGTGGCGCATGAGTTTAACAACATCCTCCAGGCAATGATGGGCAGCGCGTACCTCGTGCAAATGGGTACGGAGAAAGAAACACCTGCCTGGAACTATTTGCAGGACATCCAGAACAGCGGAAACCGTGCGGGAAGGCTTTGCGATCAAATGCTGACCTACGCCGGGAAAAAGGCAGTGGTCCTCCGGGAGGAGCCCATGGACGACGTACTGGCCGCTTTCCGGCTGATGCTGAAAAGCAATCTGCCCGATACCGTGAGTTTCCGGATGAACCTGGATGCGGATGGGACCAGAGCCCGCATTGACCGGGCGTCTTTTTCAGAGTTGATTCGAAATCTGGTCGTGAATGCTGCGGAGGCCATTGGGGAAGATGGAGGGGAAATTACGATGTACAGCTGTGAGGAGCCCCTCACAGAGAGCCTTTGTCAGCGTTATGGACTTGCCGGCAAAGAATCGGAGGATCCCCATTGGACATTGCGGGTCCGGGATACGGGAGACGGGATGAAAGCTGAAACGCTCCGACGGGCATTTGATCCATTTTTCAGCACGAAATTCCAGGGACGTGGTCTGGGCCTTGCGGCGGCGAAAGGGGCCGTCGAGAAATTTGATGGCAAACTTGGGGTCTCCACCCGGCCGGGTATGGGAACCGAATTTTTTCTCGCCCTGCCGGTCTCCTTTTCGGTGGAGGTCCTGGAAGAGGAGGCGCAACCCGCGAAACCGAAAGTGGTGCCTGTATTCCGGTCTTCCGGTTCAGTCTGGGTGGTGGATGATGAACCTCTCATTTGTGAAACCATGAGCCGGTTTATCATTTCCTGGGGATTAACCTGTGAAACGGCGACGGAGAGCACAGATGCCGTCAAGCGGATGCTGGAGGTCAAGGATTCGATTTCCTGTCTCATTCTGGATGTAACCATGCCCGGAAAAGACGGGGTGGAGGTGATGCGCGATATTCGGGAGGTCAGACCGGATCTGCCGGTGATTCTCATGAGCGGATTCAGTGAGGAGGAGACCTTGAGGAAATTTGAAGATCAGGAGGTCTCCGGGTTTATTCACAAGCCGTTTCAGGCGAGTGTCCTGGAAGGCCATCTCCGACGGGCCCTGGACGCCGACACCAGTGCTGCGTGATCTCTGAGGAACGGATACCCGCACAAAGGGCTTCCCGGACCGATTTCGTTCCCATCAATTGATCAAAGAAGTCGGGGCGGGCACCCGTTTGCCTGAAGAGCCGGTCCGGTCCCAGATGCCGACAGAGGTTTTCCAGCATCTTGACCGCAAAGCTCACCGGAAGGTACGTGTTCACTTCCGGAACCTCGAACTGAAGACCGGGCCAACGTTGATCCTGATGGATGACCTCCGTGGTCCGAACCTGGACACCATTCTGTCCGTGTAGAGACCTGGCGAGGGCCTCTGCGGGAAGATCCGGCATGGACCATACCTGAAATGAACGGGGACCTCCACGGTCCACGTCCACCTCCGGAATCGCTTCCGACCAGACCGTCAACGGGTAGCAGACCGCAGAGGTCTGAGTGCCCAGAGCCGGGGAGGGAGGGATCCACTCAGTGGCCTGTCCGTCCGACATGATGACCTGCAGATCCGCTCCGGCGCAGGTGGGGTCGTGACGCTGAAGCCAGGTGGCCAGGAGGCCCTGACTCCAGCCGTAGACAGTTGGAAGATCAACCGCGCCAACAAAACTTCTCAGCTTTGGATCCAGTGACGGTCCGTCCATGACTCCGGCCAGTGGTGTCGGGCGGTCCAGAATCAGCAGTGGCAGCCCTATCCTGGCGCAAACCTGCATGACATTCCGCAGAGTCGAGGCATAGGTGTAGCATCGGACACCCAGGTCCATCAAGTCTGTGATCAGAAGATCCAGACCCTCCAGCCATTCCTCCCGGGGACTGCGGTCATCTCCGTAAAGACTGAACACAGGCAGTTCCCAGGGAGAATCGTCCTGGTGGTCCACCGGTTCCCCGGCAGCCGCACGGCCGTCAAACCCGTGCTCAGGGGAAAAAAGACAGACCAGATTCCAGTCCGATCGATTCCGGAGGTGCTCCACCGCATGACGTCCATCCTGAGCCAGTGATGCCGCGTGTCCCAGAAACCCGACTCTTGCACCTTTTGCCGGCAAGGGATCCAGAGTCAGCAGCAGATCGAGTCCGGTCATGCACCCAGGGCACGGCGGACAAGTTCCTCCACCGACTCCACATGTCCACCGGCCAGAACCTTTTCGATCATCTGCCGGGCATCCTGTTGTTTGTGCCCAAGTGCAACCAGTGCCATGAGAGCATCCCGTTCCGGTCCGGAGGGGGGAGACGCCGTGGCGGACCCCAATGTGACCACAGATTCTTTTTCGAAGGCATCCCGTAATTCCACCACCAAACGTTCCGCCATTTTTTTTCCGATGCCTGAGATCGCAGTCAATCGCTTATGATCGCCCTGGGCAATGGCCTGTTTGAGTTCGGGAAGAGACATGCCGCCGAGAGCCGAGATCGCAATACGGGGCCCTACGCCATTCACCTGGATCAGGCGCAAAAACACCCTGCGCTCTTCCGGTGTGGAAAATCCGTAGAGGGTCAGATCATCTTCTTTCACCGCCAGGTGAGTGACCAGAAGAACCTCCTCCCCCTCTGGAGGAAGTGCATCATAGGTGCTGAGTGCGATCTGGATGCGAAATCCAACACCTCCGGTAACAATGACTGCGGAAGCGGGCTCCTTCTCGATCAGGGTTCCCTGAAGCCGGTCAATCATGAGTCAGGAAGGGGGTGGACCCCTGTAGTATGGTGGATCCAGTTTTCCATCGCCCCTGCAGGAAGCCTCCCGGAATGGCGCGAGATTTCCTGGCCCTGGTAGAAAATCAGTGTCGTGGGAACACCGTCAGATACCCGATAGGTTTCCGCCCATTCCGGGTTCTGATCGAGATCAAGATGATAGAACCCCACATTGTCCGGGAAACGTTCCGCAACGACATTGTAGTCCGGTTTTGCCTGTTTGCAGATACTGCACCAGGTTGCCCAGACATGCACGACCATCCAGGGGGGGGCGGTCCGGATGGTCTCGTCAAACTCCCCTTCATGCAGTTCCGTCAGCGCCTCCGACCATTCCGGAGGACGATCCAATCCCATGAAGACTACTTGATAGAAGGAGTAGATCACCAAAAAGGCGATGAGGATTCCGACCGTCTTTTTCATGGTGCTAAGGGGTTTCAGCCCTTTCGAAGTACATCTCCGCCGGAATTTCTCCGCTCAGAAGCTTCGCACTCACGGTCCCTTCGTCCACGCTTCGTATTTCCACCAATCCGGCCACTTCACCGGGTGAGAGAATGTTGTCCTTCATTCCGGGAAGAACGATTACCCTGGGAGCCCGGCGTAAATAGATCCGATCCCCTTTTTGCAGCATGTCTGCAGGTTCAACATCCAGAACCAGGGTGCCGGTTCCGGTTTCAAGAACGGTGATCCCCGTCAAACTGGAATCAGGGCCTTCCACCAGCGAGGGGAGGCCGTCTGCAGCCTCCGGTGCCGGGGCGGGTGCGTCCGCATCGGTGGAGGACGGAGCCATTTCAGGGTTCTCCTCGACAGGCGCAGTGGGGACCTCTTCAGGGCTGAGAGAAGATCCGGTTGCCGTGTTTTCGTTCCGTTGCTTGTACGCTTCCATTGGCGCAATGATGTTCTCATCCACCCTGCGTGCAAGACCCTGCATGCGGGGATCTCCCGGCTCCATCTCAAATCCATGTGTCTTCATGTTTGCCGGAAGCGGGACGTTACTGTCGTAAAGAATATCTCCCGTCGCCTGCCGGATCACCAGGACCCGGTAATCCTCTTTGGGAGGATTAAGCTCAGCCTGATCCGTGTAGCCTACCCATCCGGATGATTCTGCACGATTGAGCATCAGAAGCTGGGTTCGGGTCGGCTGAATCGAAGAGGGGTCCCCTGCATTGCGGCTGGGCCCAGAGAGAGAGGCGCAGCCGGTGGACATGAAAATCAGAACCGCAGAGAGAGCTGTCCAACGAACCATTCGGGCCGGGGGAAAAGAGGTGAAGGTGGTGATCATGCGCAATCCTCTTCTGGACGGTTTAACGTATGAGGGTGAGGTGCCGATGAGTGCCGTTGCAGCGTATATGTCTTATATCCCATAGGCAGAAACCATGTCACGGGGCAGAAAAGGTGCAATGAAAATGATGCGGGATTTCCATCTGAAGAATTTTCTGAACGCAGGAATCGTTCTCGAAATTCATGCAGGATCACCTGTGTTGCTGGACTGGGAGGAGAGCCGGATGCGGATGGGCTCCGAACTTCTGTTTGCGGAAAAGACCGGGCGATTACGCGGGTGATACATTTCGACCCCAGTTGGGATCAAAGTATTTTTCCTGGCCTGTGCAGGCCATGACAGACCGCCATAATGGTCCGTTGATGTCGATTTTCTTCCGGTCGTAGGTGGCGACCGGGATCGGGACGTTCACGAACGATTCATTCCAGTACCCCGTGACCATATTGGTCTTGCCGGCCATCGCACCATGAACGGCATACTCTGCCAGGCGGTGACAATGAATCTGGTCCGTCCCTGAGGCCGGGACACTCCGGATGGAGTAACTGGGATCAAAATACTTCAGGGTCATGGGAATGTCTCTTGCATGGAAATACTCCCGGAATTTCTCGCACAGAAAGGTGCCGATGTCGTATTTCAGCAAATTTCCGGACGCATCTTTCCGTTGCGGGAGTCCCTCAAACAAATGCTGACCGGCTCCCTCGGCCACGATGATCACGGCATGGGATTTTCGCCGGAATCGACGCTCGATTGCTTTCAGCAATCCATCCGGTCCCTCCAGGTGCCAGGGGGACTCCGGTACCAGACAGAAATTCACCACCGGATTCGCAAGGGTGGCATAGGCGGAGATAAATCCCGAATCTCTCCCCATCAGTTTCACAATCCCCAGACCGTTATAGACAGAGTGTGCTTCCACATGTGCGGCGGTAATGACGGGGGTGGATTGATACACTGCGGTCTCAAACCCGAACGAATTTCCCACGAACTGGATGTCATTATCGATGGTCTTCGGAACGCCGACCACAGAGATTTCGAGGTTGCGGCGTTTCACTTCCTCATAAATCTGACTGGCGCCTTTTAATGTTCCATCCCCGCCAATGGTAAACAGGAGATTGATTCTCATGTTCACCAGATTCTGAACCATCAATTCCACATCCTGATTTCCCCGCGATGTGCCGAGGATGGATCCCCCCTGCATGTGGATGGTGTCCACCCCGTCCGCATCCAACTGGATGGGGGGATGTTCCTGAGGGTCGGCTAAACCGGCATATCCATATGGAATTCCATAAATGTCCCGGACTCCGTATTCCTGATGGAGGGTCTCCACAATCCCCTTGATGACGGAATTCAATCCCGGACAGAGACCACCGCAGGTGACGATGGCCGCCCGGGTCAGATATTGAGGATGAAAGATGTGTTCTCTGGGTCCGGCCGTTTCCATAGACGGAACCGTGTCAAGATCACCGCCTGCTTCCTGATAGGCGGCAAGGTCACTGTTGACCAAAGTACGGGATCCTTCCCGGATGAACGGGTGTCCGCCGAGGTTGAGGGGGCTGGGGACCCGGCAAGGTCCCAGAGAATCAACCGTGAAATCAAAGGGGGAGGATTCAGATGTCATGTGTCTGGAGGGGTTGAAGGTCGAACGTCCCTCCGAAGGGACGGATTCCGCAAAACGCGGGGTACACTACGGCCAGATCCGAGTTCTGTAACGTGTGGAATATGTTTCTTTTCCTGTCAAAAGGAGGAAAGGCAAAATTGTAGTGCTCTGTTGAATGCGAAAACCGTCCATGGTCAGCGACGGGCATCCCGGACTTCCGCCTCCCGGATGGATCGGATTTCACCTGCGCTCCGGTTGAGGTCCGGATCCCGATAAGGGGGACCCCAGCCTTCTTCCGGAGTGGGGATGGGGTGAAGCAGCACATCAGGTTGTTTCACCGCCATGGTCCCTCCACGGTGAGGAGGCTGTTCAGGGGTTTCCCCCAACCAGAACCCTGCCGAGACCATCCCGGACCGTACAACCCGTGATTGCGAGTAGGTGACCAGAGCTCCCTGTGGGTGTAGCAGCCGGAACAGGCCCGCAAACAGATCCTCCGTCCAGGCCTCGGTATTCACCAGAGGGCGGAACGGGTCATGAAAGATCAGGTCCACCCCCTGAGGAAGATCACTCAGCATATTCCTCAGGTCACCACGCAGTGCGGTCACCGAACGCGCCTCCTCTTTCCAGGTCCCGGTCTGTGCCAGAGAGGTGAGAACGGGGTTGTCTGGTCGTAAGGCACTGGCCCGGTTCCACACCTTGTGATCATGATCCAGAGTATGAATCTCGAGGGGCGATTTGCCCGGCACTTCCAGCGCACAGAGCACATTGAGGCCGAGTCCGAAGCCGATATCCAGAATGCGGACCGGTCCTAACTCAAGACGTTGCTTCAGACGGCCCGGAAGGATGAACTTTGCCTGGGCCTCTGACCAGGCTCCCTCTTTTGCGTGATACAGTTCTCCCAGTTCCGGATGGCGGAGAGTGAGGCTGCCATCATCCGTCAGGATGGGATCAGAAGTCATCGGTGGACTGGAAAATCCCCACCTTCATTTTGTCCATGGTGTAAATTTCTTTCCCATCAACAGACACGGAGCCGTCTGCAATGGCCATCACCAGTTTACGGCTGATGACACGGCTGATGTGGATGTGGTATCGAACCACTTTGTTTTCAGGAAGAATCTGTCCGGTGAATTTGACTTCTTTCACTCCCAGTGCACGTCCCCGCCCTTTGAATCCCTGCCAGGCCAGGAAGAAGCCGGTAAACTGCCAGGTGGCATCCAGTCCGAGACAGCCGGGCATGACCGGATCATCCTGAAAGTGGCACTGGAAGAACCACAGATCGGGTTTCACATCCAACTCGGCGATCACTTCCCCGCGGCCGTAACGTCCACCCGTCTCATTGATCTCGACCACCCGGTCGGCCATGAGCATATTGGGCAAAGGCAGTTTGGCCGATTCGGGATAAAAAAGCTCTCCGCGGCCCGCTTTGAGGATCTCTTCTTTGTTGTAGCTGGATTGTTTGGTGAATTCGGACATGAAAAACTCCTGTCGTCCCCCCCGCAGCCCTCGTAGACAGGCGGGGAAGGGATCTGTTATTGATTCGTAACTGAAACGTGGCTTCAGATCGAATCTCCTTGTCCCTTTTCCGCCTTTGGGTCAAGGAAACTCCACGTTCCTTGGCCCCCCCTCTGATGATACCTAACCCTCCTTTGCATGTCCTGACCCCGTTTTTTGCTGATGAGGGATGGCGGATTCTGTCGAAAGGACTCTGGGTGGGATTCCTGCTGGGATTTGCCTGGCTCATCCTGCGGCTCACGGTCTGGACCCTCGGGGAACGCGCCGGTACACCCAGGCACCGGATGCCTGCGGGGATCCGTTTGTTGGTCTGGGTGGGCATCGGGGCTTTGATGGTCAAGCAGGCCGGCTGGCAGTTGCTGGGCCGCCAGAACGAGGCATTTGTCGGTTTTATGCAGCGCTATGACCGCAGAGAGTTCAATCCTGCCCACAGGGTGCGAGCCGGTAAGATCCTCGACCGGAACGGACATGTGCTGGTGGAAAGCCGGGTGACGGATTCCGGGATTCGCCGGTGGTATCGCTTTGGACCGATCTTCAGTCATTTGATCGGATACAACCACCCAGTCTACGGGTTGTCCGGTATTGAATCCGGTGCCCGGGAGACGCTTCTGGGCCGTGAACTCCGATCACGTGATGACCTGATTTCACTGGGAGCGGGTCTTCTGGATCGTGAAAGCTATGCAGAAGGACCCGCATTGTATACCACGTTGGATTTGCCTCTGCAGCGAACCGCCTATGAGGCACTCGCCGGGAGAAATGGGTCAATCGTGATTCTGGACGTACGCTCCGGTGCGGTCCGGGCCATGATCAGCCAACCTGATTTTGATCCGAATCGGTTGGGCCCCTCGGTATTCAACCGTTCCGGAAGCGAAGGGGGCCTGGTGAATCGTGCAATCCAGGGACGGTATCCTCCGGGCTCAGTGTGGAAAGTCCTCATCGCCGCCGCCTCCCGGCAAAAGGGAGCCGACCGCACTCTTCCCACCCCTCCGGAGGGATTTACCACCTCACCCTCCACCCCTCCGATCCGGGATCACTCCTACTACCTCGCCAAGGAACAGGGTCGAACCTGGAAGGGATACGGGTCTCTGAATCTGGATGAGGCATTGACGGTTTCCTCTAATGTGTATTTTGCCCAACTCGGAGTCCTTACCGGTGCCGCTTCTCTGCAACGGGCGGTATCCGGAATGGGGTTTACCTCCCCGGTCACGCTGATGTCCGGATCGGCCCCCGCTCTCCGGCTTCCTGCCATTGCGGGTGATGATCTCAGCGATCAGCGTCCCTATGCGATCGCTCAATTCAGTATCGGACAGGGAGAACTTTTGGTCAGTCCATTGCAGGTGGCGATGCTGATGGCTGCGGTCGGAAATGGGGGGACCTCCATGCAGCCGCGGGTGTTGGAATCGCAGCCCTTGAAACCTCTTGGCCGACTCTGTACTCCGGCGGTGGCGGCGCAGATCCGTTCGATGATGCGGAATGTGGTGACATCCGGTACAGGTCAGAAGATGGAGATTCCAGGGCTTCCTGTGGCGGGAAAAACAGGAACAGCGGAAATCGGCCAAGGGCGGAACCCCCATTCCTGGTTTGCCGGTCTCGTTCCGGCTGATACCCCTCGCTGGGCCTTTTGTGTCCTGGTGGAGGAGGGGGGATATGGATCGGCATCGGCACTGCCCATTGCCCGCGACGTGGTGGAAACAGCCTACCGGGACGGGTTCTTACGATGAGTGGCCGCCGCAACGCCCCGGCCTCCCCTCGAAATGGCCATCTCCTCTTGGGCCCTGCCTGTCTGATGATGCTGGCTGCGGCTCTGCTGGTTTTCGGGGCGCGGGTGAGGGAGGGACAGGTGCTGACGCTTTGGGACCTTGTGCCCTGGGGACTCTGGCTCATGAGCTCATGTGGACTTGCGCTCTGTCTGACGGTATGGCGGTATCAGGGCCCCCCGGCGTTTCCCTCCATCCTGATCCTGTTAGCTGGCATCGGCGTGATGGTCCGGGCCCGTATGGCGGGATCCCTGGAAGAGGTATCCGGACTTCGGGAATGGGTTCCCGCATTGGGGATGGCCTGGACGATACTGGTCTGGTGCCTCTTTCGAAAAGGGCGTATAGAAAGTCTCCGCCGGTTCTGGTTCCTGTCCTACATCCTCGCCTTGCTCATTCCGGCAGCGCTTTTGGTGTTCGGAACCCGGTTCCGGGGTGCGGTGTATGCCCCCGGGGGAATGACACCCACTGAGCTGGTAAAGATCCTGATCCCTCTGGCCGCTGCCGGCTTCTTTGCGAATCCGGATTTTCAGTGGAAGGGCCGCTCTCTTTTTCGGTTTCGGTTTGGACCCACCCTCCGGCTGGTAATGGGCTGGGCCCTTCTGTGTGGGCTTCTGGTGCTTCAGCGAGATCTGGGCATGGTGGTCCTCCTCGCGTTTTCCCTTCTCGCAATGTTGATTGCGATCACCAGGTCCTGGTCCTGGGCCTTACCCGCGATTGGAGCGGCTGTCGGGGGAGGCTGGCTGGTCCTTCGGTACTTTGAGCATGGTGCAAGGCGGTTGACAGCCTGGACAGACCCGTTTGCAGATCCTACAGGGGCAGGGTGGCAGGTCCTGCAGGGAGTCAGCGGATTGTATGCCGGCGGACTGACTGGAACAGGCCCGGGCGGAGGTCGGCCGGACCGGATCCCCATTGGAAGCTCGGACTTCGTGTACGCGGTTTACGGCGAGGAAGCCGGGTTTCTCGGCAGCGTTCTCTTGCTGTTCCTCTTTGGCTTGCTGTTTGCACAAGGCAACCGGATTGCCTCCAATCAGCATGCCGATTTTTCTTTTCTGCTCGCAGTTGGAATCACCGCAGGCCTGGTGGGGCAGGTCATTGTCAACATCGGAGGCGTCGTGACACTCCTTCCTGTCACCGGGATTCCCTTGCCCTACATCAGTCAGGGGGGGACCAGTGCCTGGGTGACCGGTATTCTGATGGGGTTGCTTCTGGCGCTGTCAGAACCCGGTACTGCTGCGAAAAAATCTTCTGGGAAGAAGCAGAAAAAGAAGTAAGACCTCCTGAGAATACCCTTCCCCGTTTGATGAATTTGCCCTCCAGAAGAATGTTTATGATCCTGAACTGCATCAAAGGCATGTTCTGCGGAGTTCTGGTGTGGTTCATCCTGGTCGCATTAAGACGATATGTATTCAAGACTTCCCTCCTGAGCGTTCCGCTTTGGCTGTTGGGACCCCTCATCCTGTTCCCGCTCGTATTGGTCCTTGTGCTTCGTTTTCAGCTCCCCCCGCTGCCGATGAAGCAGATCAAATCCAAATGGTATCTGTGGATTCCCGGGTTTATCATCGCTTACCTTCCCACCGTGGATATTCTCTTTTTTGGCAAACGGGTGCTGAACATGATCATGAATTGACCAAATGACACGATCTGTGCCCTAACCCCGTTTTGATTGTCCGTATGAGGACGTCTGTTCGCGGCAGGTTTCAGCCGTCCAACAGATCCGGTCTCACCCGGCGCGTTTTCTCTGTCGCCCGTTGCTTTCGCCAGGTTTCGATCGCGGCGTGATTGCCGGATAACAGAACATCCGGGACCTTCATTCCCCTGAATTCCTCCGGGCGGGTATACTGGGGATGATCAAGCATCCCGGATGAGAAGCTGTCGGCCTCTGCCGCACCGTCCCCTCCCAGGACTCCTGGAATGAGGCGAACCGTGGCGTCAATGATCACCGCAGCTGCGATGGCTCCATTGGTTAGCACGTAGTCCCCGATGCTGATCTCCTCATCGACCAGAGCTTCAATGACCCTTTCGTCAATCCCTTCGTAGTGACCGCACACCAAGATCAGATGGTCCGAAGTGGACAGGGCTTCCGCTTTCGCCTGGGTAAAGGGCGGACCTTGAGGGCTGAGATAAATGACGCGCGAGGTTTCGGAGCGCACGGATTCAATCGCTGCAAACAACGGTTCCGGTTTCATCACCATTCCGGGCCCGCCACCGTACACCCGGTCATCAGTAGTTCGATGGACATCGGTGGCAAAATCGCGGGGATTGACCCATCCGAAGCTGACCGCGCCTTTCTCCACAGCCCGCTTCATCATGGATTGCCCCAGATATCCGGAAATCATCTCCGGAAACAGGGTGAGCACATCAATGTGCATGGAACTCGTCAGGTGGAGGGTTCGATGACTTCCACAACGGCCTGGCGTTCGTCCCGGCCCGCAAGTGCATTGAGAAGAACCCGAATTGCACTGATGGTTTTGCCGTTTTTCCCGATGATAATTCCCACATCATCGGGGTGGCAGCGGATTTCAAAGTACGAAGTGTTTTCGCCTTCAATTTCCGTTAGTGTCACTGCCTCCGGTGCCTGCACCAGCGGGCGCAAAATGGAGAACAGCAAGTCACGCACGTGGAGCTTACTCCGCAGCGGCAGGTTCTTCGGCGGCTTCCTCAACCGCTTCTTCAGTGGCCGCAGGTGCTTCTGAGGCATGCTCAACGGCGTAATCCACCGCACGGGGCACCAGGGAACGAACGGTGTCTGTGGGAATTGCGCCCACGCCCAGCCAGTACTCGTACCGGTCTTTTTTCAGGACGGCTTTTCCACCGCCTTTCGGGTCATAGGTGCCAAGAAGTTCAATCGCCTTGCCTTTGTTGGGGTCATTCTGGTTGGTGGCGACGATGCGGTAAAATGGATTGTTGCGGTTACCCATGCGGGTCAAACGGATGCGGACTGCCATAAATTCGTACCTCGAGAAGTCTTCGGGTTCATGTGTTGAAAGGGGGGATGTTTATACGGGTCCATTCGCTCCAGGCAATCTTTTTTTCTGACTTTTGCGATGGAGGATTTAAGGAGATCTCCCTCCTCAAACGGGGCCGTTGACTGGTGTGGGCGTCGGCGTTCACGCCACGCTGGGTCTTGCCGGGCGGTAAACGGCACCTGCCACACTTCCGCTTCCGGGTCACGATTGGACGTCTGGAACCCAGGCGGTCGTGCGGCCTCCGACGGTGTCAAACTGAAGCAGCTCTCCCCTCGCGGTCCGTTCCGCCTTTTTCCCCCAGCGATGATGAAACAGCCAGCTCTTTGGAAAACGGGAAGCGTCCGCCTGCACGCCGACGGCTTTCCTCAGGATTCGGAGCAGAACCTGATGCAGCTTCTGAATATCGGCCTCACGTAACTCGGAGCACTGTCGATGAGGGGAAATCTGTGTCTGATAAAGCACTTCATCCGCAATCCAGTTGCCCACCCCGGCAAAAATTTCCTGGTTCAGCAGTACGGCTTTGATGGGGGATTTCCGACGTAAAAGGGCTTCTTTCAGGAAAGAGACGGTGAATTCCGGTTCCAGCGGGTCCGGACCCAGTTTGGAAACAGGAGGGACCACGGTCGCATCCGGGAGCCATCGGATGCGGCCGATCCGTCTCATGTTCCGGTAGACCAGCCTCTCGCCGGTATCCAGTGTCAGTTCCAGTTTCCGGTGACTGGGCGGTTCCTCGTCTCCCTGCAGCCGCCACAGCGAACCGCTCATGCCGAAATGAATGTAGAGATGCCCGGGGCGGTCAAAGGTCAGCCAAAAGTGTTTGCCTCTCCGTTCTGTGCCGGTGACTTTGGCCCCGTTCAGTGCTTTTGAAACCGACACTGGCGCATTCTGGTCGAAGATAATGCGATCGTCCCAGCATTTCGCCTTCTCAATGGTGTGACCCACTGCGGTGTGGTGCGCCAGCCGACGCCAGGTTTCGACTTCTGCGAGTTCAGGCATCGGGCAGCAGCAGGGTCAGAGGTTCGCGATCCCGACGGCTGACCGTTACCCGGACATCATTGGGAAGTTGTTGGGAGAGAATTGTGGCAAATACCTTCAGATAAGGACGCTCTGTATGCCCGTGCTCACTGATCAGCACATGAATGCCTCTTCTCTGGAAGGAGAGAATGTCGTGATGCTTCATTTCCCCTGTAAAGACCAGGTCGGCCTCCACACCGCTTAACACAGAGGCCCCTGCTCCCGGGCAGAGTGCAAGGGTTCTGATTTTTCGGGATCTTCCGGCGGGTTTCGAGATGCGCAGATAGGGCAGGCCAAGGTGCTGCTCGAACCGCGAGGCGGTTTCCTCAAGAGTCAGAGGGGTGGGGAGGACCAACCTCCGTCCACTCCCATCCAGGATCTCCATCTCTTTCGCCTCAAACGGAAGGCAGAGCCAGTCGGAGAGGCCTCCCTCTGCAGCGTCCAGAGCGGTATGGGGGCTGTAAACGGAGCAGCCGGCTGCCAACAGGTCCAATAACGGGGCCGCCTGAGGATCCTTCCGGGTCAGGGAGCGGAGTCCCGAAAAGATGGGAGGATGATAACTGATGACGAGATCTGTTCCTGTTTTCAGCGCTTCTGCAGCCACCTCTGCGGTCAGGTCCAGAGTAAGAAGGATCTTCTTCACCTGCGTTGTGCTCCCTTCAAGCAGCAGGCCGGTGTTGTCCCACTCTGCGGAGAGTTCCAGCGGGGCGATTTGGTCAAGATCGTTCAGGAGATCGGAAAGGGGATGGGGCATAGGAATCGCGACGAGTCAGGTTTGAATCATACTCGTAATCATACCCTTAATCAAAAAATCAATGCGTTTCGATGAAGATGACGAGGATGCATACTCTGTAAACCCGCAGGCCCCTGCGGGGAACTCCGGTTGTTTCCCGCAGAGGCCTGCGGGAATACGTGCTCAAAAAGAAACCCCGGTGACGAGAACCTCAGCACCGGGGTTGGGATGACGCGTCAGATGGCGTTAGCTGCGCGCAAACAGGGCTTTGGTGAATTCCCGGCGCATACGGCTGATGTTGGCAATCGAAATTTCTTTCGGACACACCGCCTCACATTCGGCATGGTTGGAACAGTCTCCAAAGCCTTCATGGTCCATTTGCTTGACCATCTTCAGGGCACGGGAACCTCGTTCCACCTGCCCCTGGGGCAGCCAGGTGAATTGGGAGATTTTTGCCCCCACAAACAGACTGGCACTCGCATTGGGGCAGGCCGCTACACAGGCACCGCATCCGATGCAGGCTGCAGCATCCATGGCGGCTTCTGCTTTGTCTTTGTGGATGGGCTGAAGATTCGCGTCCTGAGCACTTCCTGCGTTCACCGCCACATACCCGCCTTTGCTCATGATCCGGTCAAAAGCACTGCGGTTCACAACCAGGTCCTTAATCAGGGGGAAGGCCTTCGCACGGAAGGGTTCTACGGTAATCGTATCTCCGTCATTGTATTGCCGCATACGAATCTCGCAGGTGGTGCATCCCCCTTTGGAACCGTGAGCGATTCCGTTAATCACCAGGCCGCAGTTTCCGCAGATGCCCTCCCGGCAATCGCTTTCAAAGGCAACCGGCTCCTGACCTTTTTTCACCAGGGTTTCGTTGAGCTTGTCCAGCATTTCCAGGAACGACTGAGAGGGGTCAATGTCCTCGACCCGGTAGTCCACTAGTTTTCCCGGTGCATCCGGGCCCGCCTGCCGCCAAATTTTCAGGTTTACATTCATCGGATGAGTCCTTGTGGTGATTATTTGTAACTGCGGTTACTGGGTTTGACGTATTCATAGTCGAGGGGCTCGACCAGGCGTTCTGGTAGGTTCCCTTCGCCCTGGAACCACCATGCGGCCACGTGGCAGAGGTTTTCGTCGTCGCGTTTCGCCTCGCCTTCCTCGTCTTGAGATTCGACTCGGAAATGCCCGCCGCAGGATTCCGGCCGCTCCAGTGCGTCGCGTGCCATCAGTTCTCCCAGATCCAGGAAGTCCATGACCCTGCCGGCTTTTTCCAGTTCTTTGTTGTAGTCCTTGGTGTCGCCCGGAATGCAGAGATCCTTGAAGAACTGCTCCCGGATTTTCGGAATCTCCTCCAGGGCTTTTTTCAAGCCTTCCTCGGAGCGGGACATTCCGACTTCATCAATCATGATATTGCCCAGTTTGCGGTGAATTTCATCCGCCGTGGTGGAACCCTTGATGGACATGAGCTTCTCGATGCCTTCCTGGACCTCTTTGGCCACTTCATCAAACTCGGGTGCCTCAGTGGTGACCTCCTCCGGTTTCTCCGTCGCGAGATAGTTACCGAGGGTGTAGGGAATCACGAAGTACCCGTCCGCCAGACCCTGCATGAGTGCCGAAGCTCCGAGACGGTTGGCACCATGGTCGGAGAAGTTGGCTTCTCCCAGTGCGAAAAGTCCGTCGATCGTGGTCATCAGATTGTAATCCACCCAGAGGCCGCCCATGGTGTAGTGAGGAGCCGGGTAGATCATCATGGGCGTTTCATACGGATCGTCCCCGGTGATTTCGTGGTACATGGCAAAGAGGTTGCCGTACCGCTGGGAGATCACATCTTTGCCCAGGCGTTGGATGGCATCGCCGAAGTCCAGATAAACGGCGTATCCGGTGGGGCCAACCCCCCGACCTTCATCACAGACCTCTTTGGCGTTCCGGGAGGCGATATCGCGGGGAACCAGATTGCCGAAGGCCGGGTATTTGGTTTCCAGATAGTAATCGCGTTCGGCCTCGGGAATGTCCTCCGGTTTCCGGTCATCGCCTTTCCGCTTGGGAACCCAGACACGTCCGTCGTTCCGGAGCGATTCGCTCATCAGGGTCAGCTTGGACTGGGTTTCCCCGAAACGCGGAATACAGGTCGGGTGAATCTGGGTGTAACACGGGTTGGCAAAGGCCGCTCCGCGTTTGTAGCAGCGCCATGCAGCTGTCGGGTTGCAGTTCACCGCGTTGGTGCTGAGGTAAAACACGGTGGAATATCCGCCGGTGCAGAGGAGCA
This sequence comes from Verrucomicrobia bacterium UBA6053, assembly GCA_002429065.1. Lineage (GTDB taxonomy): Bacteria > Verrucomicrobiota > Kiritimatiellia > SS1-B-03-39 > UBA6053 > UBA6053. Next base: position 72,417 of record DIYN01000049.1, on the reverse strand, counting down.
CCGCATCTGCAGCGTACTTCTCGATTTCACCGGTGACGAGGTTCCGGCAGATGATGCCGCGTGCCTTGCCGTTGACAATGACGAGGTCGAGCATTTCCCGGCGGGAAAACATCTCGACGTTGCCTTCGTCCACCTGACGCATCAGCGAACCGTATGCCCCAAGCAGAAGCTGCTGTCCGGTTTGTCCCCGGGCATAAAAGGTCCGGGAGACCTGGGCTCCGCCGAACGAGCGGTTGGCCAGGGTACCGCCATATTCGCGTGCGAACGGAACACCCTGAGCGACGCATTGGTCGATGATATTCGTGCTGACCTCTGCCAGACGGTGGACGTTTGCTTCCCGGGCCCGGAAATCCCCGCCTTTCACGGTGTCGTAGAAGAGCCGGTAGACACTGTCACCGTCGTTCTGATAATTCTTGGCGGCGTTGATTCCGCCCTGGGCGGCCACAGAGTGGGCCCGTCGCGGAGAGTCCTGAATGCAGAAGGACTGAACCTGATATCCGAGTTCTCCCAGAGAGGCGGCAGCCGATCCGCCGGCGAGACCGGTTCCGACCACAATGACTTTGTGTTTCCGTTTATTCGCCGGATTCACCAGCTTCATGTTGAACTTGTGGCTGGACCACTTCTCGGAAATGTGACCTTCCGGAATCTTTGAATCGAGGGTTGGTTTTTTGCTCATAGGAAAACTCCTGTGCGTTACGCAGCCGGGAAGAAGGATGTGAGAGAGGTGAGCGCAGCATGACCGGATGAATAGTCAGGGACCGCTTCCGGATCAAAGGTACCCCGCATCATGAAAATCAGGAGTGGGAGCAGGAAGAATCCGACGGCCAGTGCAATTGCCAGGGCCATTCCTGCTGTATGCAGAAACGGGATCGTGGACGGGCGGGTCAGACCCACGCTTTGAATCGCACTCCAAATTCCATGCATCAGGTGTGAGCAGAGCACGCCCATGGCCAGCATGTAGAAAAGAACGTATCCGAAGTTCCCCTGGAAAGAGCTGACCACGAGTTTGTATACGTTCACGGCCTCGATCCCATTCTCCAGTTTCATGGTGCCGACCGCATCATGATCGGCATATTTGAAGTGAATCAGGTGTACGATAATAAATACCAGCAGGATGAGGCCGCTGATGGCCATGTACATCGAGTGAAAACTGCGTTTACTTGGCCCTCCGGCATAGGTGTTCACCTCATACTGTGAGGGGCGCGCTTTGCGCTTGCTGTACTGAACACTTAAAGCACTCCAGATGTGGAGGACAAAAAATGCAAGCAGTCCCACTTCCGCAACCCGGATAAACATCCCGTGCATGAAATGATGCAGGAACCGTGCATAGGCATTAAAGACATCGGGGCCTGCAAAAAGGGTGAGATTACCAATCAGGTGGGCAATCAGAAATCCCACCAAGGACAGACCGGTGAATCCGGTCAGAAGTTTTTTGAAAACGGAGGAAATACCGGGGTCTTTCAAGTTGATCATGGGATAGGGGTCCTTTGGAAACTACTGAGGTACTTTAGGAACCCTTTCTGCAATTGACAAATAAATAACGGAAAAAATCGGACATCTGATCGCCGAATTCTCTATGGGTCCAATTCGGTATACCTTTTTTATTTTTTAATAGTTATTTGGTTAATCGTTTATGGGATTGGGTGCATTTATGCAAAAAATGTAATTTTTGTGAATTTTTCATAAACACAGAATCAGCCTGTCTGTACCTTCGTGACGCTTTTTAACCCCCTGCGAACGGTGAGACCATGAATGTACAGAAATCCATCCAGCGCGCCCACGCCTCCAGTTTCCTGATTTCCCTTATGGTGAATGGGGTGCTCATCTTTCTGCTCCTGTCATTTGTCAACCTCCCTCCATCCACGGGACCAAACCCGCGTTCGGTCACCATCACCCCACAGACCCAAACAGAGGATACTCTGATTCAGGTCCCCGATGTGAAGAAACCCGAGATCAGGGATGTAACGAAACCCGATTTTCAGGACCCGCTTCTCAATGTCACCCCTCTTGCAGATGAAGCCATGCGGGCGCTCTCTCAAACCCCTCATCCCGTCGTGTTGAGCGATGTGGGTAAAAAGATCAACATGCTCGAAGGGGTGGAGGGAGTCGTCAACCTGACCAGGGTCCATGACATCCGGACACCCAATCGACGAAAGGAGGCGATTCAGAAATATGACCCGGGTTTGAATGGGGAAACCGAGCTGGCGGTGATCAAGGCCCTCCACTGGCTGGATCAGGTGCAGGTGAAATCCGGGCCGGATCTGGGAGCCTGGAGACTGAAAGGTGAAACAGGAGCCCCGAACGCGGGCATGACCGGGTTGGCCCTGTTAACCTTCCTTGCCCATGGCGAAACCATCAGCACCGAACAATACGGGGAAACGGTTACGGCGGGGCTTCGGTATCTGCTCAAGCACCAGGATGCGGACGGGATCTTTCAACCCGCCGGTTCTCATACCGGGTATGGTCATGCCATGGCCACCTATGCAGTGGCCGAGGCCTACACACTGACAGACAATGTGATGCTGGAGGAACCTCTGCTCCGTGCGCTGCAGGCGATTTCGGATGGACGGAATCCCACAGGAGGCTTTGACTATGAGTATCGACAACGTAGTGCGAAAACCGGAGGGCCCCGGTCTGATAATTCGCTCAATGCCTGGCATGTACAGGCGTTGAAGGCGGCAACCATTTCCGGGATCGGCGGAGACCATCTCAACCGCGAACTGCAGGACGCGGTCCTCGCAATGCTTGCGGTGTCCGGGAAACGGGCGGAGGGTGGACGCGGGTTTGCCTATTCGAACTCGAAAGAGTTTCAGCAGAATAAAAAGGGAGTGAATAACAAACTTCTGTCCTCTGCGGGTCTGCTGTGTCTTCAGTTGACGGGCCGGGCAGATTCCCGGGAGGCCCGGGAAACCATGAAATTTGTCGAGACCTTTGCCCATTCGGACGATCTGCCGGAATGGGAAAAGCAAACGGTGCCTTCTTATGGAGGGGAGTTGAATCACTGGTACTACACGATCCAGGCCTACTTTCATGACAATCCGAAAGGGAGAGACTTTCAGACCTACATGCTGGCGATGTCCAGAGCGTTGATGGATCACCAGCAGGAGGATGGAAGATGGGTGTGCTTTTCTTCGAACGGGCAGAAGCATGGACCTGTCTACTCCACAACTCTCGCGGCTCTCTCCCTGATGGTCTATTATCGGTATTTGCCCACAACCCAGGCCGACAACCTGCAGAAAGCCCATGATGGCGAGGGAGCACACTGGGATGATGATGACATCAGAATTCCTCTGTAACCAAAATGTATCGGTTTAAGAATTTGCCCGCTTTAGAATAACGTAAAAAAGTTAATAAAAACCCATTTGAGCTGTTTAATTGGTTTTTTCGTAATTTTCGTCAATATGACTAAACATTTTGCCGCTACCGAGGTACTCTCGTGACGCAATCAGATATTAACCTCCGAATCCCCCATGAGTGTTCAAAAATCTCTTCAACGTGACCATGCTTCCAGTATCGCGATTTCCCTGGTGATCAACGGCCTGCTGATTTTCGGCCTGCTGACCTTGGTGAATTTAGCATCTGAAACCCCCGTCGACACTACTTCTATCCGGCTTTCCGCTCAGGAGACAGTGGAGGAAGTTGTCGAGGAGCCCCCTCCACTGGAGGAAATAGATCCTCTGGACAATCTGGAAGAAATCACCTTCGAAACCGACTTCTCCTTTGAATCCCCCACGGACACGCCGTTGGACAGCCAGGATGTGGTTGTGGATGCGGTGAGCACCACGGACGTGACGGAGACGGTTGCCCTCATGTCCGACATCTCCAGTGTGGTGACCATGAGTAACGTGATGATCGGCCGCACCGCTGCCGGTCGGAAAGCCGCGATTGGAAAATACGGAGGCGGACTGGGCGGAGTGACAGAACCTGCGGTGATGCGGGCTCTCGAATGGCTGGCAAAAGTTCAGGCGAAAACCGGTAATGACAAAGGTGCCTGGCTGATGGAAGGGGAGAAAGGGAAAGCAAACGCGGGGATGACCGGTCTGGCCCTGCTGACCTTTCTGGCCCATGGTGAAACACCTTCTTCGAAAATCTACGGGGAGAATGTTGCGCTGGGAATCCGGTATCTGATTGATAATCAGGACAGCACGGGCATTTTTCAGCCTGCGGGCAGCCATACCGGCTACGGTCATGCAATGGCAACCTACGCAATTGCAGAGGCCTACACCATGACTGGAAATGTATTGCTGGAAGAGCCTCTTGAACGGGCATTGAAGGTCATGTTTGACGGCATGAACTCCACTGGCGGGTACGACTACAACTATGCGATGACCAGTAAAAAGTCTGGTGGGCCCCGTTCGGATAACTCACTGAATGCCTGGCATGTACAGGCGATGAAAGCCGCCAAGATCTCCGGACTGGGAGGTGAGCAGCTCAACGCAGAATTACAGAAAGCCATGGACGGAATGCTTGCCGTGTCCGGTAAGCTCAAGGATGGACCCGGACGCGGATTTGCGTATTCGAATTCCAAGGATTTCGAAAAAGACCGCAAAGGGGTGAACAACAAACTCCTGTCTGCGGCCGGACTGTTGTGTCTTCACCTGAGTGGACGTGGAAACTCACGGGAAGCAAGAGACACCCTGGATTTCGTTCAGACCTTCACCGATAAGGATAATATCCCGGAGTGGGAGAAACAGACCATTGGCTCCTACGGTGGCGAAATCAATCACTGGTATTACACCATTCAGGCCTTCTTTCACGACAACCCCGAAGGACGTGATTTCAAAAAGTACATGGCGGGTATGGCCCGTGCTTTGGTCGGCAACCAGCAGTCGGACGGACGGTGGGTATGCTTCACCCCCAACGGGAAAAAACATGGTCCGGTGTACAATACAACCATGGCGGCTCTGGCTCTGATGGTCTATTACCGCCACCTGCCCACCACGCAGGCTGAGAACATCAAAGACTATCCCTCTGAAGAAGCTCTCGATGCAGAAGAAGACGATGTGAAGTTTTCGATCTGATTCCTGAATCACACCGTCTCTCGAAAGGTAGCCGTCAGGCTGCCTTTTTTCGGTTGAACCGGGGACGTGTCAGAAGAGGACGACTCCGCTGTGATCACATGCATCCGGTACAGCAAACCGGAGGCAAAGGATGGATAAGCAGGAAAGAAGGGGAGAGAGACAGGCTTCCCGCGACAGGCCGATCCGGTCTGACGGCAGGGCCTGAGCAGAGCCGGATCCCACTTGACCCCTGGTTGACCTCTGGCGTACGGTTACCGCTACCATGAGGAAAGCCGAGAAAACCATTCAAACCACCCGTGAATTAGCGGAGCTTGCCGGAGTGTCTCATATGACAGTGAGCCGGGTGTTCAAGAGCCCGGACAAGGTAAAACCTGAAACCAGAGAGCGGATTTTGGCTCTGGCGGAGGAAGTCCAGTTTCGGCCCAATCCTGTACTCTCCATGGCGATGGCGATTCGGAACCGTCAAAAAAAAGAAGGCCAGAGCTTCACCTCCACCATCGGGTGGGTGCACAGTAATTCCCGGGAGGATACCTGGCATTCCCAGCCTCACCTGGTGACATACCTGCAGGGAGTGCGGGAACGTGCAGGCACCCTTGGATTCGGGGTGGATGAGTTCTGGACGGGAGAGGGAGGGCTCAGCCATAAACGGTTTAGCGATATCCTCGCCGCACGGGGAATTGCGGGATGCATTATTGCCCCTCCCCGTGGCAGATTATCCAGGATGAGACTCCGGTGGAAAGAAGCGTCCTGGGTAACGTTTGAGCACGATTCCTGGCGGCCACTCCTGAATCGGGTAGGAAAAGATGACAACTATATGATGGGGAAAGCACTGCGCGAGCTGCGGCGGCTGGGCAAAGGAAAAGTGGCCCTGGCCATTCCCAAAACTCTGGATGAAAAATCCGGATTTATTCTTCAAGGCCGCTTCCGTATTGCCCAGAAGCGTCATCCCGTCATGGGCTCTCTCGCCCCGTTTCTATACGAAGGTGCGGATATTCCGGAAGTGGGAGACAAACTTCTGAAGTGGTTAAAACGGCATCAGCCGGACGTGCTGATTTGCATGGATGGGCGGACGCGTGCCGTCCTGGAACAGGGAGGGATGCGGGTCCCTCAGGATATCGGTCTAGTGCACCTGAATCTCGGACTGGATACGCCAGGCTGGACCGGTATGTATCTGGATGGCTCCCAGGTGGGGGCCGCCTGCGTCGACCTTCTGGTATCACAGCTCCAACAAAATCAGCGGGGAGTGCCAGACCAACCCTATGAACTCCTGCTCCGCCCGCAATGGAAACGGGGGAATACGGTCTAAGATGTTTGCCGATTATTGTTCCCCGGAACACTCACGGGTCATTGTCCTCGCGGCCCCTTCCGTTACGGTGAGGGGATGCACATGCAGATCCCTTCTCCTCTTCCCGGTGATGACACCGGATACGAAGCCTGGCTGCGATACGACCCTGCCCAGCTTTCAGATCCTTCAGACCGCAGCTTTCTTCTGAATCCGGCCGGGGATGTCCCTGAAGCGGTGCACCGGGAACTTCGGATTGCCGCCTCGCAGTATGGTCATCCGGACGCGCCGGCCCCGGGTCAGGTTGAATATATCCGCCTCCCTTCTGATTCCGGTTTGGGGGAGGAGGGGTTCCGGATTGAGGAAAAGAAGCAGGTGCTCACGGTTTCTTCAGAGACGGATGCCGGATTTCTGTATGCCACGTATGCGCTGCTGAAACGCTTACAATGTGGAGGAACCCTGAAGGGGTGGCAGGAGGTGTCTTCACCGGCTTATGCCCTTCGCATCCTCAATCATTGGGATGATCCGAAATTTGACCACACCCTGGGTCCCTACAATGTCACCCGGGGCTTTGCCGGGAATTCGATTTTTGACTGGGAGGATCTGGGCGCAGACAATCCCCGCATTCGGGATTATGCCCGGTTGATGGCGGCAGCCGGATTCAATGCCACCTGTATCAACAATGTGAACGCGGACCCGGATGTGCTCGAGTCCACCTACCTTCCGGGCATCCAATCCCTGGCTGACGAACTCAGACCCTACAACCTTCGCCTCTACCTGTCTGTGTGTTTCTCTGCTCCGATGGTGACAGACGGAACACCCGGCGATGAGGAGTATGGCCTCGAATATCCCTTCTGTATGCGAAACCGGAAGGTGCGTCTCGGGTGTCTGGACACTGCAGACCCGCGGGATCCCTCGGTGCAGAAGTGGTGGGCCGAGAAAGCTGCGGAGATTTACCAGCTCATTCCTGATTTTGGCGGATTTGTCATCAAAGCAAATTCAGAGGGGATGCCGGGTCCGCAGGATTACGGATGCACCCATGCGGAGGGAGCCAATTGCATCGCCGCGGCCCTGGAACCGTATGGGGGCACTCTCTTCTGGAGGACCTTTGTCTATCAGGGTGGGTTGCGGGACCCGGATTTTGCCGACCGGCCGTATGACGGCACCACCCAGGCGTTTCTCGAGTTTACCCCTCTGGATGGCGAGTTTGCCGACAATGTGATTCTGCAGACCAAAAACGGGCCTGCCGATTTCCGGGCTCACGAGCCTCCAAGCCCACTGTTCGGAGCGGTACCGAACACCCGGCAGGCCATCGAAGTCATGGCCGCCCAGGAATACCTTGGGCATACCACACATGTCTGTTACCAGGCAGAGCATTGGAAACAGATTCTCGATTTCGACACCTGTCACCAGGGAAAGGGGAGTACCGTGTCCGCGGTTACATCCGGACGGCATGGCACCTACCGTCCGGGTGCGTTTGTCGCAATTCCCAATCTGGGGGACGATGCCAACTGGTTTGGCCATCGCCTGGCCGGTGCGAACCTGTATGCGGCAGGACGGTTGGCCTGGTGCCCGGAGTCCGACAGTCAGGATCTGGCCATGGAGTGGATCCATCGGTCCTTCACACCCCAGGCGGAAGCCGGCATGCTGCTGCACCGGATTCTCACTGAGTCGTACCGCGTTTTTTCCCGATATGCGGCTCCACTCGGAATGGGAGCCATGCACGAGCCCTGTCATCATTATGAACCCTCCACGCACCGATGGACGGAGCGGGAACTGGCCGCAGATGGAATTGGTACGGATCGAACGGTCGCAACCGGGACAGGATTTATCGGGCAGTATCATCCGGATGCCCGTGGACAGTTCGAGGATCCTGAACGTTGTCCTCAGGAGATGAAACTCTTTTTTCACCGGCTGAACTGGAACACGCGGATGGCGGAGGGTCGAACCCTCTCAGATTCTCTATCCAATGATCGTAAAGATGCGGTAAAAGATGTGAAAGCCTGGCTTCAGGCACTCAGGGTCAGTCGGGATGCATTCGATCCCTGCACCTTCGCGCATCTCTACGAGCGACTGTACCGCCAATGGGTGCATGCCGGAAAATGGCGCGATGTCGGACTGAAGGCTATTCAGAAGGCGAGTCAGTCGGCTTCTGAAGAAACGTCCGTGCCGGCTCACTCAGCTTCGGGTCTCTGATGTGTCCGGGGGGCGGGTGGTGCTTCCGTGCTGCCACTTCCCTCTGAGCAGTGTTTCGGTTCTGGATTCCGGGATTCCGAATTCATTATGAATCATGCGGGACATCAGGAGATCCACCGTGGCTTTTCCCTGGCCCTCCCGGTCGATTTTGTAACCGGACCAGTCCTTTACATCTTCCTCCACCGCCGTATGAGCCAGCGCAATCTCTTCTGGAACCCGAAGACCGTGTGCCGTCACCAACTCGCGGACCGCCCGGTCGATACAGATCAGTCCGTCCGGTTTTTCGGTGTCGAGCCAGCTGTAAAACTCATCCGACGCGTTGGTGATCATCGGGTCCCCGTAAAGAAAGAGAGGGTGTTGCATCCCGATTTTTAACTTCTGGTTCCGAATCAACACACTGCCGGTCCAGACATGCAGATGATACGCATCAAATTTTTCCGGGGCACATAATCCTATCCGTTTGCAGTGAAGATTCTGAAGCTCCTGATAACAGGTGTGAACGGTATGCAGATTATCAAATGACACCCGGGGAAGATGCGGGGGGAACTCGTGGTGCGTCAGTGCCACGCCCACAAGATGGCCCCAGTCGATGCCGTCATAGGCTTCTTTGTGGGTCGGGGGGCCCATGATGACCCCCAAGATGCCCCGGGCTTTTAAAATTCCATTCAGCCGTGCCGTCGACAGACCGCCCTCATAGGGGCCCACATAAAACTCATTCAGTTTAAACCCATAATCGGCCGCCTGTTTCTCCATCCCGATCATGATCGGAAGCTGGTGTGGAACGTTGCGCCAGGAACTGACCTTTGCGCCTGCTTGATGATTGTTGTGAACAAAAGCGATACTCCCTTTTGCTCCGGCTTTCCTTCCCCCTTTCTCCTGGCGGCGCATATGCAGGGTGTGGATCGGGTTCGGCTGGTAGCCATGCGTTTTCGCGAGCTTCAGCACCCGGTCCCGCGTTTCCGTCGAGATGGACGGGTCATTCCGAAAGGCACGGGAGACCGTCATATGTGACACCCGGGCCAGCTTGGCCAGCTCCCGGCTGGAGGTGATTTTTTTCGCAGCAGACATCCGGAGATCTGTTATATCTCAGTGAAAAGGGTGTTTGCAAGCGTGGGGTTTGTCGGGAAGGCGGTTGGCAGGACTAACCTGCAAACTGCAATGCCGCCCTGACAGCAGAGGCCCTCTTCAACAGAAACACCCCGCTGGGGCAGCGGGGTGATTCCGGTATCAGACGCGACCGGGTCCGTTTACGTCCGTTTGCGGAACATCATCAGTGAGCCCAGAGCAACACTGATCAGCACCAGGCTGGAAGGTTCGGGGATTGCGCTGAAGTTGTCCAGGGCGTCAATTCCCCGGGCCACACTGTTGCCCTGTCCGCCAAAAAAGGCATACACCTCTGCATCTCCAATCAGGCCCGAATTGGTATAGTTGGTGCTGACGGTCCGCACGACGGTTCCCAGAACCCCATCCGAGTCCGAGTTTGTCAGGGTGCCGGTGAGGTCGAAGTCGTTTCCCCCGGTCGGTGAAAGGTCCAGTTGCAGATGATACCAGTTACCACTCACCAGCGTGTTTCCCGCGAATCCGCTGTTCTGAGCGGCGGCTCCGCTGGAAACATTTTGAATGAACATTTGCGCATTACCGGGAACAGCCACCAATACGTGATTGTCACTCGGATCGCCACTCCCGCCTCCGAGACCGGGTGCGTAATCTGTGGTGGGTCCGAATCCCAAAAACATCCCCGACCCAAACCCAACGTCTGTCGGGGTGACCCACTGAAAGTAGATGGAGGCAGACAGCGTTCCGGAGCCGGAGAAACTCTCCGACGTGTAGGTACGCGATCCCTGTGAACCAAAGGTCGCAATCTCAACTCCGGCGGTTCCCCCGAGTCCGATACCGGCAGCTTCTGAGTATTTTCCAGAATCGACGGCTTGGAAATTGGCCGTAAGGTCGCCGGGTGTATTGAAATCAATCAGAGTTGCCTGAACGGTGGACAGGCTGACGGCAAGTACCGCACAACTTGAAATGGTAATCCATGTATCTTTCATAGGTCTCCTCTGTGGATGGGATGTTTCCCCATGGTAGGGGAGTGTGCTGAGTCCTGCCAATGTTGGCGTTCCGTTCCAGGTAACGTGACAGGAAGGTGTAAGAGCGACAACTTACACTTGATCCTGATGCTTGAATCCCGGGCCTGTAAGAGAGGATTCCTGTTACCGGTCACGGATGCCGTTGGGGGGATGCGGCATCCCCTGGGATGGAAAGCCAAAGGCGGGAGCCACGGGAAAATCATCACCCGATTCACGCAACCTCTCCAGGAGCTTGCCATGATACCCCCGAATCCGTTCCTCCTCATCGGGGCAATGAACCCGATTGTTCATTTCATACGGATCTTTGACGAGGTCGTAAAACTGCCAGGGGGTTGCTCCCTCTTTGATGCCCCCCTCCAGCACATATTTGCAGGTGTTCGTTCGAAGACCTCTCCATCCTTTATCAAATCGTGGCAGATCCGGCCGAATAATGAAGGTGTTTTCAATGAGGATCCCCTCACGTCCTGTGTCAACGGAGTCTCCTTTCATCCCGGGGCTCATGTCCAGTCCAGGTGTTGAGCCGGCGTCCACGTTGGTCAATCCCAATAAGGTCGGAAACAAATCCTCCGTACCCATCACCTCCTCGAACGTTGTTCCCCAGCGGTCCTTTCCCTGTGGATTTGAGATGATAAGCGGAATGCCGATGGATTCTTCGAAGGGCATGCCTTTCTGCTGCCAGCAATGCCGGTAGCCGCAATGCCCATGATCCGCCATCAGGACGACGATGGTATTCTTGCGGAGGCCGGTTTCTTCCAGATGCCGGATCATTCTGCCCACATTCCGGTCCAGGTCTTCAACCATGGCATAATAAAGTTTTTCGCTACGGAGTGCATCTTCTTTCCGGGAGGGGGGGAGAAGATTCGCGTTGCCGTCAAACCGGTCGAGATCTGAACAGGGGATCATAAAGTTCGGATCCTCGACGAGTGCTTTCTGCAGCCAGGCCTGGGTGAGATCTTCCGGAGCCTCATAGGGAGGGTGGGGTGGTTCGACCGAGAGGACGCAGGCGAAAGGTGTTCCGTTCTGTGCGCGGTTTTTCAGATATCCCATTGCGAGGTCAAACATGCCATCCGTCTGATATCCGTTTAGTTTTCGTGGCGTTGGATCATCATCCTCAAAGTAGCAGGTGTTAAAATGGGAATTGCAGAGCTCGAATCCGAACCATTTCCGCCATCGTCCCTGATGCTCACGCGGAACCGGGAGCCGGTTGGTGGTGACGCTGTCATAATCGGGGAGGATCCCGTGACCTCCCCCATACAAATGCCACTTGCCCAGGTAAACCGTGTGATATCCGGCTTCATTCCAGACATCCGCAAGGGTTCGTTCGGCCGGAGACATGCGATATCCGATCGACGGCATCCCCCGGGTATGGGCCTGTTGTCCGGTCATGAAGGTGAAACGGAAGGGAACACAGACCGGAAAGCTCGAACAGGCCTGCGTACAGCGAACACCTTCCCGTGCCAGTTGGTCGATATGTGGGGTGAAACTATTCGGATCCCCGTAACAGCTTAAGGCCTGCCGTCGAAGCTGGTCGGCCAGGATGACCAACAGATTGGGACGTGAGGCGCTCATCCCTCCTGCATGATTTCAAATGGCGGTTTCCGGTTCCAGACTTCGAGATTCCGGAACCGCAGGTGACTTCGCAGCATGCACCGGATGGCGAAGTGGCCATGCCGGTAGACGGGACCGTTGCCCCGGGTACCACTGTCGGTGACATCAAACTGAAGCACAGCGTCCAAGGCTCCGCGGATACGTTCGCCCTCCTGCAGGAACTCCAGACGGTGCCAGACATGTTTCTCGGTACGTTCTCTCACTCTTCGATAGGCAAGAGGGGTGATCCAGGGGTTTTTGATCAGACCGCTGGTGGCACTGTTCGGAGGCACATCTGAGACTTCCCGGTAGTATTCCCAGTGGTAGTTCCGCACATTCTCCCAGCACACCATACTCATGGACCCCGTGGTGCGGCGTGGATATTCGTTGAGAAAATCTTCCCCCTGCAACCCACTCGCCTGGGTCAGCAGCAGACTGAGCCCGCCTTCCCTGAGAGGCATGAACTCGTAGGTGAGATACAGATCGCCCTCAAAAGTCTGTTCACTCCAAAGGTACATCTGCTGGCGGTCCTCCTCCTGTTTCTTCATGTCCGGCATCCTCTCACTGGTATGAACCTCCAACCCTTCCGGTGTGATGGAGGGGGAGTCCGTCATGCCCTGGACATAAAACGCATCCAGATGCGCAGGCTCCGTCAAAGACAGTGTCAGTTCCTGTGTCCATTCCCCATCGGGTTGGAAGGAAAAGACGTCTGCATTTTCTCCGTAGTACATGTTCTTCAGCTTTTGCTGATAGTCTGGATCCGGCTGTGGGTTCTCCCGTTCGAACTGGTTTGCAATCACCTCGTGGCTCAACCTCCGGCCTTGTACCGCGATGTCACCGATGGCAAAGGCCGTGCTTCCCGCATAGAGACAGGTGCCGCAGGGGTCCACTTCCAGTTCGCCTTCATGCTCCGGACTCTCGCTGATGCAGACTCCGTTCACATAAAGGGCCGCGTACGAAGCCGGTTTATCCCAGGTCACGGCCACCTGCACCCATCGCAACCGCTCAAATGACATGTGCCCGGCGGCTGCCAGCAGTTTGGGCGTGGGTTGGAATCCGGAGTGGTAGAGGTATTTGGTAAAAAACTTCACCCAGTACTGTGGATACCATCCGCAATCCCAGATGAGGGCGAATCCGGAATCATGCACATTCTCATGATCAGGGTGGTCCCCGATCAGAATGTGGTTGTTGGCATCTACACCCGGATGTGCTCCTTTGGAATCTCCGCAGGAATACCGATACGACAGTTCTTCCAGGGGAAGGATCCACTGGGTGATTGTACCGGATGGCATCTGGTTGAGGTCAACAGGGAGGACCAGCCTGCTCGTCACGGACTTGCCGTGAAGACCGAGGCGGTTCTGATGTTTGAGTAGGCGGAAGGGGCCCTGCTGTATGGCGGCATCCGGTCCCTGAACGGGAAAGGTCCGGTTCATCAGGTGACTCCAAGGCGGTCAAGGTTGGCGCGGAGACGCTGCAGCGCCTCCACATACTGAGATTCCATATGCCCGTCCCGGTGGGGACCTACATTCAGCAGCACATTGGCTCCCCGGGTCCGATTCAGCAGGTAGGTGCCCAGCAGCTCCTCATCTGATTTCGGTTGATCCTCTTTCACGTTGAACCACCATTTGCCGGTGGTGTCACAGGATTCCATCGGGATGTAGTGTTTCTCCTGGTAGGCGCTCATGAGGGGTTCATGTCCCCATAGAGGAGGAACGGCCTGTTCAATCGGATAGACATCGGTAGGCCAGCAGTATCCCAGACGTAGACCGGGTTTGGGCGGCATGCCATTGTTCGCCACGAACAGCATCTTCGGCTGAAGCGTGGTGAGATGGTCATACAGTTTCCGCCGGAAGTGCTGGGGAAGGATGACCGGGATATCCAGCCAGAATTCCACCCAGTCTCCATACGTTGTGCACAACTCGGTACATTGATTCCAGACGAACTCCATGTAGCCTTCGCTGGCCCAGAGGTTGTCATAGTCAAAATGCGTGTCGTCCCACACATTGGCCGGCATGGCACTGCCCTGCCGGTGATGGTTGTCCCATGCACAGTAATAGATTCCCGGTTTCAACCCCTCCGCACGGAAGGCCTCGGCATAGTCCTGGACCACATCCCGTTCCCAGGGACTGTTCCCCACATGATAGTCGGTGTATTTGCTGTGCCAGAGACAAAATCCGGTGTCGTGTTTGGCGGTGAGGACCGCGTAGTTCATTCCCGCCTCTTTGGCGACCCGTGCCCACTGTGCACAGTCGACATTCTTCGGGGCAAAGGTGGACGCCGGGGCATGCTCCATGGGATGTTCCATCCCTTGAAAGGTGTTCATGCTGTAATGAATGAACATCCCGAAGCCGAGGGCTTCATATTCGTTCAGTGCATCCAGGGAAAGACGTTGGGAAAGGTTGGACGTGTCCATCCCTTCTTCTTGCCCTACCCGCCGGGAATTGACGAGGAGTATAGGATGTTACAGGGCACATCCTGTTGTCGAATGTCAGATCATATCAAGCCGCTTTACCGGCCCGGGAATGGAGAACCGCTTCTTCTGGATCTACACTCTGTCGAATATGGAGTGCGTAGGTGAAAAGGTGTCCGTCTCGCCCCTGATACTCGTCTGTTCTGACTCCACGGTTAACGCAAGACCATATCGGCAAGGTCCTCCCGTGAGAGAAACGGGCTGTGCCTCCAAGGTGAGGTCAACGGTGTGATCGACCAAAAGTTCACGGATGGGAAAAGGTCCTTGGCGAAGTTTGGTGAATGTCAGGGTCCAGCCACCTTCATCTGTACTAATGTGAGCCCAGAACAGGGGATGGAAGACGGGCACGGTTTGTAAATGCTCAACCTGATCCCAGAGTCGGGGACGAACGGTGAGGGTTTGTGTCAGACCGTCATAAAGAACACCGGTCAAGGCTTGGAGGACAAACCAGCTGGCCGGGGTCGTCATATACCATCGGCCCCAATGGGGTTCGTCCATTTCCTCTCCTTGCCAGATCAGGGGCAGGTCCCAATGGCGTCCCGATTTCTCCATGCAACCTGCAAAGCGTTTTTCGAGTTCCATTCCTTCCTGAATTCTCCCTGCCATGATTGAGGGAGCTGCGTAAAAAACCTCCGCATAATAAGGCCAACTTTGCCGGTTGGCTCTTTCATCCTGACCCGTCTCATTACACATGCACCCCTTGAACGGTTCCAGGTTGTGTTCATAGAGCCCTGAGAGAGCTCGCTCAATTCGTTCCGGTATCAGAATGGGATCGAGGTCGAGCAGGGGAACAAACCAGGCTCCCGCGACTTGGGCGGTCATCCGTGCGGTGGAACGTTCTCCGTGTGGATTATGGCTGTTGTCCCAATTTTGGTGCCAGGGATCATACCACTTGTCATACTGTCCCTCCGCTTCATTCCACAGATGTTTCTCCATCGTCTTTTGTGCACGGTCAAACGCATCCTGCAGGAGGGGGAGTTGTTTCTCATCTCCCAGCAGACGTGCTGTTTTTTGCAGACAACGAAGGCCTGCAAGATAGAGACTGCCCACATAGGACGATGCGCCACAAAGCTGATAACGACGGCTGTCATAGGTGCAGCATCCATGCCCCCAGACATCTCCAATGCCATCCCCGTTCTGATCGAGTCTCTGTTGGAAATGAAACGCATCCAGCATATTGGGATATACCTTTTCAAGATAGGCCCGGTCTCCCGTCCATGCAGCTTGAATGTACAGTTCCAGAACAAAGGCGGGGAAACGGTCTGGCCAGTGAGAGGTGAGCCACTTGGTATGGTCCGTGAATCCTCCTTCAAAATCATCACGGCCAATATTGTGTTTCACTGCGCCAGCACGATCCAGCTCTGCATCAAATTTCCCTGTTTTCTGATTCCAATGCGGGGCGTACCGCAGGGGGTCATCCTTCTGGATTTGCGTGCCGATAAACATGTCCAGTTCGGAACGGGCCATGTTGGGAAATGCAAAGGTGCAGGGACCGTGAGACGCCAAACGCTGATCCAGAGTCCCCATGCACCCGTTCATGATCACCGGTGATTCATTAAAGGAACCCCGTCCATCATCACAGTAAATGGATCCGGTGCTGAAATGACAGAGGTTGTTGCAAAGTTTCCGGACCCACCAGTCCGGCAGATTTGACTGACTCAATGCATCAGGCCACTGACGGGTAGCGGTTTCGAGTCGGTCGGCATGCTCCTGAATGTAGTCCGTGACCGCAACCACATCCTCGAAATGGGCGGCATACATGTTCCGATACACCTTAGGACCATCATTACAGGGACGGAAAGGGAAGTACCAGCTGAGACAAAATCGCTGACACCACCGCTCTCCAGGTTCCAGGACTTTGGTGCCGCCTACGGCTCCCATGCTTCCCTGGTGCACGGCGCCTGCATCCGTCAGAACCACTGCTTCGCCTCGTGGCGTGGGAAGAATCTGATTCGCGGCGAAATCTTCAAACATTTCACGTCGCCACCAGCCGTTGGTGGTATGCAGGCTGACTCCCTTCTGAGAAAAGGTGGACAGGGCAATTTCACCTTCTACGCGTTGACTGATCTTGGGTTTCCGGTGACCAAAAAGAATCATGGCCCTGTCATCTGAGCTGCATTCCCGGGTGATGTTTCCTCTACGGTCATTGATCCGGCAATGCGTGAAGCCTCCCATTCCCACGATATGCGGGAATGACAGACCCAGGCCTACCCGTTTGGGTTCATGGGTGGTATTCACTGCTTCCATCGTGAAGATGGCCGCAGGCAGCGAGGAATCTTTATACTGGGGACTGGCGTCATCCAGAAGCATTGGAGAAAACCCCTGTAACGCAATCTCGACCCCGGCCATGGCTGGAAAACCCAAACGGACAAAGGGATACCGACCCTCATACTGAATGTCCTCCAGCGCAACCCCGGGCAGAGGAGCTGACTCTTCCACCTTTAGCATTCGCGCTCCACCACCTTCTACGGACGCCGCAAAGAAAGCTTCTTCCAACCCCACTGGGGACCAGTCGTAGCGCTTACTTCCTTTGATAGGGTTCGCCTGGTCCGCACTTCCGGAGAAAGGCCAATCGATATTGTTCTGAATCGAGGCATTTCGAAATGCCCCATCCGGGCATAGATCGATCCGGCCTGTTCCTAGTCCACCTAAAGGGACTCCACTTTCTCGAATGTAATGTGACATGATTCATTTCCTCTTTTATTCAGAGGGGTAATTCTACATGTTTCGGGGTCCGGTTTTCCATGGTACAGGGCGGCAATAACATGTATGATTCCGGCATGAATTATCCTCATGATCCTAACATTCAGGTACACACCTGCGGCCCTGGGCATCACTCCCCCAAGCGGATCTGGAAAACCAAGGGAATGCAGGGACTTCCTGCGTTCAGCATGCTGGTCATCCGCGAGGGAGTCTGTGAAATTGAGGATGCAAGAGGGAAGACGACGCGCGTGCTTCCAGGAGATATGGTCGTCTTACGGTGGGATGTTCCCCGAACAGAACGGAATGCCGGTCAGGGCGTGCTGATCGCACCATGGTGTTCGTTTGACTGGAGAGAGTCGGAACTACAGACTCGGAAGCTTCAGTGTGCCCCTCAGGTTCAGCGACGACAGTTACGCGATCCTGAATTTGTTTCTTCCTGTATGCAACGCCTGATCGACGCTCATATTTTAGGTGATGAAAAAGAAGCGGGCGTGTTTGCTTCCGCCGTCCTGCTGGAATTCGAGAAAGGGCTCTCTCACGTGAAAACCTCTGACACGAAATGGTCACATTCGATCCAACAGGTCTGTCAACGTATCCAACAGTGCCCCGAATATGGATGGTCCCTCTCAGAATTAGCAAAAGAACATGCCTGCGATCCGGATCATTTTGCCCGTATGTTCCGTCGGATCATTGGCGTCTCACCTGGGAAATATGTCATCCGCTGTCGGATGCAGCGGGCACGCTATCTGCTACGGCATACGGATGACAAGATGGCCATCCTTGCCGAGGCACTTGGCTATTGCGACCCGTATGCGTTTTCAAAACAGTTCAAAAAACATGTTGGTGTGAGTCCGCGTGACTTCCGGAATGGCTGAGAGTGCTGTAGGTCGAGTGAGGATGCCTCATCGAAAAGAAGGGATGACCACGCTCCCTGACGATCGGGTTACAGTTCTTTCCACAGTAAGCCGAAGAAACTGTACCGGAAATCTCCTTTGCGGAAGGGCAGGATCCGTTCGTCCACCGCAAGATTTTCCGGTAGGTATTTCTCTCTCAAAGCCTCCAGATCCTGTTCCAGTTGGGTTTCGAGATCTTCAAACTGCTTTACCTTGGCGGCCAGAGCGTCTTCCGCACGCTGAATGTCGTCTTTGGATTTCCCGAGTTTCGAGGCCTTGCTCAGGCTGCTGCGGGTTCGGTTCACATTGGTGACTGACACCTTTTTGCTGCCCAGAAAGGCCCCCAAGAGGGTACTGCCGAAACTGAGAGCGGTATTGATCTTTTTCTCCGAGTGAGCGGACCGGGTACGTTCCACCCGGTCTTCCGCCCTGCGGATCTGGTCCCGAAGAGTCACAAAACGTTTTTCCACTTTCTGTTTCAGGGCCGCCATTTCGAGATCGCGTTTTTCGCGGGCGGCATGATGGATGCGCGCCTGAAACGCTTCCGCCGCTTCCCCGGGTTCCGCATCCAGTTTGAGGGCTCTGCAGCTAAGCAGGGTCAGGCTGCAGGTTTCATACATGACAGATTTTGCTTCTTTCTCCCATGCTTTGAAATGCTTTCCGTTTCCAACCGCCGGAGGAAGAGGAGGTCGTGTTTTCCCTTTCTCTGCCTCAACAAATCCACCTGTGCCTTCCCAGTATTCCACCTGAGCCCAGTCGACCGGAGAGAGGCCCCCGCTGACCGGAACCGCAAAGGCCTGTTCAACCCACATGTCCACTTGTTTGGACGCGAGCACATAATGCAGTTTTACCACTCCCGCGACACAGGGAATCACCGCATGGACCGGACCCGGTGTTTCTTTGGGCCGTTCTGCTTCGGGAATCCCTTTGGGCAGCATGACCGTGGAGATCACGGGTTCCGGATCCTCTGCTCTTGGTTGGGTCTGCATGGGGGCAGGGGCAGGGGCTGCAACTGCCGGGGCAACCGTGGTGGGGTGGGGCTTGGGGTTCAGCAATCGGATTTGCTCCCGGGTCAGCGGGCCTCGCAAATAACTCATGGCCCAGCGGGTCTGGAACACCACAGGCCCGTCTTCGTGTACATTGTGCAGGAGAAATCGACGGCTCCCCAATCCGGCCAGGATCTGCTCCATCTTCGCCCGGTCGAAATTCCCTCCGGCAGCGGCTCCTTCCAGACCTTCCATGACCCGCATTTTGTCCCGTTCGGTCTGCAGCCGTCCGATGAACCAGGTCCCGGTATTCGACAGGCCCTTGTAATCCAGATCCACCGGATTCTGCGTCGCAAGCAGGCAGCCCAGCCCGTAGGCTCGCGCCTGTTTCAGCAGCGTCAGCATGGGGCGTTTGGAGGGTGGATTTCCGGAAGGAGGAAAAAACCCGAAAATTTCATCCATATACAGCAGAGCCCGGAGGCTGGAGGTCCCCGGCTGTCCCCGCATCCATGCCACCAGCTCATTCAGCAACAGGGTGACGAAGAACATGCGCTCGCTT
Organism: Verrucomicrobia bacterium UBA6053; assembly: GCA_002429065.1. Classification (GTDB taxonomy): domain Bacteria; phylum Verrucomicrobiota; class Kiritimatiellia; order SS1-B-03-39; family UBA6053; genus UBA6053. The sequence continues at coordinate 52,636 of DIYN01000049.1, read as the reverse complement.
TCACTCAGATGTGCAATGGATAAAATGGTAATCCGGGCCTTCCCTTGCTTGGTGTACATCAGGGACTGGATGTCGAGGGCATCCCCCTCCAGCCAGCTTGCAAATCCGGGGGACGCCAACAGGTTGTTCAGCCGCATCGCCAGTTGCATGCGGTCTCTGGCTGGAAAGAACACTTCGAGTTCAAAGAACCCCACTTTATCAAAAGGCGGTTTCTGAATTCCCTGCAGGATGCCGGGAAGATCCAAATCCCGTCCGGCTTCCCATTCATGTCGCAACAGGTTGGCCATGAGAATATGCTCTGGACTCTGGAGCGGATCCCCCCGCACCCCGAGCAGGGCCATCAACCCGGCCACCGAGGCGTCCACGCGTTCCGCCAGCAATTCGGGGTCCTCACGGATAACAGGCGGGGGCGCGTTGAACGACTTTAACACGGTCAAGGGACGACCCGCAGTGCTTCCCGGGGTGTAGATGGTGAAGTCCGCATTCTCTTTCATCATGCGGATACGCTCTCCATCCTGATCCCAGGAGGCTAATCCTTCTTTCCAGGTGCTGGCCACCTTGACCGCATAGTTCTCGGGCGTAAACCCCTTGCGTAGCGCTTCCGCGGGATCCACCCAGGGGGCAAAATCTTTTGCGTTCAGATCCGGAAACGTCAGCAGCAGGTTTCCCAGGTCTCCTTTCGGGTCGATGGCCAGCACCGGGACTCCGTCCATGGCCGCCTCTTCAATCAGGGACAGGCACAGACCGGTCTTGCCGCTTCCGGTCATGCCCACACAAACTCCGTGGGTGGTCAGGTCTTTCGCATCGTAGAGCAGGGTGGCCGCCTCCCGGTCTTCATCCGCTTCCGTTTTTCCCAGATAAAATGCACCCAGTTTTTCGTATGGCTTCATGCCCAGAGCTTAGGGGGTCCCTCTCCTGAGATCAATATCGAACCCTGTTTGAGGCGAATGCAACAGGGTACCGCAGTGGAGAAGGGGTTTTCCAGCCCCAGTCTGTGATGGGCGGGGTGGGAACACCCCGTCTCCACGGTTTCGATTTCCTTAAATCGTAACCGTATGATGCCCGACACAGGTATTGTCGATCGCATCCCAGTCCAGCTCAATGCCCAGGCCAGGTCGTTCCGGGACATGGATGTTTCCGTCCTCGTCAAACGGCCAGGAGTCTTTCATGGGAAAACGGAAGGTGTCTTCCGGAACAAACATCTCATAGTATTCGCAGTTCCGGATGGCACAGGAGACATGCAGATTTGCAAGATCCATGGGCCCCATGGTCGTGGTGTGCAGCTCACACTGAAGGCCGTGTGCTTCGGCGAGATGCGCAATTTTCATGGTACCGGTCACACCGGTTTTCCAGGAGACATCCGCGCGGACGATGTCGGTGGCCTCAAAATGAATCGCCTGTGCCACTCCCAGTCCTCCTCCCCGCGTGGTCTCGGTATTGGCAATGGGAATGTCCAGTGCCGCACAGAGTTTCCGGTACTTCGCCAGTTCGAAATCCCGAAAGGGTTCTTCAAACCAGTGGTAGTTCAGTTCTTCGAGATGCCGTCCCACCCGGATGGCAATTTCCAGGGGGTACTCTGCTACCGGATCACTCATCAGCACATACTCCGGGCCCATCTCATCCCGTAATGCCTGATGTACTGCCATGTCGACCTGCCAAGGTCCGGGGGAGTGCGCTTTGTAGGCCTTGCATCCCCGTGCTGCATAGCGTTTGGCTTCCTCCACATATTGCTTCGGGGTTTCGAGCCAGAGACTGCTGGCGTATACGGGCAGGGAGGTGCGGTAGGCTCCGAGATAGCGGAAAAGGGGAAGCCCGGCTGCTTTTGCCGCGAGGTCGTAGAGGGCCACATCCACCGGTCCGGGAAGGTAATTCGGGAAGAAGGTGATGTGCCGGTCAATGTTCCACAACTCATGATAGATGGCTTCCCGGTCTGTGATATCCCGTCCGAGGATCACGGGTGCGATCAGGTCTTTGAGGAACGCTGCCGTAATCGAGGCTGAACGGGCGGCCATCGCAGTGGCGATTCCCTCAAGTCCGGTGTCGCTTGTGAGTTTCAGGACCACCAGATCCCAGGGCATCGGGCATCGCCCCGATCGTTTGGAGTCGAACAGGTTCTGGTCCCGGGAGCATTCCCAGATGTCAACGGATTGGATGATCATAACAGGATGAGAGGTCAGGGGAATGAGGTCGCCGTGTGACCAGCCGCAGACGTGCTTCATGAACGGCCTTGAGGACAAAGGCTCCGAGCATGTTTTCAAAATGCCGGGGGGCAGAGGCCTGCCAATCAAGAGCAAGATCCCGGAGCACATCCAGTTCTGTTCCGTAGCTTCCTGGAGAAGCCCATTCAGGTTCAGTGAGTCTCGCCCGGATGAGAACCATTCTGGGCAACAGTTCCATCAGACAGGCCTGACCCCGGGCATTCCGCAGAAGGTCCTGATACACCGGTTCGGAGATACGGCCTTCCAGCGAGGTGACCCGGGCCACAATTCCCTGCCAGCGTTCGGCATTTTGCTGTGAAATACTGAGAAGGGTTTCGGCTGAAGGCTGGTGGCTTCGCCATAGCGGATGGGTCCAGTGCTGGATCTCCTGCAGTGCGGTGTGACCACTCTCCCAGGGATTGCAGACCGTGCTGTGGGAATGAAGGTGCATCCCATCAGGAAAGTAACTCTGTTCCAGCCATCCGGAAGATTCGCGATACAGCGACGCGAATTCGGGGCAGGGGGAGGTCTGGAATTCTGACAGGGCACCCTCCAGCCAGGCGGTGACATCCAGATCCGGGTTGTGAAGCAGCGCAAGAAACACCTGTCGATTCAGATCATTTCCCCAGGGAATCTCTTCCAGCAGCCGGTGATTGGGAAGCCAGGTGAGGCGAAGGGTGACCCGGGTGACTCCCTGATCGAGGCATGCCTTCAGTCGTTCCTGATACCGATAGCCCATAAAGCAGGGAAATCCGTTCCATCCCGAGAATTCCCTCCACGCATCAAACTCCACGATCTGCGAGCGGTCGCCATATCCGATCATGCGGTGCATGGGTAGGTAGAGATGAAAATCCCCCTCTGTGTTCTTCACGGATACCCCGATGCCGGGATCGATCTCATCCGAGACCCTGTCAAAGAATCCCTCGTCCTCCATCTCCCCCCAGGAGCGGAGCTGGAGTTCGACCCCGTGCTTTTGGCAGACCGCATGCGTCTGCTGTGTGAGGAGAATGATGCGCTCCCCGATGTCCAGGTGGTCACACTGCGGACAGGAACAGTCCACCACATTGACCTGCGTCTCATTCGTAGTGAGCTGAAGAATGCCGATACCGGGGCAGACAGTGAAAAACTCATCCAGCATCTCCCGGTAGAGTTCCCACGTAAAGGGGCGCCCCGGACATACCGCGCTTCCATGGGGTCCATCCCCTTTCAGCCGGTCGCCCAGTTTGTCATACACCGCCTGGGCAAAGGTGAACTGGTTAACCGAGAACCCAATCCGAATACCCAATTGTCCTGCAAGCCCGAGGCACTCTGAAAAGGCGTTGCGGAAAATTCTGGCCGATGCTACCTGTGGGTCGTCTTCCGAATAGACGTCAAACGCCTCATAAGTCAGAAACTCTGTGAGAGACCGTCCGAATACATGGTAGACCGCAATGCCGTCTCGGTGGGCCCGATGCAGCCGGTCCTTCAGAAGTTGGGCCTCGTAGTCCAAGCGCTGCGGGTTGATGATCCTGCCGTGTGCATCCATCATTTCATAGAGTGCGAAAAAGCACTGGTGATCGACATATCCGCATTCTGAAAACGTGGTGGAGGGAGCATTCATGTGGAGATCAAGCATGGCTGTAACCCGCTTAAAACACAACGGCGTGTGCATGTTCCTCGGAACAGGAATCAGACATTTCCTTTCTTGTCCCCGTCGGCAGTCCTCCCCTAGAGTACGGGAATGAACTTCACCGGGGTTGCGCCTTTCCTGCTTTCGATCTTCCTGGTCTCCTGTGTGCCTCAGAGGGAACTCCCTCCACCCCGTGTGGAACCGACACCGGCTGCAGTGATGGAACTCCCGCCCCGGCGTGAAACGGATGAGGAGCTTCAATCCCTTGCCGACACCGCCAGGAAACGGGGAGCGGTACCTCCGGTTCTTTTCTCACACTCCCATGGCGTAACGGTGAAGGGGGATGCCGAAGCCCTTCGGCAGAGGGTGGCATCCGCGAAACCCGGAGAGACGCTGGTTATTCCGGACGGGGTGTATGTCGATCTGGGTAAACTGGAACTGGCTGCGGATGGCAAGGAGGATGAACCGATTGTGCTGAAGGCGGCCACTCTCGGCAAGGTTGTCTTCACCGGCCAATCCTCTCTGCTGGTAACCGGGGATTACTGGGTACTGGAGGGGCTGCTGTTTGATGAGGCGGTCTATGCAGGAAGTGTTTTTGATCACATTCTGGCTGTTCATACCGCCCGGGGGGTCCGTGTGACTCAGTGCGCGTTTCTTTCCTGCGGTTCACCGGATGTGAAATATGTGGCCATGATGCAGTGGGGCACGGGGGCCACTGACGGCCGGGTGGATCACTGCACCTTTGTGGATTCCCTCAGCATGAATCTTCAAATTCGGGTCGGCCCTCAGGATGCCGACTCTGCAAAACGAATCCGGGTCGACCATAATCACTTCCGAGATATCCGCCGACGGCACATCAATGGTGGGGAGGCGGTGCAGATCGGTGGCAATCCAATGAAATGGGGAAAACTGGAGGCCAATGCCGTGGTGGAACACAATCGATTTGAACGGTGTGACGGTGATGACGAGGTGATTTCAAATAAGTCCTCGGAAAACATCATCCGGAACAACACCTTTCTTGGGTGTGGGGGTGCCTTATGGCTGCGGGGGGGAGAGAACTGCGTGGTGGAACACAATCTGTTCCACAAAGGGTACATGGGGATCGTGACCATGGGGAACCACCATCGGATTGCCGGGAACATTTTGCAGGAAACCCATAGTTACGGGATTCTCATCCAGTATGGAAGCGATCACCTGAATGTGGAGCATGCCGGACTGTCATTTGAGGTGTTGTCGCATTCCATCATAGAGGGAAATGCCTTCCTCAATCCGGTCCGACGTGGTCTTGTATATGGCGCCCACAATCAGGACCGCGCCAACCGGAAACACCTTGTCATTCCCCCCCACGACAATGTCCTGAAGGGGAATGTGTTGATCGGGGAAACCACCCTGCTTCTCATGGCGCATGGTTTCAGGAAGACAGAATTTGAGGACAACGTCTATTTCCAATCACAGAACCTGAATCAGGATCCCTTCCCGGAGGGGTTTGCTCCAGTATCGGAACGAGAAGCGCAGAAACGAATTCCCGCGCTGAAGGAAATGACCGCCTCTGAAGTGGGGGCCTCCTGGCTTCGCTAGCCTGAACTAGGGAAGCGCGGACCGTGGGCCTTTCCTCACCAGCGCACCCAGTTTTTCCAGTGTGGGGGCACTCGCAATGAGGACATCATCGATAAGGAATTTGGTGTCCTCTCCTTTGCGACCGGGCAGCCAGATCCGAATGAGATTGAGCGAGGGGACATCTTCCGTGACGGGTTCCAGCCGCAGTTCTCCCTGATCAACCCCGTTCATCAGGAGTCGGGGAGTTCCTGCCGCACCGGGAGTGGGGATGATCCATTCGACGTTCATCCATTTGGCATCGTTACCGGAGGAAAGCTGTTCTTTCCCCAGCCCGCGTCCCGTTCCACTGAGACTGATATGCGTCGGGTACATCCTCATCCGCTGGTACACGCCATATTTCCCTTCCGCAGGCTGATTGTTGGAAACTTGAATGCCGAAAAGAGACGCATCGAAGGATGCATTTTTCAGCATGAATCCAATGTAGAGATAGTTCTCTTTCAGGTCCGGCAGGGTGATGTCTCCTGCGGGTTGCCATTGATGCGGTTCCTCTACGCCTCCCTGAATCATCAGAGCACTGTTCTTCCCTTCGGGTTTTGCGGCCGCCGTTTCCTTCGTCGAAGAGACCGGCACGATCTTGGCGTCGGTCACGCTCATCGTTTTGATGCGTTCACCGGTTTTCGGAACTGCGGATTCAAAGTCATGCTGGTAATGAATCTGGGCATGGGCACTCCAGAGTGGGAGGGTCAGTAGGCTCAAGAGGATTTTCGTCATGTCGTACTCCGTGGGGTTACGTGTGAAGGCATAGCAGACATGCGATCAGCGTTCCGTCTGCTGTTTTTGCCAGAGATACAGGGAAGGGGGGAACGGGAGTGGTCGGTCAGGTTCTGAACCGATAATATTTTCCTGAGACAACGTGGGAGACCCTTCGCCACCGGTCAGTTCCCCGGCACCGAGGACGTGGTTCCCGACCAGTTCAATTCCCGGGGTATCGGCGGTTTCGAAAAAAAAGGCCGGAGAGCTGCCGTCCTGAATGTTCAGGGTGTTGTTCCAGATGATGTGATCAAAACTGTGATTCCGGAACACCATGCCGGGGCCTTTTTCAACCGTAAAGGTATTGTGAGCAATGATCCAGTTTTCATTTGATCCTCCCAGATACACTGCAGGTCGCGGGGAGACCGTGAGGTTGTGGTAAATGACATTGCGGGGGCCTCCACCCGGACCGTGAATGTCCACCTCCGGTTTCTGAGCGAAGAAAGCATATCCGTACGATCCGCTTCCACGGGCGGCATCGATCTCACACTGTTCGATCAGGTTCTCATGTGCCCAGAGCATATGATAATTGGCATCACTTTTCACCAGACGGCTCTTTCGGAACACATTTCCGGAGGCCCAGGCCTGGATCACCGGGGCATGGCGGAGCTCCGAGGCGTTGATGTTTTCAATCAGACATTCCCAGGAACCGGAAAACCCCAGATATCCGGTTCCTCCGCCTCCGGAAAACCAGGGACGTCCGAATTCACTGTCCTTCAGTTCGCAATGGAGTGCCATCCCCATGGAGAGGGGGTTTCGGCCGGGTTTCTGGATTCTCAGGTCTCGGAACCGCATGTTCATCACGGTGTGGGTTTGAATGGCATTGATCCATTGTTTGCGGGCCTGGACAAAGGTGAACCCTTCCACGCCTCCACCCATCACGGGATAGATTTTCCGAAGAGTGGGTGTTCCAGGAAAATCCATCCGGAGCGGGCGGTCGAGAAGGATTTTCGTTTTCTCCAGTCCTTTAACCTGGAGCATCACTTTGGGGTGAAAATCTTTTCGGGCCGTAGCCGTTTGCGCGAGAAAGGCTTCATCCGCTTTCACGTCCATGAGAATCGGATCTCCCACCGAAAGACCGGTGGTGTGGCTGACCCGCACTTCCGTGTCTCCCCGTTTTGCGGGCTCCGTGAGCGTGATTTTTGTTTTGGCATGTCTGCCTGTGAAGCTGTCGCCGAGGATCTGAATCGCACCTACGGAATGACTGAAACGCTGGGTGCCGGGTTTGGCTGGAGCTGGATCAAAGGCCACTGTGCGAACCGCTTCCGTTCTGGTCCCGTCAAACCGTTCCACCACGGCTTTGATTTCCACGGTGTCGGTCCCTGGCTGCATGTGGATGGCGGGATACACAAGAGAAAAGCGTTCGCCCCCGCTGGTGTCCGCTTTCCGCCGGAAGAGTTCTTTTCCATTCACGTACAGGATATGGGTCTCCAGTCGCCGGGGGTGGGAATGAACTTCGATGTGGTCATTGCGGGTCAGGGTCTGCCCTTCTGCTGGGGACACGATTCGGACTTCCTCCCGTTCCAGTTTGTAATCGAAGTGAAAGGTGGTGGCCTCTTTGCCGGCTCCCTGCAGAACGGTATGATTGGCGGTAATGGTAAGCGGAGTGAAGACATGATAGGTCCCTTTGCCCATGCGCACAATCCCCCCTCCCGCTTCTGCCGCCGCATCAATCGCGGCCTGAATTCCTGGGGCATCATCTTTCGCATCGTCCGCCACGGCTCCGAAGTCCTCCACCCGAAAGGTCTTGAGGTCGGTTCTCGGTTCCTGCTGAAGTCCAGCCCTGGAAAAATCCGGATACACAATACCGTCCGGCCCAACGATATCCGCCTTTGTAAGGCGGTCACTGGAGGCAAGATGTCGGTAACCAGAGGCGTGCCGAAGACGCGAGGTATCTGTGGGGGCACGCTCCTGGACCGGATACTGAGCAAAGGGACTCGGGGTTGGTTCCGCATCCGGTGCAGCCGTTTGCACAGGTTTCGAGTCCGTGACAGGATTCTGAACGGCGCATCCGGCAAGACCGGCGGTTAGAATGAGAAGACGTATCACTCGGAAATTCCGCATCGACATAATCTAAAGGGAGGTTGCCGGAATTGCGAATCTGTTCCCTTGTTCCAAGGAACACGGGTATTTTCCATGCGGAACAGATGTTACGGGGAACATGAAAAAGGGGTTCTTGCTTGTGCGGGGCTGCGGTAGGTTCGGGACATCAGATAACCTTATTCGGAGAGAATGATGAAAAAACTATGTGTAGGAATCGCCGTACTTGTATCGTCCGCGGCGCATGCAACCTTGATTGATTTCAATGGAGGAAGTGAATTGGCCGATGATTTTGCCGGGTTTACCAATTTCTCCCAGTCAGGAAGCGGAGGGATTAACAATTCTGGATCCGTTTCGCTCACGTCTACGAATCAGATCGCCGTCTACCAGGATGCGACCTTTGATGCGACAGCGTTCTCGGATGCAAAAGTGGGAGTGTATTTTCAGTTCAACTCTGTTGGAAACAACTTCAGTTCACGTCCCCTTTCCATCGGGTTTACCGCTGATGCAGCGAACATGTATAAATCGTCTTCAGAGAACAGTGTGTCCTCTGGTGATTCCACAACCGCGAATGATGTTCGTGTCCAATTGGTCGGTGGAGGCGGAGTTGGAGGTACGAGTGCTGCGATCCGTTTGGTTGGAGATGGAACCCAGGTGGATCAGTCCTCTGTCAATATTACCATGGTCCAAGACAACTGGTACTACCTGGAGCTGCGAATCGGCGGGGTGAGTGGGGGCAACCTCACCGGAGTTGAAGGTCAACTGTTCAATGCTTCTGCAGATGGAACGATCGGCAGTTCATTGAAAAACCTGAACTCCGGCGGGACGGGTGGATACACCGTGGCCTCTGGTCTGACCTCCGATACAACCGCATACACCTACTTCGGTGGTTTTGCTCCTGCGAACTCTGTTACAACGGTTGATAACCTGAGTGCTGTGATTCCTGAGCCCTCCACATTTGCGTTAGTTGGACTGGCTCTGGGTGCAGCGTTACTCGCGCGCCGCCTCCGATAAGACCCTTTTCCTTGGAAGGTCGAAACGCCCCGGTTGTCCGGGGCGTTTTCTTTTGCTCTGGGATCGGACCAGCCTTCGCCAAGGCGTCGGCTGGTCAAGCACCTTGGACAGGTCTGACATTTCGAACGCTCTCCACGGGTCCTGGCTTTGTCCGGTCCCTACTTGACAGTATACATTTGTTATGTATTCATGCGTATATGCAGCCAAAACCTTTTCTTCCCTTTGGTGGATATCCCACACTCAAAAGTTATCAGCTTGCAGAGGTCGTATACGACACAACGGTGGTGTTTTGCGAACGGTTCTACAGGGACAGTCCCCGTATGCGGGAGCAGATGATTCAAGCCGCCAGAAGCGGTGTGAGGAATCTCGGCGAAGGAAGTGGAGCAGCCGCTACCTCCCGCAAGTCCGAACTGTTTCTGACAAACGTCGCCCGTGCCAGTTTGCGGGATGAACTCCTGCCGGACCTTGAGGCTTTTTTACGACAACGCGCTTTAGAGGTCTGGGGAGCGAACGACATCCGGGCTTTAGAAATGAGGAGGCGCCTACGTCACCCTTTTGCACCGAATATCCATGCGAAACCCGGGGTGGTGGTCCTAACCGGCCTGGACGGACTGGTAGATTTCGTGCAGAAAGCAACACCCGAGACGGCAGCGAATGCATTACTTTGCTTGCTGCACCAGACTACCTGGCTCATCTGGCGGCAGATGCAGGGACAGATGAAGCAATTTGAAGACGAGGGAGGGTTCAGCGAACGGCTGTATCAGAGGAGGGTGGGGCGAGGATAGTATGATCAGACATCTCGGACAGGTCCGACTAATCCTCCAGGAACTCTTCACAAAACCGATTTGTCCGACCTGTCCGAAAATGTCCGATCCCGGAACCTCGGAGCTATTCCACCCCCCACACCTTCAGTCCATGCACCACTGCGGACCGGCTGTGGGCCATGAACCGGAGGCCGATCAGGCCCGGATGGTTGTACACAGGACCGTGTGCCTTGCCGTCGTCCTTGTACTCGAGAGCCAGCACACCGTTCGATTCCACCTGTACATGCCCACCTCGCTTCAGGATCCGCACGGTATGGGGACCCGGGCCGGAACCGCCAATCAGATCATTCCCGATCGAGACGATGTAAAATCCGCTGTTCTTCCGCATGTTTGCGGTACGGCGGAGATTTTGATCATCTGCGGCCCAGGGAGAGACATGATAGCTGTCAATGTCACCAATGATGTATTCGCGGAACATCCCCCGCCGTGCTGGCAGGTCCAGATCAAACAGAGAGTGGCCCTTCGGGTTGCGGGCATTAAAAAACGCGATGCCCAGACCCTTTTCATGGTTCTCTGGACTGAAGGAATACTCGAGAAGAAAGTCTGCAGGCATCTCCTGCGTCAGCCAGAGGACCATGTGCCCGTTCCGCCGGTCATCCGGTGCGGAGGTCGCAAGTCGAATCCCGTTTTCAACAGATGTCAACGAGGCATTGGGTCCCTCGAGCACCCACTCCGATTCAGGACGTTTCACCCGCTTGTCGTTCTGCAGCAGGCTTTCTTCATGGACCCAGTCGATCTCCCCTTCGAATTCCGTTGCAAACACCGGTGTCCTTTTCAGGTTTTTCAGATTCAAGCCAGCCGTGTACACGGTCCGCCCTTCACCCGACAGAGGAGGTAGATCCAGAGACGCTGCCCGCTGCATCACCTGTTCGGCCGTGAGGACGTGATCATAGATTCGTGCCTCGCGGGTCGTGACCGCAGAAAACACCTTTCCATCATGCCGGGCTTCACCGCCAAACCGGACAGGCCCTTTTCCGGGCGCTGCAATGTTCGGTCCGTCCGCTCCCCAGTGACTCATATCCCCCTGCCGGACCCCCTGCAGGTACAGCCTGATATCCTGTTTCGCGAATTCCCAGGTAACGACCAGATGATAGGGTTTCCGTCCGTCCAGACGGCTCATGGCCATCTGCAGCCGCTTTTCCTTCCCCCCTTCGTCGGGCATCAGCAGGGCCAGCCCGGCTCCGGTATGGTGACCCTCCCGGTAATGTGCCCAAAACCGGCCTTTCATAAACGGGAGGTCAAACAGCCGGGTCTGCAGGTACTCGTTCCGAATCTCGGACGCCAATTCCAGGGTGCTTCCGAAACCCGGAAGTTCGAGAATCACCTCCAGGCTGCCGGTCTCGGGCCAGGCAAAGGATTCGTCCCCGAGGCTGTAGGGTTCTTTTCCTCCTGCATGCTGGAGAAGGGGTTCGGGGAGCTCAGTCGCGGTGATCATCAGAGGGATCAGACTTAACGTTGCGGTGAGCAGGGTGTTCATTGACCCGCAACATCCGTCCAGACCGTGGAGAGGCGGAGGTCATCCATTGCGGTGCTTCCGCTGGCGACGAACAGTTCCACGCCGTCCCACTCCTGGGGGCCTGTGGAGGCCTTCAGATCGATCGGCCAGTCCTTTGGAGCGGGGTTGGGGATGTTTTTCACGTCGTCGTACCAGTTGAATGAAAGTTTGATTTCACTGCCGTTCTGGTTGAACTCCACTTTCCCCACCACAAAGTATCGGGTTTTAATTTCACCGATTCCAGTGCTTTCTTTGTCCTTGTTGAGCACGCTGCCCGCAAACCCGTCTTCCGTGATGCCTGCCGAAACAACCTGCCCTTTCTGGCTGCGGAACCGAAGACCTCCAAAATTGCCTCTTTTGAATGAGTGCATGACATAACTGAAGTAAACTGTTTTGCCGTTCAGGGTCTGCGGCAGTTTCTTAAACGCGCTGTTTTTGGTACTGGTGGGATGAAGGCAGACCCCTTTTTCGGGAAACGGAGACACCCCGGTGTGTACAGATCCATTCCGAACCATGGCCTGACTGGGCCCTTCATTCTTAAAGCCGTACTGCCAGCCATTCTGGTTTCCCAGGGTCGGCTCACTTTTCTGTACCTCCACATCGAAAGGTTCGTGCAGGATCATCTCTGCGGTCAGGGTGAATGGAAGCGTAACCAGAAGAAGTGTGCGTACGGATTTCATGCTCTCAACATAGGTCATCCTGTGGAAACCTGTAAAGGACCTCAGGGCTTTACTCGTTAACTGATTGTTCCCCGTAACAGAATTCTTTGCTTCGGCTTTCCCGGGAAGCTGGGGTATGGTTTCTGATCTACATTCCGGAGTCCTGATGATGCATCCCATTTCCACTCAAACACGTCTTCTCCTGGCCCTGAGCCTCCTACTTCCCACCCTGTGTCTCGCGAGAGCGGTCATCGACGAAACATCGGTTGTAAAGACCATTGTTGTTGATCCGGCAGGGGGAGGGGATGTCGTCACATTGTCCGAGGCGATTGAACTGCTGAATGCAGAACCCGCTGTTGCGATGAAAGTACTCCTGAAAGAAGGAGTGTATCGTGAGAAGGTCACGGTCCTCAAACCCAGAACCGCCTCTGCAACGGTTGTAGAGGGCGAAGGAAACGTGGTGATCAGCGGCGCGGATGTCTGGACAGACTGGACGCAGAAGGATGGGCATTATGTTGCGGAGTGGCCGTATGACTGGGGGTTGGCAGAGTATGACCACAACTATCATATCAAAGATGATCTTGGACGCAGATGTGAAATGGTCCGGGTCAATGACAAGAGGCTTTCCCAGGTGGCATCCAGGGACGCGATCACGCCCGGATCATTTTGGGTGGATGAAGAAGGTGATCAACTGTGGATGAAACTGCCTGAGGGTCTGGAGATGGAGGATGCCCTGGTGGAGGTCAGTGTCCGGCAGCAACTGTTCTGGGCGCGGCAGGTGAATAATCTGGTGTTGCGGAATCTGACGTTTGCACATGCGGCGAATGGCAAACAGCACAAGGTCGAAGGCCGGTTCGCTGTGGCGGTTTTCGGGAATTCCGCCTCGGGCAGTCATCACGAACATGACAACGTGTCTCAGCATCTGCTGATTGAAAACTGTACCTTTACCGGAAACAACAGCAGTGGAGCCACCATTGGCAATTATCATTATGTACATCTTCACCGCAGCCGGTTTGATGACAACGGGAACACCGGCACCAGCCCCTCCCGTATGCGCTTTCTGGAAATTTCTGAATGCAGCTTTAATGACAATAACTGGCGTGTTGGCGGATATGGGAAGTTCTACGACTGGGCCCCGGCCGGAACGAAAATCTGGCAGTGCGCGGATGTGCTCATCCGCGATTCGGAATTTTTGCGGAATAAAGCCGCCGGACTCTGGCTGGATTGGCAGCATGAGCGGTTCGTGATCCGGAACGTCAAAGCGAATGACAACTACAGTGCCGGATTGTACATTGAGGCTTCCGTGGGTCCGTTTTTGGTGGCGGACTCTGAATTCAAGCGAAATGGGCACACAGCGTATCATGGAACCAACCATGGTGGAGTCCTCATCGCCGAAAGCAGACATGTGACCCTCACCGGAAATGAAATTTCCGACAACAGCCACGGACAGGTCATGATCCGGACCCGCCCTCGGGAGAACTGCGGCGGTTTCTACACGGGGAAACGGTTCGCAGGATCGGTGAAACATGTTACCCTCACCAACAACCGGATCCACGGCACCCGGGTCGAACCGCGCAAAGAGGTGCAGACCGAATGGTTTCAGGGAGACCGGATGGAGGCGGGGCTGATTGTCATGAGTTCCCACAGTGCGGCTCCCATGTATAAAAGCGATTTTCTCACCACATTGTGGTCTCAGGGAAACACTTTTTCCCACACCGGGAGGATGAAAGGATTCTCAGACGGTGATGACTATGGATTCCAGTATGTCAGCTTGGAGGACTGGCAAAAACGTTTCGGTCAGGACAGCCAGTCGAGTTGGGTGGAGGCCAAGCCGAAGTAAACGGTCGGACTGGGAGATGTTTTCTTGACCGCTCTCAAGGTGGAGACCCCTCTCGCCATCACCATGTGGGATTTTTCCTGGCTGGAACGGCGGTGGCCGGGGGCCGGGTATGAAGACTGGGATCAGGCCCTGGATGAACTGTGTGAACGGGGATACAATGCGGTTCGCATTGATGCCTATCCTCATTTGATTGCCCTGGATGCTGAGAGAGAATGGACGACAAAGCCTCCCTGGAATCAGCAGCTCTGGGGAGCTCCGGCCAAAACCCGGGTTCAAGTGCAGCCCAATTTGAATGTCTTCCTGCGCAAATGCGCGGAGCGGGGTGTGAGCGTTGGATTGTCCTCCTGGTTTCAAAAAGTAGAGGAAACCGGGCTGAATCACATCATGTCTCCTCAGAAGCATGCCGAGATCTGGCGCCGTACTCTCGACAGCATTGCGGGGGAGGGACTCCTGGAAACGATCCTGTACGTGGATCTGTGCAACGAGTGGCCGTTTCAGATGTGGGCTCCATTTTTCAAGCCCAGAAGGGATGAAGGTTTTCTCCGGATCACTTACCCGGACTCTGTGCTCTGGATGGAGGCGGCTCTGGATGCGCTTCGGCAGGACTACCCGGATATGCCCCTCACGTTCTCCTACGTCGGGATGCTGAAAGCGGAGGAGGAGCAGAAGGCGTTTTTCCGGTCGGCTTTCGACTTTCTTGAGCCGCATGTGTGGATGTGTCATGCGAATCAGGACGAATTCTATTCCCGCCTGAAGTATTCGTATCAACTCTTCGATTCTTCGGGATATGAAAGTCTTGTAGAAGATGCTGAGAATATTTACCGGGCCGACCCGGCCTATTGGCTTCGACTGCAGGAGTCACACATCGACAAGGTGGTGGCGGAATCGATTGAATTGAATCAGGCACTGATCACCACAGAGTGCTGGGGCATCGTGGATTACAAGGATTGGCCGCTGCTGGACTGGGGTTGGATCAAAGAACTGTGTGCAAACGGTACCCGTCATGCCTCAGCAAGTGGCCGTTGGGCAGCGATCGCCACCAGCAACTTCTGCGGCCCGCAGTTTGTCGGCATGTGGCGGGATGTGGAGTGGCATCAGAACCTGACATCGACCATCCTCTCAGGTGCATTGCCTGAGCTTTGATTTCATCAGATACGAGGGATGGTCTCCATAGAACCACCGGGGAAAATGTCTGTCCAAAAAACACAGGCATGACAGCAGATTAACACAGTATGTTCGGGATTGGCTTCGGGTGAAGGCCGGGTAATTTTACAGATACACAACACGTTCCCTTGTGATCTGAAACCCACTTCCCAGAGATACCTATGAACACCACGACCCTTGGAGCCCTCACCTCCATTCTCCTTTCCGGAATGGCGCTGCCTGCTGCGATCATCATTGAAGACGGCTTGGGAAATAAGCCCACAGCTTTGGACGGGCTTGTGTTGCAAACGTATGGAAACTGGTCCGCAAACAGTACGACCCGTTCAGGTTCACGTGAGAACAGAGATAACGCCCAGACCTTTGTCCTGGACTCCGCAGTCACGGTCGATTCCTTTATCTTATCCGTGAATCAAGTACGCCAGGATGCCACGGTTACCTTCCGATTGTTTGAGGTTCCCGGTTCACCTACCGCAGATCCATTGATTCTCGGGACAGAGATTCTTTCGGAAGCGTACACGTTCTCCGCCGCGGACGCCACGATTACCAGCAACAGTGGGGATGCAACAACAGAGGACAACCTGTTGACCTGGGACATTTCCAATACGTTGCTCTCCGCAGGGAACTACGCCCTGCAAATTGATGATTCCGGCTTAACCACCAGTGGTGTGGACATTGGATGGCGATCACGGTCTGAGGGTCTGGATGGACCCTATGCGGCGGGAATGTCCTATCGTTTTTTTGGGGAAGGTTCCGATACGGAACTGAATCCCCGTGGTGGTGGTATTCAGGATTCAACATTGGGCATTGTGGCCATTCCGGAACCCACCACTCTGGCATTGACGCTGGTATGTGGGATGACGGCCGTCGGGATGGCCCGCCGCCGGAAACACTAAAGCCCGCAGTCATACGACCTGTTGCGTCCACCCCATCCCGGGGTGGACGTTTTTTTGTTCACTACCCTCGGAAACGTTGCCGATACGAGGAGGGGGCCAGTCCGGTGATCCGTTTAAACACGATGCTGAACCGTTCAGGATACGTGTATCCACACAGCTCCGCAATGCGGACCATCGGTTCTTCCGTGGACACCAACAGCCGTTTTGCGGATTCAATCCTGACCCGGTTGATTTCATCTTTAATGCTTCTGCCGAAAGCATCTATGAATTTTCGGTCCAGCGTTCTTCTGCTGACCCCGACATGATACGCGACTTCCTCGGATGACATCGGAACCTGATACCGGTCGCGAATGAATTTCAGCGAAGAGACCATCAGGGTATCCTGTGTTGCCAGCATATCAGTTGACTGCCGGGTCACAACGCCCTTCGGGGGGATTCGGGTTTCGGTTTCAAATGGCTCCCCGGCCAACTGCTTTGCCAGGTTTGCGCACCCTGCATACCCAATTCGATACGCATTGCTGAGCACGCTGGAAAGGCGTGGGGTGCTGAAGGTGCATTGTAGCTCATCATCGGTGCCCCCCAGAATCGAGACCTGCTCCGGGATGCTGATATCCTGTTCGGCACAGATCCGTAACAGCTGTTTGGCATGGGAGGCTGTACAGCAGAAGACGGCGACCTGGACGCCCACTTTTTTTATCCACGTCACAAATTCAACCAGAGTCTGATCTGATTCGTCGAATGTTGCCACGTGGGCGTCCCCCACTGCCTGCAAAAATCCCTGCTTCCGTTCCACCATGCCATTGTGGTCCGCTTTGGAAAACAGGGCGAAGAGGTTGTATTCCCGGGCAAGAAAATATTCCGCGGCCATTCGGCCAATGGCTTCATTATCATTGCATACCCGGGGGAGGGGCGAGTGCTTTGCTCTTCCGGAAATATTGACACCTATCAGTTCCTGGCGCAGGTCTGCGGGCAGTGGTTGGGAGCTTGAGTCAAGGCGGAGGATGACACCGTCGTATACCCGTTCCCGTAGACGTTGAATGACATCCTGGGATTTGGGTTCGATCATAAAATCCCAGGTGGGGTTGCCATCGGCAAAGGCGGCAATTCCACGCAAACAATCGCGGTCCTCCGTGAGGACTGCATCCAAAAAGACCCCTATACGTGTCTTGCCTGAACGAGTCATTTCGACACGTGAGGGAACGCAGAGTGGGCAACGTTATGCATAGGTGACATGGGTTCTTTTTGCCTGTGGTGCCCGGTCATGCAACCTTTTAATCTGGAGCGTGTAGGGTCCAGGTCCTGCGTGAAGACCGAGCACGGTCAATCTGTCTAAAATCCACAGTCTCTGTTCGTAAAAACACATCTTGCGAATGCTTGGCCGTGCAGGAGTTGGGTGTAGAGTGGCATGTCCTCTCATGAAAGATTCCCACCCATTCCTTCTGAACCTCCGGGGGATGAACGCTGACCCGAAGAGGGCGTTTTCGTTTGTGAGGGTTGCCATCCGCATCCTGTGGGGGGTGTCTTGCCTTGTCATGGCATCTACACCTGTACTGGCCGCGGGTGATGTATTGGATGCGTTGCTGACGTCTGAATTTCTCATCAATTTTGGGGACGGCAGCACCTACGCCACCGATGGTATCCGTACCTGGCAGAGTTTTGATTTGAGCAGCAGTTCCGGAGGAGGAATCCCGGGTAATCTGAATACGCTGACGGGCGTGACCCTGCGCGATGTGTACGGTGAGAACATGAAAGGAATCACCCTTTCGGTTTCCCCGAATCCATCCGCGAATGGGAACGTGGGAAATCAGGATGCCGCGCAGGTTCTGGAAGCATTTTTTTCTGCCAACCGGTTCTCCTGGTTCAACCCGGCAGTCGCGGATCAGCGGAGTACTCACAGCATAGGCCACAACACCGGGGCGTATGTGTTCACCTTTTCCGGGTTCCGTACCGATGACGTTGTGGATGTGGAGTTTGTTCTCGGCAGGTCGAAAACCGGGGACCGTGCCGTGACCATCTCCAGATCCGCCGCAGGGGATATTGCACATGACGTTCAGGTGGGAACTGATGCAGGTCCTGCATACCCAACCGTAGCAGGGTTGACAGGTGCAACGTCCTACTCGTTCACACTCACCAGCACCGGTTCCGCCTGGGCCTGCCTTCCCAATGCGATGCGGGTACGGGTGATGCATCCTGCCACAACACCGGGTGTCTATGGACGGATCACGTTTCCCACAGCAGCCGCGACCCTGTACCCGGATCAGCTCCTGACGGTGTCGGTGGCAGCGGATGCGATCGGGACCACGGTCCGAGAGGTGGAAGTGTTTGTGGACGGGGTTTCAATTGGAGTGGATTCCTCATCTCCATACGAGTTTGTTCAGGGATATCCGGACGAAGGCACCTTCACACTGAGAGCCGTGATCACGGGAGAGAATGATGTGGCGGTCATACATGAAGTTCCCGTGGTTGTGGCTTCTGTTTTTGATCGTACCTGGACAAGGCATACTCTGGATACGGGTCTGGACGGCGCAGACGGGGTCCGGTCTGCAGACGTGGATGCGGACGGAGATCAGGATCTGATTGTCGGATGGGAAGAAGCGGGAGTGGTCCGGGTCTATGAAAATCCGGGTCCTACCCGTGAGGCCCTGACAACTCCATGGAACGTCGTCAGTTTCACAAACGGACTGGCCAGCGTGGAGGATGCGGCTCTTGCGGATCTGGATGGAGACGGGCGTCTGGACATGATCGCGTCCACCGAAGGCGGCAATCGGAATCTGGTGATTTACTGGGCTCCTGACCCCGACAAGGAGTATTGGGATGCGACAAATTGGACCCGTATGACCCTCACCCCGGCCTCCGGAGAGCAGTGGATGTTTTCCCGCACGCTCGATGTGGATGGAGACGGGCGGATGGATATTGTTGCAGGCTCTAAAAACAGTGGGGCTTCTGTATCCTGGATCAAATCGCCTGCCAATCCGCGTGTTGCATCCGGCTGGGTGAAACACCGGATTACCGATGCCGGCTGGATCATGAGCCTGGAACTGGAGGATATGGATGGGGATGGCGATTTAGATATCCTGATTTCCGATCGCCAGCCCGGAGGAGGGGCGCAGGGAGTGCGATGGTTGTCAAACCCAGGTGGGCAACATCCCCAACTGACGTCCCCGTGGACCTCACATATGATTGCAGCCGCCGGAGAGGACGTGATGTTTCTGGATGTCGCCGACCTGGATGGAGATGGGTTCCGTGACATCGTGGTTCCGGTGCTGGAGAATGGCTCAGCACCTAATGAGTGGATTCTGTTGAGACGGCTGGATGCGAGTGGACTGCAGTGGCAGACGAACCGTCGGACATTTCCCGCAGGAACCGCAGAGAGCAAGGCGCTCCGGATTGCCGATGTAAATGGGGATCAACAGTTGGATGTTGTGGCCTTTTTCGGGGATGCGCTTGCCCCGCTGACCGGCGGAATATGGCTGGAATACCAGAACAATCCTTTCTCGGGAACCTGGGTGCCTCATCCTCTCGCGGGGGAACCGGGAGAAAAATTTGATCTGGTCCTTACCATCGACCTGGATGGGGACGGGGATCTGGATGTGATTGAAACCGATGAGGATGAAAACGGGGATGAGACCGGACTTGGCCTTGTGGTGTATGAGAATCCCACCATTCTGGATCGGGATGGAGATGGGGTTGAGGATCGGAAAGAGTTCCGGACCGGCACAAATCCCCTCAGCGCCGCCAACCTTCTTGCGATCACGGCTCTTCAGATTGATGCTGCCGGTCAGGTCACCGTAGAATGGAACAGTGATCAGTCCGGTTCCGAAAACCCAACTCTTCTCCTCTACCGGGTCATGTATGCGGATGGTCCGTATACCGACCTCTCCGCCTGGAACGAACTGGAGGATGCCATTCCATCTTCCGGCACGGGAACCAACTTCATACTGGACCAGCTCCCTGTATCCGGTGCGGTTCAGCGGAGCTACCGCATCGAAATTGACCAGACACCCTGATGTACCTTCTACGCGCATGTTTGTTTTGCTCCGCTTCTTTGGCTCCGATTTTCCTGCCGGGGGAGGAGATGCTCATTGCCTTCAGTTCCAAAGCCTTTGCCGGAGGGTTTGACCAGGTATGGCAATCGGTCACTCCGGTAAAAGAGCTGGGGTCAGACAAACTGGATGCCCGGAAGGTCACCTTACCGCTCCATGATGCAGAGTCCGGGAAGCGGACAGGGCTGAGTCTGACCCTCACCCCTCCCCAGATGCATGGGCGGATGGTCACCCACCAGAACAGTGAAGCGAATCCAACCGACATCTTTACCCATAACCCCTTTTCCTGGTTTGATCCCAAGCTCCCCGCACTGCGTGAAACGTTTTCCTTTGATCCCAAAAGCAAGCCATGGATTTTGGAACTCAAGGGGCTGAAGGAAGACGATGTCGTTCATATCGATTGGGTGTTCATGCGGCACAAAGAGGGAGAACGTCGCATTACCCTGGTGGGTCCGGATGGAATCCCCCTTCTGGATCAGGCGCATGTGGGAAGTGATCAGAAAGGGGTCTACTTCCGTTCCGGGCCGTTTCGAGGGGCATCTTCTTTACGGTTTACGATCAGGTCTGCCGGAGAGCTCTGGCCTTGTTTGCCGAATGCAATCCGGGTCGTTCGCAAGTCGTCACTTGACCGGTAGGAGGTTACCACTCCATTGTAAGCAGAGGCTGAAGTACCCCGGTCGTCATTCCGGTGTGGTTGTCCCGTCCATGCCCCCTGGCCACCGCACTGACGGACCGTGCTGAACACCCGTGGTCCCGTCCGTCCGGCAGAACCTCCCTCGCAAGATGAAAATAGGCCCGGGCAAGATCGACGGCCTGGGTGGCGAGTTCCGGATCCTGCCGGACTTCGGCTGCCACAGACAACAGGACGGGGTTCAAGGTGCGGGGCTGATCATTCTCCAGCCACCGCAGCATATCCGTCCGTTTCCCGATCCCATTCGGACGCGTCTTGTAGTGGAGGGCCGGGATTTCCAGAGTGAGGGTGTGAAGTTCTGTGGTGGATACAGCTCGGACTGCCTGAAGGATGGCCTCATCAAATTCAGTGGAGCCTGTCATCCTCCGGTATAACCGGATCAGATCAGAGACCGCACCGGCATCCGGATCCGAAAGTGAGGGGGCCAGTTCCCGTAAGAGCCTGCGGGCCGCGTCCACAAACAGCCTGTTCGCCGTCTCCTTCCATAGGCCCAGGAACAACTGAACGGCCCCGGAGGCCATCAGATTTTCCGCCCGGTCCAGATTGGTGGTCAACTGGCCCGCCATTCCGGCGAAGGCCCGATAGTGTTCTTCCTGCTCGGTCAAAAGTTCCAGCATGACGCCGTCCCGGGTAAGTGCGATGGGGAGAGACGCGTCACTGGAGGTAATGGCTCTGGCCCACTGTGCCGCATACGCGGATGCTACGTCGAGGTACTTCGGATCGTGTGTGAGTCCGTAGGTCAGGTACAGGATGGTGGCGCACCGAATGTGATCCGGCATATTAAGCTGGGCGGGGTCGTCTTCCACACCGTCGGTACCAAAATAGAGGGAACGGAACAAACCGGTGGTGGGGTCGTACCATTCGGGGATCGACGCTTCCCAGTTTCCCAGATGCTCGGCCGCATCCACAACCTGCCGCGTGGTTTCAGGATCATCCGGACACACCCGGCTGAGAAATCCAAGAAACAGTTCGTAATGTTCGGTCCCGTGATGGGCCTCCTGCGTTCGCCAGTACCCGTGGTGCCACAGGTCCTTCCGGGTGAAATGATCCGCGCAGGCATCCCTTGCTGTACAGAGGAAATCGAGGATGTCCGGGTTGGCTTCCTGAGTCAGCCATGGCTCCCACCCTGTGGTGTAGGTCAGTTGATCATGCCCGTCAGTCGGCGGGGTGTCTCTGTATCGTTCCGCACAGGCCATGGCCCACTGTCGGATATCCTGGGTAAACAGGTCACAGGCTTCCCGAATCGACTGGGAAGGGGTAATGTGGGTGGTGGCCGTGAGGTCAGACATATCAGGTTTGCGGAGTGGACCTCTAGCCAAACCGAGGATCACCTCGCTTGTCAAGCTCGGCAGATTCGCTGTCTATGAAACACCTAAACGCCTTCTGAAAAGCACATAAAATCGCGGTCAGGGCATCACGGGAGTGCCAAACGGAGCCTGATTCACACTCTGCAAACAGAGGGAGCCATTCGTGACCCGGAGGTGGCAGGGTGCACGGTATACGTCAGGATGTGCGGTGAGTACCTGTGACTGCAGCTCCTCCGGAAAGGCACGTAAACCGTCAAAGTAGTGGTGCCCATTTCGTTCGATGCTGGCATTGCCCAGAGAGGCCTGAACCGCGAGATCCTGCAGCAGGGCGACGGGTCCGATATTTGCCAGATCTTCCGCCGAGGTGAGCCAGGGACGTTCCGTGGGGTCGGTTTGCTGGCGGTGCCGCACCAGGCAGGCATTGCGGAGACCCTTGAAGACCCCTTTGCAGTTTTTATGACTGACCCCGCTGTAGCCTTTCTCCAACGCGGTGGGAAGATCGTCCCAGCCTCCGTCGGATTCATCGATGATCAGAGAGACGGATACCGGCCAGCAGGAGCGGATATCCGGTTGGTCGGGAAGCAGAGCCACTTTACGGGACAGGGGCTGCTCGATGAAGGCAAGGTGATCGAAGAACGGTGCAAGCTCCGGGTCCTGCATGACCCGGTCTCCAAAGGCCCGGAGTTCTGCCGGGGCCTGAAACTGTTCATTGGCGTCGAGACTGAACCGGAAATCCCGGGGGGCCTCCACCGTGATCACGGAGGCGATATCCTTCAGACGAGCCAGGTCGGCATCTGCATCCCCGGAAAGCTTCAGTTTAAATTCCCGTAAGCCGTAGGTCTGGATGCAGGCCTCGAGGGACTGTGGAAGACCGTCCTTTAACCGTTCGTCGGGTTGGATCCCGGCTTCCCGGAGTTTATCCACCATACCCACGGTGTGCCGGAGAGAGGCTTTGGACAGCGGCTGTTCGGACAGGAGCGACACCCAGTCCACCCCCTGGAGTTGAGCTTCATTCAGAGACCACTCCACCCCGAACGCGTTTTCTCGCAGCAGTTGGTGAAAGGGGGTCTGCATCCGTCTGCAAAAGGCGTCGATGGCGGCACGCTCCAGAAGAGAGGTGCCGAAATGAGCCAGCAGGGCAGGGGTCCTGGTTTCTTTTGCCCAGGCATCCTGTCGCTGAAACAGATCCCACCACCAGGCAAACAGAGTGTCTCCTTCCGCCTGGTCTGCGAAAGCCGATGCCTGGGTAATCACGTTTCGCATGTCCTCAATCTCGTCCCGCGGATCCCGTTCCGGATCTTTGGTGAACCATTTCGGCGGGAGATGGTCGGCGGCAACGCCCTCACTCCGGGTGCCGTTGATCTCGAGCTGCACCTTCACAAACACATGCGGCAGTTCGGTAAGGGTCACAATGCCATACCGGAAGGGCATGCGGGTGCGAAGATCCAGAGAGTCCAGAGAAGCAGAGGTGAGTGAGATCATTACGGAATGGTAGATAGGAGATGGAAGTTGGGAGATGGGTTACGGAACCGGACACCGGTAGAGGGCGGCGCCCCGGTGATGCTCTCCGGTAACAAAGAGTTCTCTGCCATCCGGGTGAAAGGCAAGTCCCTGAATACACTCATGAGTGTCGCTGAAGGAGGCCAGGCACTCTCCGGTTTCGGTATTCCAGATTTTGACCGCGGTCTGGAATTCTCCATACCCCTGTCCAACTGCCATCAGCGGCCTGGTGGGGTGGAAGCAGGCCGTACGGGCTTCCTCCAGGGAAACAAATTCGCCCGGGTTGGGGTAGAGGGTGGGGAGTTGGACGGGTGGCAGTTCCTTCCAGGTCTCCGTTTCCCAGATCGGTTGACTCAGCGGAAGCGTTTCATCGCGTCTCACGGCCGTGAGACGTTGGGAATCCAAGGAGAACTCGGCTTGTCCGTAATTCCCGTCGAGGCTTGCCACGACGAGACCGGTCTCCACATCAAAGATCGTAAGTCCATTCTGCCCTAGGCTCGCACACAACCAGCGTCCATCGGGTGATACGCGGAGACTTCTGAGCCAATCCCCGTTGATGTCCAGTTCTTGGAGTAAGCGTCCCTCTGTATCAAAGCACTGCAGAACATGGCGCTCGGTCGCGACCCAGACCTGTTGGCGTGTACGGTCAACATCCAGATCCTTTCCATTTTTTAATCCAGTTTTGGATGAGGCCCAGAGCTTTCGTTTCCCTGTCTGAGTATTCAGGCTTCGGATTTCTTCTCCCAATAGAATCAGGAGTTCCTGATTCGTGAGCCAACACAGGGACTCACCCGTTCCTTGCCTGAAACGGCGGACCCGTTCCGGTTTGTCCCATTCCCCAAGTTTCCAAACCTGCACCTCATTGTCCCAGCCGGTCATCGCAAGGCGGGTCCCATCGGGGGATAAACGAAGACAACAGAACAGGATACTACGGTTGGCAGGACCGCAGGGTGTCATTGGGTTGCCGATTGGTTCTGGTTCCGGCCCCAGAATCCTGTCCAGGACGTCCTCAGAATTTAACCTCTTCAGGAACTCCTCCTGTTCGGCAATGCTCAGTCCGGTTGTTTTTTGCAGGACCAAAACAGGGGGTTCTTTCCCTGATGAAAAAAGCCCCTCGTCTTTCAAAGTAAGAAGCGTGTCGATGGCAACATTTACATGTCGCTCATGGATCGCTTCCCATTGAGCCTCGTCCTCAAGATCCTCAGGTTCGATGTCCAGATACAACCGGTTCGCTTCTTCAAAAAGCGGCTCCAGTTTCTGCAGCCGTTCATAGGGCATCCGATCAAAGATGTGATTGATCCTCGCCTCCTCCAGAGAAGTTTCGTCTTCTTTGGCGAAGTGTTCCATATCACCCAAAAAAAGGACATGAGGTTCAATGCCTTCGCCTGCATCGTTGATATTGAGGCCGAAGGCGATGGGAGGAAAAGAGGTGGGGTCCGACACGGTTTCCCACACGCAACGGGTTGCCTGTAAGAGTGATGGTTTGTACTCCTGCCAATACGATTCATCCATGGCGGTGATCTTTGGCGGCATTCGCCTTTTGCAGGAAATACACCAAGGCGAATAGCACTCCGCCTCCCAGTGATCCGATCAGGTTCCATCCCGGCAGGATCGTCTCCGTTCCTCCGGGACTGAGTAGAAACCAGGTGGCGGCGAGGAGGAGTCCGGTCTGCCACCAGGTGCTGGCCTTCAGGAGGAAACCCTGGGTGGCGGCGGCAAAGGCGAACATGCCCGCCACGGAGGTGAGGGTCACCCAGATCAAGTGCAGCGGGCCTTGGATATCGAAGAGCAGCAACCGGGTGTTGAAGAGAAAGAGAAACGGCAGCAGGGCGGTGCGGATGTCATACAAAAAGCCCTGGATCCCGGTTTTGACCGGGTCCCCTTTGGAGATCGCGGCGGCGGCATAGGCAGACAGTGCCACGGGAGGCGTGTCATCGGAAAGAATGCCGAAGTAAAAGACAAACAGGTGAATGGCAATCAGCGGGAAGTCGTATCCGAGATTGGTGGACAGTTGCTGGATGGCCACTGCGGTGATGCTGGACATCACAATGTAGGTGGCCGTGGTGGGGAGTCCCATGCCCAGAATGAGGCTGACCACGGCCGTCACCAGCAGCATTCCGATCAGGGTTCCTCCGGAAAGAACATCGATCACGGCCGTGACCTGGCTGCTCAATCCCAGACTGAGCGTGCCGACAATCACACCGGCACAGGCCACAGCCACTCCGATGGTCACCATGTTCCGGGCCCCGGTGACCATGCCGTCGCGGATGGTGATGATCGCTTGTTTGGCTCCCGGTCTTCCTTCTTTGAGGATGCCCTTTACGAGAATCACCCCTTTGAGGGTAAGGATGGCCGTCATGGCAGACAACTGGGCACTTCTCCGGAGTACAATGAGCTGGACAATCAGCACGGCGAGGGGAATGAGGAAGTGAAGCCCTCCAACCAGGGTTTTGCGGAAAGAGGGAAGTTCGGAACGGGGAAGGGGTTCGAGCCCGAGTTTCACGGCTTCCAGGTGGGTGATATAGATCAGGGCCACATAGGAAATGGCGGCCGGAAGAAATGCCGCTTTCACCACGGCTGCATAGGGGAGGTTGCAGGTCTCCGCGATGATGAAAGCGGCAGCCCCCATGATCGGCGGCATCAACTGTCCGTTGGTACTGGCCGCCACTTCGATCGCTCCCGCCTTGACCGCCGGATATCCCGCCCGCTTCATCAGGGGGATGGTGAATGTACCCGTGGTGACCGTGTTGGCGATACTGGACCCGTTGATCATTCCGGTCAGTCCACTGGCGAGGACGCTGGCCTTGGCGGGCCCCCCGCGGAATCCCCCCAGAATGCTGTAGGCAAGATCGATAAAATACTGTCCGCCTCCCGCTTTTTCCAACAAGGCCCCAAACAGGACGAACAGGAAGACGGTACTGGCGGAAACGCCCAGGGGGATCCCGTAAATGCCCTGAGAACCCAGAGAGAGGGTCTGCACCACCCGGGACCAGGGAGTGGACATGGTGGCCATCACTCCGGGGAAATGTTCGCTGAACACACTGTAAACAATAAAGAAGGTCGCCACAGAGGGCAGGGCAGGGCCAACGGAGCGGCGGGCGGCATCCAGGAGCAGGATGATCAGGAGGGAGCCTGCGAGCAGATCCCGGGGCAGAGGATTGCCGATCCGGGTGGCCACGCCTTCCCGGTCGATGATAATGTAAAGAGCTGCAAGTGCCGCCAGAACGGCGGCCGCAGCATCCCACCATGGAAGGTTGTGCACATCTCCGGCCGGCCCTCCTTTTGCCTTGCGGAACACCGGATAACACAGGAACACCAGGCTCAGGGCGAAGGCCAAATGGACTGCCCGGACAATATCCGCACTCAGAGGCATGATCTGCGCGACTAAAATCTGAAACACCGACCAGGCGAAGGCAAGACCCGTCACCACAAACGCCGCAGGGCCTTGGAGGGAGCGGGGACCGTGCTCGCGGCCTTCAATGTCTTCCAGATTCAGGTCGGGTGTGCGTGACATGTTGGGGCTCCTACTCCCATTCCGTCCTAACTTCCAGTTTTTAGTGGTGTGCGGGGAGAAAGGGGAGGTTCTGATCTCGAACTCGAAAAATGGCGGGGGTGAGTTCGTGTGGGTGATGAGGCCGTGCTTTAGAGGACAAAGACAAAGATAAGGATAAGGACAAAGACAGGGGTGGTCGGCATCCGGATTCTGTGAACCGGATCGGCCGTGAACGCCTTCTTTTCTTCTTATCCCGCCAAAGGCGGGCAAGCTCTGTTCTTTTTCCTTTTCCTACACGTTTGTTCCGTTTAAGGAGCCTTCATGGCGGCATCCAAAGCACACAATTACGACGAAAGTAAGATCAAAACCCTCTCCCCGCTTGAGCATATCCGCGTCAGAACCGGGATGTACATTGGCCGGACCGGATCCGGAGCTCATTACGATGACGGGATCTATATCCTGGTAAAGGAAGTCATTGATAACGGGATTGATGAGCACATCATGGGTTTTGGAACCCGGCTGGATGTGACACTCGACGGTGCCGATGTGATGGTTCGCGATTTCGGCCGCGGAATCCCCCACGGCAAGGTGATCGACTGTGTGTCTGAAATCAACACCGGTGGAAAATTCAATGACGATGTCTTTCAGTTCTCTGTCGGGATGAACGGGGTCGGCACCAAAGCGGTGAACGCCTTATCAGATTCCTTCACGGTCTGCAGTTACCGGGACGGCACCTTTTTTGAAGCGTCATTCGAACAGGGAAAACTGGTCAGTGAGGACAAAGGGAAAACCGAGGAGCCGGACGGGACACTGGTCTGCTTCACCCCGGACGCCACGATTTTTAAGAAGTTCAAATTCCGCGAGGAATACCTGCTCCGCAGGCTCAAATTCTACACGTACCTGAATCCGGGGCTGACAGTCCGGTTCAACGGCAAGCGTCTTGAGGCCAAGAAAGGCCTGTTGGATCTGATTGTGGAGGAAAGTGATTCGGAATCCATTTACCCTCCGCTGCATTACAAGAGCAAGGACCTTGAAATCGCCCTGACCCACGCCCAACTGTACGGGGAGGAAAACTGGTCCTTTGTGAACGGTCAGTTTACCGCGGACGGAGGCACTCACCTCAGCGCGTTCCGGGAAGGGATCCTCAAAGGGTTTAATGAGTTCTCGAAAAAGAAATACGACGGGGATGATGTCCGTGAAGGTCTCATCGGTGCCATCGCAATCCGGTTGAAAGAACCCATTTTTGAATCCCAGACCAAAAACAAGCTGGGCAACAGTGAAATCCGCTCGGATTTGGTGAACCGGGTGCGGGACATCGTGGCGGACCTGCTGCACAAAAATCCCAAGGCCGCCGAACGGGCGTTTCTGAAGATTGAAGAAACGCAGAAAATGCGGAAGGAAATCACGGCGGTGAAAAAAATGGCCCGGGAGAAATCCAAGGCCATTTCCATCCGGATCCCTCAACTGAAGGACTGCAAAGTTCACCTCAATAAAGAAAAGGATACCGGGCACGAGTCGACCATCTTCATTACCGAGGGTCAGTCCGCCGCCGGATCCATGGTGTCCTGCCGGGATCCCAACACCCAGGCGATTTTTACCTTGAAAGGAAAACCCCTGAATGTCGCCGAACTGAAACGCGATGCCATCTACAAAAACGATGAGCTTTACAACCTCATGCAGGCCCTGCGGGTGGAGGAAACGGTAGAGCATCTCCGGTATCAGAATGTGGTGCTGGCCACGGATGCGGACGTGGATGGGATGCACATCCGGAATTTGATGATCACCTACTTCCTCCGGTTCTTCCAGCCTCTGGTGCGGGAAGGGCATCTCAAAATTCTTGAGACCCCGCTCTTCCGGGTACGGAATAAAAAAGAGACCCTCTACTGTTATTCGGAGGAAGAACGGGTGGCGGCTCTGAAACAGATCCGGAACCCTGAAATCACCCGTTTCAAAGGGCTGGGAGAGATTTCACCCAAGGAGTTCCGGGCCTTCATCAGTGAAGGGATCCGGTTGACCCCGGTTGAGATCGACGATGTGAACGAGGTGCCCAAGATTCTGAAATTCTATATGGGCAAAAACACTCCCAAACGGCGTGAGTATATCCTCGATCACTTGGTGGTTGAAGAAGAGGCCGTCTAAACGCAACAGGGCCAGGCAACGATGATGAATGCCCCGCCGGGAGTGCGGGCTTAGTTTTGAAGTGATGATGCATGATGAGTGACGAAGACAAACAGGATGAATTATTTTCCGATGAGCCTCCTCCTGAAGAGGTTGAGGCTGTGGATGAGGAGACCGGCGCTGGTGAGGATGAATTCGTCCTCCGGGATCTGATTGACGAGAATTTCCTGGAATACGCCGGGTATGTGATCAAGGACCGGGCGATTCCCAGTCTGGAAGACGGCCTCAAACCGGTACAGCGGCGGATCCTCTGGTCCCTGCACCGCAATGATGACGGAAAGTTCATCAAGGTCGCGAACATCGTCGGCTATACCATGCAGTTCCACCCCCACGGGGATGCGTCGATTGCCGATGCACTGGTCACCCTCACCAACAAACGGTACCTCATTGAGGGGCAGGGAAACTTCGGCAACATTCATACCGGTGACCCGGCCGCAGCCTCACGGTACATTGAATGCCGTCTCACCCCTCTGGCCCGTGAACAGGTGTTCAACAAACACCTGACCACGTTTATCCCCAGTTACGACGGCCGGAATGATGAACCGGTCCTGCTTCCCTCCAAGCTGCCCCTTCTTCTGATGCTGGGTGCGGAGGGGATTGCTGTGGGGTTGGCCACCAAAATTCTTCCGCATAATTTCGGTGAACTGCTTCAGGGTCAAATGGAGATTCTCAAAGGGCGCAGTCCGAAAAAAATTCTGCCCGATTTTCTGACCGGCGGGGTGATGGACGCCACCGAATACGACATGGGGCGCGGCAAGGTGAAGGTCCGCGCGGTGATCGAGAAAAAAGGCAAGAATCAGCTCATCATTCGGGAGCTTCCCTACAACACCACTACGGAATCGTTGATCCGCACGATTGAGGACGCCATCCGGAAGAAGAAAATCAAGATCCGCTCGATTCAGGACTATACTGCCGAGAATGTGGAACTTCATCTCAATCTGATCGCAGGTCAGGATCAGGATGAAACCATCAAAAAGCTGTACGCGTTTACGGACTGTGAAATCTCTGTCAGCAGCAGTATTCTCTGCCTGGAAAACAATCGTCCGGTCGAACTGACCGTTAATGAAGTTCTGCGGAAACTCTCGGACCAACTGGTCGAGACTCTCCGCCTGGAACTGGAATGGGAAAAGAACCGTCTGCTGGATGAATTCCATCATAAAACGCTGGTACAGATCTTTATCGAGAACCGGATCTACAAAGACATTGAGGAATGTAAGACGTATGCGGCGGTCCAGAAAGCGGTGCTGGATGGGGTCAACAAGTTCCGGCATCTCCTGAAACGTGATGTGAACAAAGATGATGTGGAAATGCTGCTTGGCGTTCGGATCAAACGGATCAGCCGCTTTGACATCGAGAAAAACCGGAAAGACATCGACGAGATCCTGATTGCTCTGGATGAGGTGGAGAAAAACCTGGGCCGCATTGTCGATTACGCGGTCGACTACCTCAAAAATCTCAAGAAAAAGTATGCAAAGGACTACCCCCGCCTTACCCGGGTGGATGAGGACGGCTTCAAAAAAATCGAAGTGCGGAAGCTGACGGCCAGCGAACTGAAAGTCCGCTATGATGCTTCAGCCGGTTATCTGGGTCATGAGGTGAAAGAGGGGGAGGAACTGCTGCAGTGCAGCTCCCTGGATAAGGTCATCATCGTGTGGAAGGACGGCCGATACATGATGATCCCTCCTCCGGAAAAACTGTTTGTGGACAAGAACGTGGAGTATGTCGGGGTGTTTGACCGCGAGAAAGAATTCCTCTGCGTCTACACGCATAACCAGACCAGTTACATCAAACGGTTCAACTTCGGAGGCTGCATTCAGAACAAGGAATACAGCCTGTGTCCCAAAGGGAAAAACAAACTGCTGCTTCTCGAAGAAGGTGCGCCGGAAGAGGTTTACGTAAAATTTGCCCCGATGAAAAATCAGCGGGTACATCAGCTCAAAGTGAAGGTCGCCGACTATGCGGTGAAAGGTGCGAAAACCAAAGGCAATCAGCTCACGGCCAAAAAGATCAAAAACCTTGGCACAAAAAAACCGAAGAACTGGGATGACGAGTCCGACCTGGACCCCAATGCCGTCCTGGACTTTTAGGTGGGAACAAGGATAGACAGGATATTCAGGATGGAGGGGAGGTAATGGAGCATTCAGAAATTACGCATGCCATTTTGGGGAGTGCTTTTGACGTGCTGAATGAACTGGGCTCTGGGTTCCTTGAGAAAGTATACGAAAATGCCCTGTGTTTCGACCTTCGCAGTAAAGGTCTTACTGTTCGACAGCAAACCCCCATTGAAGTCTTTTACCGCACTGAATGCGTTGGACATTACGTAGCGGATCTTCTGGTAGAAGGAGTGGTTCTTATTGAACTCAAAGCGGTTAAATCCCTTCTTCCAGAGCATGAAGCCCAAACGATTAATTATCTGAAGGCATTGAACCTACCAGTCGGCCTTTTGCTTAATTTTGCTAAGCAAAAACTGGAATACAAACGCCTCTATTCAAAAGCGGCTGGAGTATAAACAGGACATCCTGAATATCCTGTCCATCCTTGTTCCTTAAAAGTGGCCCTGTCGGGGGCCGTTGATCCAGGCCCAGGCGGTTTCGAGGATTTTGGTCAGGTCCTTGTATTCGGCTTCCCAGCCGAGAAGTTCTTTCGCTTTGGCAGGGGCGGCGACCAGTTCGGGCGGATCACCGGCCCGGCGCTCTCCGATCTCGACCGGAATCTGTTTGCCGGTAACACGCTCTGCTTCCGAAATGAGTTCTTTCACAGAGTGACCGATGCCGGTACCCAGATTGCACTGGAAGGACGCGGCTCCATCGGCGAGTTGTTGAATCGCCAGAATGTGAGCCCGGGCAAGATCGTGCACGTGAATGTAATCCCGGATGCAGGAGCCATCCGGGGTCGGGTAATCGGTACCGAAGATGATGATCTTTTCGCGGGTCCCGGCCGCAGCTTCCAGCACCAGGGGAATGAGGTGCGTTTCCGGATTATGGTCTTCTCCGATTTTCCCGTCCTCACTGCAGCCGGAGGCGTTGAAGTAACGCAGGGCCGCATATTTCAATCCGTACGCATGAGAGTAATCTGCCAGCACCCGTTCCAGCATCAGTTTGGACGCTCCGTAAGGATTGATCGGGTTCTGGGGGTGGTTCTCATCCAGCGGCATGTACTCGGGATTCCCGTAGGTGGCACAGGTAGAGGAGAAGATGAAGATGTTCACTCCATGAGCCCGCATGGCGTCGAGAAGAACCAGAGGTGCGGCCAGGTTATTCTGGTAGTATTTCGCAGGCTCGGTCACGGATTCCCCGACATATGCAAAGGCGGCAAAGTGCATGACCGCACCGATATGATGCTGGGTGAAGACTCGGTCCAATACCGCCCGGTCTCCCAGGTCGCCTTCCACAAACACAACACTCTCGTCTACGATTGCTTCCCGATGTCCGTAGACAAGATTGTCGAGGACGACAACCTTCTGGCCGCTGTCCACCAACTGGCGAACGGTGTGGGATCCGATATAGCCGGCACCGCCGACAACGAGAATGGACTGTTCGTGGGTCATAGAATCGTGTTCCTTGTGAGAGACAGATCTATGTGTTCCGGGGGTCCTTAAATCAAGTCCTGTTTGGAAAATCCAACCAGAGAGGAACGCACCCTGTCCGCATAAGGGGTCAGCTCATCGGCGGTATGGGTCGTGGTCACCCCGAGGGTGGTATAACCGGCTCCCCGTGCGGCCAGGAGTCCGCCGGGCGTATCTTCAATGGCCAGACACTCCTGAGGGGGAATGCCCACATTCTCCGCTGCCAACCGGTAACAGGCAGGGTCGGGTTTGCTGATCTCCACATCGTCCGCAGTCACCACCGTGCTGAGAAACGGATGCAGCTCAAAGCGGTCCAGAAGCGGGGCGATGTCCCGCAGGACGGCTCCGGTGCAGATTCCCGCCGGTCCAATCCCTGCAGCGGTCCTCACCGCCTCGAGTGCACCGGGAAGCGGATGAACCTCAGCGTTGCGGACCAAGTCTTCAAACACATCGTTTTTGTGTTCAGACCACTCATGCAGAATCCTGTCATCATATGGCGTGTCGGTGTCTTTCGCCCGCTGGCGAAGACAGCCCACGGCATCAAATGCCATATATCTCGCAGCATACTCTTCGTACGAGAAGAGCATACCTGCCTGTTCCAGAACCGGCAGGTAGGACTGGTAATGAAGGTCCTCAGTATCGGCCAGGATTCCATCAAAATCGAAGATGACTGCCCGAACGCTCATGGACCTTCCCCTTGTGGGTTCGCAATCTTAGAACGCCGCTTTCAGGGCATCCACTTTGTCAGTGCGTTCCCAGGTGAACCCTTCCAGGTCTTTCTTGGTGGAGCGGCCAAAGTGACCGTATGCGGAAGTGGCTTCAAACACCGGACGTTTCAGATCCAGACCTTCCACGATTTCGCGGGGTTTCAGTCCGAACACATCCCGAACCGCAGAGGAGAGTTTTGCTTCTTCCACTGCACAGGTGCCGAAGGTGTCGACAAGTACTGAAACCGGCTCAGGGAACCCGATGGCATATGCAAGCTGAACT
The DNA here is from genome assembly GCA_002429065.1 of Verrucomicrobia bacterium UBA6053. Lineage (GTDB taxonomy): Bacteria > Verrucomicrobiota > Kiritimatiellia > SS1-B-03-39 > UBA6053 > UBA6053. Next base: position 18,766 of record DIYN01000049.1, on the reverse strand, counting down.
TCACAGCGTTTGGCCAGTTTGGCTGCGACGATGTTTTTGGCCACGTAACGGGCCATGTAGGCAGCCGAGCGGTCGACTTTGCTGGGGTCCTTTCCGGAGAAAGCACCTCCGCCGTGACGGCCCATTCCGCCGTAGGTATCGACAATGATCTTCCGCCCGGTAAGGCCACAGTCTCCCTGAGGTCCGCCCACGACAAATTTACCGGTGGGGTTTATCAGGTAACGGGTCTTTTTCGAAATCAGGTTTTTGGGGAGGACCTTTTCCACCACTTCGGCGATCAGTCCGTCGCGAATCTGTTTCTGGCTGGCGTCCGCGGAATGCTGGGTGGACAGCACCACGGTATCAATGAACACCGGTTTGCCGTTTTCGTAGACGACCGAGACCTGAGATTTCCCGTCCGGACGGAGGAAAGGAAGCTTGCCGGATTTCCGGGCTTTGGTCATCGCCCGGGTCAGCTTGTGTGAATACATGATGGGTGCGGGCATCAGCTCGCGGGTTTCGTCACAGGCATAGCCGAACATCATGCCCTGGTCACCGGCTCCCTGTTCTTTGTATTTGCCTTCGCCTTCACTGACTCCCTGGGCAATGTCAGGGGACTGTTTGTCCAGTGCGACCATGACACAGCAGGTGTTGGCATCAAAGCCCATGTCGGAATCCGTGTAGCCGATGTCGGTGATTTTCCGGCGAACAATGTCCGCGTAGTTGACCGTGGCCTCGGTGGTGATTTCCCCGGCGACTACTGCCAGACCGGTGTTCACCAGGGTTTCGCAGGCAACGCGGCTGTGAGGATCCTGTGCCAGCAGAGCATCCAGAATGGAGTCTGAAATGCCGTCCGAAATTTTATCGGGGTGACCTTCGGTGACGGACTCAGAGGTGAAAACGCGTGAATTGGCTGACATGGGGACTCCAGGAAGGGTTATATTCAAATATCCGGATAGACGGGTTGATATGGACTATGGTGAGATTGGCAAGCCAAAATGTGTGAAGGACGTCAGTTGGAGAGCAAGAGCACATTTCATCAAACGACTAGCCCGGGTACCCGATGTTCGAGAAAATGGAGCCGGGGCATTCCTGCCCCGATCAGCGACAGTCCGGATGGTCGTAGGGTTCGTCCTGAACCTTTGCCATCTCTTCTGCCAGCCGTTCTTTCAGGTTGGCGACGATCCCCTCGTAATCCGGGTCATGGTAGACGCTCAGCATTTCATTCGGATCTTTTTTCAGATCAAACAACTCCCATTCCGGCGGCTCCGGGGAGATACCGTTTCCGTCATACCCCTGAGTTCGGTCTCCCATCGCATCCAGTGCATCCGCGTAATAACAGATCAGTTTGTGGTGATGCGTTCGCAAGCCGTAATGGGCATACACGTTATGGGATCCATCTTTATGCATCCAGTAGCGGTAATACATGGCGTCCCGCCAGTCAGAGGGGACGGACCCTTGAAAACATTTACGGGCACTGACGCCCTGCCAGGCTTCCGGAACCTCCAGCCCCGCCCAGTCGAGGAAGGTGGCGGGGAAGTCCACATTCAGCACCATGGCATGACTCACGGATCCGGGGGCAATTTCCTGCGGATAGGAAATCAGGAAGGGCATCTTCAATGACTCTTCGTACATGAACCGTTTATCAAACCAGTTGTGATCCCCGAGAAAGAACCCCTGGTCCGAGGTGTAAATGACCACGGTATTCTCAAAGAGATTTTCCGCCTCCAGATAATCCAGCAGTTGGCCCACGGAATCGTCCACAGACTGCACACATCGGAGATAATCTTTGATGTAACGCTGATACCGCCAGTGCAGTTCCTCCTCCTCGCTGAGTCCCTCCGGAACGGGTGCCTTCAAATCCTGTTCCGTCAGATCCATGAGTTTCATCTTGGCTTCACGGGCCGCCCGTGCATGTCCACGATGATCATCCTGGAACGTCTCCGGAACTGGGATTTCGTCCCCTTCAAAGAGGTCGGCATATTTGGGAGAAGGCTCCCAGTGCCGGTGCGGAGCCTTGTGATGGCACATCAGCATGAAGGGCGTTTCCGGGTCTCTGTTTCTCAGCCAGTCCAGAGACATGTCGGTGATGATCTCGGTGCAGTATCCCTCCACCTGAACCGTTCCCTCCGGGGTATGAAAATGGGGATTGAAATAGTCCCCTTGACCCGGAAGGACGCACCAGTGATCAAATCCCGTGGGATCAGCCTCTCCGCCGTGGCCCAAATGCCACTTTCCAATAATCGCCGTTTGATATCCTGCATCCCCCAGCCGCTTCTGGACGGTGTCCTGAGCGCCGTCAAACCGGTCATGCAGCGTCCGTACCCCATTGATATGGTTGTAGGTGCCGGAGAGAATGCACGCTCTGGAGGGCGCACAGATCGAGTTGGTGCAGAACGTTTTTTCACACCGCATTCCCGCAGAGGCAATGCGGTCGAGGTTAGGAGTCTGATTGATCCGGCTTCCATAGGCACTGATGGCGTGTGCCGCATGGTCATCGGTCATAACGAAGAGAATGTTTGGACGGGAGTCAGGCATACCCATTGTACGTAAAACATTGTCCGCATTCACTCAAGAAAACAACTTGCCTGTCTGTCTTCCGGTATCCGGGTCGGGTCTGATTCTTCGAATTCTGCTCACACGGTCCGCACCCTCCCGCCGATCTTTTTCTGACCCTATTTCTCCGTGGCTGAAGCTGTTTCAGTCACCGGTTCGGGCCGTGGGGGGGATAGATGGAGGACCCGGGGGCGGTTTTTCCGGTTGTGAATCAAGTACAGATTCCCGTTGGCGTTTTCTCGCCACAGTGCCGTGGTATGCAGGAGCCGGACTTCACCGCGACGGGGATCCCGGGCGTGGATGTTGAGTCGGAAACGGTCTGGTGCGTCTTCTCCGGGAGCGGGGAGGTCGAGAAGGCCTCCAGGCCGAATCGCATGGGTTTCACCGGCCATCTCGATGACAATCGGTTGGGGGGTCATGTTCATGAAACGGGAGGAGCCGTCAGGCATCTCCAGCCGTGACGTGGGGAGAACCACATGGGCCCAGGTGCCATCCTGCAGCCGCCGCTCCGGATAGACGATAATCGTTGCAGACTCCCATGCGGGATCAATGTCGGGACGAACCACCGGGATGGGCAGCCGTTCACGTGTCCCATCTTCCCGGGTGCGTTCCTCCGCGCGCACGAGCACGGGGGAGGTGGCCGATTGGTAGCGGATCGGTGGACTGAACCCTCCTCTTTGCAGAGACACCCGTCTCGCACCGGTGGGCGCTGCAAGGTAGAGCTCAGGGAGCCCGCGCAGGTCCGCAGAGCTGTGCAGAATCCCGGTGACCGGCCAGGTGTAGACGACAAGCGTCATATCATACAGGATATCCGGGTTGTCCGGTGGTTCTGCCGGAGTCCCCGCATCGGTTTGAGCGAAAAGTCCTGGTGCCAAGACCATGGCAAGACCGAGTACGGCGACCTTCATTACACGTCCTCCGGATTGAGCCAGCGAAACCGGATAATTTCAAAGCGCCTTCCCAGTACCTGATTCATATCAAGTGCGTGGTCAGGATGGCGTTCCGGGGGGTCAGCAGGATCAAGGTAGGATCCTGAACGTTTCACCACAACTTCACACATCGCTTTCGCACCTGCAGGTGTGGTTCCCAGCGCACGGATGGTGAAGGTATCTGACCGGGTCGTCAGCACAGGTCCAATCCGGGCAAGAATATCAGCCTGAGTGAAATATCCCGGAGCAGAGTGGTTGGTTGCCACACTGGCGGCCTGGAGATCATATCCCCGAAACAGAGGGGTCCCGTTGGAATGATTCCAGGGAAAATCCGAGCTGGCAATGGCAGAGGTGGGGTCTGTCACACTGGTTTGGGTGTCGTTGATACCCGATCTGTCGATTGCCGCCTGCAGAGCTCCCTTGATCCGGTGTCCCTCTATATCCTCTTCCGGTCTGAGAAGACGCCGGTTCACGAAATCGGCCATTGACCGGAAGGGGCCCCGGGCCTCCACCTCCTGGACGATTTCCTCCGCCAGCCTGTCAACCTCGGCAAGCGACAACCGGCGGTATCCGGTGAAGTTTTCCTGGTCGTCATACCGATCTCCCGCCTCCTGACTGAATGCAGGGGAGTACGGCGAAAGAAAACGTGCGAACGGGATGCGTTCCACGTCCGGGGTCGCTTCCGAACGTCCGGAGATGTTCGGGAGTTCCACATCCAGCAGACTGTAGAGCAATGCCCGCCAGGCATCCACAGAGGTGGAGTTCACATTGAAAGCTCCCTGGATGTGCAGCCGGGATGCGGAAAGGTCCAGGTCCCGCTCGGCATACATGTTCTGCCAGATAAGCCTGCTGTTGGATTCCGGGGTGAAAATAAAATCATCCCACAGCATGTGATTGAAGATCCAGGCATGATCGTACTGAGCCCGGAAGGCCACATAGGTATCGTTGCCGTTCCCTCCGAACGCCTGCCCGGAGAGCCGTTCCTGAGCATAAGGAATGGGAAGGGGCGGGGTTTCATCATCTCCGGGATAGTGCGGGGTGGCAAAAAAGGAACGCACAGCCTTGTGTCCGTGCATCAACGGGGGCTGAAGGGAGGTGCCGATTCCATATGCCGGCTGGGTGGCATTGTTCAGCATCCGGTTCCGGGTGAGCCGCGATCCCAGATCTGAGTCCCCGTTGCCGGGGTTTCCATGGGACTGGAGATTGGCATGTGCCAGGGATGCGATCCCCACGACATCATTGGGGGAACGTGGCGGTTCAAACAGGATGGCACGGGGAATCTCTCCGGATGGCATTCCCCCGGTGACACCGTCGCTGTGTCCAATGAACGCATTCCGGTCGTTTGGCGTGTGGGGGGAGAGATCGAAATACGCCGGATCGATGGTGAAGCCGCCAATGTAGTTCGCCGGGGCATCAAACTCAAAGCTCCCTCTGTCGTATGACTGGACCCGCCCCAGTCCGCTACGGGTTTGGTAATTCGCCGTCGGGTTGTAATGGGCCAGCCAGCTAATCGGGGCCTCGAGGTTCAGCTCGGTTCCACCACCGGAGGCAGCCGCATATTCATACATATTGTCCGGGAGGCGAAGACCCCATGAGACTCCCCAGAGCGGGAAACCTGGCGAGTACCCGGGAGAATTGAACCGGAAGGGTGCCGAGGGATCAAAAGAGGGGGGAGCCCCGGTGATTTCCGGAAACAGTCCGGGATGAAAGTGCGGGGTGGCATCATGCAGCACCGCAGGCACATTGTTATGCAGGTGGTCGACCAGAGACCAGGGCCGACGCTCCGGCCGGGTGGACCCGACCTCGACTTCATCCTCATCCCCTCCCAGGATCAAACGCGCTCTGCCCAGGCTGGTGTGACTCCAGTAGTTTTGCCTGCGCCGGGGAGAACCCATTCCGCGGATCATGATCGCAGCCGTCCGGTGGATCCTCCACCCCCGGTTCAGATCAAGACCGTTCTCATTGAAGCACATCTCACGCAGGTTCAGGGCGGGGGACGCGGTAATGTCCGCATCGGTGATGGAATCCCGCCAGGAGGTAGGACCCGGGAAGTAAAGTGGGGCTCCTGCGTGGCTCCATTCGTTGTAATAGCCTCCGAGGTAGGTGGAGCGCTGAATCCCGGCGGAATGAGCGATTTTCGGACGAATATCCGGCTCCTCCACGTAAAAACTGTAACCGCCACCGTCGTGTAACCCCGGAGTCAGGTCCACCCATTTATCTTCCACGTACCCTTTTGTTCCCCGGTCAACCCTGTCCTGCCAAAACGTGTATCCTGCCTGCGCATCATTGGAGATGACCTGAAATTCGGTATGCTCCGGCAGGGTGTAGATGACAGTCCCGCCCGCCGGAATCTCTGCGGCCGCGAGACGGAAGCGGAAACTGTTCTCGTTCCGAATCACGAAATCCATCTGGTAGGGCGGAGTCCAGAAACGGTCTCCCGTGTTCCAATTTGGGTGACTGACCTGAAAGGACACCCCAAAACTTCCTCCGTGTGTCGAGTCTGGAGCGATGTCCGCAATCATGTGGTATTCACGGGCGGCCAAAGGGGTTGAATACGGATTCCACAGCACAATGGCGGGAATGAAATGCAGGCGGATTCTGGGAAAGTCAAAGGTGTGATAGACCCCTAGGTTCATCTTGGCGATCACCGGCATGGCATTCTGGATATCAGGGAGTTGGCGGTCAGGCCGAAGGCTCCCCCCCACGGCTTGACGGTCGAACAGGGTGGTCCAGGACAGGAGCTGGGCCCAGGAGGGACCTGCCTGATCCCATGCAAGTCTCATGTCTGAAAAGGGCGGAAACAACAGGCGCTGATACAGGGAGGGGTTGCGTTGCTCGGGACGGAGACGGATGGCCCGCAAGGCATTCCAGACATGGTCCGGGAGTCCGGGGTTCAGAGTGGGCAAGGCATCCGTCTCCGCTGCCAGACGTTCCAGGCGGGAAGACTGATAGGAGAGGAGTTTGTCGTATTGGGGGCCCCCCGGAAGCCCGTCCGTATTCCCTGCGGTCTCTTCCAGCACCGCTGTCAGGTCCCGTTTGAGCCCTCCCCGTACGGGGTTTGACGGCAGTGCGTGTGCGTGAACCGTCACATCGTGAAAATGATCGCGGATGTTGACCGTCTCATCCAGCCTCGCCAAGGCCAGTTGCTCGACGAGGCTGGCCCGGCTCAGGTCCTGCTGGTGGATGGGATTCTCTGGATCGGCACCCGGGAAAATCGCCTCTGCGGCAATGCGTTGAGATACCAGCCACCTCCAGCGGTCCGTATCCGGATTGCCATCAGTGCGGAAGGGGTCGGGCAGATTGACCTGCGTTTTGTCATTTTCACCATCCGCCCACCAGGCGATACTGCCAAAATCCGATCCTTCAGGGTTTTGTAATGCAGTCACCGGGGCGGCCACATGATCCTCCGGAGCGGAGACGGAGCCCGGCCCCACTAAAAGGGTATGTCCGGGCAGCGCTCTCCCCTCCGAATCCAGCGTGGGCCGGGTCGGATCGGGGTCCGATCCGATGGGTGCTGAGACGAGCCATCCCAGCGGCACCCCCTGACGGGGGTTCAGTTGCAGGTCACTGGATTCGGGGATCGGAATGAACAGGGCCGTATCTTGCACTCCTGTCCAGTGACGATTTGTGGGGTCCACATTGAGATTGGCTGCCGCAGAGGATGGGAAACTGGACCGGGTGTCAGGGCCGGCCACCTCCTGAAGGCGGGCCAGGGCCATTTCCGCACCCAGTTTGGCATTGGAACGGGCCTGCAGCAATTCCTGGTGCTGAATGACACTTCTCAACTCAAGCCGGACCATCGTCACGAAGGCGAGAACCACAATCATCAGGAGAGAAACGACCATCAAGGTCAGGAGGAGGACAGAACCGTATTGCGTCTTACGGTCGTGTTTGCGCGAATGGAGGGGGAGAGGGTTCCGATTCATGTTCTCAATCTACCCTGTACGAACGCGTGGGATTAGGCGCATTTACGACTGAAAGCGCATCTAATATGCGCCATGAGTGCTGCACCTCCAGAATGCAGTCTGCGGGCGTGGTGTTCTCCCTTTCGGGAGAGGAATACCTCATAGAGACAGGGTGTGATGTGGGGCTCATGATCATATCCTACCCCATGCATTCCCAAACGGTTAGTCGTATACACGACGCATTTGGGGTGATATGCGACAAAGGGGGACGTCGGGTTCATGCCCCTGTGTTTTTCACCGGATACTCAGCCCCATTTCGTTATGCAGGCGGGGCGGATGAAGAGGTCTGTGTTCTCCCCGGAGACCGTTTTACCCAGACGACGCTGGGACGAGTAGACTGAAGCTCAAGTTTGCAAATGAGGGTTTCCCTGACAGGACCACCACCTCCCCATACAGGTAGGCCGTAGGGTGGGAGCTCCAGGGACGCTCTAAAGACATCAGACCGTTCAACCCCGCGCACCCAAACACCAGACTTCCCTTGGGTAAATGGTTCAGCGTCTCTCTGCCGTATGATTCGTCAAATACGACCAACTCCAGAAGACCGGAGGCAGGGAGATCCGCGCCGACCTTAATGCCGTCTGTGTCAGGAGACGCATGCAGGATACGTCCTTCTGCGGTTCGGAAGGCAAGCCGGTCCCATATGCCCTCGCGGATTCCAACCGAAGCTGCGGACTGAACAAACCAGTCGATGGGGGAATGCGATCTGCCGTCCATGTCGATGTGTTGAATATGCCGTGGGGAAGACGCATCTACGGTCAGGTGTTTCTCGGTGTGGCGATGAAACGAAACCGTCTTTGCCCGCCACTGTCCCTCTAGAAGGGCACATACAGTTACCTCGGGGCATTCCGGGTACATCGTTCCACTCCCTTCCAGATCGTGCCGGGCCACCACACCGCCTGCAATCGGAAGCAGGGCGATCTCTGGCGGGAGCTCTTGGAGAAAAGCCTCCAGTCCGGTTCCTTTCACCCCCAGCACGATCAAAGCACGGGGAACCGGTTTCAACTGCGAGAGCATGTTCAGAACCTCCCTGTAGGTTCCCGACAGCGTGTCTGCCTCCAGGTGGACCCCCGTGGAAAACGCAGGAGAGGGGTTCAGAGAAGGAAAACAGATCGTGCCCTCTTCCTTCACCAGAGAGTCCCCAAGGGGGCGGGAACACAAGTGGATCGGGCTCATGCCAGATGATCTTTCAGGCGGATCATTACTACGGTGACCTGCGAGCCGTCAGGACTGATGAATTCATAATCCCCGAACCCTGCTGGAACCAGGCAGGCCTGGAGAAAGTCCAGGCGCACTTCCTGTGTCGGATCATGCAGAGACCGGAGGATGACCTCTTTGCCTACGGTCAGGGTCGGGATCTGGAGGAACCGCCCTTCTGTACTGTGCTTCATCGGTTTGGTGAACACAAAGCGTTCAATTTCGAAGGGCATCTCTGAGATACTGCTGTAGCGGTCCATGCGGGTGTCGCCATCGCCATGAACCACGGAGGCCCGGGCCCGCAGGTGCTCCTGCACATACCGTTCTCTCCGCCATTTGTTGTTTCGGAAAGAATGCTCAATGTGCATTTTCATGGGAGGGGCGGTCATGCTTTTGGCCTCATCATCCCAGGTGTTGCGGGCAAAATCATAGGTGAAAAAGGAGTATTCGGTCCCGGCAATGCTGGGGCCGGTGTCCATTTCCAGAATCATCTGATTGCCTCCGTGCCCGTGCTCGGTACCGGGGGGGATCAGGAACAAATCTCCGACATTGGTGGACCACCGTTTCACATACTTCTGCCAGTCAAACACTTTCAGATTGTTGGAATCACGGCACAGGTCCTCATATTCCTCCAGATCCGCATCCTCTTTGAATCCCATCATGGTGCCGGCATCGTGATAGGCCTCCACAATGTAGTAGGTTTCATAGCGTCCAAGCGGTTCATTGAAGTTGCGGGCATTGTAGGCACTGTCCGGATGGTTGTGGATGGGCATGCTCCCGCGTTCGTAGGGTACCGGGTCTTTAAAATAGCCGTCATCCAGCCACACCTGAAGCGGAAGCAGGTCCGGCCAGGTGGCATGCACTTTTTCTCCAACCATTTGTACGGGCCGCTGCATGGGATTCTGACAGGGGATGTTGACCACGGCCTTGCCATCCAGGTCGACCAGTATGCTGAGCTCAATCCCGGCGAGTTCATTCCAGGCCATGTTTTCGAGTCCGGGAATTTCGTCGTAGATGTCTTTGAACCGATAGGACCCCCAGGGACCGGGCTGGGTGATCTTGACCTGCTTGATCGGCTTCTTCACCAACTCATCCACCATCTCCTCATATCCCTCCCGGGTGAGAAGTTTCAGATCGGTGGGGTCCACCGCCTCCACATACAGGTCCATGATAGGGAGAACCCGTTTTTTCTGGTGCAGCAGGATGTAGAAATCGCAGTAGTAATACTGCTTCCAATTGAAACCTGCCTGGGGTTCGGTCTGTTCGAAGGGGATGAGATCATTCCCCCACATTTTCCACAGCAGTGGTTGCATGGTGTAATCCACATACACACACATTCCTCCAAGCGCATGAAGTTCCGGCACGGCCGCTCCAGGGCCGTATACAATTCGCAATCCTGCAGAGTTCTCGCTCAACGTTTTTTTCAGGTCCTGAAGCTTCCTCTCATCCAGGATGTCCTCAAAGCATCCCTCCCGGTTGACCCAGCCAAAGGAGGGATCCTCACCAATGAAGGTCTTCCGATACTCGGCCAGCGGGGCCTCATCGAGAAACAGTGAAGCGGTGGGAATCCATTCCACCTCTTTGTCTGCACTCTCTGAAATCGCCGCTTTTACCGATGGCCAGTCGACACCCAACCATCCGTCAAGGAGGAGCAGAGACTGGCCTTGTCCTGCTTCGAGGATCCGGGATGCCACTGCGGAGGTGCCGATGGTGAGTTTCTGTCCTTCCGGGTCCGAAAAGGGAATAAGGTTTTCTGCATTTTTCCGGTATTCGTACAGGGGCATGAGTGGTCTCCTTGGGAATGAAAAAAGAAAAGTATGCCCTCAATCGCGCCTGTTCCGCAATTGCCCCTATCCGGTATCTTGTGGTAAAAATCTCTCATGACTTCCTGGCCGCAATGGACGCAACTCCCTTTGATACATCTCGCCGGCATTGTGCGTCATGGTCATGCAAGGACGGAGAAATATTGCCATCGTTCTGCCTGGGCGTTCCATATCTACCAGTATCATGGGTGTTTGCGGTGGAAATCGGGATCCCAGGATCTCCATCCTGACAGTTGGAGTCTGGTCCCGCCTGATCTGGAAGTGGAATGGTCGTTTCCTCAGGAAGCCACGCACCACGTTGTTCATTTCTCCCATCCGGTACTTGCGAGTATGCCGCAGGTTTTCTGGGCCCCATGCGGAGCCAGGGTTCGGCATATGGTGGAGGAAATGGACTGGATCTGTCAGCAGCAGGGGACGGACCCCCTGGCTGCGAACGTGTGTTTGTGGAACCTTCTCCTGCGTCTCAATCCCTCCGCTGAAGGTCAGTCCCCGCCGGGTCACAGTGCCTTGCACATCGCTTCCAGTCTGCTACGGAATCATCTGGATCGGCCGATGCGCATTCGGGACCTCGCCAGGCAATGCGGTGTATCCGCCAGTCATCTCAACCGGCTGTTTCAGGCGGAACACGGGCACTCCGCCCAGGAGCACCTTCAACAAACCCGGCTCGAGGTGGCGACACGTCTTTTGCGGGATAGTTCCCTTCCGGTGCGGAGTGTGGCGGAGAGGGTCGGGTTACCAGATCTGCACGCATTTAATAAATTTTTCCGCAAGCGGACCGGATCTTCTCCCAGTGCATACCGGCAAGGTCTCTCCGAGTCTCCGTAGTGTTCGTGACTCGGATCCGGTTTGGGGTTCCTGTTTCGATAGGGCCACATCTACTCAGGTCATACGCGCGACAAGAGAGGTGAAAGGCATTTTGGCCTGAATCCGCCCAGATACGAGAGCCTTCACGGACTGTGTTTCGTTGCAATCTGATGGCTGCGCCATTCGTTCGGAGAACAGCATTCCTGCAGGCGGAACTGCCGGTAAAACAGGTTGGTGTGCCGGTAGCCGCATAGGTCTGCGATCTGCTGAATGGAAAGGCCGGGGCGGTCCAGCAGCAGTTGTTTTGCCCGTTGCAGACGTGCACGAAGGATATGCTCATAGGGTGCATGACCGAGTGCTTCTTGAAATCGGCGTTCCAATACGCGGCGGCTGACATGCAGATGGTCGCAGAGAAACGGGACATCGACTACATCATGCAGATGGTTGGTGATGAGTTGCAGGGCCTCGGAAACCAGAGGGTCCTGGGTGCAGTGGAGATCGGTGGATTTTCGAAGGGTGATGCCCTCGGGTGGAATCAGCGGAAGCGAGTCAGGAATCGGTGTGCCTTCGAGAGCCTCCATCACCAACCGTAAGGCCTCCCGGCCGACCTTGCGGCCGTTCAGGCGGACGCTGCTGATGGGGACAGGGCTTAATTCACACAGGATACGGTCATCATTCACGCCGAGAACCGAGAGTTGGGACGGGATTTCAATGCCGAGGCTGAACAGCCGGTCGGCCACGCACTTCGCCTGAAAATCATCGGTGCAGAACAGGCCGCAGGGTGTGGGAAGCTGCTGAATCCAGGCGTCCAGATCGGGAGCGGGTTCAAAGAGAGGGAAGTATTCCTCGTCAGTGTCGGGGCTGACTGAAATCTGAATGCCGGTTTCCTGCCGGATCCGGTCCTGAAATCCTGCTAGTCTCAGGATCGCATATCTGGATCCATGGGCATGAATAATGGCCACCTGTTTTAAGCCTCTCTCAATGTAGTGCTCCGCGGCAAGGACACCCGCCCGGTAATCGTCACTGCAGAGTGTGGGCGCTCCGGGGGTGTTCAGATTGTTGGAAACATTCACGATGGGACCTCGAAAATTGCTCCACCGTTTGAGGGTTTCGGGAGCCGATGCTTTGACGATGTAGCCGTCCAGTTGCATCCTGAGCCGTTCGGGCCCTCTGTCTCCGGAAAGTGTCAGGATCCGCAGGTTGGGGTATTCGTGGCAGGCATCCGCAATCCCCTGGGTGATCTCTTCAAAATATCCCCTTCCGCTGATGGAGACCAGAATGACATACGGTTTCGGTTGCATGGCTGAAGGTACCTGCTTTCTTCTGGGCTGGCAACTGTGTACCCCGTGAGCACGCTCAGAGAAATCCCTGTTGCTTCTTTTCCCTTCGTAGGATGGACGGCAGTGGTCGACCTGCTTTCTTGAAGGAAAGGTACAGTCTGGGTTTGGTTCCCAGGCCGCTCCGCTCTGCCACATGTTCAACCGTGTAGTCGGTTTCCATCAGCAGTTTCTCTGCATATTCCACCCGCTTCCGCATCAGCCACTGTGCGGGCGTGAGTCCGGTAGCAGACGTAAACTGTCGGTCCAGATTCCGTCTCGAGGTATGCAATGCATCGGCAAGCTCAGAGATATCATGCAGATCGCTTAGATGGTCATCAATATACGCACAGACTCTTCTCACCAGAGGATCCTGCACGGCGACCGTTTCGGATGATTTCCGTTCCCGAATCCCAACGGGTTCAATCAGCTTCTGTTCGTGTCCGGAGGACTCTCCGCGATGCATGCGTTCAATCATCAGGCATGCTTCAAATCCCACACGTTCCCCCGCGAGCCGAACCGACGAGAGCGGGACCGGGATAAACGGTGCGATATGCTCATCATCATCCACCCCGACCATGGCAACCTCATCCGGTATGGAAACACCGTGCGACTTCAGCATACCCTGAATATTCAGAGCGTTTTGATCGCTCGCACAGAAGAGCCCTAAAGGAAACGGAAAATTTTTCACCCTGCCTTCCGTGAAGGAGACATGATTCAACCGCACAGTGTCAATGCCGGCATGTGTTTTCATCCAGTCCACGAACCCTTTTGTCCGGAGCTGTGAGAAGGTCAGAGCCTCCAATGTGTGACAGGCGACATGCTGGTAGTGTTTCCGGTGAAAATACTCCGCCGCCAGTTCCCCCACCCGGATGTCATCTGTGATGCATTGAGAGCAGGGGACCCCCGCAACCCGGTTGGATACACTCACCACATGTTCGATTTTGAGTTGCTTCAGGATGGTGAACTGGGTCTTGGTACTGAAAAACCCAATGGCCCCCAGACAACTGTCAGGGCGGATTTGACGCAGGTCACTGTTCGACTGTGATCTGACGAAATGCAGCTGGGGGTGGAGTTGTTTGAAGCGCTGAATGCCCCGGGCAATCTGCAGGGCATATCCCAGGTCGACCGGCAGATAGATGAGAATTCTCCCTTCCAGTCTGCGAGGAGTGGATTTGTCCAAAAACATTCCTTTTGTGTCCATAAACTATGTTACCTGAGCGGGTGAACCCTGTTATATCATTAAATAAATGAGGAAAATGGAAGAAATAAATCTTATCCCTATTTGGAGAAGAGGAAAAAACATGACGAAGTATGGAAAAAATCTCTATCTGGTGTTGGCAGGACTGGTGTGGAGCGGTGCCCCCTTGTCTCGGGCCGCCATCGTCTTTCAGGACGAGTTTACAGACAATGACCGAACCCTGAATCCCGCCTGGTACCGTACACCCGGAACCTCTCTCTCTCCTCTCGTTCAATCCGGCGGGGTGATGTCGCTGACAGGACTCAGCGGATCCAACGGCTATTTCAGTGCCTCATGGGGAGGAAGTACGCTGGATACGGTTGGAGATACGCTGACACTGACGGTCATTGCAAAATACAGTGATCCCGGTGCAAGCATTGACAGTCGGGACCGTGAATTCAATTTCGCGGTTGGTTTTGATGGCGGCACCCCTCCGACGGCTGACAATGTTGGCCTCCAAACCGATGACATCGGGTATTCGATGGCACTGGGAGGATCCGGTTCCGGGAGCAACGGCACGAGAATTTACCGGGATGGCGGGGGGGACCGCTGGGCAGGGGGAGGGTCGGATCTGACGACTCTGGGAGAAGATGGCCTTCTGGCGGCAGAAACGTTCAAAACCTTTTCCCTCAGCATTGAACGGACCGTCGGAGGGTATGATCTCGATTTAACAGACGGGGTCACCACAATTTCCGGGGTGGATCTGAGCCCTGTCACGGCGACGTTTAATCTGGTGACCTTCGGCTTCTACAACCGGAACACTTCAAACTCACTGGATGTTGACTCGATTACTGTGGATGTGACGGCTGTGCCGGAACCTTCTACTTTGATTCTGGTACTTGGCGCTTGTGGAGCATTTCTTCTGATCCGGAAGCGCATGTGCTGAGATCGTCTTTACTCTAGCATGCCTGTCGGAAGGCCCCTGCGGTTTAAACCGTTTGTAGGTTCTTATCGCTGCGGATTTGACCGGGTGTTTTACCCACCGCTTTTTTTAAGGCCGCAGTCATGTGGCTTTGGGAGGAATACCCCATGTCCAGGGCCAGGGTCACTAAGGAATCTTTCCGGTTGAGAAGTCCGCTGATGGTGCGTTCCACCCGCATTCGTTCCAACTGTGAGCTGAAGGTCATCCCGAAGCACTGCCTGCAGTGTCTGTCGAGTGTGCGCCGGGTGGTTCCCAGCCGTTTCGCGACCGTCTCCGGCTGACGGTTCAGACTCCACTCTTCGGAAAGCAGTTGCTGCAACCGGTCAAGAAGTCCTGAATTTGACACCCATACAGAACTGCTGGTTCGAATCATGATCGAGGGTTCCGGCATCGGAATGGAACTCTTCGGATCCGTTCGGCCGCACAGAATGTCATCCATCAGGCGCGCCGCCTCCCAGCCGATCTGGTAGGAGGGGCGTTTGACCTGGGTGAGGGAAGGACGCATCAGGGAACATAGATCCGTGCGTGGATCTGAGACCGCAACGCCGACATGGAACGGCACCTTCAGACCGGCGGTATCCACTGCCTGCAGCGCTCTCCCCGCATGCTCCAAATCCGTACAATACAGACCGACAGGCCCATCCAGGCGTTTGAGCAGATCCGCCAGATCCAGAATCTGATCCTTCAGGTTCCACGTGCTGCATGCTTCAAGTCTGGCACCATGACGAAACCAGTGAACATTGCGGCTGTGCTGCTGGAAGATGGTTCCGAACCGAGCTGATTCCGGATTGTCTCCGATTTCGAAGAAGACCTTCGAGCGGTACCCCCGTTCCTCAAAATGCTGTGCCACCCGCTTTGGAATGGCCTCATCGGATACCACCATACCCGGTAGCCGATTGCTTCCCTTCACCTGAATAATCACTTTCGGGCAGCGCAGCCGTTTAAAGGTCTGAACCACTTTCGGTCCGGCAAGAATCCCCATTGCTGCGTCTCCTTTTGGAATCGTTAACGGGTAATCCTGCCCTTTGATGCCAAGGAGCCGCAGCTTGAGATGCCAGGAGGGTTGAGTTTTCTGAACGAAATCAATTACCCCCTGCATGATTCCCGGATCCTGGGACAGTTCACCAAATACCACAAAATGGACGTGCTGGGTCATGTCTAAATAATGACAAATAAAAGCAATATTATGAAATCATTCTTTTTTCTTTTTCCGCATACTCCTTCCATCATCCCGATACCTGAACTTTCCACTCCCTTTCGATCATGAAACAGAAACCAACGCTCTTCAGTCTGTTCACCTTCCTTCTGGCAGGCATACTCACGGCCGCGACCCTCACAGTCGACGAGGCCGGTACTGCAAACAGTTTTGGCCGTACCTCCGGTATCGCCATCGATTACAACACCAGTACCTCCGATGCCGTATGGGACACGAACCTGGTCGATGGACAGGAATACTCGGTGGACAGTGTGAGTCTGTACCTCAATTCCTGGACGGCTGACACCGACAGTTATTATCTTGGTGTCTATACCGATATTACCACAGATGCGGTCGGAGGAGGGCAGGACGACACGCTTTCAGGATTCCTCGGGACCTCCACCAATGCGTTAAATCTTTCCGCCCTGGATGGTGGATCCAAAGATCTGGTGACCTGGAATTTTTCAGGAATCAACGTAACTGCCGATGATACGGCGGGTTCAGGTTCAGGAATCTTGTATTTCATTCTCCAGACCGGAACCTCTGCGCTGTCCACCACCGGACCCCGGCCCGGGCAGGGGGAACAGAGCTTTCACCGGATTGACGGGACCTCGGCCACGTTCAGTGACTTCCTGAGCGCGACCATTGAAAGTTCGTTTAATGGCAATGACAACTTCAGCGATATAGTGGCCATCCGTCCTCTGGAATATCAAACCACGGTCACCGCGATCCCTGAACCGTCCTCGCTGCTCTTGGTGACGTCGGTCATCGGTGCATGGCTGTGTATCCGCTCCCGGAAAAAGGCCTGATTCGATTACACCTCATGGTTGTACCGGCAGTACCTCAACTGCCGGTACTTTTTTATGTGTGCAACCCACGTTCTCTGATAGAGAACGTCGTTCATGGATATGTCTGATGATACCGGAAAACGTCAATGGTTCCGTAATGCCCACCTGGGGATGTTTGTGCATTGGGGAATTTATTCCGCCATTGGGCGGGGGGAATGGGTGCTCAACCGTGAGCGGATTCCACTGGAGGAGTATCGGGGATTTGCGGATCAGTTTACCGGGTCGGAGTTTGATGCCGATACCTGGGCGGAGCTCGCGGAGTCTGCGGAGATGCGGTATCTGATTTTTACCGCCAAGCATCACGACGGTTTTGCCATGTGGGACACCCAAACCACGGATTTCAACAGCACCCGCCTCGGACCGAAACGGGATGTGGTGGCGGAACTGCTGGAAGCCTTCGGGAAGCGAGGCCTGAAGGTGGGGTTCTTTTTCTCCTTGGCGGATTGGATGCATCCCGCCTATCCAACCCCTTATGCAACCGACTGGCCCTCCGAGTGGAACCGGGACGAGGACCGGCTGGAGATCCTGGATTATTCCAAGGCGCAGCTCAGAGAGCTGACGCAGAACTATGGACCGGTCGATGTGATGTGGTTCGACGGTGCCGCCCCGGGAAGCACAGCGGAGCTATGGGAGTCACAGAGTCTCCTGGATCTCTGTTACGCCTCCAATCCGGACATGCTGGTGAACAACCGGCTCTTTCTTCCCGGAGACTTTGATGCGCTGGAGTTGCATATGAATTTTGCCGATGAGGGGCGGCCTGCGGAAACGGATTATCCCCTGAATGATTCCTGGGCCTGGAATCCGGATGATACGCATTACAAAGCGCCCTGGCAGGTATGGCAGCGGCTGCTGCAGTCAAATGGCAAAGGGGCAAATCTGTTGCTGAACATGGCTCCGGATGGGCAGGGTAGGGTGCCGGTGCAGGAGCAGGACTTGCTGCGTTCACTTGGACGCAGGATCCGGCGCACAGGGTATCATGCGAATATAAATGGATATGGTCCAGAGAACACAACTCTTGCCTGGATGCAGGGCGGCATGTACACCTCAACGCATAACCGGTTATACGTTCATCTGTTTCTCCGTCACGGAGACCGTGCGGATATTGGTGCGGTGGCAAACCGCGTGAAACGGGTGACCCTGGTGGAAGAGAGAAGAGTGCTTCCCTTTGAGCAGGAGGAGAACGGCCGGATTCGGGTTACAGGGCTCGGAGAGGTGGACCGGGACGAAATGGGCTGGTGCCTTGAACTGGAGCTGGAGGGAGAGCCCCGCTCCTTCGGCTGCGGACATGCGGATTTGAACTTTTAACACGAATGGGTGCAGAACAATGAAATGGAACACAATACTGATCACAGGTGCGTCTTCCGGGCTCGGAGCGGTCATGGCAGAGACCTTTGCTTCACAAGGAATTCGGGTGTATGCCGTCGGACGGAATAAGGCGAACTTGCAAGCCCTTGCGGAAACGGCTCCGGAGCACCTCATTCCGGTGGTATTGGATGTGAGGGATGCCGAAGCGGTCAAAGAGACGGTTGCGAAGATTGAGGCGGAGCATCCCATCGAGGTTCTCATCAACAACGCCGCGATTTATCAACGTTCCCCGTTTGTGGATCAGGATCTGGAGAAGGCAAGGCAGATTCTAGATACCAATATACTCGGAACCCTGTATCCGACGCATGCGGTCCTTCCGGGCATGATTGCCCGCAAAGCGGGGCATATTGTGCAGATCAATTCTGTGGCCGGCACCCGCGGGATTCCGGACGAATCGATTTACTGCGCCTCGAAGCATGCGATAACCGGCTTCTCCGAATCCCTGATGCAGGAACTGCAGCCTCACAATGTACGCGTATCCGTGATCCATCCGGGCGGAATTGAGACCCCTCTCTGGGATCGCGACGGCAATTTCTATCCAGGGGACCGAAGTCGGTTACTGGATCCGAAAAAGATCACAGAGCTCGTGGAGTATCTCCTGAATGCGCCGGACAACATGATGTTTAAAAA
>DIYN01000027.1 GCA_002429065.1 Verrucomicrobia bacterium UBA6053 | reverse complement strand
ACTTATAACCGGACGCTCGTGATCTTGGTTAAGTAGGCACTCTGTGATGGAAATGTGGAAAACGAATGCTGTCATTCCCCCAGAAAAGTTAAATGACTAGAGTACCAGGAGATAATGCAATACCACTTTGGCTATGCCTTTGACGATATCGGCAGCCGCATCAGCTCGACCGAAGGCACCATGACCGCCCAGTATCAGGCGAATGCTCTGAATCAGTACAGCCAGATTGCCTATCCGGATGCGACGTACCTGCGTGGTGAGGTGGCATCGGCCACAACACAGATCCGCGTGAATCAGCAGCCTGCGGATGATACCTCGGAGTTCAATATGTTCTTATGGTCCAGTCTGCAGGGAATGGATACGCATGAGAGCGACTTCTACATTACTGCCGATGAAGGAGTGGGACCGAAAAAAGTGGAGAAACGACTGGATCTCAGCCCAATCGGAACGCTTGAGCCCAGCTACGACCTGGACGGCAACCTGATCCAGGACGCGTTATGGGACTACGAGTGGAACGCCGAAAACCGGCTGGTGAAGCAGACCCACCGTGCCGACTTGATTCTTGACCAGCTTGAACGGGTTCAACTAGAATTTGTGTATGACAGTCAGGGACGACGCGTGAAAAAGACGGTGAGTACCTGGAACGGGAGCAGTTTCGTTGCAAACCAATGAAGCCCTGTTTATCTACGACGGGTGGAACCTGCTGGCGGAAATCGACAGTAGCAGCCAGGGCGTGCTCCGGAGCTACACCTGGGGCCATGATCTCAGTGGGCATGCAGGCGTGCCACGCCCGGGCGTGGGGGCTGTGGAGTCGGAGGGTTGGTGAGCGTGAAAACCGGAGAGCGTGCCAAGGAGGTTGGCCACCGATTACCAAACAAATACCAGGATGGCGGTAGTGGTTATTATTACTATAGCTGCTGGTGCTATGACTCCCAGACTGCGCGGTGGCTAAATCGTGACCACATTGCCGAAAAATGCGGCTTTAAAGCTTCCGTGTAAAGAATGTGTTATGAAGTAATTCTTCTTAAAAAGAAAAGTAATATGGTTTCTGCCAATAAATTTTTATTCGTAGTGGTTCTAGGTTGGTGTTTTCTGGGCTGTTCGGGGCCTGATTCACAGGAATCAAAAGAAATTGAGTTATCTATAGGGCTTTCCGTTTTTGAGGTTAAACGAAGATTATCTATGGAAAGTATTGAGTATTCTGAGTCGGATACGTATTTTAATTCTTTTTCTGATTTTGAGATTCCTTCATATGATTCTGTATTGTATTTTCTGATAGAAATTGAATCCAAAGGTTTGGGGCAGTCTTATATTCAGTTTGTTGTCTTTGTTGAGAATGATTCGATTGTTTATGTTCATAGAGAAAACTTATATACAACCTTGTAAATGAGAAATATTGAAATAGGTCTTGGTTAGATGTCGGTATTTTTTTGAACATTCGTCATATTCGGTAATTTAGTGTAGTGTTTATGTTTCATTGATTCACTATGAAAAACCTTCGCATATCCTTGGTGATGTTACTCGTTCTTTTTTTTGGGCTTATTTTTCCGATTCAAGATGTTGTGGCTATTTTAAAGCTGTCAGGGTCAAACCCTGAAAAAGATGCTGTGGATAATTTTAATTCTGAAATTTATGGTTATGTTGGCGTGATGGGTGTGGGTATGGATATTCCAGGTGTTTCTTTGGAGGTAGAGGGAAAGGATGTCTATAAAGTACTCTCATATGTGACAGATATGAGGGTGAATCTCACTAGTGATTTGTTGTATTATGCGTCAATAAAGTATGCCGAAGGTTATAACACTAAAATGGATGAGCTTTTGAGAGGTAGCCAAAAGGAAGAGGAGGTGGACTGATGTTAAAGTAAGGAAGGGTAATCCTGTTGAGGAAAATGGTGCTGCAATCGGTGAATTTTTCCGAAGATAGCGTTTTTAGTTATCAGATGTGCTTAGATTGAAGACAAATAAAGAAATGAGATCAGTCTAACGATGGTTGAAAGTAACTGGAGCTGATGGAGTAGATTCTTTGAAAAAGAGATTTTTATTACTATGTATGAAAAATATCAAAGATGTCTTTTCTTTAAGAAAAGAAGGGGGAAGTAAGGATAGTTTGTTGCTTTGAGCATCCCAAAAAAAAGTGGAAAACGTAATATCGGTCGTCATCTTCCGTGTTCATCTGAAATATACCTTGGCTAAATGGGCATAGTGTTGTAGAGGCAAAGAAGACGATATCAGAAATGAAAGAGAAAATGATTGAGAATTCTAAAATTCAACTGTATTTTTCCATTGTTAGATTTGTGTCGTCAATGGTATTTTGTAGGGTCTATTCTTTATATGCATTAAGTTCGCATGACCCTCAAAAAAAATTGGCCCCTCTTGCGGAAATATTCACACAAAACATATCCTACGTAGTCCTTTTTGTGTTTTTTCTCTCTATTTTGTTGTGTAGGAGGTATTTGTCTGTCGTTTTAATAAGCTGTTTTTTGACTTTATTAGCGCACATTATGCCAGGCATTTGTCTGATTGGCTGGTGTCTTGCCGACATTCCGGTCATGAGGGGTATGATTTTGTATAACTAAAGAAAAGGGATGCTGTAAATCGGGTTGTCCTGAAATAGACCCAGTTTCGTGGACGTTAGGTTAGTAGTTAGTTGTATATGCTGTAATCATCCGAAAACATGTGGTTGTGAAAAGTAGGGTAATTTACAAAGAAATGACCACGAGAAAATCTAGATGCAGTGAGAGCCAAACTTGTGGGCCTTAGGTGCATTCAGGCTGTGTTGAAGCCAGCTCTGGCCACCTGATCCAGGACGCGTTGGAAGACTACGTGTGGAACGCCGAAAACCGGCTGGTGAAGTAGACCCAACTTGCCGACTTGATTCTTGACCAGTTTGAACGGCTTCAACTAGAATTTGTGTATGACAGTCAGGGACGACGCGTGAAAAAGACCGTGAGCGCCTAGGCCGGAAGATATTTTGTACCTACCACAGGGAGTGCAGATACGTTGTTTCATGTATCCATATTCAAGTATGAGAATATGGGCACCCAATTTTCTCTATGGAGATCTTTGTCTTCCAGATGAGATCAGTCGACGTTTTGCCTAAAAAGAAACAAAGAGGAATAAAAACATGAAAAAATTAGGGTATCTTCTGCTTATTTTTTCTTTTTGTTACGTTTTTCTATACTGCCGTCGCCTTCAAGAGGATGTGCGGCACCTTGGCGTCTATATTCTTTCTTCTGACGTTGAGGAGTTGCTGTTTCAGAATGATATTAGTGCAAACGTACTGAACAGAGGGCCGCATTTGATAGTAGCTTCGACTGATGATACAAGCCCTCACATCTTGAAGGATACCCTCTTTTACGAATTCCTGAAACTTGGAGGAACCTACAAAGTCAAAAACGCAGCTAATGGGCTGACTGTTTATGTGGGGTCAACGACCATACCTATTTGGTTTCAGTAAAAAGAACGGAATAACCCGGAACATCGTGTTGGATTTGTATCTACCGTCAAGTCTGTTCATCGGAACACACTCCTGTTGCCGCATTTGAACGTCTTTGCGGCAGGATGACGATCCGACGGACGAAGTGCCGGTGTCGTGAGGGGGGATGCATACAGGGGCAACTGCCCCGAACTTGATGTAGGAAGGGGCAGGATGGGGGATGGTTTCAGGTGGTTTGATTCGCCAGGGGAAGAGATTACCCTTCCACCGTTTCCATGAGGATCGTGTCCACCAGGCGGTCATTGATTTTGACTTCCGTGACCGCGACCACGGTGTCGCCCACCTTTAAGGCCCCCCGCTCCATGAGCTTCCGCATTGCGCATTTCACCTGCTCCTCCGGATCGTCGCAAAGGTCCAGATGGGAAGGGGTCAGTCCCCAGTACATGGTCAACTGATTGAGCAGTTCGGGTAGATGGGAAAACGCGTAAATCGGCGTTTCCACCAGCCGGAGCCGGGCGGCATTCCGGGCGATGACACCGCTTTGCGTAAAGACAATCAGCGCATCGGCCTGGCATTCCTGGGCGAGGACAGAGGCGGATTTCACCAGTTTGGCGAATTTACTCTCCATTTTCACGCTTTCGAAGTATCCCATCCCCCCTCCGCTGTGCTCAATGCGGCGGGCGATCCGGTCCATCATCTGAATGCATTTCAAGGGGTACTGGCCGATGCTGGTTTCACCGCTGAGCATGATGGCATCCGCCTGCTCAAACACCGCGTTTGCCGTGTCGGTGATTTCCGCTCGGGTGGGGGAGGGGTTGCTGATCATGGATTCCAGCATATGGGTGGCCACAATCACCGGTTTGCCGTGCATGGCGCACTGTTTGATCATCCGTCGCTGGATGATCGGGAGTTCTTCGTACGGACATTCGATTCCCAGGTCGCCACGAGCCACCATGATCGCATCAGCGGCATCAATGATGCCATCCAGGTTTTTGATCCCTTCCTGGTCCTCCAGTTTGGCCACCACTTTCTGGGGGGCGTTGTGGAAATCCAAAATGGCTTTGAGCTGTTTCACATCATCCGGTTCACGCACGAAGGACATCGCAAACCAGTCCACCCCGAGTTCGATGCCCAGTTTAATGTCCTCTTTGTCCTGATGCGTCAGGGAGGGAAGGTTGACCCGCACTCCCGGAAGATTGACATGGCGACGGCTTTTCAGGGTTCCGGGAGTCAGCACTTTGCAACTGAGCTGATTGTGTTTCTTCTCCATCACCTTGAGTTCGATGGTCCCGTTATCAATCAGCACCACATCTCCGACCTTGATGTCCTCCACCATCTGGTCGTAGTTCACATCCACACTCACCTCCTCGGCGGATTTTTCCCCCCGGACAGTCAGACCGATCATTTGGCCAGCCTCGAGGTTCAGATCTTTGGGGACATCTCCGGTGCGAATCTCGGGTCCTCGCGAGTCCAGCATAATGCCTACACGGGTGACTTCCCGGTGACTGATTTCCCGGATGTTTTTGACCGCTTCGCGGACTTGGTCATGTTTGGCATGGGACATGTTGATCCGGAAGACGTTGACTCCGGCTCGGATCATATTCAGGATCATCTCGGGGCTTTCGGTCGCGGGTCCGAGAGTGGCAATAATGCGGGTTCGGCGGCTCTGTTTAGAGGACATGGGGTTCACTGGGTTTCATGTTGTGATTTTCGCTTGATTCCACCCGGACTCAACGGAGGATACGGCGATGAAAATGACGCAGTCACATCCCGATTTTGACACCATCAACTGGGAGTCCTGGACCCCCGTCGATCAGGCGACCCTCTGCTTTGTCCAGCGGGATCAGCAGGTCCTGCTGATCGAGAAGAAGCGTGGCCTCGGGAAAGGAAAAGTCAATGGTCCAGGCGGAAGATTTGAACCCGGGGAGACTGCGGTGGAGTGTGCCATCCGTGAAACACAGGAGGAACTGGGGGTGACCCCTCTGAATCCGCGTTCCCGGGGCTGGCTGAAGTTTCAGTTTCAGGACGGCTATTCCCTGCAGGCACACATTTTCTCGGCAACGGAATTTGAAGGCGAGGCCATCGAAACCGAGGAGGCGGTGCCATTGTGGACAGACCTGGACCTGATTCCCTATCGCCGCATGTGGGCGGATGATGTCCTCTGGCTGCCCCATATGCTGGACGGACGCAATGTGGAGGGAAGCTTCCTGTTCGATAACGACGTCATGCTGGGGCTGGACTTGACTCTTCTCTAGAGAAACAAGCAGGGGGAGGACTGGGAGCATTCGACCTCATGCGATTGTGGCGGCACGCGCTGACCTCTCTCAGGGCCTTGAACCATCCAGCGGCAGTTCGTCCAACTGATTCACCAGTCGGTGGGCACCTTGGAGAACCCCGCCCGGATGAGTGGTCAAAACGCCAACGGCCCGCATGCCTCCCGCCAATGCCGCCTCGATGCCGTGGAGGGCATCTTCAAACACCACACACCTCTCCGGCGGGACACCCGCTTTTCCGGCCGCGTTCAGAAAGACCTCCGGATCGGGTTTCCCCCGGCTGACATCCTCAGAGGCAACCACATCCTGAAAATAGGATCCCAGGCCTGTGACCTCAAAGATCAGGTCCACATTCGCCCGTTGGGTCGAGGTGCCGACCACGCAGGGAATATGGGATTGCTGAAGGGACTCGAGATACCTACGGACTCCGGGAAGGATGTCGACGCCCTCGTCACGGACAACCTCCCGGTACAGAGCTTCCTTCCGATGTGATAAACGCCGGATGTCCGCCGGATCCTGGGTCCATTTCAGAATCTCGGGGATAATCACCTCATTCCGCAGTCCGAAACCTTTCAGGAAATGATCGTCGGGCAAAGGCAGGGATTCGAGATCCGCCAGCCGTTCCCAGGCGCGCTCATGGGCCGAAGCGGAATGAATGATCACACCGTCCCAGTCAAACAGCGCCCCCCACGCCGCTGAGCAGCTCATCCTTCCGCGGGTGCTGGTGACGTTCGCTCGCGTTTTTCCGCTGCCGCTCCAATGAATCCTTTGAACAGAGGATGCGGATTAAAGGGCTGGGATTTGAATTCCGGATGGAACTGAACCCCCACGAACCAGGGGTGTTCCTGAATTTCCACGATTTCCACCAGTTCGCCCCCGGGCGTGGTCCCGGCAATGGTGAGGCCGTTTTTCTGAACGGTCTCCCGGTAGTCATTGTTGAATTCATACCGGTGACGGTGGCGTTCCTTGATCATGGGAGCCCCGTAATGTTCACGGGAGTGGGTGCCTTCCGTCAATTTGCAGTCCCAGGAGCCCAGCCGCATGCTGGCACCCAGATCTTTGACCTCTTTCTGGTCTTCCATCAGACAGACCACGGGATGATCTGTATCCGGATCAATTTCTTTGCTGTTTGCCCCTGCAAGGCCACAGACGTTGCGGGCATATTCGATGACCGCGCACTGAAGCCCCATGCAGATGCCGAAGAAGGGAATTCCCGTTTCCCGGGCATGTCGGATCGCCTCGATTTTCCCTTCAATGCCCCGGTTGCCGAATCCGCCCGGAATGAGAATGCCGTCCACATCATCGAGCAGGCCTTCCACGCCGCGTTCAATGTCTTCGGAGGCGATTTTTTTCAGAACCAGTTTGCGTTTATGGGCAATACAGCCGTGGTCCAAGGCTTCAAAAATCGACTTATAGGCGTCCTGCAGCTCCTGGTATTTCCCGACCACGCCAATGGTGACCTCACCGATCGGATTCCGGATGGCGTTTATCACCTTGCGCCAGGGGGCGAGATCCGCCTGGGGCTTGGCGATGCGGTAATGGACCAGCAGGAGTTCATCAATGCCCTGATCACTGAGGACGAGTGGCACCTCGTAAATCGAATGTTTGACATCACATTCCTCGATCACATTCCCCAGCGGCACGTTACAGAACAGGGACAGTTTTTTCCTCACTTCCATGGTGAGGGGCACTTCGGCCCGGCAGATCAGGATGTCCGGCATGATCCCGATTTCCCGCAGTTTCGCCACGGACTGCTGAGAGGGTTTGGTTTTCACTTCACCCGCCGCCGCAATGTAGGGCACGTAGGTGAGGTGAATGTACATCACATTTTCCCGGCCCTCCTCCAGGCCGATTTCCCGGATGGCTTCGAGGAAAATGGAGCCTTCAATATCTCCAACCGTGCCGCCGATCTCACACAGAATGATGTCCACATCCTCGTCATCCAATGCCCGAACCCGGCTTTTGATCTCATTGGAGATATGCGGGATCATCTGCACAGTTCCGCCGAGGTAGTCCCCCCGCCGTTCCTTCTTCAGCACATCCCAGTAAATCCGGCCTGCGGTGACGTTGGATTTTTTCGAGGAGGGGATTCCGGTAAAGCGCTCGTAATGTCCGAGGTCGAGGTCGGTTTCCGCCCCGTCATCGGTCACGTATACCTCCCCGTGCTGATAGGGGCTCATGGTGCCCGGATCCACATTCAGATACGGGTCCAGCTTCAGAATTTTGATTCTGAGCCCCCTGCTTGTCAGCAAAGATCCGATGGCAGCCGCGGTAATTCCCTTCCCGAGGGAAGAAACCACGCCGCCAGTGATGAAGAGGTATTTCGCCATAAAAAAATCCCAACGATAGTGAAGTTCGTCGGGGAAAGTTACCTAGCCAGAATAGCACTCGAAGAAAAGGAGGAAGTGGAGAAATTTGATTTCCTGCCACAATCCACTTCATTCTGCTGTATGTCGATGGAGTGATTGAGGGGGTGCGGGTGAAGAGTTGGTGTTTACAGACGGGTTACTGGAGCAGTCGTTTTCTACATAGTTTCAATATGAAAACTACGTATTCCCTCACCGAGGCACGGGCCACGTTTCCTGCGCGTGTGAAAGAGGCCGCCGAATGGCCGATCATCATTACCCGGCAGGACAAGACCGTTGGAAATTTGCTCTCCCCTGAGAAAATGGAATCGATTCTCGAGACCATGGAGATTCTCGCGAACCCGGAGGCTGCCTTTTGCTTAACGACAGAACGCAATTAACAGATCTTTCGGGGCTTTTCGTTGAAAGCGTTTCCCCATCTTGACGTGAATGATAAAATCACATATTTCACAAATATTACCTTTTGCACTTCACCAACCGTTTCAGATGAAGCTTCGACTCAAATCTCCGACCTGGCGCGAAAAGCGAAATTCCGTGCGTCTGCCCCTCTCAGGGAAGGTCTCCTGCTGTCGAAAAGAGCGAACCTCCTGGTTCCGCGTGTCCTCAGCCGCTCCGTTTTTTGCCGAGATGACCCAGCCGTCCATGTTCGGGCTGCGGCTGGAAACCGAGACGCCGGTTGAGAAAGGCGAGGATCTGTTGGTGAAAGTGGATGGGGGGCTGCTGGGAGGAACCGGAGAGGTGGAGCTTTTCGGAACGGTTGCCTGGAAGGAACCCGCGACGGAATCGGAACGAATCGTGTGTGGGATTCAACTCAAACACAACAAGGCGGATTTTAAGCAGTGGGCAGCCATGATCCGCGGACGCCTTCAGGAATTGGATCCGACGCGGAAAGGTGCGGAACTGAACGTGTCAGACTAAGACCGCTTTTTTTGCCTCAACGCATCCATACTGAAAATCAGCAGTGCCAGCCAGATCAAGGCAAAGGTGGCTTGCTGGTTTCTCGAAAACGGTTCGCGGTAGACAAGCACCCCGATCAGCAGTTGGCAGGTTGGGGCCAGATACTGGAGAAAACCCATGGTGGACAACTGCAGGCGGCGGGTGCCGCAGGTAAACCAGATCAGCGGTAAAGCGGTCACAACCCCGGCACCGGCAAGCAGCAGGTCCAGCCGCCATTCCCGTCCAAGTGCGAGTTCCCCCCGGAAGCCGAACCAGACCAGGGTCCCAAGCGCAAAAGGAGCCAACAAGGCGGTCTCCGCACTCAGGCCGAGCAGGGATTCCACCGACGCGAGTTTCCGTAACAGCCCATACAGCGCAAAGGTCCCGGCCAGCGACAAGGCGATCCAGGGAAATGAGCCCATGCGGATAACGGAGTAGGTCACGGCCACTGCGGCCAGACACATCGCCAGGATCTGCCAGCGGTTCGGTGTCTCTTTCAGGACCACGATGCCGAGGAACACTGTGATCAGGGGGTTGATGTAATATCCCAGGCTGCTTTCGACAATGTGACCGTGATTGACCGCCCAGATGTAGATCATCCAATTGGCGGAGATCAGGCAGGCTGTGCAACAGAGGATTGCGAGTTGTTTGGGGTGATGAAGCAGAGTCCGGATGTCCCCCCAGCTCTTCCGACTCGTCAGGATCAGAATCAGAAAGGCCAAGGACCAGACAATGCGATTCAGCATGATCTGCAGCGCCGGGACTTCGTTCAGCAGCTTCCAGTAGAGAGGGAGCAGTCCCCAGGAGAGAAACGCTGCTGCAGCATAGGCCACACCTGCGGCGGAACTGCGGGGCCTCCTGCTCATCCGTCCCCCTCGTCTGGCTGGGTCCCCTCCGGTCGGGACCGGCTCCTGGCATGCCTCCGGGCAGCCTCAGTAAACAAATCGACAAATGCCTCCACGCTGCGTTCGATCGGAGTGGCATATCCTCCCCCCATGAAGATCACCACCGGAATGCGTTGCCTCTCTGCCCAGTCGAAGACCATCCGGTTTCGGCGGTCGAGACCTTGCCGACTCAGATTCAGATGGCCGAGGTGATCCGCTTCAAGCGGGTCCACACCCGCCTGATAGAGCAGGAGCTGAACATGGCGGGAGTTCAGATCCTCCAGGACCTGTGCCAGGATGTTCAGATACTCTTCATCCCCGGTACCATTCGGGAGGGCAATGTCCCAATCACTTTTCTGCTTGCGGAACGGGAAGTTTTTGGCTCCGTGCATGGAGACCGTATGCACCATGGGGTGATGCTGAAAGAGGGTCGCGGTCCCGTCTCCCTGATGCACGTCCAGATCAAGGATCAGCACCTGTTCAATCCCCGGCAGTTCCAGGGCCTGAAGCGCGACAATGGCCAGGTCATTGAACACACAGTATCCCGATCCTTCCGCATAGAAGGCATGGTGTGTACCGCCTGCCATGTTGCCGGACACACCGCCGGTCCGAACCACTTCGTGCAACGCCTGTACACTTCCTCCGGTGAGACGGAGGGTCCGTTCCACGATCGCCTCTGTCCAGGGGCGGAGGCCGATCCTCCGCATTTCCTTCTCGCTTAACCGTCCCCCGAGGAACCGGTCGACATACTCCGGATCATGGGCAGTGATCAGCAGGTCCCGGCTGATGGGCTCCGGGCGTCTCAGTTCCAGCTCCGGGCAGGACGCAAGGTGTTCGGCAAGCAGGCGGTACCGGTCGCGGGGAAAGCGGGCCTCCTTGTGGATGCCATCCGTGTAAATGGGGTCGTAAAACACTACCATGAGAGAAGCAATATAGGGCCAGATAGGGGTTCCCCAAGTGCCACCGGCTGTTTTTCCCCGTCCGGCTTATCCGCCCTGGGGGTGAGAGTTCCACTGCTCCCGGTTGAGGCCGAGAAGGTTCTCCTCCACCCATTCCCCTTTCTTTTTGAATCCTTTGGGGATGTGCCTGAGAAAGACCATCCCGTTCTTTTTCAGGACGGCCTCACTGGCCCGGTTCCAAAGTGCGTGGCAGGCGAGGATAGTGTCTGCATGCAGGGCCTCAAATCCGAAGTGCAGGACCGCCTGACATGCCTCGGTCATATATCCCTTTCCCTGTTGTTCCGGGTGGGTCCAGAACCCGAGATCCCAGGTGCTCTCCTCCTTCTGTTTCCGGATGATGATCCGGCCGATAAAGAGGATGGGGTCTTGGGCCTCAATGGTAAAACAATAGGCCGATCCGTCCTCCCATGCTCTCAGGTTCAGCTCATGATACTCCCGTAACTCCTCTTCCCGCGCCGGCGGTTCCCACAGCATGCCGTCGGTAAACCCGGGAAACTGCGATGCCCGGAATACATGTGGAATATCCTCTTCAGTAATGGACCGGAGGCGACAGCGGGGTGTGGTAAGGGTGTGAGAGGTCGGAATGTGCACAGGTGTCAGGCTCTTACACAACTTTCCAATCAAAGAGAAGTGGACAGTGGACCCATGTTGGCGGAGTGTACAGGTGCAAATGCGTAAGGAGACACCTCATGTACCACATTCAAAATGATCGATTCTCTGCCGGTATCCGGGCGGAGGGAGCTGAACTGGCCTCTCTGCGTGATCTGACATCCGGTCGTGAATGGATCTGGCAGGCTGACCCAACCGTGTGGGGAAGCAGCGCTCCGATTCTTTTCCCCATTGTGGGGTTCCTCAAAGAAGGAGCCACACGCATCGAGGACTCCACCTATCCGATTCCGAAACATGGCATCCTGAGAGGCCGGAAGACCTCGTTACTAGAACTGCAGGAGAATACGATTCGGCTGGGATTTACCTCGGATGCCGGCACTCTCGCGCTGTACCCGTACCCCTTTGAATTTGAGGTTTCGTTTCATGTCTGTGAAGACGGGCTGGACGTACGGTATCAGATTCACAACCCCGGGTCGACGTCGATGCTGTTTTCGGTGGGATCCCACCCCGCATTTGCCCTGGACCTTTCGGCAGCAGAGCTGAGTGATTACACCATTCAGTTCAGCGAACCAGAGACTCTGGATCTCTATGGACTCGAAGACAATCTGCTGGTGCTGAAACAGGAAGGATATCTCACCTCTGAAAGGGAAATTCCTCTCTCCGCATCTCTGTTCGAGCAGGATGCCCTGATTTTTCAGCACATCCAGTCACGCAGGATCCGGCTGGTATGTGATCGGGATCCGGTGCAACTGGAAATGGAAATCGGTGAGGCTCCCCATCTGGGGCTTTGGGCCAAACCGGGAGCGCCTTATGTCTGTATTGAACCATGGTTCACGTACAACGATGCTGCAGACAGTGACGGTCAGTTTGAACACAAGCCAGGCATCATGACTCTGCTCCCCGGTTCGACCTTTGAAACCGGATACCAGATCCGGATCCTCTAAATGCGGAATCCAGCCATGCCTGAATCTTTGAATCCAAGCTTCAGTTCTTTTGGGCGGAATACTCCGGCAGCGTTTGCACCCACTGTTCCATGGCTTTCCGGTCCTGACCAAAATTCTTTTCTGCGGCATCGTTAAACAGTCTGCCATACCCCAAGTGATGGCTGGCATGTGTCTCTTTTGGCCAGATTTCCAGAATTTGTTTCCAGGCCTCCCTGTCATTGTACTTGCTCAGTCCCAACGCCACGTAGAACCGGTTGGGTTTACGAAATTCGTCAATTCGGGTCGCAAGATCGTTCAGATACTCACGATCCAGATATGGAAGCAGCTCTCTGGCTTCAAATCCGATATTCCTGAATTTGAGCCATGCTTCCATTTCCTCCCGAAGGGATGTATCGCCTAGGACCCATAGGGTTAGATCCTGCGGGTTGGGTCTGTGAGAAGGATCCTGGGGGCGTTTTTGAGCCCGGATTAATGCAATCGTTTCCTTCCGACGGACACCGGTTTTAACCAATCCCAGCATGGCGTCCTTCCGGTACCCCGGAAACTGCATCAGTCCTTTGAGAATGTTGTATCCCTCCTCGCCGTAGGTTGGCAGGACATCCGTAAGCAGAACCTCCCTGTCTTCGGACCGTATTTCATTCCAGGGAGCCTTGCCTTGATTCATTTTCCGTTTGTACCAGCGTTTCTGCTGGGCGAGAATGTCTTCCCGGTAATCATGGTCCGGATCATAAAACGGTAGGTAGGTGGAGAGGACAAGATTTACGTCCTGCATAAACGGTTTCGTGAATAACAATGAAGCCATCTCGAGGGTGATGGGAATATCCTGATTTCCCTGGAAGGGAATCTGAATGCGGGCATTGGTGATTTCTTCAGGAGTCAGTTTCGGAAGGTGCGGGGCTAACTTCAGTAGAGGACCTGGAGTTCTGTTATTCTTGAACGCCAGTGAAAGAGCGACAAGGCTTTCAGGGTCTTGTTTTAAATATTTGATAACGGCCTTATTTGCTTCTGCCTTCTGTAAGTCCACCAGTGATTGAAGAGTCTTCATTTTGAGGAGGTGGGTGAACAGGGCGTGATAGATCGCACCTTCCGGGTCCTGGGGGTCTTGTTTCGCGGTTTGGGCAAGCTCTTCCAGAAGCGTGGCCAATATGTTACTGCTTTCGGGGAAGTTGTAGACACCTGCAGCATCGATGGCATTCCTCACTTTTCCTTGTTCTATGATTCCCTTCGGGACTTCTGAGGTCAGTTGCGTTCGAAAATGATCCCGAATCCGGTCATCATCATACCCCAAGACCAAGTCTTCCGGAGATCCCAGTTGTTCCAATTGCTTCAGTTTCAGTGGAATGACGGTCTCTGCTGGTGAAAAGTCCCACACCTTCCGAGGGAGGGTGTTTGTTGGAAGTGGGACCTGTTTCCATATCTGAACGGGCACCTCCTGAGTGGCGACACCTATCCGAAACACCCAATCAGGATTTGCAATCTGATGTTCCAGAATATGGGCCTCCAGTTGGGTGACATACCGAAAGGGACAAAAGGATGTGAGAAGAGCGAGAGCCTGTCCCGCCACGTCCGGATCCTCCGTTTGCCTGATGCGGTTTAGGAGGGCCTCGGCTTCGGGGTGTGCGACAGAATCCATATCACTGTACTTGGCCTTCAAGGCGTTGAGTAAATTCTGTTTGGTGACCGCCGAGACGTCCTTCTGATACGCTTCCCAGGCAGGCTGTACACGTACCACAATCGCCTCGAGCCGGTCATAGTCCTCCATGGAGGGCATGCGGGCTTCGATAAACGCTTCAGGAAGTTCCATTTCTTTGAAGAGTTTTATATTGGCCTCGTAAAAAGGAGATCCCGGTTTGGGGTCGATAAACGACCGCGATGGTTGCGGACGGGACCTCTGAGAGGGAGTGGGGATGAGGTCGACTCCAAATCCTGCGACCTCTCTTGTTCTGATTGACACCATCTGACCTTCAAGGTTCCGGTACTCTTTCGTGGATTCCATGAACGGAAATCCCACATACCGCACGATATGCCCTGTTACCATGGTTCTTCCGTCCTGTTTCTGAAGATAGGTCGTTCGAATTTCGATTGCCGGTTTCCCCAGACGCTGAACGGTTTCGATACTGTCGAGAATCTCTTCCTCAATGTAATGAAAGGTTTCTCCTCTCAATTGATCGTTGGTTTCCCGACGATAGGCCAGCACAAGGTCAGGATGTTGTTTCAACCGTTGAGTGATGGAGACCTGTTTTCCGGTTCTGGGACTCTCGGTAGTCCGGGTCTCTTTCAGGATCTCATACGTGAGGTCCGGGTTGGTTTTGTCAGTGACCTGGAGGATCTCCACCTCATCAGCCTTGTCGACTTTTTGGGGAGAAGTGCTGGCGGAAAATGGTATTTTCTTAAACCTGAACTCTGGTGTGCACATTCCTGCTTGAACGTGAATGGCTCCTTCCGGGTCCTCACCCTCCAGGATTTCTTTGTAGAAGGTAACCTCTTCCGGTTTGGAAGAGCCCGGTGTACGTTTGGACGTTCTTATCACGAGCCAGGTCCCAGGTTCATGCCCTTTCCATTTCCCTGAAGTCGGAGCGATTCTTTCTGCATGCTCTGCGAATGCGCAGAAGGGAAGGGCCAGCCAGATCCCAAGGAAAGATGTTGCTAGCTTGCTCCAAGGTGCTGGTGAGAATGGGTACAACATCGGGTGTCCTCCTGATTCGATGATTGAGAGACTTATGCTTCTTTCACATCTGGATCCGGAGATCAATGCTGTCGCGTTACAATCCCGCCCCGTTTTCTGGACCCGGTCTCTTTACATGAACGGAGCCGGGGCATTCCTGCCCCGGTCGTGAAGACGGGGTTGGAAAACCCCAACTCCATGTTGTGACGCCGATACCGACACCGAAGAGTGGCTGGAGCCGTTTACGGCCCGGCTTATTCATGATCCGGAGTCTCGGTGCCGGGCCGTAAACGGCTCCAGTTACTCTTCGGGTTTAGGTATCCAGCTCAAGCGGCATCCAGGTCATCTCGCGTGATTCCGTATCAAATACGGCGACACTGGGGATCTGAGCCCGGTAGACCGCGCCCGGGTTGAGGATGCGCACGTTGCCCCGGGTGTCATCCTTGGCCACGTGGGTGTGACCGGTAAACAGCAGGTCCAGTTTAGGCGTCTTCTCCAGAACCATCATTTCCCGCGGATCGTGACCGTGGTGCACGGCCACGGTGAGACCGCCGAGGGTGATGCGGGCTGTCCGGGGCAGGGGCATGCCGAGTTTCTTGGCGTAGAGAATGAGACCCGGATCCCATTCGTCCACATTCCCGGGAACTGCGAGTACAGGCAGGCCTTCTTCGTTCTCCTCAAACAGCAGGGAGACCATCTCTTCACTTCCCAGGTCCCCGCAGTGGATGAGGAACTCTGCCCCGGCCTCTTTCAGCTGTCGAAGGGCTGTCCGGGTTCGTTCGAGATGTCCGTGCGTGTCGGAGAGAATGCCGAGGATCATGCCAGTGACCACTTCCGCCGTGCGGTGCGGTCCGGACGGATGTCGGTCGTGGTCCGGACGTCCAGGCTTCGGCGTTTATCCTGAAGGCTCAGGAGGGTTCCGTTTTCCAGGGAGCGGTCGACCCTGACGATACCGCAGCTCAACCCTTTTGGGGTGAAGCCTTCCGGCAGTTCGGCACTTGCGAGGCTGACCACCCGGTCCCCATCCAGTCCGATCGCCATGTCCGTGGCGCAGGTTAAAACGCTGCCAATCACCTCGTCACCCTGTTTTACATCAGCACCGACCTCGACTTTGCGTCCGGTGGAGCCGATGAACAGGTAGGTATGGAAGGAATCGGCAGAGGCCAGAAGGGCATCCGCCCCCAGAAAATCTTTGCTGAAGGCAGAGGCGTTTTTCCAGGGCAGTGCAAACTCCCAGGGGGTATTCCGGGCAGGCCATTCTCCGATATCCTGATGACTCAGGGGAAGCCCGGCTCCGGTCCGGAGACTGTCACGTGCTCCCAGACCGCAGGGCACCAGCCCCTCGGATTCGCCCACCTCGAGCAATTGTTCCCACAAGGAGACAAACGCATCCGGACGGACAAAGATCTCAAACCCGAATTCTCCGGTGTAACCGGTCCGGGAAACCATCATCGAAAACCCCCTGGTACTGGAAACCCCTTCCTGCAGGTGATCGTAGTGACCGACAAAGGAGAAGTAGGGCATGGGCCCCTTAAACGGTTTTGGGGATGCCAGGATGGAGGCGAGAATTTTCCCGGATGCCGGTCCCTGGAGGTCGAGTTTGCACAGCTTGCCGGTCAAATCGGAGATCGCGACCTCCAGGTCTGCCCCCTGCTGCTTGAGATGGGCGGCAACCGGGACGCCCATCCCCGCATTCACCACCAGCAGGAACACCTCTTTGGCCTCCATCATGACGATGGCATCGTCCAGAACATGTCCGTCCTCGGTCAGGAGGAAGCCGTATGTGGCCCGTCCGGGTTCCAGCGCGGACCTCCCCACGCAACGCTGAAGATCTTTGCTCAGGGTGCGCTGAAGAAGTTCAAATGCGTCCGGACCTTCAATCAGAAGTTCGGACATATGAGAGGTGTCAAAGAGCCCTGCCGCCGTGATGACGGACTGATGTTCCTTGATCGGTCCGGTTTGATACCACAGCGGCATTTCGTAGCCGCCAAAGCCGGACAGGGTTGCCCCGTGTTCTTTGTGCCAGTCTGTGAGAAGGGTGGGAATCAAGTCACTCATGCAATTATACGTCTGGGTTCCACTCGCAGGTACACACCAAGTTGCGGTCTCCATAGGTATTGTCAATGCGATTTGCGGCAGGCCAGACTTTTCGTTCCCGAACCCATTCCAACGGGAAGGCGGCTTCTTCGCGGCTGTAGGGGCGGTCCCAGTCTCCGGTCAGATCCGCCGCGGTGTGCGGAGCGTGATGGAGCGGAGAGTCCTCTGGGGCGACATGGCCGTCAATCACCGCCTGTATTTCCCCCCGGATGGCCACCATCGCCTCGCAAAAGCGGTCCAGTTCGGCCCGGCTTTCACTTTCCGTCGGTTCAATCATCAGGGTGCCCGGAACCGGAAAAGACATCGTAGGAGCATGAAATCCGTAGTCCATCAGGCGTTTGGCAATGTCGTCGATGATCAGACCGGCCTTTGACGTGAGATCCCGGAGATCGAGAATGAACTCGTGAGCGACCCGCCCATTTTCTCCCGTGTAAAGGACTGGATAGGCCCAGGAGAGTTTTTGGGCCATGTAGTTTGCGTTGAGCAGAGCGATCTGGGTGGCCCGGGTGAGCCCGTCCGGTCCCATCATCCGGATGTACATCCAGGAAATGACCAGAATCGAGGCACTCCCCAAAGGTGTGGCTGAAATCGCCAGCGGCGGGGTGGTATCCGTCAAGGGGTTGCTGGGCATGTGCGGGGCAAGATGGGCCGCCGTACAGATCGGGCCCATTCCGGGACCGCCGCCTCCATGCGGGATGCAGAACGTTTTGTGGAGGTTCAGGTGACACACATCCGCCCCAATGAGCCCCGGTGCGGTGAGGCCAACCTGGGCATTCATATTCGCCCCGTCCATGTAGACCTGTCCTCCGGCTTGATGAACGCGGTCGCAGATGTCTTTCACGGTTATCTCAAACACTCCGTGCGTGGAGGGATAGGTCATCATCAGGGCCGCGATGTTCCCTTCGTTCAGACCGATTTTCTTTTCGAGATCCGGAAGGTCAATGTTGCCGCGTTCATCACAGCCCACCGCGACCACACGGAATCCGGCCATCACTGCGGAGGCGGGGTTGGTGCCGTGTGCAGAGGCGGGGATCAGGCAGACATCCCGTTCCGTCTCCCCTCTGGCGACATGATAGTCGCGGATGGCGAGAAGGCCGGCCAATTCCCCTTGGGAGCCGGCATTGGGCTGCAGGCTGCAGATCGGCAGGGCCGTGATGTCGCTCAGCCAGTTTTCCAGATCTGCCCGAAGCTGATCATATCCGGCTTGCTGTTCCGCGGGTGCCGCCGGGTGAACCCCGCCGACCTCCGGCCAGGTGACCGGGATCATTTCGGCCGCTGCATTCAGTTTCATGGTGCAGGACCCCAGAGAAATCATGCTGTGAACCAATGAAACATCGCGCGACTGAAGCCGGGTCAGGTACCGGAGCATCTCATGCTCCGTATGGTAGAGATGGAAAACCTCCTGAGGCAGGAGAGGGCTCGATCGCAGCCAGGGTTCCAAGACCTTCAGGGGCTGTTCCGGAACCTGACCGGGCAGGGAAACTCCAAACACCTCCAGGAGGGTGATCAGATCGTGAGGGTCCACGTCCTCGTGCAGGGTGATCCCGATCGAGCCGTCCGCATACGGACGGAGCAGGAGACCGGCCGCTTCGGCCTGCTTCAGGAGTGCGGCCTGGTGTTCCAGGTCGGTGAGAACCACCACCGTGTCGAAGGAGGCGCCTTCGAGCAGGGTGTATCCCCCGTCTTCAAGAGCGGCCTTGAGGGCAATTGTCAACCGCGCCACCCGCTCTGCAATGCGACGGAGTCCCTCCGGGCCGTGGTACAGGGCGTAGGCGGTGGCAATCACAGCGGGAAGGACCTGGGCGGTACAGATATTCGAAGTGGCCTTGTCGCGCCGGATATGCTGTTCCCGGGTCTGCAGGGCAAGACGGTAGGCAGGGTTGCCCCGGCTGTCTTTTGAGATGCCGACAATCCGGCCGGGAAGACGGCGCTTCAAGGGATCGCTGACCGCCATAAACCCGGCGTGCGGCCCGCCCGCTCCCATGGGAAGTCCAAAGCGCTGCGTGGACCCCACCGCGATATCCGCATCCCACTGTGCGGGAGGTTCCAGCAGACACTGGGCAAGCGGATCGACCACCGCGATCAACAGTGCGCCTGCTCCATGTACCTTGGCGGACAGGGCGGGGAGGCCTGCCTGGAGGCGGCCACGTGTGTCGGGGGTTTGCACCAAAACGGCACAGCACTGTTCCGGGATCTCAGTCTCCACCACATCCTGGACCCTCAGTTCCACACCGAGAAACCGTGCCCGGGTTCTCAGGACTTCCAGATTCTGCGGGTGCAGGCTGCTGTCTGCCACGGCAACCGTGCGTTTCTGCCGTCCGTGTGCAAAGGCAAGTCCAAGAGCTTCAGCACAGGCCGTGGCTTCATCCAGAAGAGAGGCGTTGGCAAATGGCAGGCCGGTCAGGTCTGAAATCAGGGTTTGGAAATTGAGCAGCATCTCCAGACGGCCCTGTGCGATCTCTGCCTGATACGGAGTGTAGGGGGTATACCAGCCGGGATTCTCCAGCAGATTCCGGAGCAGGGTCGGGGGGAGCCGGGTGGGGTGGTAGCCTTGTCCCCAGTAGCAGGAAGGCGTCTGATTCCGGCTCATGATCGCTTTCAGGTCCCGGAGTGCTTCTTCTTCCGTGGACGCGGCTGGGGTGGTCAGCGGGTGCGTTCGACGGATAAAATCCGGCACCACATCGGCGGTAAAGACATCAAGGGTGTCGGAGGAGACTTCGCGGAGCATTTCCGGGATGTCTGCTTCCTGGATCCCCAGGTGGCGGGTGGAGAACGTGGGAGGGAGGCTGTTGCCCAGCCAATCGGTCATGGAGGAGGGTGCTGTTTTCATGGAGGCAGGAGTCGGGGTTGCGGTTTCCCCCGCTCTGTCCCGGTACCTGAGAGTTTTCACTCCTTCGGTGAGCCCACGCTGGCGTGGTACTGCTCTCCAGAGGTCAACCATGCATCGGGGTCCTTTTGCCTGAGAGTTTCCGGGGAGGGTTACACCTTCGGCGGGCTGGTTCACAGCCTCTCTTCCACGAGCATTCTTGCTGACGCCCGGAACATAGGCACTGTCTACCTCATGTCAAGAAACGGATGAAAAAGGTCGAGCTTCGATAGTTTACGCTTGGAATTGTTAGAAAATCGTATCTAATCATCCGTCATGTCTGACCTGTCGGTCCTGATAGTGGAGGATTTGTTAGAATCTCGGAGGGAACTTCGGGACGCGCTTGTGCGTCTGGGGTATCAGGTTGTAAGGGAAATTTCCCAGGTGACCCGGTTGCAGGAAGAGATACAGACCGTCAGCCCGGAGGTGGTGCTGGCGGACATACGGCTGGTCGATCTCCCCGAACATGTTGAAACCCTTCGACAGGTATATCAGACCGGTGCAGCCCCTGTGATCGTCATGATCGATCACCTGGATCATGAGGTGGCCCTGCGCTTAAATGAAATCGGTGTGTATGCGTATGTCATGATGCCGGTGGTGGATGAGCAGCTTCGGGCCACCCTGGATCTCGCCATCCGCGGATACGCGTTCCGGAAAGACAGAGTCCGGAAGCGGGATCTGATTGATGCGATTCTGCATACGGCTTCCGAAGGATTCTTTGTGCTGGATGGGGTGACCAAACAATATCTTGAATGCAATGATGCGTACTGCCAGATGCTGGGATATACCCGGGAAGAGCTCCTCACCAAAACCCTGTATGACCTGGAGGTGGATGAAAGTCCTGAGGAAATCGAGGAGACGGGTAGGCGGGTGAGAGAGGCGGGCGAGCTGAGTTTTCAGCGCCGCCACCGCGCCAAATCCGGGGAGGCCCGCGTCCTTCGTGCCAGAGTGAAGCCGTTTGAAGGGGACTCCGGGTTGGTGTATTGTGTGTTCTGTCAGGATTTGACGGAGACTCTGGACCGGGAGCATCTGATCCGGCTGCAAACCAATGCCTTGGCGGCCGCAGCCAATGCCGTGGTGATCACAGATGCGGATGGCAACATCGTCTGGGTAAACCGGTCTTTCAGTCGGTACACCGCCTACACTCCGGAAGAAGCGGTGGGCCATAAACCGGGAGAACTCCTGAAATCCGGAGAACAGGATGAGGCCTTTTACCAGGACATGTGGCAGACCATTACCCGAGGAGATGTCTGGAACAGTGAAATCATCAATAAACGCAAGGACGGGACGCTTTACACAGAGGATATGACCATCACCCCTTTGTTTGATGAGGCCGGATCCATCACGCATTACATTGCTATCAAACAGGACATCACAAAATCCAAAGAATTGGAGGCGATGTTTCACCGAGCACAACGACTGGAAAGCATCGGAACGCTGGCCAGCGGTGTGGCGCACGATCTGAACAATGTCCTGTCTCCTGTGATGATGTCTGCCGAACTGCTCGCGATGCATGAGACGGATCCGAAAAAACTGCAAATGCTGCAGATGCTGAAAGAGAGCGCGTTGAGAGGTTCGGAGATTGTCCGACAGCTCCTTTCCTTTGCCCGGGGGGCGGATGCGTCGTTCACATCCATGAACGTTCGGCCGCTGGTGAAGGAAATCTGCAAAGTCTTTAAAGAAACATTCCCGAAGAATATCACCATCCGCGTGGAGGTGAAGCGGGACCTTTGGACCGCCACCGGCGATCTCACACAGATTCACCAGGTGCTGACCAATCTCATGATTAACGCCCGCGATGCCATGCCGGAGGGCGGAAATCTCCTGGTGTCTGCCACAAATGAGGTGGTCGGTCCGGAGCTGACCCAACCGTATAAGGATGCCGGCCCGGGGGAGTATATCCGGATCCAGATTGAAGATGACGGAGTGGGAATTTCTGAGGAGGTGCGGGAGCGGATTTTTGACCCGTTTTTCACCACCAAGGATCTTGGGAAAGGCACGGGACTGGGACTGTCAACCGTCCTGGGGATCGTCAAAGCCCATAAGGGATTTATCACCTGTGACTCCCGCCCCGATCATGGAGCTGTCTTCCGGGTCTATCTCCCCCGCTCTCTGGAGGAACGAAGCGGTTTGGATCAGAGTCAATCCGCAGCCCTCCCCCAGGTTGGAAACCGGGAACGCATTCTGGTGGTGGATGATGAAGAAGCCATCCGAAACATGATGGTTGGTACCCTGGACTCCTTGAATTATGACGTCGTGACCGCACGGAATGGGAAAGAGGCGCTGCAGATCATGGCGGAACATGTGGATGGTTTTGATGCGGTGTTTTTGGATCTGATGATGCCGGAAATGGACGGAACGACGTTTTTAAAAACGGTTCCGCCGGACCATTTGGGATCCGCCCACGTGATTGTGATCAGTGGATTGCTGGAACAGATGGATCTTCAGGAGATCGGACACCAGGTCGCCTACCTTCCGAAGCCCTTTGCCGTGGATGAGATGGCGAAACTTCTGAGAGCACAGCTTGATTCGGCCCGTTCAGACGATATCGTCGGCGCATGACGTCTGAACCCTCTCTCTGGAAACTGTGGTGGGTCACCACCCGACCCAAAACCCTGTTTGCCGCCCTGGTGCCTGTGGCCATGGGAGGGGCCATGGCTCTGGTGCATGCCCCTCTCCATCTCCCCGTGTTTCTGGCCACGCTGGGAGTGGCACTGAGTATTCAGATCGGGACCAACTTCTGCAATGATGTCTTTGATCGGAAGCAGGGAGCAGACACTGAAAAACGTCAGGGTCCTTTGCGGGGGCTGCATTCGGGGCGGATTTCCCCGCGCGCCATGATGATGGCGACGATCCTCACCTTTTCATTGGCGGCTTTTCTGAGTGCGACTCTCTTCCTCCGAGGCGGGATGCCGGTATTCTGGTTGGCATTTGTCTCCATCCTCTGCGGGGTTTTCTATACCGCCGGACGTTTTTCATTGGCCTACACCGGCCTCGCGGATGTGTTTGTGGTGGTCTTTTTCGGTCCGGTCGCGGTGGCGGGGACCTATTTCCTTCAGCTTCCCGGTGTTGGCTGGCCTCCTCCGGAAGTGTACGTGGCCGGACTGGGTCCCGGGTTGATTGCCACCGCTCTGCTCTCAGTCAATAATCTGCGGGATGTGGATGAGGACCGTGGCACCGGCAAAAAAACGCTCGCGGTTCGGTTTGGTCGGTCCTTTTCCCGATGGGAATACCGGTTGTGCATGCTGGCCGCCCTTGTGGTGCCGGGAGTCGCGGCACTGGTGTCCGGAAGAGGCTGGGGGGGGCTCTCCGTGCTGATCCTGCTGCCCTGGATTCTGAAGGCCGTCCACCGGGTGGAAACCGGGACCACCGGAGCGGAGCTGAACCCTGCACTGGGAATCACCGGGCTTACCCTTCTCCGATATGGCCTCCTTTTCTCGCTGACCTGGCCTTTGGGAAGCTGAAGATGGAGTGGTATCCCTACCGGCTGAAACTGACGAAGCCCGTGCGGATGCCGGCTGTCGGCTGGGTTACCCATCGGGAAGGTGTCCGCATTTATGACCCGGAAACAGATGGCTGGGGAGACGCGGCTCCTTTACCCGGTGTTTCTGAGGAAACGATCGCCGATGTCCTGAAGGATCTCGATGAGGAGCGGTGGCAGGAGTCCCGGCTGCCCAGTCTCCGGTTTGCCGTGGAATGTGCACGCGCCCCCTGGCCCGGTCCGGGTGAACCGGTGAAACTGAATGCACTCTGGCTGGCGGATCAGGAGCCCCTGGAGAAGGTGCTGACACGGATTCAGAATTGGCCGCAGCCTACGGTGAAGCTGAAACCCGGCCCCGACCCCGATCCGGAAGGATGGTGTCGGCTGCTGACTGAACGTCCGGATGCAGTGTTGCGGATTGACCCCAACCGTGGCTGGACGGTGGAGGAACTTCGTCGTTACACAGCCCCAATCCCTCCTGAAAAGCTGGAATACGTGGAGGAACCGCTGTCTTCTCCCACAGCGTATTTGGACTTGTCCGACCGGGATGATCCACCTGTGGCACTGGACGAAAGTCTCCGGGAGCCGGGAGGTGACGCAGCGCTGGCCTCTTCCAATATTCGGGCCTTGGTGTTAAAACCGACGCTGATGGGCCATGAGGCTGACCGTGCTTCCTGGATCCGTCTTGCGGAACAACGGGGGATCCGTGTGGTGTGGAGCAGCTCGGTGGAAAGCGGGCTGGGCCTGTGGCATCTCGCCCGCTTGGCCGCCGGTGGGGAGGCGGCGGGTCTGGACACGGCGTCCTGGTTGGAGGAGGATGTCGTGACCCCCCGCCCTGTCAGTGGCAATGGGGTGCTGGAATTGCCAGAGCGGCTTCAGGTGACCCTGACGTAAACTCAAAATTCTTATTGGAATCGAGCGGCCGGTTGATGATCGCACCTCGATTCCGAAGCCGGTTTTGGGTTTGAGATCTGCGCACCCGGGGTTTTTGAGCAGAAAAGAGCCGGGTTTACCTGAAAATTCTCTCGATCATGTCTTGACGAACCGGGGGAAGGGAGACTATGTACACCCTCCCTTTTCCCGTTACCCCTTTTTTCAAAGGTATTTCATCATGAGCGCATACGCTGTCATTCAGACCGGTGGTAAACAGTATAAAGTCTCCGAGGGCGATATCCTCGAGGTTGAAAAACTGGACGCAGAAGCCGGCGCAACTGTTTCTTTTGATTCTGTCCTCGCCGTGTCCGGCGGAGACGGACTTTCCCTGGACGCCAACGGTCCCGTGCAGGCGGAAGTACTCGAACATATCAAAGGGCCGAAATTATTGGCGTTTAAGAAAAAACGCCGGAAAGGATACACCCGCCGTGTCGGTCACCGGCAGGCATACACCAAAGTGAAGATTACTGGACTTTCGTAACTCAAGTTCTGGCGATTTCTCAGGAGATTATCGATGGCACATAAAAAAGGACAAGGCACCAGTAAGAACGGCCGCGACAGTAATGCGCAGCGCCGGGGCGTGAAAAAATTCGGTGGTGAGCGTGTGAAGGCCGGAAACATCCTCGTGCGTCAGCTCGGGACCCGTTTCCATCCCGGACGCAACGTCGGCATCGGCAATGACTTCACGCTGTTCGCCCTCAAAGATGGCGAGGTCTTCTTCGACCGCAATGGACGTCGCATGAACGTTCGCGAATTCGAAACCGCCGCACAAAACTAACCTCGTCCGTGTCCGCTCCGGCGGGCGTTGACGATTCCCGGCGCGGGTCCGAACTCTCGGGCACCCGCGCTTTTTTTTGGTATGAAAGCAATCGTATTCCGCGATCAGGTGAAACTGTATGTCACCGCCGGCAATGGAGGAGATGGGTCCGCCTATTTCCGTCGCGAGAAGTTTGTGCCCTATGGCGGCCCCAGTGGCGGCGATGGCGGAGATGGCGGGGACGTGATTCTGGTGGGCAACGAACAGGTGGATTCACTGCTGGATTTGTACGACCGCCCTCATCAGCGTGCGGAGCACGGGGAAAAGGGCGGAAACAATCAGTCCACCGGGCGGAGAGGGCAGGGCAAACGGGTTCCGGTTCCGCGGGGAACCATTGTCCGCCTGGAGGAAAAAGACGGACCGGTTCTGGGGGAAATCCTTGGAGACGGAGAAGAGCTCCTGGTTGCGAAAGGGGGAGTGGGCGGAAAAGGGAACATCCATTTTAAGACATCTTCCAATCAGGCGCCTAAAGAGTGTACTCCCGGAACCGAGGGGGAAAACCGGGTGCTGTGGCTCGAGCT
The DNA here is from genome assembly GCA_002429065.1 of Verrucomicrobia bacterium UBA6053. Taxonomy (GTDB): domain Bacteria; phylum Verrucomicrobiota; class Kiritimatiellia; order SS1-B-03-39; family UBA6053; genus UBA6053. The sequence goes on along the minus strand of DIYN01000027.1, from coordinate 724 downwards.
GAAGCTGATTGCGGATGTTGGCTTGGTGGGATACCCCAATGCGGGGAAATCCACCCTGCTGACCCGGCTCACCCATGCGCATCCCAAGATCGCCTCTTATCCCTTCACTACACTCAATCCGATCATCGGGACGATGGTGTACCCTGATTACAGGCGAGTCCGGATCGCGGATATTCCCGGTTTAATTGATGGCGCCCATGACGGGGTGGGGCTGGGACACGAATTTCTCCGTCATATCGAGCGTACCCGCGTCCTGCTGTTCGTATTGGACATGGGCGGTGTGGACGGCAGGAGTCCACTCGAGGATTTTCAGAATCTTCGCGAAGAGCTTCGCCTTTACAATCCGGACCTTGAACACCGGCCCTACCGGGTGGTGGCCAATAAGATGGATGAACCGGGTTCAGAGGAGGCGCTGGAGGAGTTTACCCGGGAAACCGGTGAGATTCCCATCCGGATGGTGGCGGAATTGGGAGAAGGGGTGGACGATCTGAAAGCCGATCTTCACCGCATGCTGTTCGGGGACAATCCTCCGCCGGACCTTCTCAGCTGATGGGGTTGCCATTGAGGGCACACCTGGGCTGAACCATCCCCCCATTCTTCTAACGCGAGCATGCAGAGTTTTGGGAGGGAGGACGGTTTCCGTAAACCGGCAGGCCCTGCCGGGAACAGGATTTGGTTGCCCGCAGAGCCTGCGGGCGTATAGGACCGCCCCGTCCCGCAGTTG
>DIYN01000017.1 GCA_002429065.1 Verrucomicrobia bacterium UBA6053 | reverse complement strand
CTTGACTTTGCCTTCTCATGGAAATGAGCGATTTGTTAGCTCTCACCTACTCTGAAAGTTGTACTTGGGGATTTTCGAAAAATCAAAGCCGATAGCCAAATTATTTAGTTCGTTCAACTGAGCGTCGACGCTGACTATGTATTTTGAAGGCGTTTGGGCTGTTCCTGAGGGCCCAAGGCCGGTTGCCGAAAACGTAAGCATTTCGTTTTGCAGAGCAACATACCTTAGGTATAAAACCTTGTTATCCGCTACATTTTCAGATTGCTTGAATACGCTAGGAAACGCACCAAAAAAAGTCGTTATAGCAGTTGCGGTAATGAATGTCGTGACAACATAAGGGTTTGCGGATCCGAAGCCAGATTTCGTAATAAAAAACAACGCTATTGCCGCAATTGCTCCGAACACTAGCGACTCCATAATCGCCATGTAATAGTTGGAAAGGAAATACGCTGTCACTGTTCTATGATGTTCAGATCGCTTCCCGACGAGCTCCAACTGCGATGCCAATCTTTCCCGCTCCAATTCCGGCCCCTCAATGCGGCTGAAGCTTGCCAGTTCCGAGCTAAAAGAAGGCTGCAATTGTTCAGTCCAATCCTCAGCTCTCTTTCGTGCTTCCTGCTGAGCAGGGCGTTTGATCGCGATCAGCGAAACGAATATGAGGGAAGCCACCAACAGCGCATGTGGCAGGGCCTTTTTCATCACTTCTATAAATTCCACAAAACCTCCTTTGAGAGAATGGCGGCGCTCATCGAGCGTGGTCTGGACTGTAGCAAGCTTGCTTGTGAAAGGCCAGAACGCGTCTCGATGAAGCGGCGTTGATCTGACGGCGAGCGCGGCCGACGGCTGATTGATGCCGCGAATGAAATGAGCACTACCGATCCGCGAGCGCAAGCTCGCGGGTCAAGTGATTGGTTGATTTTTTTGATGTTCTTGCGTGATAGGAGTGGTGGTGTCAATTTGATCCGGCAAATTATCATTTTTTCAAGGTGTTCATGCATTCTGAAGGTAAACCTGCTGTTCTGTGTTCCTGATGAAAGCAATGCTGGATCGGCTGTTTCGTGAGTTTGAACATGTGTGTGCCTTAAAAGGTGTGCATGGGTTGGATCGGCAAAGTTACCTTAAATGGCCGCGGTATTTCCTCGATTTCTGTGAAAAATACGATCATCCGCCACGTGCGCGGGAAAATTTGATGTCGTTTTTGTAGAAGGTGGCGTCGGAGAATTAATCCCGCGAGAATCAGGAGGAGTTAGCTGCATGTTAGAGTTATTCACTAGCTTGTAGAGCAATGGCTACAACGGGGAATAGCTGGAAGGTCGTGGATCATTTGAGATTGCTGTAAAATCGCTTTCCTGTCAGGGCATGCGTATGCGAATGGAATGGGATCTTGATGCGCTGGTGCAGGCTCTTTTGCCTCTGGGGGTGACGCTGGAGCGTGATGTCCGGTTTTCTGCCTTGGGCAGCTTTCAGTTGGGCGGACCGGTGAGGGCACTGGTGCGGGTGACGTCGCCCACGATGCTGTCCAGGGTTCGGAAGGTTCTGCATAAATTGGAGGTTCCGGTGTTGCTGATGGGCGAGGGGACCAATCTTTTGTTTTCGGATGAAGGCTGGTCTGGGTGCATGGTCCGCTATGCGGATGATGGTGGGATGCCGGTGGAAGAGGTTCCGGGCATCTGGAACGTGTCGGCGGCCATGGGACTGGATGAACTGTCTCGTTGGGCCGCCGATCAGGGATTGTCGGGGCTGGAGCCGTTCACTGGGATTCCCGGGACCGTCGGCGGAGCGGTGGTGGGCAATGCCGGGGCATGGGGCGTGCAGATGGAGCATGTGCTGCGGTCTGTGGAGGTGATCACCCCGCATGGGGAGGTGGAAACGCGTTCCGTGGATCAATGCGGCTTTCGATATCGAGATTCGGCGTTAAAACACGGTCCGGACTGGGTGGTATCGGTGACGGTGAAGCTGGAGCCGGAAGAGCCTCAGGTGCTGCATCAGGAGCGGGAACGGATTCTCGCCGAACGGGCGGCCCGGCATCCGGAATGGCAGACGACCCCCTGCATTGGCAGTTTTTTCCGCAATCTGGAGCCCACCTCGAAAGCAGGCCGGCGTCAGGCGGCCGGATGGTTTCTGGAATCGGCCGGGGCCAAATCTCTCCAGGTGGGAGGGGCAGGCGTGTTCGAAAAGCATGCCAACATTCCCATCAAACGTTCGGAGGAATGCACCGCTGCAGATGTGGCCGAGTTGGCACGTCAGATGCAAGCGGCGGTGGCGGAGGCACATGGTATTCACCTGATCCGCGAGGTCCGCTATCTGGGCTCGTTTCCGGGGGAGTCGGAGCATGCGGGCTGGTTTTGAGCCATTGACCGGTGTGGCCGTAGGCGTTCACGCCACGGCAGAGAGATCTCAGGGCCCTGAAGGGCTTCTGTCACCGTTTTTACCGGTGGTTGTGCGAAAAGGCACTTCACGGTGAGCTTGCCATGTGCGCCCCTCACGCTATGGAAAGGAAATGCGACGATGGTTGATCATTGGATTCGGACTCTGCTGGATGTGGGGTGCTCCCTTCTTATGGGCAGAAGACCTTGCTTCGGCGGAACGGGCCCTTGAATCGCGTCAGCTGAAACTGGCCACTGAGCAGTTTGAGGCCTTGCTTGCGTCGAATCCGGAAGGGGCCGTGGGTATACGGGCCCGTCTCGGTCTGGCACGGGTATACGTCCTGTCCGGCCGGCTGGGAGAGGCGGAAGGAATTCTGGACGACCTTCCGGGAATAGCGGACCCCCTCTGGAGTGCCCGCGCCTCTCTTGTCGCCGCAGATCTCGCCCTTCTTCAGGGGAAGGGCGAGCGGGCGGATGAGCTCATCGCCACGATGCCGGAACGCTTTGAAGATCCTGTCTGGGACCTTCGCCTCCTCCGTATCCGGGCCCGACATGCGGCTTCTGCGGGCCGAATGGAGGAGGCCATGGCGCTGCTGCAGGACCGGGAGGAGCCTGAACTACGCCAGGAACGGGCAGAACTCCTGACCGAAAATGGGCAGCAGGATCTCGCGGTGACTTTGTGGGAAGAACTGGCCAAAGGGGGCGCAAATCAGGCACCGACGCAAGTGGCAAAACTGGCCTTAATTGAATGGGCTCTCACCGCCGAAGACTGGCAGACAGCAGGGAAAGGGCTGCAGGAGCTTCTGGAGGCGGGAGGGGTGTATGAGGAACTGGAGCCCAGGGCCTACCCGTTGTACATTCGTTGGTATGCGCATCAGAAGGCGTATGATCAGGAGATCGCCTACCTGGAAGCTTTGGAAAAACGCTTGATCCATCCCGCCAGAATCACTGAGGCAAGGGCCCATCGATCGGCGGCCCTCATACGGGCTGGACGGCTGGAAGAGGCGGCGGCACTGTTGCAGGAACTGATTGCCAAGGTGGGGGACCATCCGTTGGTGGCCCAAAGTCAGTTGCTGTTGGCACGTACACTGGTTGAAGCCGAGAAAATTGAGGCGGCAAGGGATGCCTTTGACGCCTATCTCTCGGTGTTCACCGTTCCGGAAGGAGTGGCCGAGGCCCTTGTCGGACAGGCCAGAATGGAAGAGAGGCTGGAGCGCTGGTCCCAGGCCGAGGATTTATATGCGAGGGCTGTTGCCGCGTATGAGGAGGAGGATGCACGGCGAATTCCGTTGAGGGTGAAACGGGCGGATATGGCCTTTGCCTCCGGTGAACCGGAAGAAGCGTATGAGATCTATGACAAGGTACTCACGGCGATGGGGGATCACGATCTTCGGGGCCACGTCATGTTTCACGCCGCCGTCTCACTGTTTGAAGCGGATGGGGACCGCCTGCGCGATGCGGTGAGACGACTGAGAGAACTGCGGGTGGACATGCCGCAGGATCCCTTTGCCGAAAAAGCCTTGTTTCAAATCGCCATCCTGCAGCAGGAGGCCGGACAGTTCAGTCCTGCACTTGGGTCCTTCACCAGTTATCTGAGTGAGTATCCCGAAGGGGAATATGCCGTGGATGCCATGGTGGATAAGGGGATTTCCGCCTATCGGAACAACTACTACAAAATTGCGCTCGCACAGTTTGAGCAGGTGATGGAGTCCTCCCCCCAACACCCCCGGGCCGAGCAGGCGATCAGTCTGCGCGGCTGGATGCTGTACCTCATGGGGCGCGATGAAGAGGCCCGGAAGGTGGGGGATGCGTTTCTGACCTCCTTCCCGGATTCGGAATACGAACCGCATGTTCGCCTTTGGCTTGCCGGGATGTCCTTTAATCGCGGACAGTACGAACAGGCTGAGGCGGAGTTTACGACCCTGGCTCAAAAAGCGGAGGCGGTGGAGGTCCGGATCCAGGCCCAGTATTATGCAGGACGTGCAGCTCTGGCCCGGAAAGCCTATACCAATGCTCTGGAACATTTTAACGCAGCTCTGGATCTTGCCGGCGAAAACGGGGAGGAAACCCTGGCCATGGACTATGTTCAGGAGTCCCTGTTTTACAAAGGGGATGCTCAGACAGAACTGGACCGTTTTGATGAGGCCATTGTGACCTTCAACCGGTTTATCACCCAATACCCGGAATCATATCTGCGGTATGCGGCAGTGGGTAGGCGGGGTGACTGTCAGTTTACTCTGGGAGAGAGTAATCAGGAACGGTATCTGGAGGCTCTTGATTCTTATCGGCAGGTGACCGAGGCCAATTCGGTACGCGCGGATGTGCAGCTACAAGCCCAATACAAACTCGGGAGAACCCAAATGGCCCTCGAACGCGAGGAGGAAGCCTTTCGGACCTACCAACAGGTGATGGACCGGTACCTGAAAGAAAAAGACCGGATGGGATCCGATGCCGGTATCTGGTTTGTACGGGCGGTCACCGATGCCGCTCAGGCACGTGAAGACCGGGAGGAATTCCGGGAGGCTGTGCGAATCTATTCCTTCCTTGCCGAAACCTCACTTCCCCAGGCGGATGAGGCGAAACGGCGTATGCGCGAGCTACGTGAAACCCATCAGTTACTGCAATTCCAAGGAGAACAACCATGACCGATTTGATCCTGAACGGAGGACCGGTGGTCTGGGCGCTGGCCGCGATCAGTGTCATGTCCCTCGTGCTTTTTTTACAGAAGCTGCTCGAACTGCACCGGGCTCAGATCCATACCGGTGATTTTCTTGTGGGGCTTTACAACGTCCTGCGTCGGGGAAATACGGTGGAGGCGGTCAGCAATTGTGAGGATACACCCGGTCCGGTCGCGCAACTTGTACGGGCGGCACTCCTGAAAGCGGAGGATCCCCCTGAAGAAATTGCAAAGGCCGTGCAACAGGCGGGGATTTCCGAAATTCCCCGACTCGAACATCGATTGAATTTATTGGCCACGCTTGGAAAAGTGGCGCCGATGTTGGGGTTGTTGGGAACAGTGCTTTCCATGATGGACGCACTGCTGGTGATGAAAATGCAGGCGCCACTTGCGCACATGGACGATTTGTCCGGTCACCTGTGGCGGGCCATGCTCACGACAGCCATGGGGCTGAGCATCTCCATCCCGATCTATGCCGGATACAATCTGCTGGTGAGTCGGATTGAATCTCTGGTGCTGGACATGGAATTCGCGGCATCCGACATTGTGACCTTCCTGCATGCGAACCGAAAACTTCTCTCCGGAGACTAAGCGTGAAGCATTCGGACATTGCACACTTCCGGCAGTTAAGCAGTCTTCGCCGCCGGTTTGTTTCGAGGGGGCGTCGGTTTCCTCCTACGGTGGAGCCTGCGGCCATGGTGGATGTGGTGCTGTTGGTGCTGTTGTTTTTTCTTGTCAGTCCGACCTTCATCACACAGCCGGGAGTCCGGATCAATCTGCCGGAATCCTCTGCTGTTTCCGGAGTGCCGCTTCGTTCGATTGTGGTCACGGTGACCGCGGAGGGATTGGTATTCCTGAATGACCGCCGGTCGGATCTGGAGGAGCTGGCTGGGGAATTTCAACGTCTGCATGAAGAGGATCCCTCTCGTCCGCTGCTGCTGCAGGCGGACAGTTCGATATCCCTGGAAACGCAGATGAGGATTTACCGGGATGCCCAGCAGGCGGGCATCACCGATCTTGCAATCGCAACCCGTCGGAGCGCGGAGGCACAGGAACCCTGATCATGGCCGCCTCCGCCGCAACCAAGCCGAAGCTGCCTTCCTGGTCCCTGCCGGTTCTCTGTGTTGGGATTTCTGTACTGGTTCATTTGGGATGGTCAGTTCCGGGACTATCACTGCCTTCGGTCCAGGACCGCTCGGAGGCACCGGATGTGGTCCTGTTACAGGGCAATGGCAGGACGGAATGGATGCCGGTGATGTTTTCACTGCCTTCTCTGGACGGGTTTTCCGGAGTGGTCCGCCGCCTGGACACCAGCCTGACTCCTCCTTTGACGTCTCCCGTGGACATGGCGGGACCCACGGCCTTTGACCCGCTGGCCGAGATGAAGACTCCTGCGCTTCCGGCGTTTCCTCTGGCCCAGGAAAAGATCACCGTGTTTGGGCCTACACCTGACTCCGTCGCATCCTCTCCCGTCATCCGACCCGGCTGGTCCCTGCGGTTTCCAGACCGTCCGGATCTCCGCGTTGTTTTAATCCGGGACCCCCGCATTCAGAATCCGGAGCGGGCGGTGCGTCTGGTGGGCGAAATGCGGTTTGATTCATTCGGGAGACTGCAAAATGTGTTTGTCGAACCACATGATCTGACGGCTCAGGTCATGCAGAATCTGATGCCGGACGTCCGGCAGGTTGGGATTTCTCCCCGTGAGGCGCCCGGACGGTTTCGGTTTGAACTGACGTTTACCCCTGATACTCCGTGAATGCTCCGGTTGAACATCTGTTTCTGGTTCCGATAGCGATTCAGCTCGTATTGCTCCTGTTGGCGGGGGCGTTGTACCGTAAGCGCGGCTATCACGACCTGCGGCCCCCAAAAGTGAACATTTTCCGTTGTACCAAATGCCGACACATCTATATCGATAACCGTCGCGTTCCGCTTTCCAAATGCCCAAAATGCAATACTCTCAACGAGCGAATCCGCCGTTAATGACCTTATGAATTCTGTACGTCTTGCCAAAGCATCTTATTCAGGGGGGACTCCCTCCAAACGTGTACGCGATTTTCTCGCCCGCCCGGCGATTGACCCTGCCGCGGAGGCGGTGGCGAGGGAGGTGTTGCATGAGATCCAGACAAAGGGAGACGAAGCGGTGGTGACCTTTGCGCGTAAGTGGGACACCCCGGAGATCACGGTGAACCAGCTTCGGGTCTCCCGCGAGGAGATTGAGAGCGCCAAAAAGAAAGTGGATGCAGAGTTTAAACGCCAGGCTCGTGAGGCGGACCGGAGGATTTTTGCCTTTGCCAAAGCGGGTCGCAGGAAGAACTGGGAAATGCCCTCAACCCGTGGCGGACGCCTGGGTGAACAGTACCGTCCGTTGGATCGGGTCGGGGTGTACATCCCCGGCGGAACGGCGCCTCTGGCTTCCACCTCCCTGATGACCGCGACAATTGCCCGTGCGGCTGGTGTGAGCGAGATCGTGGCCTGCACGCCTGCGGATCGTAATGGACAGGTGAACCCCTACATCCTGTTTTCGCTGGATCTGGCCGGGGTGACAGACATCTATCGGATTGGAGGGATTCAGGCCATTGGAGCCCTTGCATACGGTACCAAAACGATCGCGAAAGTTCAGAAAATTGTCGGACCTGGAAACGCCTATGTGGCCGCTGCCAAAAAATGCGTGTATGGCCACGTTGGTCTCGATAGTGTGGCGGGCCCAAGTGAGATTGCCATTTTTGCCGATTCCTCTGCGAACCCCGCTCACGTGGCAGCGGATTTACTCTCCCAGGCGGAACACGGTACAGGAAAAGAAAAGGCACTTCTTGTCACCCCGGATGAGGAGTTGATCAGGGAGACCGGTCGCCACCTCACCGCACAGATGGAACAACTGGACCGACGGGATCTGGTGAAACCCATTGTCGAAGAGGGCGTGCTGGCCGTAAAGGTTCCGGATCTTGAGGTGGGGATGGATCTCATCAATCAGTTTGCTGCGGAACACTTGGAGCTTCTGGTGGAGTCTCCCCGCAAGTGGGTGAAGGAGGTGAACGCGGCCGGAGCGATCTTCCTCGGTCACTGGACCCCTGAATCAGCGGGAGACTTTGCCGCAGGACCGAGCCACGTTCTTCCCACCGGTGGAGCCGCCGCGATGTTCTCGGGGTTGACGGTGGATGACTTCATGCGCCGATCAAGTGTGATTCAGTATACCCGAAAAGATCTGGAAGCCGCGTTGCCTGTGATTAAGGCCTTTGGCCGTGTGGAAGGTCTGGATGGCCACGTGAAATCCGCAACCATCCGTTTCGAGGATTGAGATGGCGGTTCGTCGTGCAGTGGAACAGTTACAGGCCTACGTCCCGGGGGATCAGCCCGAGGGACGCAATGTGCTCAAGCTGAACACGAATGAAAATCCCTATCCTCCGTCTCCCAACGTGTTTGCCGCACTGGCCTCTGTGACGGCAGATGACCTCCGGAAGTATCCCCACCCCGTAGCTGGCCCTTTGCGTAAGGCCCTGGCGGATTTGCACCGGCTGTCTGAGCCGCAGGTCATTCTCTGTAACGGAAGTGATGAAGGATTAGCCCTTTGCACCCGGGCGTTTGCAGAATCGGGTGGACGGGTTGGCTATCTGTCGCCCTCCTATTCCCTGTACCCGGTATTAAATGACATCGCGGAGCTGGTGCAGACCCCATACATGCTGAAGGATGATTTTACCTGGGAGATGCCGGAGCAGATTCCGGAAGACCTCTTTTTCCTGACGCAGCCCAATGCTCCATCCGGACGTTCCATGAAACGGGAGCAGGTGTGTGAACTTTTGCAACGGTGTGAAGGGGTGGTTCTGGTCGATGAGGCTTATGTTGATTTTTCCGACTGGTCCGCTGTGGAGTTATTGGATGCGTTCCCCAATCTTCTCATCTCGCGGACGTTTTCAAAGAGTTACAGCCTGGCGGGAATCCGGATGGGCTATCTTCTGGGTTCACCTGAACTGATCGGAGCCCTCTACAAAATCAAGGACAGCTACAACACCGACCTTCTTGCGCAGAAAGTCGCGCTGGCAGCGGTTGAAGATGTGGCGACCATGAAAGCGAACAGCCTGCTGATTCGGGGGACCCGGAACCGGGTGACGCGGGCCTTGGAAGATATGGGCTTTCAGGTGATACCCAGCAGTACGAACTTTGTATTTGCTAAAGTACCGGATGGGGTAGAGGCACCGACGGTCTTTGAAGCCCTGAAGCGGGAAGAGATTTTTATCCGGTATTTTCCCGGAGAGCTGACCGGATCCTATTTACGGGTGACCATTGGGACGGAGAAGGAAATGGACCGGTTTCTGGATGCGGTCACAGGAATTTTGACCGTTGAGGGTAGGGAAGTGGAATGAAGGTCCCGTCCCGGGTCCTTATCCCTTTTCTGGATAGCCTCTATCCCAGAGCCTGTGTCTCCTGTGGAGAAAAGATTCAGGAGCCACTTGAATATGGGCTGTGCTGGGACTGTCGGAGCGAGGTACACCCGATTACCCCTCCATGGTGTGATACCTGCGGTATGAGCATTGCCGGACGGGTGGATCATGCCTTTGTTTGCTCGGATTGCCGGGAGAATCCACCTGTCTACACAAAAGCCAGGAGTCTCTATCACTACGAGGGAGGGGTGAGGGAGGCCATACATGCCCTGAAGTACCAGCGCGATTTTTCTGTCATCCCGGATCTGGCCCGTATTCTGTATGCCGGATTGCGTACCCATCTCGTAGCCGGGGGACAGGTTGATCTGTGTCCGGTTCCTCTGCATGCGAAAAAACAGCGGGCCCGGGGATTTAATCAATCTCGGGAGTTGATTCGTTATGTCTGCCGGCTGGATCGCCAATGCCGGATGTGGTCTGGGATCCGAAGGGTGAAAAACACCGAGAGCCAGACCCATCTAAGCAAAGCCGGGCGGAGAGAAAATGTACGGGGAGCCTTTGCTCCTTCAGGAAGGAAAGGATCGGTGCCGGATCGAGTGGTGCTGGTGGATGATGTGATGACAACAGGTGCCACCCTGGAGGCGGCGGCCAGAGCATGTATGAACGCGGGTGTACAGGAAGTGCTGACACTCACAGTGGCGAGAGGATAAGGAGAGAGGATGACGGTATCTCAGGAGTTAGGTGTATGGGATTGGGGGGTGTTTTCGGGGGTGTTGCTGCTGACCTTTGCCGTTGTGGTGATCGGAAATATCCGCCAGCGCAAACTGGAGCATTCAGGAGGTCGGGAAGGCTTTCTGGATCTCCTGCTCATGGGGCGAAGGTTAACCCTGCCGCTGTTTACCGGTACGTTGGTGGCCACCTGGTACGGAGGGATCATCGGGGTGACGGAATATGCTCACAGCTACGGTCTCTACAGTTGGCTGACGCAGGGGGTTTTCTGGTACGGGGCCTATCTGATATTTGCCTTCTTCCTCGTGGGACGGATTCGGCGGACGGAAGCGGTGACCATGCCGGATCTGCTTGAGAAGGAATTCGGGAAGTCCGCCGGAACCTGGGGGGCGGCCATGAACCTCATGAATGTGCTTCCAGTGGTCTATCTGGTTTCCCTGGGGGTTTTTCTTCAGCAGTTGTTTGGCGGACCGCACCTGTTGTGGATGTTTGTGGGACTTGGGATTGTGGTTACATACAGCGTGATCGGTGGATTCCGTTCCGTCGTCTTGTCCGATCTTGTCCAGTTTGGAGTCATGTGCAGTGCGGTAGCTCTGGTGATTGTCTTCAGTGTGAGCACGTACGGGGGAATCGGGTGGCTGAAAGCATCACCGGAAATCCCTGCATCCCATTGGAATCCTTTAGGGGAGGGAATTCCCTGGAGTGCGACGCTGGTCTGGGGACTTGTGGCGGCCGGAACTCTGGTGGATCCGAACTTTTATCACCGCTGCCTGGCGGCCAGAGATGTGAAAACGGCCCGGAAAGGGATTCTATGCGCTACTCTGGTGTGGGTGGGATTTGATTTTTGCACAACCTTCGGCGCTTTTTATGCACGTGCCGTACTCCCGGAAGTTCCGGGAAAAGAGGCGTATCTGCACTATGGGGTTCATGTTCTTCCCGCCGGGTTGAAAGGATGGTTTTTAGCGGGGTTTCTGGCCACGATTCTTTCAACCCTGGATTCGTACCTCTTTCTTTCCGGTACGATTGTGAGCTATGATCTGGTCCCGGACCGTTTGAAAGGAAACCGGAACCTTCATCATGTCGGAACCATACTGATCGGGCTGGCTGCCATCGGGGTGGCCGTACTCACTCAGGCCAATGAGTCCACGACCTTGAATCTGGCTGAAATCTGGAAAATCCTTGGCGGATTCTCGACGGCCACTCTTTTGTTGCCATTGCTGATCGGCTTTTGCCTCCCCAAGAAAATTCCGGGTGCAGTCTTTGTGAGTTCCAGTGCTACAGGTGCAGTCTTTATGGCAGGGTTTTATCTCCTGCGAAAACTGCATGAGAATCCTGATGAACATCCGATTCTGCAGTTGGATGCATTTTATGCTGGGGTTGCGGGAACGTTATGTGTCTTGATCCTGGCCTGGGGGTGGCTGAGACTCCGGCCTCGCTCAGAGTGAACATGTTGTCTGAATCCTTAGCCGCAGGGAGGGGTTTTGTTGCGTCATGATGTCTCAATAAATCATTGGTGAATTATGAATGTGTCACAATGTCTCTTATTTTCCTTGCTTCATATGTAATGTAAATCGTTGTATATAAATAATTAGCGAAAATAGTAACGACTTGGCATGTCTGATGCTATCTCCTTAATGTCTTAAAAACCTAACCAAGGAGAATGAACATGGTACAGATTCGAACCCCCTGGATCTTTCAGGAAATGCTGGATGGAATGGACCGTATGAGCCGATGCCCGAGTTGGGCGTATGGTGGTGTAGAGGCCTTAAACAACCGGTCTGCCGGTTCGCTGAATGTGACAGAGAAGACTGCGAGTCTTCAGCTCGATTTTCCGGGTGTCAGTGAAGAGGATGTGAACATTTCTCTTGAAAGCAACCGGATCAAAATTGAGGCGAAGCGGAAAGATGCCCGTGTGGATTCCGAGGATGTCGTTCTTCGTGAACGCAGTTTCGGAGAATTCAGCCGGGAGTACAAGCTTCCGTGGCCCGTGGCTGCGGAAGGGGTACAGGCTCGATTGGAGGATGGGGTGCTTACCCTGACTCTGGAGCGCAATCCGGATTCTGCCCCCCGCCGCATTGAAGTCAAAACTGCATAAAGGATCACACTAAGGAGAAACACATGACTGAAGCAGTAACAGAACAACAGAATTCACAAGCCGCACCTGCCCGTAATGTGGCCAGACTGGAAGAAATCCGCGTGCGACCCTCGGCCGACGTGTATCGCAACAAAGATGCGGTACGAATCCTGATCGACGTGCCCGGAGCCCGTTCCGAGGATGTCGAGGTGGAGGCGCATGATGGGGTATTGAAAGTAGAGGCACGCGTAAGCCGTGGCGAAGAGTTGCGTGTCTATGAGCGTGCATTCCGGCTGGACCGGCGTCTGGATGCCTCGGCGATTGACGCCTCCCTCAAGTATGGCGTGCTCTCTCTGGAGCTTCCGTTCCGGGCGGAGGCTCTGCCCAAAAAAATTGAGGTTCGGGCGAGTTAAGTCAGACGACCGGTTCCCGGTCGGGGTCCCCATCGCATGAAGCGCGGTGGGGATCTTTTTTTTCGCCCCTTCATTCCGGGGTTGATTTTGCGGCGAGGCTGAGTGACGGTGTTCGTGTGTTGAGAACCTGATTTCCCTGGAGACTCTGGATGACCCGAATCCCGCCCTTTTCTTATGTGTTGTGTTGTGCCCTGATGACATCTTTGAATGCAGAGTCACTGCCGGATCGCATTTCCAAGGATGAGCACGGGAACCGGATAATCCGACCGGTTCAGGAAGCGGGAGAGTTCGCCAATCCCTGGCCGGAGGCATGGGAGAAGGAATTCCGGGCGCGCCGCGAGAAAGCGATCTCGCCGTTTAAGGGAGCGGCAAATTCGAAAACGGTGGATGAACATGAAAAGTGGGGATATCCGGATAACATCGGGGCGTGGCTGGCCGGAGACAGGGATGCTGCCCTGAAGGGCTTGATGGCGGAGGATCTGAAAGCGGGTGGCGATCATGCCTGGACCTCCGGAATTGATTTGTACTGGTGCTTCACGCTGAAAGGGCAGGTGAGGAAGTGGTTTGAATTCGGAGACCAGTTTCCGTCTGCCTACCAGGACCGGTTCCGCAGTGCCATGAAGTCATGGACCGAGGAGGACCCGAAGATTTCCATGGAGCTGGCAGGACTACTGGGTTCCGGCTCGGATGAACTGGATGAGTATCTTTTCTCCGAGCTCAAGAAGATGTGGCGGGATGAAAAAGCGCTTTTGGAGATGGCGGATCAGGCTGAATCAGAGGGGCATCAGAATAAAAAACGCTTTGCGGCGTATATTCGGTCAAATGCCACTCGGATTGGCGGAACGTTTCCCGGAGAAGATCCCGTGGCCTGGATGGAATGGTGGAAAGCGGTTTCCGGAGGCGGCTGGATGATCTTTGAGGAATATGAACGCCGCACGAATCCGCATCCCCATCCGAAGTATGGACATGGCAGCGGACCGGTGGGTGGGGCATGGGACCCGGGCGTGCGGGGGATGCGGGCGGATGCGAGGAATACGGATAATCTTCGTGGCATGCGGGAGGTGGCGGCCTATCTGTTCGCTGAGGAATCTGGAAATGAGATCATCCGGCAGCTCTACAAGGCCCGGCTCCGTCGGACTGCGTTTTCGTTTTGGAATGTGGGTAATGGCGAGTGGGACAGTTCCACGTATCTGGGTCATACAAAATCCGCTTATGTCAATCTGTATGACTATGCGAAGGATCCGGAAGTCCGAGGCTACGCAAAAGCCATTCTGGATATTTTGTTTGTAAATGCGGCTGTGAAGTACCGGAAAGGAGCCTGGGGTGGACCTCAGGTCCGGGATTACGGGAATCATGATCTATGGTCGACCTCCGCGCATACTGTCTGGTTGTATTTCGGGGATGAGGCGAAGGCTCCTCATCACAAAGAATTGGAGCACGCGTTGTTTTTCACCAGTGCGTACCGGCCTCCGGCTGCGGTGACCGCCTTGGCCCGAAAAGAAGTCGAAACTCCGATGGAGGTATTTGCCTCCCATCCTGCCTATGAGAACTTTCTGCCGGGGCAGGATGGGAAGCCTGCATACCATGAAACGACCTACATCGGACGTTTTTTTCAATTGGGTACCATGAAAGAAGGGCATGGGTACAACCGCAATGGATTTAAGCTCTTGGCGGATCACCCGGACCATGGGGTTGCCTATGTGATCCCGGTTACGGGGAAGTTGAAAAAGGGGGTGACAGATACCGCGGGTGGGGACGTGATTGTGCAGAGAGGAGCCTCTGCGCTGTACTGGAATCGAAAATCCGGAGGGGTTCCATTTCATCTGGTGATGCCGAAGGGAATTCCCGCAACCCAAGAAAACGGCGTGTGGTTTTTGGATCTAGGGGATTCCTGGGCCGCCGTACATGGGGTGAAACTGTCTTGGAAAGGGATTCAGCCCATGAAGGGCAAAGGATCCGCCCGGCAGGCCCTCACGGGGGAAGGGCGCGGATTTCTCATGGAGGTCGGAGATCGGCAGGCGTTTCGCAACCTGGAGGAATTCCGGAAGAAGGTGCTGGCTGAAAGCCGGGTGGTGCTGGATGCGGGCAGGGTTCAGGCCAGAATGGCGACCGGCGGAACAATGTCTCTGACTGAAAACGGAGGGGAATTTGTTCGCGACGGAAAACAAGTGAATTGGGATGCCGAGCGTCGTGATTTATGGAAACCCGCTTCAGGTGAAGGAGGTCCCTTGTCTCTGGGCTGGAAAGAGCGCCGTCTGCAGGTGAAAGCCGGCGGACATGAATACGAAGCCGAGTTGCATGAGGACGGGCGGTATGGATTCCGGTCCACCCTCGCCCCCTGACAGGGGCTTGGGGCTTGTCAGACCCTGGTATGCTGTGTTAGCAATCTCATTTATTGGTGTTTCCGGGTGAACAACCGGGAGACTGCTGTGTAGATTGTACCTATGGAGAACGTTGTTGTGATCAAACGCCTGTCCCGCCTGAAGTCCTCAGGGGGTTCCCTTCGCTGTGCATCAAACCACGGGTTTACACTGGCTGAATTGTTGGTTGTGATTCTGATCATTTCCATCATGTCATCCCTGGTGGTGGCCTCCTTGTCCGGAGCTGGTGGTTCGGAGGACTTGAATACCTCTGTCAGCCGGCTCTCAAAGTATTTTGAATACGCCCAGTCCAGTGCGGTCACCCAGAAAACACCCATGCGGGTGGCGATCCCGTATGACCCCTCCGATACGGACCGTTTTCTCCGGTATGCGATTATTTTCTATTTTGATGCGGATGACAACACTTGGCGTGCTTTGGATGAAGGCCAGTACATGCCCGCTGGGGTCTACTTTTCACCGGGTCTGAGCACACCCACACAAGACACGAGCCCTCCTTTAAAAATGTGTGTGGGCACCATGGATTGGACCGATTTTTCGGTGGATAGTTTTACTGAATTGGTGGATATGCGCACGCCATTCGATGCCTCATCTGGCACAGACCGGACTCTGTACACTGGTGAAGACAAATGGTTGGTGTATGAATTTGCCTCCAACGGTACGATGACAAATGCCGGGCAACGGCTGGTGTTGGCTCAAGGCCTGATCAATGCTTCGAATCAGCTACAGGTTCCGAATTCAGACCTCACGGATGGATTTGTCATTTTTCGTGCAGGTCGCCCGGTTCATTTCTTAGCACCTGAGCAAATTCGAGGTGAATAAATGAGAGTTTCTGTGCCATTAAAACCCTCGCAAACTAAAGCGGGATTTACTCTGACAGAACTGTTGTTGGCAATGCTGGTCTTTGCCATTGCCATTACGACCATTCTTGCACTTTTAGCCCGTTCGATCGAAACGGTGGACGAGGTGCTTCTTAAAGATGAAGCGATGCGCCTCAGCGGTGCGGTTGAGGATTTCTTTGAAAATCAGGACTTCAATACCTCATACCGAAATTCGCTCCGTGCGGCGAACGATCAAATTCAACTGGTTGCGTTCAATTACAGAGGCATTCCCGGTGACGCTCATTTTAACGGTACACTGCGGCCTTATCTGCCTCTTGGTGGCGTCATCAATGAAGATTGGGTCCTCACCCCGTGGGTTAGTTTCAAACTGGCCAGTGAAGTGAATAATGCCCAGTTGAATTCAGTGATCCGTGCTCAGGAGGGTCGGCTGTTTCTGGTCAAGCTCAGTGTGTCTCCTAATAATCCTGTTTCTCCCCCCTTGCCGAATTTTGCAGATACCTATGCATCTGCGGTTCTGGTCCTGTTCGCGGAGTACTATCCGGTCTCAAGCCTGGATAACTTGGATGTGGATGCCTTGGGGATCTCGCCTGCTTACTCTTACACATTTGCAATTCGCCGCTAATGAATACACCACCTGCTGAATCGTTGGTCCGTTCTTCCCGTCAAGGTTTCACTCTGGTGGAGGTGCTTGTCAGTTCTGCTCTGGTGGCAGGAGTCATGGGCATGCTGTTTTCTGTCCTCATGGGGGTCATGAATGCGTTTGAGGGGGGGACGGCCCGACTGCAGACAAACGGGGACGCTCGAATGGCCCTGGATATGATTGCCCGGGACTTGCAAAGCATGGTGGTTCGTCAAACTTCCACCAATCAGCAGTGGATGGTGTCCTACAGCCGGGAAACCGATTCAACAGACGCACCTGGTCATGCAAACACCTGGTTGACCTTCTTTGCGCCTTCCATTGACCGGGATCCTGGACAGCAGGGAGATATTGTGGCCATCAGTTACATTGTGGGATTTCAGGATCCGATCGCGGTTGGAAACAATGATTATTTTCAACTTTTTGGTCTCTATAAAACCATGGCCTCCACCCAGGATACGTTTACCGATGCCTTAGGCCAGACAGATATTATTTCCGGCTTTTGGAATAATCCCGGTGAGGATTTAATTCCGAATGGCGTGCCTCCCAAACCGGATTTCCTCATCCCGAATGTGATCAAATTTGATGTGGCCTGGTGGATCCGCTACGATGATGATAATGATCCAAATACTCCTGATGTACTTTTGAGAGTCGCTTCCGAATCCCCCGTCACCCTTTCCAACGAGCTGATGGTAAACGGCGGGGTCGTGAATGGAGCCATTGAAGCGGCAGAAGTCTCGATGGTGATCCTGGACAATGAAGGCATGCAACAGGCTCAGGCCTTTTCCCGGAATGGTCCCTTGAATGAAGACCGCATCGACGAACTGATTCGTCTCTATGGTCGGGTACAAACGGTCAAAGTGCCGATTAGTTATTGAGGAAGAATGGTTTTAGCTCTCGTGTAAGAGCTGCTGCCGATGCCGGGAAGAACATCGAACAGATAGTTCTCTGGCGGGAGATGCCGACAGGAAATGTGGTGTATCCTCCGATCACACATGTCCTTCACGTGGAGTCCTCACGTGAAAGAGCGAAGAGAGTCCACTTAGCGCTGAGACGCGGGTCGTGTCAGGGTTTCCCGAAGGGAGGACAATGCCTGACGGACTTCCGGATCCTCTTGCTCTTTCTGTGTGATCAAGCGGCAGGCATGCAGCACCGTCGCATGGTTTTTGCCAAAGGCATCACCGATTGTCGGCAGAGAGTGGGTGGTCAGGTCCCGGCACAGATACATGGCCACTTGACGGGGAAGCGCGATATTTGCCGGCCGTTTCCGACTGAGAATGTCACTGAACCGAATGTCATAATGTTCCGCAACAGCCCGCTGAATCCGTTCCATGGTTAAGGGGGCAGGTGCTTCATCATCCAGGCTGTCCCGGAGCAGACGTTCCAGGGCTTCCGTGGTCAGTTCGCGATTGGTCAGGGAAGAAAAAGAGGCCGCACGAACGAGTGCGCCTTCCAGTCGACGTACATTTGCGGCAATACGCTCGGCAATAAACCGGATGACCGAATCGGGAACTTCGATGTTCATGATTTCCGCTTTCTTCCGCAGAATCGCCATCCGGGTCTCAAATTCAGGGGAATCAATTTCGGTGACCAATCCCCATTCAAACCGTGATACCAAACGGCGTTCCAGACCGGGAATTTCGGTGGCAGGACGGTCACATGTCAATACGATCTGTTTATGCCCGTCAAACAGAGCATTGAAGGTGTGGAAAAATTCCTCCTGCAATCTTTCTTTCCCGGACAGAAACTGAACATCGTCAATCAGGAGAATGTCCACGCTGCGGAACCGCTTCCGAAACTGCGGCAGTTTTCCATTCTGCAGCGCGTCAATATACTCATTCACAAATGTTTCCGAAGAAAGGTAGCAGACCTTGCACGCGGGGTTGTTGCTGGTGGCAAAATTTCCGATCGCCTGCATCAAGTGGGTTTTACCAAGGCCGACGCCTCCATAGAGAAACAGAGGATTGTATGCGCGGGCAGGCTGTTGCGCCACCGCCATGGCGGCTGCATGAGCAAAATCATTGGAAGATCCGACGACAAAGGTCTCAAACACATATCGAGGATTCAGGCTGGCCCGGTTGGTGGAGTGGTTCGCAGCGGGTTTCCGACCGGAGGCGGGAGGGGGAGTAGGGATGCGGTCTTGTTCCTTCTGTTCCTCCTCCGCATCGAAAAGCCCCTTGCGGGGTTCGGAGCGCAGGCTGGGATCCACCACGAGTTGGAAACGCATGCGATCGCCCGTGACGGCGGCGAACGCGTCCGCGATCATCGGCACATAATTTTCCTCGAGCCAGGTACTGTAGAAGTTGCTGGCCACGCGAAGCTCGAGCATTCCTTCTTCAACCAGGCCGCCAGGCTGGATGACTGCGATCCACCGTTCGAAAATATCATCAGAAAGGGACTGCCGCAGAAGTCCGCAGACGTTTTCCCACAGTGCCTGATGAGGTTCGTGTTTGGTGGTATCAGTCATGGACGGTCATTTCCCTATGTTCAGCCTTGAATCATTTCGCTTGTTCAATCCCTGATGAAGGGCTAGGGAGATGGTTATCCACAAGTTATTCACAACCTGTTCCAGTCCGTCCTCGGGGTAAGATTGCACCTTAACCATTTCCCTGCTTCCGGGACAAGTGGTTTGGTGTAGAAAATCGAAGAAAAAAACATGCCACTACAGGTTGTGGGTTAACTTTTTTTGGGGCACAAGATTATGTTGACCACATGGTTTTCTAAAAAAACTCATTGCAAGTTGATGACAAACCTTTCCGTTGCCACGTTTGTCATCTTTGTCATGTGCTGAGATCTAGAATGTTTGATGGAGATCCCGCTTTGAATGGAAAGTACACAAGCCCATTATTATTGATTGGCGGAGGGGCAGATGCCCTATCCGTTCGTTATGCCACCTCCTTTGAAGCTCCGGACCCCTTTTTATGTCTGCTGAAAGGGAAAGAGCGTCATTTGCTGGTGTCGATGCTGGAATTTGGCCGCGCGCAGCGGCTGCAGGGAAACATTACCTGTCACACCCCCGACAGTCTGTCTCTTTCAACCGCGGACAGACGGCATCTGGGGAAACAGGCTGTGGCGCTGATTCGCCATCTCGGCGTCAAGCGTGTGTACGTCTCACCCCAGTGTCCGGTCGGAGTGGTACGGGAGCTGGAGTCGGAGGGCCTGAAGGTTTTGGTATCACCCGAACCGGTGTTTTCCTCCCGGATGCTCAAACGTGAGGATGAGATTCGTTCGATGAGGGAGTCACAGCGCGCTGCTGTAGCCGCAATGAAACGGGCAGTGGAGGTGATCCACCGAGCGGGGGTGGATAAAAAGGGCCGGCTGTTAAATGGTTCCGGCGGTGTGCTGACCTCAGAAGAGGTCCGGCTGGAAATTGAAAAGGTGCTGCTGGAAAGGCAGTGTGCGGCGGATGACATCATTGTGGCCGGCGGGGATCAGGGCGTGGATCCGCATGAACGGGGTTACGGCCCTCTACGTGTCGGCGAGACCATTGTACTGGATATCTTCCCCTATTCGAAGAAGACCGGGTACTGGGGGGACATGACCCGCACAGTCATCAAAGGACAACCCACACGGGAACAACTCCATTTGTTTCAGACGGTTCTCTCCGCACAGCGCGAGGCGATCAGGCGGGTGAAGCCTGGTGTCACGGGAAAAGAGATACACCAGGGGGTTGTGGCTGCATTTAAAAAGGCCGGGTATCAGACCGGTCTTGTGGACGGGATTCCGCAGGGCTTCATTCATTCCACCGGTCACGGTGTGGGACTGGAAATCCATGAAGGGCCCTCCATCGGCCCTTCAGGAGGACCTTTAAAAGCTGGCCACGTGATTACAATTGAACCCGGGTTGTATTACCTTGGAGTCGGTGGAGTAAGGATTGAGGATACGTTGGTTGTGACCGAAACGGGTAGTTCTCTTCTCGGTCGCTGCCGCAAGGTGTTCCAGGTTTGATATGACCGTCTGGTGGTCCTTGCTGGGGCTTTGCCTCCTTCCTTGTTTCTACTGGATGCTGGCCAGAATCATTGGGCAGAACAGGCTGTACCGCCGCACGCGTCGGGTTGCAGAATGGGAGGAGGGGCACCGTGCGGTTGAGGATGTCGTTTTTTATGCCAGGGACGGCGTCAAGCTTCACGGTCATTGGTATGAACATCCGGATGCAGAGGGGGTGTTGCTGATCTGTCATGGGAATGCTGGAAATGTCTCCCACCGACTCTGGATGGCGGAGGACTTGCAGGATGTGTCCCTTCATATCCTGATTTTTGATTACCGGGGATACGGGCGAAGCCGGGGATGGCCCAGTGAGAAAGGAACCGCGATGGATGTTGAGGCTGCGTGGGAGCTGGCTCACCAGCGGCTTGGCTTCCAAGAGGATCCCCCGATTGTGCTCTACGGCCGCTCACTCGGAGGTGGTGTTGCACTGCAGCTCCCCCAGCATTGTCCGGTCAAGGGGGTGGTGCTGGAGAGCACCTTCTCCTCGATTCTGGAACTGGCTCTGCAGTATTATCCGGTTCTTCTGCCCCAATGGACGCTTGCCAACCGGTATTTGTCCATCGAACGCATCCGTTCACTGAACGTTCCGGTTCTGATCGCACACAGTCCGGATGATGAAGTGTGTCCGTTTGACATGGGGCGTCGTCTTTACGATGCCGCACCCATTCCCTGGGCATTCTGTACCTTGGAAGGGCGGCATGACGACGCTGGATGGCAGTCATCAGAAGAGTACGCCGGAGCATTCCGGTCATTTGTAAAGGAAATGCTCTCCCCTTCCTAAGCGATTTCTGATGACTCCCGCATTGCGTTTGTCACCCCGGCTTGCGTAGTAGAGGGGCATGAATCTCCGAAACCGCTCCTCCCTGCTTGTTCTCCTCGCGCTATTCTCCTGTCGCATTCTCCCCCTGTTCGGAGAGGGGAATGTTATTTTCATTCACCCGGACGGAACAGGTTTGGGACATTGGAATGCAGCCAGGGTGTTCAAGGCGGGCCCGGACGGGTTTCTGAACTGGGACAAAATGGACCGCCTCGCCGCGTATCGCCCCCATCAGAAAGAATGGTTGTCCTCCACCTCTCATGCGGGGGCGACGGTGCATGCATACGGAAAAAAGGTCCATCCTGACTCGTATGGCATGGATCAGAAAACACCGCTGAAAGCCGCTTCAGGTTTTCCGGGGTCCATCATGCAGGAGGCCATGAAAAAAGGCATCCGCACCGGGATTGTGAATTCCGGTCATATTGCAGAACCCGGCACAGGTGTATTTCTGGCCTCTTCAGAAACGAGGGGGGATAAAACCGGTATTGCCAAAACCATTGTGGAGAGCGGTGCGGATGTGATTTTTTGCGGAGGGGAAATTTATCTGCTCCCGGAAGGGATCAAAGGAACGCATGGAAAGAAAGGGGTACGTACAGATGGCGTGGATATGCTCGAAGAGGCACGTGCACTCGGGTATACGGTGATTTTTCACCGGGCAGAGCTGATGAATCTTCCGGCTGACACCGTGAGAGTCCTGGGGGTGTTTTCAGCGGTGAACATGTACAATGATAAAAATGAAGCCACTCTGAAAGAGGCCGGTCTGCCCCCGTATGACCCGGTTGCCCCCACATTCGAGGAAATGACCCGCAAGGCCATAGAGATCTTGTCGCATGATCCCAAGAAACGATTTTTCCTGGTGGCGGAAGAGGAGGGAACCGACAATTTCTCCAATGCGATGAATGCTGACGGCATGCTGCAGGCCACAGTACGGGCGGATCAGGCGATTGGCCGTGCCATGAACTTCATCGAAGAAAATCCGGACCGGCCCACATTGCTTTTGGTCGGATCGGACAGTGATGCCGGACACCCTTCTGTGTGGGCTCCCTGGAATGCGGATCCGAATGTCCCTCTGCAACCGCTGACTCTTTCAGGGTCGATGCTGGATGGACAGGAGGGATCTGGGAGCAAACCATTTCTGTCTGCACCGGATGCCACTGGAAAACAGCACGCATTCGGCATTGCATGGGGGTACAGCATTGACATGCCGGGCAGCGCTGTGACCAAAGCGCACGGGTATCAGTCGGAGAAGCTGACCAGCACGGTCGACAATACCGGTCTGTATCGGCTGATGTATCAGGTGCTGTTTGGAGAAGCGTCCTCGAAGTTCTGAGGCACCAAGACGGTCAGGGCCTTCGGAAGGATTTTTAATCTGACGTCCGCGGGGGAAGGGAGCAGTTCACCATCTACTTGAATCGGTTGATCGGTTTCCCGTTTCACCACACATTCCCGGAATGGCAGAATCTCGATTCCCTGCACCGTATGAATGTTGCCAGTAAACAACTGTGGTAACTGTGGGATCAGTCTGCCCACCTGTGAGCGTTGAGCATAGGTCAGCCACAGGCGCCCGTCATCGGCTTTCGCCTGTGGAGCGATCACAGCGCCTCCGCCATACTGCGTGAGATTGGCTGCCGTAAACAGCATGGGTTTCTCCACAGTGGTTTGCACCGCTTTGTCCAGTGAGACCTGGAAGGTTTCCGGCACGTAATCGAAAAGTTCATAGGCCGCCGCAAAAACGTAAGGCAGCACGCCGCGAACAGGCGATTTTTCAAAACTTTTCACAATGGCTGCATCCCAGGCAAGGCTGCAGGTGACAAAAAACGGACGGTCATTGGCCGTTCCCACATCAATGGAATGAGGAATGGCATCCGCCAAAGTCTCAATGGCCAGAGTGGGGGTGAGAGGAATATTAAAATGCCGGGCAAACCCGTTGCCGCTGCCGGTGGGGATCACTCCGAAATGTACATGCGTATTCAACAGGCAGCCGCCGATCGTGTTGATCATCCCGTCCCCTCCGACAACAAGTACAGTCCCCACCCCGTTGGCAATCGCAGAACGGACCTTGGTGACCCCATCCTCAGAACTTTTACTGAACTGATAGGTGACCGTGCGGGGAGGTTGGTCCCAGACCTCCTGAAAGGTGTCCAGAAGGACACGCATGGAGATTCCCAAACCCGATTTCGGGTTGATCAGGACCAGAACGCGGTTCGGATCGGTTTCTCCCATGAACTTCTCTTGAGGGAAAAATCATGGGAGCGCAACTCCTGATCCTATTCCACGGAAGATTTTCCTGTGTTTGCTTGGGTAGAGCCGGGTGTGAGCACGCTGAATCCCCTGAGTCTTTGAGGATTCAGCACCGTTTAACCCGGAACGAACACTCAGCGGTTTGCATTGACCTGAAGGGGATTCGTGACCATAAAAGCACCTTCATTTTAACCCCACCCAAAGGATTTTCTTCATGACCCTGCCAATCCGTCCCGCGTCCGAATGCCGGTATGACCTGATCAGTCTCGGGGAGTGCATGGTGCGGTTAAGTCCCCCCGGTTCCGGCCGGCTTGAATTTGCCAATTCGCTCGAGGTGTGGGTCGGGGGTGGCGAATACAATGTTTCCTATGCCCTCAGCCGTCTGGGACTGCGTACGGGATGGGTCGGTGGTTTGGTGGACAATCCGCTGGGGGAAATCGTCCGCCGTCATGCCATGTCCGGCGGTGTGGACTGTTCCTATGCTCCTGTTATGCCCTACGATGGGGTGGGACGTGACTGCCGCATGGGATTGAATTTCACCGAAGTGGGTGCGGGACCCCGCGCCAGTGTCACACTGTATGACCGTGGTCACTCCGCAACCTCCAAAATGAAACCGGAGGATGTGGACTGGGAGAAACTGTTCAAACAGGACGGGGTCCGCTGGCTGCACACAGGCGGCATTTTCACCTGCCTCTCCGAACATACCCGCAAAGTGGCGGCGGAGGTGCTGAAGCTTGCCAATGAGTCCGGCACCATTGTCAGCTATGACCTGAATTTCCGTTCCAAACTTTGGAGCAGTGAGGAAGCGATTGCCACCACCCGACCGCTGGTCCCCTACATTGACTGCCTGATCGGCAATGAGGAGGATTTCCAGTCCGTGCTTGGATATGAAATTGAAGGGGTGAATGAAGGTCTGTCCGATCTCCCGATTGAGTCGTACAAAGCGATGGTCCGCCGGGTGGCCGGTGATTACAGCAATTTGAAGATTGTGGGCACCACCCTGCGTGAGGTGGTTAGTGCCGGTGTGAACAACTGGTCGGCGATTCTGTACCATGCGGCCACCGACATCTTTTATCAAGGACCCGAATTTGAAGGCATGGAAATTGAAGACCGCGTCGGGGGCGGAGACGGCTTTGCCAGCGGATTCGCATATGCGTTTTTAGAGGGGGCTGAGCCACAGGAGGCGGTAAATCTGGGAACCGCACACGGGGCCCTGCTTCAAACCACCCGGGGAGATACTTCTCAAATAACCCTGAAGGAATTGCGCCATGTTGCGGGTGGGGGATCTGCCCGTATCAACCGCTAAGTGATGTCACGTCTAACCCTGCTCATTGATTGCCCTGATGAATCCGGTCTTGTTGCCCGGGTCACAGGGGTACTACACCGTCACGGTGGCAACATCGTGGAGAACGGTGAATATGTGGACCCTGCAAACGACGTGTTCTTTATGCGAACCGTTACCGAGGGGATCGAAGATGCCGATCTTCTTCTCCGGGTCCTGCAAACCGAACTTCCCTCCGGAGCCAAGGTAAAGGTCACGGGTGCCCGGAAAAAACGGGTCGTGCTCATGGCCACCAAAGAACCCCATTGTCTGGGGGATCTCCTGATCCGGGCCAAGTTCCAGGATCTGCCGATGGATGTCACCCGGGTGATTGCCAACCATGAGACCCTTGGGGAACTGACGGAATCCTTCGGTGTGCCGTTCCACTGTGTCTCGGCGGACGGCCTGAGCCGGGAAGAACATGAGGAGAAGGTGCGGGAACTGATTGAAGAGGACAGTCCGGATTTGGTGGTGATGGCCAAGTACATGCGGATCCTGAGTTCGGAATTCATCTCCGGATTTCGGAACCGGATTCTGAACATTCACCACAGTTTTCTTCCCGCATTTATCGGAGCCAACCCTTACCGTCAGGCATGGGAACGGGGGGTAAAAATCATTGGTGCCACGGCTCATTTTGCCAGCGAGGATCTCGATCAGGGGCCCATCATTGCCCAGGATGTGATTCCGGTTACCCACACGCATGGGCCTAAAGAAATGGCGAGAAACGGCCGGGACGTGGAAAAACGGGTGCTGGCCCGGGCTGTTCGTCTTGTCCTGGAGGACCGGGTTGTCGTTACCGGGAATAAAACGGTCGTCTTCGAATGATGCGGACCCTCCATACACCAGTTTTGGTGGTGGGGTCAGGGATCGCCGGATTGCAGGCGGCTCTGAAGCTGGCTGAAAAGCAAAAAGTGCTGCTGATCACCAAGCGGACGGCGGATACGTCCAGCAGTGACTGGGCACAAGGCGGGATCTCCTGCGTGGTGGATCCGGATGACAGTTTCGATGCCCATATGGAGGACACGCTTTCCACCGGCGCGGGGCTTTGTGATGAGGAGGCGGTGCGTGCCATCGTCGAAGGCGGGCCCGAGGGAATCCGCTCGCTGGAACGGGTCGGGGTACATTTTGAACGCAGAGATTCCCGGCCGGAAGAATATGACCTTGGACGGGAAGGCGGACATACCCACCGCCGGGTGCTGCATGCCGGAGATATTACTGGTCACGCGATCATTCTCAAAATGCTGCAGGCGGTCCATGATCATCCCAATATCCGGATCATGGAAGGGGTGATGGCCATTGATCTGGTGACGACGGGCTGGCTCAAACACTCCGGAGTGAATACCTGTGTAGGAGGGTACTTTCTGGATGTGAAGCTGGAAGAGGTGTTCGCGGTCCGGGCCCGTCATACTGTCCTTGCCACGGGTGGGGGATGCAAAGTGTACCTCTATACCTCTAATCCGGACGTCGCCACCGGAGACGGAATTGCCATGGCCTGGCGGGCCGGCCTTCCCGTCAAGAACATGGAGATGGTGCAGTTTCATCCGACCTGCCTGTTTCACCGCAAAGCCAAATCGTTTCTGATCAGTGAGGCTGTCCGGGGGGAAGGTGGTGTTCTCGTGAACCAGAAAGGGGACCGGTTTGTGGAAAAATTTGATTCCCGGGGATCTCTGGCTCCTCGTGATATTGTGGCCCGGGCCATCGATCATGAGATGAAACGCACCGGTGCACCCTGCGTATACCTCGATATTACGCATAAATCCCGTGAGTTTCTTCAGAATCGATTCCCGAACATCTATCAGCGCTGTCTGGAACTGGGAGTGGACATGGCGGAACAGCCGATTCCGGTAGTCCCGGCTGCGCACTATTTTTGCGGAGGGGTCGAGGCCACAGTGGATGGTGCCACCCGGATGCCGGGGTTGCATGTCATCGGTGAAACCGCCTGTACAGGTCTTCACGGTGCCAACCGCCTGGCCAGCAACAGCCTTCTGGAGGGACTCGTGTCTGCCGGCCTGCTTGCGGAAAGCCTGAAGACCAAAGATGACCTCATTGGAGAAGTGTCGGTCACCATCCCGGACTGGGAGGCCTATCATGCCGTACACAGTGACGAGGCCGTGGTGGTGGAGCACAACTGGAATGAAATCCGTACCTGTATGTGGGACTATGTCGGGATTGTCCGTACCGATAAACGTTTGGAACGTGCACGTCGCCGGATCCGCAATCTTCGGAATGAAATCCGTGAGTACTATCTTGATTATCTGGTGACTCCGGATGTGCTGGAGCTTCGAAATCTGGCCACGATTGCCGAATTGGTGGTGCGCTGTGCACGCAGGCGCAAAGAAAGCCGCGGTCTGCATTTCACCCTGGATTATCCGGAGATGAGAGGAGAGGCCGAGGATACGGTGCTGGAAGATCCCCCCGGTGAATCCTCCCAGATGCTGGACGCAAGGGTGGAAACGCCAAGTGGACTCTCTTACAAATGAGCCCTCGAGCCAGCCGCCGATTGATCCGAGGGTGGGGGATTGCGATTGGAATCGGAATCTGGATCCTGGTCCAGGCTGTTTATCATACCTGGGGTCAGGAGGAACTGATTTCCCTGCGTATCTTTTCTTTCACTTTTCAGCCAGAGGAAATTCCGTCTCCTGATCCTGACAGGTATTGGGGGCTGCAATACATGAAGGCGGTTCAATCGGTGAAGCCGTCCCAGTTTCAGGACCTTGAAAAACGCCGGGTCACGGTAGGGGTGCTGTACCAGTCCTCGCAGCCGTTTGAGATCGAGTTGGACATGGAGACGGAAGGCTCCCGGTTCACATTCGAGCCCTCTTCTGGTGAGGCGGGCAACAAAGGGGAGCCCACGTTCGAGGTCGTGATCAACCGGGAGGAAGGTATGGTGTCCTTCTCAACCACCGGGCAGCTTTTTCCGCTTGAGGAAGGCTATATGTACCTGATCCTGACAGATCCTGCCTTTCGTACACCAGAGCTGCGTCGGTATCCCGAAGGGAACTACCCGGAAGAATGGCCTGAGAAACTCAGAGAGGCCTTGCCAGCCGTCAAAACAGAGGGAAACTAACTGCATGTCAAAAGCTCTGGTCTTAGTGGGGCATGGAAGTGCCCGGAATCCGAACACCCGACTGCCGGTTTGTGCGAACGTTCAGGAAATCAAACGCCGTGGACTGTATGATGAAGTACGCTGTGGTCTGTTGAAAGAGGAGCCTCATGTCTCGATTACACTGGATAAGTTGGTCAGTGAGGACGTGACAGTGGTGCCCATGTTTATTTCGGACGGTTATTATTCCAAGGTCGTGATTCCGAGAGAAATGAAGGTGTCTGGTGCGCTGTCGAATGTGAATGGCCGCCAGGTGCGGTACACCCGTGCCGTGGGAAGTCATCCGCTGTTTGCGGATCTGGTGCTGTCCCGTGCACGAGAGGCTGGCTGGACTTCCGGGGATGCGCTGGTAGTGCTGGGACATGGGACGCCGAAAAACCCTGAGTCTGCCACCAATGTCTACCTGCAGACGGATCGGATTCGCCGGCAGATTCCGGGCGAAGAATGCCTCACTCTTTTTATCGATGAACCACCGGATGTCTTGGAAGTTTGGGAGCGGACCTCTGCGAAACGGATTGTCATGGTTCCCCTGTTCATCGCCGATGGATGGCATGTCACCGAAACCGTTCCTGAGGATCTGGGGCTGGTTGACGGTCAAAAAGAGCACCGTGGACGGAGGTTACAGATGACCTCCGCTTGCGGAACAGATCCCGGGCTGACAGATGTGATTCTTTCCTTGGCGGAGGAGGCGGAAACCCAATGAAACGGTACACGTTTGCCAGTGATAACACCGCCGGAATGTGCCCGGAGGCGATGGAGGCCTTTCTCAAGGCCAATCAGGGCCACTGCCCCTCGTATGGGGAGGATGTCTGGACGCATCAGGCTGCAGAAGGGATACGTGATCTGTTTGAAACCGACTGTGATGTCTATTTTGTCTGTACCGGCACGGCGGCAAACTCGTTGGCTCTTGCCAGTCTATGCACGTCTTATGAATCGGTTATTTGCCATGAACTGGCGCATATCGAAACCGATGAGTGCGGGGCCCCGGAATTTTTTTCCAACGGATCAAAGCTGCTCACGGTTTCAGGAGATCAGGGGAAAATCCATCCGGATGCGTTTCGGGAACGGGTGACCCGACGGACGGATATTCATTACCCCAAACCGAACATCCTCAGCGTGTCGCAGGCGACGGAGGCCGGCACGGTCTATTCTCATGAAGAGATCCGTGTTCTTACAGACTCGGCCCGCGCTCGAGGCATGAGCGTGCATATGGACGGTGCCCGATTCTTTAATGCCTGTGTGAGATTGGGCGTCGCTCCTGCCGACATCACCTGGAAATCAGGGGTGGATGTCCTCTGTCTTTCAGGAACCAAAAACGGTCTCGGGGTGGGCGAGGCGGTGGTGTTTTTTAACCGCGATCATGCAGATACCTTCGCCTACCGATGTAAACAGTCCGGCCAACTCCTGTCGAAAATGCGTTTTTTTGCAGCTCCCTGGCTGGGACTTCTTGAGAATGAGATCTGGAAACGGAATGCTGAACATGCGAACCGGATGGCAGACCGGTTGCGTGCCGGGTTTGAGGCGATCGAAGGGGTTATCCTGACCACTCCGACGGAGGCAAATGGTGTGTTCGTGCATCTTCCCCCGGGGGTCGCGTCGATTCTTCAGGAACGCGGCTGGGCGTTTTATACGTTCATCGGTGAAGGGTTTGCACGGTTTCTCTGTTCCTGGTCCACCCATGAGGAAGAGGTGGATCACCTTCTGGCAGATGTCAGAGACATCCTCGGACGTTTATAAAGAATGGCATGTACTCCCCGCGTTGTCCGGTCTGAGGTCCTACGCGGTTCCGGCTGGGGACCGGCCAGTGGGAACGCTCTGTTTCTGGATGCGTCTTTTTTATGGACCTATTCGAATGCAGGCGTAGGTTCCTGGTATGAAGACGTTGATACCGTTCCTCCTGTTCATGGCTCCCCTGATGGGGTTCAGTCAGCTGGTACTTCCTGAATTTATGGGGCCTGAGGAGGGCACGGGTCAGGAAAACGGGATTGTGGCTGAACCTGGTGACCAGCGTCATGGTCTGCAGAAGGATGGGGATCCTGCAGATCAGGACAGTGCCAAAGATCAGGATCCCGAAGAAGATGCAGAAGTGGAGGATCTCAAGAATATGATGGATCGCCTCAGGGGGACTCAAGTCTCTCTGTCTCCGGATCAGTTGAAAAAACTTCAGAAACATCATCAGCCACTCGATCAACTCGAAAAAATTTACCTGTCAGGTCCGACTCATCTGACTGTAAACGTAACTCCGGCATCCGGTGCTCCTTTTCAGGGCAAGGTGGAAAACATGACCTGTAGACTAAAAACCTCTGTCGGTTTTCTGCCAGTGCGTCTCCATGAAATCGTGCAGGCGACGAGGATGAAAGATGGCAAACGCTTTTCGCTGGAACTAAAGGGTGGCGATTACCTCGAAGGAGAATTCACCAACTTTCTGTTGTTTCTAACGCTTGCCGATGGAAGTGAGCGTGAGCTTACCGATGCATCCCTGACCCGGGTACAGTTTAAGGACGCCACCTCAAAATAGAGACGGAAGGCGTCTTTTCCTCTTGTTCTGAACGCATTCTGCGTCTACATGGCCAAAATGGGCCGTGTTTTTTTTGCTCAAGACCGGTAAGGTTGGAGTCTATGTATCCGTTCGTATCCGCACGTAGGCTTTTGGGAACTGTAGGAGGACTCGTTCTCCTGTACGGGACGTCCTCCGCTCAGGACATACCGGGTTCAGAACCTGTCTGGAACCGGCCGGTGTTTTTCCCGCTTCTGGAGGGCTTGCTCCTGCTGCTGGTGATCGCATTGGTGATCAACATCTACCAGCGACGGTTAGAGAAAGTGGACCGCCGACTGACCACGCTCCTTCATAATCTTCCCGGGATGGCCTACCGTTGCCATAACGATGGACGTGACTGGGTGATGGAATATGTGAGTGCGGGAGCCTACATTCTCACAGGGTATTCTCCGGAGGAACTGCAGGGCGCAACCGGTGTCGTTTTCGGAGATTTGATTGTGGAGGAGGATGCGGAACGCGTCGCCAAAGAAGTGGTAAAAGCGACCTGCGCCGGAGAGCATTTTCAAGTGGAGTACCGGATCCGGCGCAAAGACGGTTCGCTCCGCTGGGTCTGGGAGCAGGGGATCCGCGTCGACCGTGACCCCGGAGAGGGCATGTTGGAAGGGTTTATCTGTGATGTGAATGAGCAGAAACGCCTCCAGGACGAGAAGAGCAAAGCGATGCAGCATCTCAAGAACACCCTGAAACAGCTGAAACATCTGAAGGGCATCATCCCCATTTGCTCGCACTGTCAAAAGGTCCGGAATGACGACGGGGACTGGCAGCTCCTGGAAGAATACATTCGCACCAACACCGATGCGGATTTCAGTCATGGAATCTGCGCGGAATGTGCAAAAGAACTGTATCCGGAATTCTGGGAGGACCCGGAAACAGAAGAGAAAAAAACACCCCCGTCAACCTGACGGGGGTGTTCGCAGCCGAAACAGCCGGGGCTTACAGAGAAGCCTGGGCTGCCGCAACGCGGGCGATGGGCACCCGGTAGGGGGAGCAGCTCACGTAGTTCAGTCCGGCTTTCACACAGAACTTCACGGAAGCGGGGTCACCACCGTGCTCTCCGCAAATTCCGCATTTCAGATCCGGGCGCACGCTGCGTCCTTTCTGAACACCGGTCTGAACAAGCTGTCCTACTCCGGACTGATCCAGAGTCTGGAACGGATCCACGTCCAGAATCTTCTCGTTCAGATAATCCGGCAGGAAAGAACCAATGTCATCACGGCTGTACCCAAAGGTAAGCTGGGTGAGGTCGTTGGTGCCGAAACTGAAGAATTCAGCGGTTTCCGCAATCTCATCCGCCGTCAACGCTGCGCGGGGAATTTCGATCATGGTCCCGACTTTGTAGGCGATCTTCAGACCGCGTTTTTCGAGAACCTCATCCGCCGTTTTACGAACCACTGATTCCAGGTAATCAATTTCCGCTTTGGTTCCGACCAAGGGGATCATGATTTCAGGCTCTGCTTTGATTTTGCTGCGTTTCAGCACATTGCAGGCGGCCTCGATGATCGCACGGGTCTGCATTTCGCAGAGCTCGGGGTAGGTGATGGAAAGACGGCATCCGCGGTGACCCAGCATGGGGTTCGCTTCATGCAGCTCTGCAACACGTGTCTTGATCAGATCCAGTTTGACGTTCAGGTGTTTCGCCATTTCCTTCTGATCGTCCTCGGTATGGGGGAGGAACTCGTGCAGCGGGGGATCGAGCAGCCGTACGGTGACCGGCAGTCCTTTCATTGCCCGGAACAGACCTTCGAAGTCTTTGCGCTGGTGCGGCAGCAGCTTCTTAAGGGCTGCTTTCCGGGCGACTTCGTTCTCTGCGAGAATGAAAGAGCGGATGTCCCAGATGCGGTCGCCTTCGAAGAACATATGCTCGGTCCGGCAAAGCCCGATTCCTTCAGCGCCGAATGCGCGGGCCATCTGTGCATCGGCCGGAGAGTCGGCATTTGCACGTACGTTGATTTTCCGGAACTGGTCAGCCCAGTCCGACACGGTTTTGTACATCACGTAAATTGGATGTTTCCGGGCTTTGGCATTTCCGTCAACCGCGGTCACAACCGGAGAGGCCATGGTGGGGAGTTCCCCTTCATAGACTTTACCGGAAGAACCGTTCAGAGACAGCCAGTCGCCTTTCTTCAGGGTTTTGCCATTCACGCTGATGGTCTGCTTGGCTTCGTTGATCTTGAGATCGGAAGCGCCGCAGATGCAGCATTTGCCCCATCCACGTGCAACCACTGCCGCGTGTGAGGTCATTCCACCGGTGGAGGTCAGGATTCCCTGAGCCGCCCACATTCCGCCGACGTCTTCGGGGCTGGTGTCCTGACGGACGAGAATCAACTGTTCGCCGGGGTTGTCCTTGATGATGGCTTCTGCATCTTTCGCGTCGAAGACAATCTTACCGACCGCAGCTCCGGGTCCAGCCGGAAGGGCCTGCAGGAGTGGCTCCTGTGCGGCTTCTGCTTCCACATCGAAAATGGGGAACAGGAGCTGCTCCAGATCTTCACCGGTGATGGTCGCGAGTGCTTTTTTGTTGGTCAGGAGTTTCGGCAGTTTTTCGCCGGTTTCCACATCCTGTCCGGTCGCCATTTCCACCGCCCAGCGGATCCCGGCGAGACCGGTCCGTTTTGCGTTACGGGTCTGGAGCATCCAGAGTTTGCCCTGCTCAACGGTGAATTCCACGTCCTGCGGGTATTTGTAATGACGTTCGAGTTTCCGCATGATGCTGAGAAGATCTTTATGGGCTTTCTTCCAGACTGCGGTTTCGTTGGGTTCATCCGGCATTTCATCCAGGTTCTTGGGCGTCCGAATACCGGCCACCACGTCTTCCCCCTGGGAATTGATGAGGTATTCTCCCATGGGGATTGCTTTACCGGAGGACCCGTCGCGGGTGAAGGCAACACCGGAACCGGATGTGGTTCCCATGTTTCCGAAGACCATCGTGCAGACGTTTACCGCAGTGCCAAGGAGGCCGGAGATCTTGTTGATCTGACGGTACTTCACAGCGCGCTCGGAGTTCCAGGAACTGAAGACCGCCTGGACTGACAGGTCAAGCTGCTTCCAGGGGTCCTGAGGGAAGGCCTGTTTCACTTTGGAACGGTAGACCTTCTTGTAACGGTCCACCAGTTCTTTGAGCTGTTCGGCGGTCAGATCGGTGTCCTCTTTCGCACCGTACTTTTTCTTAATGGATTCGAGCTCATGCTCAAAGTCTTCGTGAGTCAGGCCGCTGGTCGGCCCCATGACCACATCACCGAACATGTCGATAAAGCGACGGTAGCAGTCCCAACCGGCACGCTCGTTTCCGGTTTTCTTGATGAAACCTTTGACGGATTTGTCCGTCAGACCCAGGTTGAGAACCGTATCCATCATTCCGGGCATGGACACTGCAGCGCCGGAGCGGACAGAAACCAGCAGGGGATCATTGGGATCGCCCAGTTTTTTTCCGGTCATTTTCTCCAGCTTTTTCAGCGTGGCTTTCATTTGCGCTTCCATTCCGGCGGGGTACTTGCTGCCGTGGGAACTGTAGTAAGCGCAGGCTTCTGTGGAGACGGTGAATCCTGGGGGTACCGGAAGGTCCGCGTTGGCCATTTCCGCGAGGTTGGCGCCTTTGCCGCCAAGAATTGCACGGTAACTGGAGTCACCCTCCGTGTGCTCCTTGCCGAAGCCATAGAAATACACGTACTGCTTTTTCGATTTGGTTGCCATAATGTATGGGGTTCCTGTTGGGAGTTGATAGTCCGAATTCCCGGACCAGATAGGTTGAAAATGGGCGCACACAATAGTGAAGACAGGGGGACTGTCAAGAATGTGCGGGAGCGATTCACAGGGGAAACAGGCCCAAAAACGTAAGGATTCTGTAAGGGCGGGAGAGGGGGGGCGATTGATAGGAAACCTTAACCCTCTCCATCATGAAATGTATCATGCTCTCACTCTTCGCCCTTTTCACAACCCAGACACTTACGGCCCTCGCGGATTCCGTTCACGAGTTCACCGTGGAGGATATCACCGGTGAGGATGTCGATCTGTCCCAATACAAAGGGAAAGTCCTGCTGATCGTCAACACCGCTTCAAAATGTGGGTTTACCCGTCAGTACGCCGATCTGGTCAAACTCAGCGAGGCGTACGCAGACAAAGACGTGGTCATTCTCGGGTTTCCCGCCAATAACTTTAAAAATCAGGAGCCGGGTTCCAATGAGGAAATCGCGGCATTCTGTTCAAGCAAATACGGGGTGGCCTTCCCGATGTTTAGTAAAGTGTCTGTGAAAGGGGAGGACCAGCACGAGCTGTTTGCCTACCTGACCACTGCGGAAAATCCTGATTTCAAGGGGAATATCCGCTGGAATTTCGAGAAGTTTGTGGTCGGTCCGGACGGAAAAGTTGCCCGCCGTTTCCGGTCGATGACCAACCCGAACGGTGGAAAAGTCCGGGACGCAATCGATGCGCTGCTGGTCGAAAAGGAATAACGAGCTTTTCTTGTATTACGATTGATCCGCCCCCCCGCTCCGGCCATGATGTGTTCATGGCCGGTTTTTCTTTTTCCAGACTCGTGACATTTTCCGAGTGTGATCCTGCTGGGGTTGCGCATTTTTCCCGCATGGCCTGCTGGGTCGAGGAGGCGGAACACATCTGGCTGAAACAGTCGGGTTTTCCTGTACAGCTTGAGGAACCAGATGCGTTGTTCTGGCCACGGGTCCAGTTTGCGGCCGACTACCTTGGGCCCATCCGGTATGGCGAAACCGTCACCATTGATCTGGAGGGGGAGCCCGGTTCGAGCTCCATCACCTGGTCATGGTCCATTCGGCAAGAGGAAACACCGGTTGCCAAAGGCACCATGAAAACGGTCTGCTGTACCAAGGGGGAGGGGGATCTGATCCCTCAGCAGATTCCCACTTCTCTACAAGAGGCGTTGCGGAACAAAAGCTGAGTGGCCAATGTCGATTCCATCCAGGTCACCAACTTCTTCGTTTTCAGCCCCTTGCCAGTCTCTGTGCCAGTCGGGTGTGCCTCTGGCTCCCATCCGTATTCCGTACGGACATCTGCAAGGCTTTGGCAGGCCCCACTACGATGACCAGCTTTTTTCCACGGGTGACGGCGGTGTACAGCAGGTTCCGCTGAAGCATCATGTAGTGCTGGGTATGCAGCGGGATCACCACACAGGGATATTCCGACCCCTGTGACTTATGAATGGTGACGGAGTAGCTCAGGACGAGTTCGTCGAGTTCGTGGAACGGGTAGGATTTCTTCTCCCCTCCGATGTCCACCCAGACACAGGCGTCCTCGCGGTCAATGTCCACGATGCGGCCCATATCTCCGTTGTAGACATCCCGGTCATAATTATTCAGGATCTGCATGACCCGGTCCCCGACCCGGAAGATGGTGCCGAACCGGTCAATCTGATCTCCGCGGGGGTTTAACAATTGCTGGATGCGGTCGTTCAGATTCCGGGCCCCCAACGGACCCCGCTGCATCGGGGTGAGCACCTGAACATCCCTGCGGGGATCCAACCGGAAACGGCTGCGCAGTTTTTCCCGGAGCAGACCCTGAAGCTTCCGGTCTACGTCCTCTGCCTCTTCTGCAGGAATC
Organism: Verrucomicrobia bacterium UBA6053; assembly: GCA_002429065.1. GTDB lineage: Bacteria > Verrucomicrobiota > Kiritimatiellia > SS1-B-03-39 > UBA6053 > UBA6053. Next base: position 113,184 of record DIYN01000017.1, on the reverse strand, counting down.
AGATAGAAATCCCCGGGATGAGCGGGGCTGCAGGTCTCCGGGAGGATCCCCCGGTTAATCCGGTGAGCGTTGGTGATAATCGCACTGTCCTGAGCCTGCCGGAAGATTTCGGTGAGACGGGCCACGGCGATTCGGTCGCTGTCAATCAGGTCACCCAGTACCCGCCCAGGCCCCACAGAAGGAAGCTGATCCACGTCTCCGACCAGCAACAGGACCGCTTCACGCGGAAGGGCGGAGACCAGTTGATGGGCGAGAGGCAGGTCCAGCATCGAGGCTTCGTCGATCACAAATACGTCCCCTTTGAGAGGATGAGACCGGTTATGTTTGAATCCTCCAGTCGCGGGATCGTAAATCAGCAGCCGGTGCAGGGTGACCGCATGTTTCCCGGAGGATTCCGCGAGTCGTTTGGCGGCTCTGCCCGTCGGGGCCGCAAGGCGTACCTTCTTTTTCCGTGCTTCAAAAATCTTCAGAATTGCCTGTACCAATGTGGTTTTCCCCACCCCGGGGCCTCCCGTAATGACCATGACTTTGTTGGTCAGGACTTGATGGATGGCTTCCTGCTGTTTGGGGGCGAGTTCTATTCCGATGGCCTCCTGCACCCACTGCAGCGCTTTATCGGGATCGGCATCTTTCAGGGGCGGGTCCCCCTCATTCAGGGCCCGAATGTCCTCAGCCAGTTCGGTTTCCGCTGAGAACATTGACTTCAGGTACAGCAGAGGGCGGGGCCCCAGGCCCGTCTCCAGAATCAGCCGTTTCTCTGCCAGACCCTTGAGTACGGCCTCTTCCAACCGGTCCGGGTCAATGTCAAGGGCTTCCTCCGCTTCCCGAACCAGGTCCTCGCGGGGGTAGGCACAGTGACCCCGTGCGGAAATCTCCCGCAGCATGTATTCAATTCCGGCCCGTGCCCGAAGCAGGCTGTTGGCATCAATACCAAAACTCCGTGCGATCTCATCCGCCGTCCTGAATCCAATCCCGCGTATGTCCCGGGCCAGACAATAGGGATCGGACTGGACCCGCCGCATCGCATCCTCGCCATATGTTTTGTGGATGCGGAAGGCACGGGCGGTACTGATACCGTGGCTCATGAGAAAGGTCATGATCTCACGCACGACCCGGTTCCGGTTCCAGCTCTCTTTGATTTTTTTTCTCCGGGAGGGGCCGATTCCGGGGATTTCCTCCAACCGGGCGGAACGGGATTCGATCACTTCCAGAACGTCTTTGCCGAAGGTTTCGACCAGTTTTTTTGCGTACACCGGTCCAATTCCGTCGATCAGACCGGATCCGAGAAACCGTTCGATCCCTTCGAGGCTGTCTGGAGGCGACGTGCGGATCATCTCTGCTTTCCACTGGCGGCCATGGGACGGATCCATGAACCATTCCCCGCGGGCGGTTAGGTATTCTCCCGCATGCACGTCTGCAGTTTTTCCCACCACCGTGATCAGATCCCGCTCCCCCTTCACCCGCACCTGTAAAACGGCAAATCCGCTGTCGGCACTGTGGAAGGTCACCCGTTCCACATGCCCACTGATTTCCTGGTGTCCGGTTCCGCTGATCATGAAGGAGGTGTGAAGAGTTTCTTCTATACGCTTGACGGGAAAGCGTGTAAAATCAATTAGAACCCTATGGAGACCGACCCGATGTTAACACGTACAGCCAAGCAGGCATTTACCCTGGTGGAACTGTTGGTGGTAATGGCGATTATCGCCATCCTGATTTCCATTACGCTCGGTGTTGCCGGTCGCGTTTCCAATGATGGTGCAGAATCGAGAGCAAAGGGGGAGATGGCCCAAATTCAGCTCGAAATCGAACTGTTTAAGGCGGATCGGGGATCCCTGCCTGCTGACGGTTCCACTCTTGGAGAGGACTTCTTTCTGTGGTTTGAAGAGAAATACGGAGATGGGAATGGCGTGTTTGATGCGGATGACCGTATTTATGATACGGTGGACATGTCCGTATTCCGGAATCCAGACGGGACCATGACACCCAGCTCTATGCGGTTACGCGATCCCTGGGGACGGGACTACCGGTATGACCTCGTGAATCCGTTTCTCTATTTTCTCAGTTCCGACGGCCCGGATATGCAGCAGGGAACACCAGATGACATCTCTACCCGGAAAGGATCGAACCTATGAGCACAGCCAACACGTCCCGACGCGGCTTCACCCTGATTGAGCTTCTCGTCGTTATTGCCATTATCGGGTTGCTGATGGGGATCCTGTTCCCCGCAATCAACGGTGTCATCAAAACGGTGAAACGGAACCAGGCCCGAACGGATGCCCTCCAGATTGCGGCGGCGATCAACATGTATTGGAATGAGTATGGACGCCTGCCGGTTGAGATTGCGGATCAGCGTTTGAGCGAGACAGAGGAAAACAGTACCACGTATTTCACTCAAGCGGTGTCCAAGGAGATCATTGAAGTGCTGATCGCGGAGAATACGACCTTGAACCCCAAAGAGAAGGTGTTTCTCACGCTCGAAACTCCGGATATTGACGGGACCTTTCTCGATCCATGGGACACCCAGTACTACATCAAACTTGACCGCGACTACAACATGAAGATCCGGTATGGAAATGTAACCGGGCGGCACGGTGTTCGTGCGGTGGTGGTTTCAGCAGGGCCCGACCGTAATCCGGGGTCTCCCAATGGGGTGGATGGCTCCGATGATATTGATTCGGAGTCAGCAGATAACGTCGCGAATGTTGATTTCATCGATGACTGATCTACGACCGGCATTTGTGCCGGAATGTGATCATCATGTCGATTCCTTCCGTATTCGCCATTATCCCGGAGTGACTCCGGAAACCTGGACGGACTGGCGGTGGCAGTTACGGAACCGGATACGGGATCTGGAAGAGGCCGAACGTCTGTTTGTGCTCACGGACTCTGAACGGGCTGCCATCCGGAAACGAACGGGAATGTTGCCGCTTGGCATTACACCTTACTATGCGGCTCTTCTCGACCCGGATGACCCCAGGCAACCTCTTCGACGCACCAAAATCCCCACTCTGGAGGAGTTTGAGCGTCATGGGGATGAATGCGAGGATCCATTGGGAGAGGATGCGCACAGCCCGGTCCCGGGTCTGGTGCATACCTATCCGGATAAAGCGTTGTTTCTGGTAACAGACTTCTGTGCCACCTATTGCCGGTACTGCACCCGTGCGAGAATGGTGGGCGGAGGGGAGTTTCTCCCGCAGAAAGGGATGTGGGAACAGACTCTTGACTACATCCGTGACCACTCGGAAATCCGAGATGTCCTTCTCAGCGGCGGCGATCCTCTGATCCTGGCCGATGACCGGTTGGAATGGGTGTTGGAGCGCCTGCATGAGATTCCCCATGTGGAGTTTCTCCGGATCGGGACCAAAGTTCCCGCAGTGCTTCCGTATCGCATTACCCCGAACCTCTTACGCATGCTGCGAAAATTTCATCCGCTCTTTTTCAGTATCCACTTCACCCATCCCGAGGAGCTGACCCTGGAGGTGAGGCAGGCCTGCGAACGACTGGCGGATGCCGGAATTCCTACCGGAGGTCAAACGGTACTGCTCAAGGGGGTGAACGATGATCCGGAGGTGATGAAATCCCTCAACCTGGGACTGCTCCGGGTTCGGTGCAAACCGTATTATCTTCATCAGTGTGATCCCATCGAAGGAAGTGCCCATTTTCGGACCTCGGTGGAGACCGGACAGGAAATCATCCGTCACTTGCATGGGCATACCACGGGGTATGCCGTTCCAACCTACATGGTGGATACGGCAGGCGGGGGGGGGAAAGTACCTGTCAGCCCGGGGTACATCGAGGGACGGGAAGGGGATCAGTTGCTGCTGAAAAACTATCAGGGCCGGGACACCCGCTATTGGGATCCGGTTTGAGGCTGTTCAGAAGAACCAGGGTGGAATGGATCGCGGCCCGGTGAGGAAACAAGAACCTACAGAGGGGATTCCATGAACGTGAACCGAAACCACTTGAACCAACCTGTCGGAAGGAACGTGACAGACTGGACACCTCCGGTATTCCCATCGCATACGGTCCATACCGGACGGTACTGTCGACTGGAGCCTCTTGATGCAGAGAGGCATGGTGCCGATCTGTTTCAGGCATTTTCCGAAGATCCTGCCGGGAGGAACTGGACATATCTACCCTACGGCCCATTCGCCTCCCAGGCGGACTTTCAAACCTGGCTTGAGTCCTGCATGGGATCAGCAGACCCACAATTCTATGCCATGATTCCGAATGCGGCCGGAAGGCCGGCCGGTTTGTGCAGTTTTCTTCGCATTCAGCCTTCAGCCGGCTCCATTGAGGTGGGGCATCTTCACTTTGCTGAGTCCTTGAAGCGGACGGTTGCCGCGACCGAGGGTATGTACCTGATGATGAAGTATGCGTTTGAACGGGGATACCGGCGATGTGAATGGAAGTGCGACCATCTGAATCACGCATCCTGTGCCTCTGCCCAGCGTCTGGGGTTTTCGTTTGAAGGCACATTCCTCAATGCCTTGGTCTACAAAGGCCGAAACCGGGATACTTCCTGGTTTTCCATTATCGAGTCAGAATGGCCGGAGCTGGAGAACGCCTTCACCTCGTGGCTTGCGGCAGAAAATTTTGATGAGAAGGGCCGTCAGATCCATTCCTTGCGCACACTGACGGAGCCACTATTGAGGCAGAAGATCCCTGTCCTCTGAAAAATTTCCTCACATTCTGCTTGGTAGACGGGGTGTCGGCTGACAACTACCCCCGCCTATGTCACAACCAATACCCGCACCTGAAGATGTGGCGAAAGCCCCCGCGGACGCCGATGTCACTTCCAGTGGCCTCGCGTCGAAAGTTATCACCCCCGGAACCGGTACTGTCACACCCACTGCGACCGCCACGGTGACCGTACACTATACGGGATGGACATCCTCGGATGGGACGATGTTCGACAGTTCTGTCAGCCGGGGTCAGCCCACCAGCTTTCCCCTTACCCGGGTGATTGCGGGCTGGACAGAGGGACTTCAACTTATGGTGGAAGGCGAGACTCGGCGATTCTGGATTCCTGAGGATCTGGCGTATGGACCGGAAGTTCCCGGCTCCGGCCGTCCTGGAGGACAACTGGTGTTTGATGTCGAATTACTGAGTTTCGAAAAAGGACCGGAGCCAATCCAGGTGCCTGCCGGCGCGACCCCTACATCCAGTGGAGTAGCCGTTGTGGTGAACAAAGCGGGTGACGGAGAGTCTCCGTCCCATGATCATACCGTGAGATTTCATTTCACGTTCCGGGATCCTTCCGGCGCATCGATTCAGTCCAGTCGTCAGTCTGGACCGGAAACCGCCCCGATGGGCAAACTTCCTCCATTTTTTGCTGAGGTCCTCTCCATGTTGAGTTCCGGTGGAACTGCAGATGCGTACATTCCCGGGAAGATGCTGGGTGCTTCCCACGACCTGTTGAAATGCGAACTGGAACTTCTGGAGATCAAAGAACCCATTGCCGCACCTCCGACACCGGAGGATGTGGCCGGGGTCCCTTCTGATGCCCACACCACTTCCAGTGGGCTCGCTTACAAAGTGCTGACATCAGGTTCAGGTGGGGCGAAACCTTCGGCGGCCAGCACAGTGACGGTTCATTATTCCGGTTGGGAAACCAATGGGGTCATGTTTGACAGTTCGGTTGTCCGCGGTGAAACCACCAGTTTCGGGTTGAATCAGGTGATTGCGGGCTGGACCGAAGGTCTTCAGTTGATGAGCAAAGGCGATGCATTCCGATTCTGGATTCCCGAAGGACTGGCCTACGGGCCCAAGCAGGAAGGCTCCGGCAGGCCGGGTGGGCTCCTCGTCTTCGATGTGGAGCTCGTGGATTTCTCGTAAGTCCAAGGGAAGAGCGGTGCGGTTTCAGGCCGGGTTCTCTCACTGAAACAGGGCTCCAGGTGGAAATGTCCTCTTCTCTCGAACTTGTCATGGATGGATACAGCGTCCTGCATGCCCGTCATGCTGGAGGCTTTTCCAGTACCGATGACCTTCGTAGAAAACGGGAGCAACTGCTGCGGGATCTGATGGCCCTGAATCCGCAACCTGCTGACTGTATCCATGTGGTGTTTGACGGGAAGGGAGAACATGTGGACCGGGACGTGCCGGTTCCTAAACGCCTGAATGTGGTCTTTTCCAAAAGCGGCCAGACGGCGGATAGCTTGATTGAATCCCTGGCTACCCGGCATCCGGACCCGGCATGCCTGTGGATCGTGTCCAACGACCGTGCAATCCTGGATCTGGCTGCGGCACAGACCTGCAGGGTCGAAAGTGCCGGAGAATTTGTCCGGGCCACGCTGGATGCCCCCGGACGTGCCCCTTCGAGACACACGAAACCCAACATGAAAGACCCGACCCTTGGGGATTTGTTTCCTCCTGGCGTCTAAAAAGCTCTGTTCAGGGGCTTGTTGTCCCGTCAGGTTTTTATACCATTTTCACATGGAGGAACTGTTCTTAACCATCCTGATTTGGCTGATCAGTGGCTTCGGGATCATTGTGCCGGTTTTTGTCTGGGTTCTGCTGCCAAAACCGGATCAGCCACAATGGATCTCCAGGATGAAAAAATGTGTTGGAATTGCCCTCATCATTTTTTTCATTCTGTTCATTGCTCTCAGCTTTGCTGTATGTAGGCCTTTTGCAGAGGGCTCTGCGACACGAGATGGGGAGGCCGGACATGCAATTCGGATACACTCAAACGGGTATATCCTGGATCTCCAGTTTGAATCGTCCGATGAAGAACCGTAAACCGGTCTCTCTTTTTACTTCCGCTTGATCCGGTTCTGAGCCTGATCGTATCCGAGTGTCACACTGCCGACAGTCCAGGTGCTGTTCAGACCGTTCCCCTGAATCCGGGCCTGCGGCGGGTTGCCGGTGCCGACCATCATCACGACCCAGATGGATTCCCCATCGCCATCTGCCAGCACCTGCAGGGGGTCTGCGGCTTTGATTTTGGCATCTGCGGGATGCAGGACCCAGCCTTTCACGTAGCCATTGTTGTTTCCCTTCATCAGGAAGTACGGCCGCCCGCTTTCATTTCCACTCGATTCCTCCACTCCCGCATTGTTTTTTGGGGCACCGGTGTTCGCCTGCCAGATCAGATTCTTTCCCGCTCCACCGGTCACCAGATCCAGGGTGGAGATCAACCCTACATTGCTGTTCGGATTTCCCATCATGACAAAGGTATGGCGTTTCGCGGAACGGAGTCCCATATTCCGATGGAGGGCTCCGCCGTCCGCGATGACGTACCCGCCTGCAGGCATGGCTTCGGCAAGCTCCAGTTTCCCCGTCAGACTGGTGGAGCCTTTCGCGATGGTCCGACCGCTTACAAGCAGGGTGGAGTACTCTGAAATGCCGCGTTCCTTGCCAGGTCCAGCGATGTAGGAGGTTTTGTTCGCCAGCAACCGGATGGCAAGATTGTCCGGTTGATCCCAGGCATGGCTGTGGTGATGGGTGTCAGCAGCAGTCATGAACTGTATATCATTTTCATCCCGCCAACGGTTCCGGAAAAAGACATACCCGTGTGAATCCTTCAGCATGTTCGGCATCCGGCCGGAGGGGTCCTGGGGTCGGACATTGGGGGGATAATTCAATAGAGCCCAGGTGGTACCGGCACGATGGGCATCAAATCCCTTGTGAGAACCGAGCGGCTTAAAATGAATGCCGATAAAGCGGTCGTACCACCAGAGATAATACGGAAGCTGATTCTTGGGCACCAAAGGAATGAGCAGGCTGGCCCATCCTTCATCCGGCCCCCGGACATCCACTCCAAACTGGAGCAGTTTGGTATCTCCGTCTCCCTGACCCCGAGGATGAAAGGTCCGGGTGAACATGACCAGTTTCCACCACTCAATCTTTTTGGCGGCGTCGAGTAGAGACGCATCACCGGCTTCCGCGGCTGCAACGCAGGCCGGGATGAGAAATTGACCGGCATATCCCGCATATCCTGATCCTTCCTGGCTGACGCCTTTGTCTCCATATCCATTGGCCATGTGCTGCTTGAGATGGCTTTTCAACATGTCGAATCGGCGGCTCCGTTTTCCGTGTTCCCCGATCGCCACCATCATGACGAGTTCCCCTCCGCGGCAGACGGCAACCCAGTTTGACCCCCGGCTGTGGCCGAAGTTCGCATGGCTGTAGGAGGGCCAGGCATCCAGGGCCTGCTGAATGCCACGTTTGATTTCAGAGGCTTGAGACGGGGTCCATGTGTTCTGCATCCAGTTGTACGTAATGGCGATGTTCATCCCAAGGATGGATCTGGCCAGGCCGTACCCTTTGCTGGGGTTGGGATCGCTTTGCCTGAGAACCATGCGGGAGGATTCATAAGCGATGTCCGCATACTTCTCTTTGTCAGCCCCATTCGTGAGCAGGGCCATCATGGCCGCTTCCCGAGCCCGGAAGGCCACTGCATATTTATTCAAACCGGTTGGATACGCCTCATTCAGGTTTCGATGATTCACCCGATCCTTCATGGTCTGGAATGCGTTCTGATGATGGGACCCAGGGCGTTGGACCGCCTGTTTCACCGAAGCAAGCCGGCCGGAAGGGATAAACAAATAGCCGTCCTGAGCCTGAAGATTCGCATGGATCATCCAGACAAGGCAGATAAAGACTAAACAATTCTGTCGGCGCATGGTAGAGACTAGTCAGAAGATTTGATTGAAAATACGTATCGGGTACAGGTATTCGATATCACACGGACTAGGAAAACCGAAAGATGAAACGCATACTATCTCTTTTGTTGCTCTTGGGTGTCAGCAGTTCGCTGCAGGCGGGTCGTTATGAGGAACTCAAAAAACGGTTCGCACGCGGGGACCATATGACCACGGTAGCGGCCACCTATTTTGGCGGGGAGGGCGCAGAAGAGTTTGTTGCAGTGGGAGAATTGAAAAATGGAATGATTTTTGCCGTGGGCAATGCCTGGGGGCCTCAGTGGCCAGCGGGAACCACTGCAAAAGTCCTGGGGAGGGGGAGGCATACCGGTGCGCAGGTGATGCATAAAAACCGGAAAGGCAAGGAGGAGATCCGCTACAATCAGGATACGGCCGGATTTGTCCTTCTCTACACCCCGGACCTCAGCCGTATTACCAATGCCTGGCGGATGGATTGGGGGGTCGCCCGTTTTACGGATGCCAAACTGGATCCTGTGAGTGGACGTCTCTGGATCAGTGGAATTGCGGGCCCTCACTTTCAGAGCCTGAAAGGTCATAGTCCAGGGGTGCAGACGGTGAAGGAAGGATTTCTCATGAAGATGGGGTCCACCATTGAATCGATACAGGCCTTGCCGGTCGAAGGCACACCCATCCGCCTGTTTCCGGGGGAGGATGGACCTCCTCATGTGGTGGTACGTGGTCCGGCCCGTAGAAAGAGAAAGCCGGCGGTTCATTATCTTCCGATTGATCGATATGGCAAAATCGGTACCCCACTCACTATGACCGAACCCGGCAAAGGTGGGTTTCTCGGCCGGGATCCGGATGGTCAGCATGTGTATTTTGGTGGAGATCGCAACACTCACACCGGACACCAACCCTGGCGTCAACCGTTCTTCTATCGAATGAATCTGCAGAAGGACAAAACCCTGACTCTCTGGGAGTGGAACCCGAAAACCTGTGCGTGTGGAGGAAATGGAAATGGGCTGTGTTCCGATACGTCCGCCACCGCTTTCGGGATCGCGGCCAACGGCGACTGGTATGTGACCCTGTGGAGTGACGGTGGAAACTCCGTTGCCGGCAAACACCCCAAAGATCTGTCCCGCGGCTGGGAGGGGAAGAGCGCCATGAATATCAGCACCTGGGGGGTGAAGGGTGCAAATTCTTTCTCGTGGATTCTGCGCCTGGACCCAACGACCTACAATGTAAAAGAGGGAACACAGTGGGCTGCATTTCTGCCGGACAATTTTGCCGGAGGAGGAAACAGGCCGAATGCGGCCCACATCGACCGGATGGGGCTCCTAACCGACGGATCCGTCATTCTGAACGGCCGTGCGGCCACCGGGCTGGTTCCAACGCCGCACACATACTGGGAACGACCGGGTTCCTACACCGGAAAAATGGGTGGGGAGTATCTCACCATCCTGCTGCCGGATCTGTCCAATGCCCGGTTCAGTAGTTACCTGCCGGGATATGATCAAAGCACCTTTACCCCGATTACGAACCGGAGTCTGGTGATCGGCGGACGCACGTCTGCTTACCGCCTCGTCGGGGAGGAGCAGGCCCGACCTTATGTGACCCCGCGGGCTGCGCAGACCACATATGGAGGTGGGCCGCGCGATGCGCATTTGATCCTGCTTCGTTGAGTCTCCGTTCCCTATTCGAACCGGGGCGTCAGAGATCCCGCTTGATCTACCTGAGTGGATCTTCTATTTTAAGATATGACCTCACGAACGCCGCTTGTCCTTGTGTTCAGTTTGTGTGCGACCCTGTCGTTCGCCGCTGCCATGGTCTTCTTTTACACGGGTTATGGGGAAACGACGATCGTGCATCTGGGCGGGAATTATTATGCGTTCGAAGAACCGGACCTGGATTCCCTTGGACCTTCATCTCATGACTTCAAGAGCCGTATCTGCCGAATTTACAGAGGCGAACCCGGAACTCCGGGAGCTTCTGAGTTGACGGTACTCAAACTTTCCGGCCAACGTGTTGTGACGTTGATGCCCAGTCCCACAGCGTACACGGGTACTCGGTATGTGACCGGAAATGTGCCGGGTGTCTTTATGTCTTCCCATGAAAGTGGCGTTGGGGTTAGGGATAGCGTTCATTCGTATTTGCCGGACACGTTACTTGAGCTTTATCTGGATGAGACGACACTTTACCGTCGGGTTATCACAAAAGTAACAGAGTATTCCCGACCGTTAGAGGCCCGCTATATTGTGAACACCGTCCGCGTTGGTGAGGTCTCGGATCTCAATGAACAGTTTCTTCCGAAAACGCTGCTTTCGCGGTTTGAATCGGTCATCCTTAGGGTGAAACAGGAAACCTCGATACAGGATGTTTACTCAGTGATTGGAACCTTGTCCGAGATGGACGGATTCAGACTGAGGTTTGCGTATTCCAGTCATCATGACGGTCTGTAAGTTTGCGTGGGCATATTACGCGTAGCGTTTCTTTTGCAGTTCTCTTTGCATCTTGAGGGGTTTGCAGATATGTGAATGCCCCTTTTTCCCCGTTGATCCTGTTGTGGACATGGTCTGGTTGCGTGGGAATCCATGTTTCCCCAGGAACCCAATGACTAGCACTTCTTCAACACCCTCTCATTCTTTGAATGGAGCGTTTACCACTCTGTCTCCTGCCATGCAGGAGAATATCCTGAAAGCAGGATATCATACCCCGACTCCTATTCAGGAGCAGGCGATCCCGCCGATTCTGGAAGGACGGGATTTGGTCGGAACGGCTCAAACCGGAACCGGGAAGACTGCGGCTTTTGTTCTCCCGATGCTCAATCGTCTGCAAAAAGCGGAAGGGAAAGGGCGTGCACCCCGTTCGCTTATTTTGGCTCCCACCCGTGAATTGGCGATCCAGATTGGTGAGAGTCTAGACACCTACGGTCATCACAGTCCGCATGTCCATACGGTCATTTTTGGCGGGGTCAGTCAGTTCCATCAGGTGAAAGCAGTTCGCAAAGGGATTGATGTGCTGGTCGCCACGCCGGGCCGTCTGCTGGATCTCATGAGTCAGGATCATATCTCCCTTGAGGCCGTGGAATTCTTTGTGCTGGATGAGATGGACCGGATGCTGGATATGGGATTTCTTCCCGACATTAAACGGGTCCTCAAACAGATTTCCAAGGAGCGACAGACACTGTTCTTTTCCGCGACGATGTCTGCCCGGATTGAACAGATTGCCTCCAACATGGTGAAAGATCCGGTCCGCATCGCGATTGCGCCCGACAAGCCGGCTGTAGAGCGAATTCAGCAGACCGTCCTGTTTGTGGATCCTTCCGATAAATTGAAGGTTCTGGTTCCGCATCTGGAACGTACCCCGGGCAAAGCGATTGTGTTTCTTCAGATGAAATATGCAGCCAATAAAGTGGTCGATCGTCTGAATAAGGAGGGGATCGACGCGACCGCGATTCACGGGAACAAAAGTCAGGCGGCCCGGGTTCGCGCTCTGGATGGATTTCGGGAAGGGCGTTATCAGGTCCTGGTGGCCACGGATGTGGCGGCCCGCGGTATTGACGTGGACGATATTTCCCTGGTGGTCAACTTTGACATGCCGGTGGAAGCGGAGACCTACGTCCACCGGATTGGGAGGACCGCCCGTGCCGGGGCTGAAGGAGAGGCCATCTCTCTGTGTTCTCCGATGGACCGGGCGTATCTGACCGCAATTGAGAAGTTGCTGGGGCATGAAGTCCCGGCCGACCTTGAGCATGACCTTCACAGTGAAGAAGCGAGGGTATCCACCCTCAAGCCACGTGTTCCGGGACAGGGCCGAAAAGGACCTCATCCTAAAAACCGTTCCCGTACTAAACCTTCCCAACGGCGCGACCGCAGGCGGCGTCGGTAAAATCCGAATCGCAATCGAACCGGAAATCGTTTATAACCGATCCCTCCTGTCGCGCGAGATGAGCTTCAGGGATTCGGGTCGCAAACACTCGGTCCCGATTTCGGTTTGGATTTCGAGGGTGACCTTCAGTGACTCGGCTTACTCCAAGACATCCACTCCATTGTTTATCCCGTTTCAATACCCCTTGCCATGTCACCACAACCTTCAGCCTGGGAACGCGTTCAGCAACGAATGACCCGTCTCGGCCTCCGTGAGGAGCAGCTGAGGGAACAGTTTGTGCTCGGATCGGGGAGTGGGGGGCAAAAGGTCAACAAAACGGCGAATTCGATTTCGCTGACCCATCTCCCCAGTGGACGGTCCGTGAAATGTGGTGAAGCACGCTCCCAGCATGCAAACAGGATCCTCGCCCGGGAACGGTTGTGTGACCTCATCGAAGAAGAAAGAGAGAAGAGGCGGCAGGACGCCGCAGCCCGTCGCGCGCGAATCCGCTTTCAAAATCGGAAACCCAGTGCCAGATCCAGTGCCACCCGGGTTCAGTCCAAACGTCAGCGGGGAGAAGTGAAGCGCCTCCGCAGCCGGCCCTCCGGCAGTGACTGACCCGGACTCCACATGATGTTTCACCAGAATCAACGGGCCGGGGCCTTCCTGTCTCCGCGTGATGTCCCGAGGATAGAGTGTCCACGATCTGATTGAATTACCCGGATAACCCGTTGACAAATGGGTTTGGATCCGTATACATTCCCACCCCTTTCCCCACTTTCCAAGGAGCAACTATGAAGCCCACGTACAATCCTTCCCGTATCAAACGTGCCCGCAAACACGGGTTCCGTTCCCGTATGGCCACCAAAAAAGGCCGTCAGACCCTGGCTCGCCGCCGCCGTAAAGGCCGGAAACAGTTGACCGTTTCCGACGAAGCTTGAGGTGTTGGCTGACCGGGTGACACCGGATTCTACTAGCCATCGATACACGCTGCCCGCTCGACTTCGCGTCAAGCGGGCGTCGTCGTTTCAGGATGCCTATCAGCAGGGGCATAAAACTGTGGGCCGGTATGCGGTTCTCTGGTTGCGGCACGGGGAGGATGCCCGGGGAAGAATCGGGGTGGTCGCCAGCCGCAAAGTGGGCAATTCTGTGGCCCGCAGCCGGGCAAAGCGCCGCCTCCGTGAATGGTACCGCCTGCATCAACATGACCTCCCGGAAGGTCCGGATTTTATTTTAGTGGCCCGTCACTCCATTTTGAATGCCCCTCAACCCGATCTTGACCGCGATTTACAGCAGGTCTTTTCCCGAGCCGGACAGTTGCAAACCCCGGAGGAATGACCTATGGATGCGCACCTGTTTTCCCCGTTGATCCCATGAATAAAAAAGAACTCACCACTGTCGTCGTCCTCATCCTGATGATGTTTGTCTGGATGATCGTCGATTCCACGTTCATCAATCCGATGTTCCCCGAGCCTCCGGAACCGGAGGCGACCCCGGAAACGGCGCAGGAAACACCCGCAGATTCGGCAGGGAACACGGCTGCTGATGGTGGAGGAACCCCGACCGGACCGGATCCCGTCGCGATTGCCACTCCAGAGGGTGGGACTCAAACACCGGCTCTCCCCACCCCGGCTGTGGAAGAGAAGGTTCATACCCTCCTGATTGATGTTTCGGAAGACAGCAAGGTGGAGCTGAGCTTCTCGAATCTTGGAGCTGCCCTGAAAAAAGCGGTCCTGCTTGGATACCCGGAAACCATCGAAGCCAAAGACGATCCGTCCACAGATCCGGTCATTCTCGATTTTTCCGCGTCTCCGGCTTTGGTGTACGCTCGTGGAGCACTGACGGATCAAACTCCCTTTGTCGTCACCGAACGTGAAGAGGGCGGGCTTCAGTTTACCACCACCCTTGCAAACGGTCTTCAACTTGAGCGGACCGTAAAACACCGCGAAGGATATGAACTGGAAATCACCGACCGTGTGTTGAACAGCGGATCCGAGTCAGTACCCTTGCCCGGCATGGATTTGCTGCTCGGACGTATGCTGCCCCGGGAAAACATCTCTCAGCGGTTCGGGCCCTACATTGGTGTGGATGCACAGCATACGGGTGAACAGATCAAGCACTACGTCAAAGAGATGCGGAAGGGCTTGAAGAAAACCGACACCTTCACGCAGGTCATTCCGGAAGGATTGGAATGGTTTGGCGTGAAGAACAAATTTTTCACCCAGGTGCTTACGAACGAATCCAGTGACTGGCCGGAACCGGATTCCCTGTGGATGGAAGCCACGGAGAGCGAAGGGGAGGCGATGATCGGAAGTGCACGTGCGGCTCTCAGAATGGACGGCACGCAGCTGAATCCGGGGCAGTCTGTTTCACGGACTTTCGGGTATTATCTCGGTCCGATCTCCATGCAGAATCTGGGGGAGTTGGGTGAAGGGCAGCAGGATGTCATCGATTACCGCCTGTGGCGGATCTTCCTGCCGATCACGGCCGTCATGATGCAGGGGCTCAACGGCCTCTACTCGGTGGTAAACAACTGGGGTCTTGCGATTATTCTCCTCACTCTGGTGGTGCGGATGCTGATCTGGCCTCTGTCGCTGAAAGGCACAGAGAACATGAAGAAGATGTCCGAACTCTCCCCGCAGATCAAAGAGCTCCGTGAAAAACATAAGAACAATCCGCAAAAACTGAATGCGGAGATGTCCAAGCTCTACCGGGAGAATAAGGTCAATCCGATGGCGGGCTGTCTGCCGATGTTCATCCAGATGCCGATCTTTATTTCATTGTATGGTGTGCTCCGGGTGCATGTGGGACTGCGGTATGAGAGTTTCCTCTGGATCCAGGATCTGAGTGAACAGGAGGCCATCTTCACCCTTGCCGGAATCACCCTGAACATTCTGCCGCTGACCATGACGGCGAGTATGATGTACCTGCAGCGCATGACTCCGAGCAACATGGATCCGCAGCAGCAGAAGATCATGATGTTCATGCCGATCATGTTCCTGTTCATCTGCTACAACATGCCTGCCGGCCTGCTGCTGTATATGAACACCAGTAACCTGGTCTCGATTTCCCAGACCTTCTACACCAAAAAGCGCGACGAAAAACGTAAAGCGGCGCAAGCAGGGACAACGTCCTCTGGCTCCTCCTCTGGGAAGAAGGGAAAGAAATAGAGGAGCGTCAGGAGAAACGTGGTGAAATCCATCGGATGGATTCTGTTTGTTCCCGCAGCCGTTCTGATGGCGCAGAACGGGATCAAATGGCCCCCCCCGAAGAATCAGCCTCTTCACCTCGAGGTGAAGGGACGGATCGAAGATCCCGCGCTCAAAGAATCCTCCGGCTTTGATCAGTCCCGCAAGGTCCCTGGCCGCTTCTGGAGCCACAACGACAGCACTGGCGGTGCAAAATTGTTTGTAATGGATGCCTTCGGCAAGCCCCTGGCGGAACCCATTCCGGTTGAGGGCGCACGTAACATAGACTGGGAGGACCTTGCCATTGATGCAAATGGCTGGATCTGGATCGCGGATGTCGGGAATAACGCCAATAACCGGAAAGACCTGAAACTCTATCAACTTCAGGAACCGGGTGAGGAGATCCCGAAGTCCCTCAAGATTCACCGCACCTGGGAGATCCGCTATCCGGATCAGAAAGAATTTCCACCCCAGGCCCGTAACTTTGATTGTGAAGCCCTCTTCATCGCAGACGGTCATGTCTACCTCTTCGCCAAACACCGGGCTGATACCGATGCAAAACTTTACCGGGTGGACCCTCCGATTCAGGAAAACGGGGAGGTTGAGGTGGTCTTGGAGGGTACTTTCCCGAATGCAGGAGTGGTCACGGCTGCAGATTTACACCAGGATGGAAAACGTCTTGCCGTACTGACCATGCTGGGGGTCTGGATCCTGGAGCGGGAAGAGGGGCAGTCCTTCCTGGAAGCCAAACGGCGGCACCATCCGATCCCCTTTTGGAGCCTGCGCCTTGCAGAAGCGATCTGCTGGCTGGATGACGAGACGCTCCTGATCGGCAACGAGCAACGGAACCTCTTCCACCTGAAGGCGGATGCGGTGAAAGAGGTGAAGCCGGAACGGGGCGAATAACAGGTTGGCCTTTCCCGGCCGTCAACCTGAGTTTCCTTGATCCAGCTGTCCTGAAAGGGCTGAGTTCCGTAGCCCCATCGGGGCATGGATTCGAAATATCATTCACTGCCGGAGTGGCTCAGTAGACACTCATCATAAGGCTTTACCCCGGGTTGTGAGAATGAACCGCGTTTAATTCCCGGGCATCTGCACCGCGGACTCTCCCGGATCTTCACCCGGAACCAGGGCTTTCAGCCACCAGGTGAATTCAAACCCGCCGGGTTGAATCCGATAGGTTTCCAGCGTGTCCGGTCCGCAGCTTCCGGTCCCCACACCGCGAACCGCGATATCCAGGTTCAGGTGGACACGCGGTTCCCTGGAAAGGTCATACGGATGCAGAGCGGCATTCAGTTCGGAGGGGGTGTAGGGCAGGGCAGACCCTGAGAATGGAGCGGAAGAGCAGGCGAGGATGCCGTGCCCTTTCTGATCCCGAAGTGCGATCCATCGGAGGTCTTCGATGTTACCGCTCTCCTGCGGGACGACATAGGGGAAGAACTGTTTGGCGGGTGTGGACGCAAACCGACCGAACCAACCGGCGGTGTTCCGGTCCGGATAGGTTTCTCCCGGACCGCGGCCCAGCCATTCCAGTTGCTGAAGTGAAGCGTTCAACTCCATGGTTACACCAACTCGTGGAAGATCCGGCAGATCCTTGTGCGCTTGAATCTGATGAACGGTTTTGACCCAACCTCCTGAGAAGAACTCCAGGGTCTGATCGTGCTGGAAAGCCGCAGGATTACTGCCTGCCTTATACGTACGCGACAACGTCACCCTTCCATCCGTGATGGTGCAGGTTCCTTTGCCGGGTTTCAGCGCATCGATGCCTGCTTTGTGCCAGTGTGCCATGGGCTTATCGGCCCGGTCCCAGTGTTCCGGTTTCCCTTTTACGCCTTCATTGTCAGTGAAGCCGCGGTTGACCTGCAGCATCAGAGGGGATGCGATGAGAGGAGTGGAGCCTACAGAACAGCCGGAAAGGGCCGCTTTGCGGGTGTTGACCGTCCAGGTTGTTTCCTCTTCAGAAACGGAAATCAGCTGTTTCTTCCCTCCGGGCAGCGGAAGGGCTTTGGATTTCTTGCGGGGAGCTCGGGCCGCGTTCAACCGGAATTCCTCCCCGCCAAGGGATTCTCCGTTCAGAGAGCCTTCAATCCGGAGTGTGACCTCCTCGGTAGGGGCGGATATGACATCCGGGAGCTTCAGGCTCAAGGTTGCAGATTCCTGAGGGTAGAGTTCGACCCCCGGGATCGAGCCGGTTTCTTTGATCACTCCGTTAACGAGTAAGGTCCAGGTCCAGGTGGCGTGGTCCAGAGAGACGAAGTAATTCCGGTTGGTGACCTTCAGTGTGCCGGCTTTGGCTTTAAAATCCGTGAGCAGGATGGGCTGGAAGAGTTTTCGGCATTCCTCCATCGCCGGTTTGGGAATACGGTCGGGCTGCACCAGACCATTGCAGTTGAAGTTCACATCGTTGGGCTCGTCATGGAAGTCCCCCCCGTAAGCCCAGTACTCCGAACCATCTTCGCCCGTGTCGCGGAGACCTTGTTCCACCCAGTCCCAGATAAATCCACCCTGGAGGTGAGGGTATCTGTAAATCAGATCCCAGGTTTCCTTCAGATTTCCATTACTGTTTCCCATGGCGTGTGAATATTCACAGGGAATGAACGGCCGGGTGTCCGTGGGGGTCCGGCCGAAGGCTTTAAACTGGTCAACCTGTGGGTACATAGGGGAATGGAAGTCCTGACTCCGTTCTCCTCCAGGCACGAATTCATTGTGCCATTGTACCCAGCCCCATCGTTCCGCGGCCTCGTTGTGTACCAGACGGGAGTCGTCCAGAGCCCGAACCGCATCTGCCGCGAGGTCGTGGTTCAAACCGTAGCCGGTTTCATTTCCCAGAGACCATGCATATACACTGGCATGGTTCCGGTCACGAAGCACCATCCGTTCGGCCCGTTCCCGGAACGTGGTCTGCCACCTGGGATCGTGTCCAAGCGTGCTGTAGTTGTCATGCGCTTCCTGATTGGCCTCATCCATGACGTACAGGCCGACTTCGTCACAGATATCCAGCCATTCTGGATCATTGGGGTAGTGCGCAGTGCGGACGGCGTTAAAATGATGTTCTTTCAAAAGGCGGGCATCTTCCAGAAGCCACTTACGGGATACCGCTTTCCCTGTGTCAGGATCGTGGTCATGGCGGTTGACCCCCTTCAGTTTGATCGGCTGACCGTTGTACAGCATCAGGCCTTCCTGCAGGCACACGGTTTTGAATCCGATTCGCAGACAGGTGTACTCCAGAGCTTTGCCGGTATTCAGATCCTGAAGTTCCACATGTAGATGGTAGAGATTCGGTGCTTCTGCTGACCAGGGGGTCACGTCCGGAATTTCTTCGGACAGTTCCCCGAGAAACCCTTCTTTGCGGTAGGACGTCCCGTGAATGATCAGATGCTTGGGGTGTTTCCAGACGGCATTCCCATCGGGGTCTGTGAGGCGGACGAGAATTTTTGCATCCCGTCCGGGTGCTTCCTTCAATCCGAGTTGTACCTGTAGCACAAGGCGGCCACTTCCATCTGTCTCGACATATCCAGTTTTGGCGAATAGGTCCTCCAACCAGACGGTATCGGTACTGATGAGTTTGACGGAGCGATGCAGGCCGGCCATCCACCAATGGTCCTGGTCCTCCACATAGGAAAACGCACTGTAGCGGATGACAAGAATCGCAAGGACCTGGTCCTGACCGGGTGTCAGATGAGGGGTCAGGTCAAATTCTGAAGGAAGCCGGCTGTCGGTGGACATGCCGACCAGCACCCCGTCCAGATAGACCACGGCAACGCTTTCCGCCCCACCAATGTAAAGCCGTGTGCAGCGTTTTGCCCAGGTTTTCGGTGTGCGAATGACCTTCCGATACAATCCGGTCGGATTTTCTGCGGGAACGAGCGGAGGGTTGTTGTCAAACGGCATGCGGATATTGGTGTAATGGGGCTTGTCATAGCCCTGACGTGTCCAGTTGCCGGGGACCGTCACCGTGGCATCCGCTTTTCGCGGGGAACGTCCGATCAGATCGGCATTCACGTCCTCCGGTGAGGCAAAATACTCGAATGCCCAGTCTCCATCCAGTGACTGGACCCATTTCGAGGCTGTGGGGTTCAACCTGGAGGCTTTCTCCGCGCTGGGATAGGGGAAATGGTGGGAACGTGCCGGGAGACGGTTGATCTGGGTCAGCTCAGGAAGCTCCCAGAAACGAGGGAAAGGGAAGGTGGGGGTAGACATTCAAAACCCATACGGTGGTGAAGGGGGGATGCAATTCGTGAGTGTGTTTTTATCCCCCTTTGGTCGGGAGCTTCGCCTCCTTTCTTCACGGCCTGATGGGGAGAAACACCGGAGAGCCAGCATGGGCTTCTTCATATGTGCACTTGACTTGGCAAGAGGTCCCCTGCATGGTTAATTTTGTATGGGTTTTCGTTCGTCTGTCTTTTTTTGCGTCTTCTTTCTCGCTCTCCATCTTTCGGGAGAAGAATCGTGGCGGGCGTTCCGGACACCCAACGGCCAATCCATTCAGGCCCGGGTGGTGGACGTGGATGTGAATGGCGTGAAACTGCTGATCAAAGACAGCGGAAAGGAAATACATGTCCCCTTTGACCGGTTGGCGGCTGGTGATCGGACATATGTGCAGAATTGGGCGCTCCAATCCCCTTCACCGAAACCCAAGGGAGCAGAACCGGGAGGAGAGGAGGGGAAGCCCGGTCATCCGGATCATCCCTACCCCTATTCGTTTGAGGAGTTGGAAACCTGGATGGAGGCGGTGAAAGACCGCAGGGCCCCTGCGGGATTGGACCGGCAGATACAGAAAGCGGTCAATGAACTGAATCTCTATCGGTTACTGGCAGGTGTTTCCTGGAAAGTGCTGCCGGATGAAGGGCAGTCTGATTCCGCCAGAGGGGCTGCGAGAACCTTTGTGGACCAGGGGGAACGTTCCCGTGAGACCGATAAGTTGCGGGAATGGTTTCTGTTTGAAGAGGGCGAGGAGGACATGGAACAGGTGGTTGCAAAGTTTCTTGCGGATCCCCTGCGACAGAACCGCGAGACCATGCCGAACCGGACCCGCCTCCTGAACCCCAGGCTGGGCCGGACGGGTTTCGGAATCTATGAAAAAGTGGTTGCGGTCAGAGCCGAACGCCCTCAAACGCTTCAGGGGCCGGAGATGTGGAGCTATCCGGGGCGGGGATATTTTCCTCACGAACGACTGCATGGAGACCGGTGGTCCGTGTATGTCAATTACCGGATTCCACAGGATCCGAATGACCGGGTCCTCGTCGAAGTCACCCGGCTTACGGCCATCCCCAAAGCGATGTTTCCGCTTGATCAGGCCGTTCCAGGTGAACCGATTCGGGTCCGGGACATCTCCATACATGAAAATGCCGTTCACTTCAGACCTGCGAAACCGGTCAAAGACGGAATGTATTGGGTTCGGGTGACCGGTCAGGGGCTGGAGGTGCAGTATGTGGTCCATTTTTTTGACTGAAAACGTGTTCGGAGTATGTGCATGAAACAAATGGTGTGTCTTGGTGTGGCGTGGATGGTGGCCAGCGGAAATCTGATCGCTCAGGAAGAGGAATTGGGCGTGATTCCAGGGGGAATCTATGAATTGTGGAAACGTGCCGTCAACGATGAGGAAGGGTGGATCATCCCTCCCAAGCGGAACAAGAAGAAGGTCGGAGAGAAAACCGTCACTGCCCGGTACCGGAATGTGACCCGCGAGGTTCCCGTCTACGAATACGAGACCAAGGAAATCCTGGTGCGGAGCAAAGACGATTCAGGAGGGGGGGCAGGCGCGATGGTGAAAAAAACCATCAAGGTGCGCGGGAAACAGAAAGGAACCAAGAAAGTCACCCGTCAGGTGTCCGATCCCAATGGCCCGATTACTCGTCAGGTGACCAGAGCCGTGTATGGCCCGGGCGGGCATGACTCCTGGTATTTGGGAAGGCTTGGGGCCAATGCCATGGCCGCCACCGTCCTGCTTCAGTCCGAAGTGGAAGGCGTTGAGGAAGCACTTGAACCGGCCGTGTCCCACATGGTGGAGCTGGTGGAAGGATATGGATTTCCGGATTTGACCTGGGATCTGGCCTGGATGATCATTCTGTTCTCGCGGTCTGCCGACCAGGACGCTCAGGCTCTGGTACCCGAAATGGCCGAGAAACTCATGCGTGCGCAGTGGGCGAGTGGAGAGGGAAGCGGACTGTGGGGACCTATTGCCATTCAGCCGGAGTACCTGAGTTACCTCTACGCAAAATTCTGGGAGGAAAGTCAGACCTACCAGAAAGTGAAAAACAAAGTAGGGGACGACACAAAGCCTGCGTCCATTAAAAAGCTGAATGAAGCCACTGCCGCACTGGATGCCGTCAAAGAGGAACTGGATCAGTACACCTGGTTTTACGCAAAAGCGGATCCTACGAAAACAAGCGTGGCATTGGAGGATGAATGGGAGGAGAAGCGTGGGTTCACCCTGCCGCCTGAATATCCCTTCCACACCCGGACGGCCGACCTGGAGAGCACATGGATAGCCCTGATGGCCTTGAGGGCTGCCGCAGATCAGGATTTGATTGCCCTGCCGAAAGTCGACCCGGTGATGGCCAGAGGACTGCAGAGGCCACCCGCACCTAATCCGCAACAGGTCATGGTCCGGGCTGGAGCCGGTATTACCCGACACCAGCATTCGAGTGGCGCGTTTCACGAAATGAATTTTCATGCTCCGGTTACATCCTTTGATCAGGTGCCGGGTATCCGGGGGGTTCCCCTGGCTGCAGACGCACAGTATCCGGAACTCGAATCGCCGGTGACCTTGATCAGTACGGCTCAGGGACTGGCGTGCCTGTCCATCATTGGGGACGTGCTCGGGCCTTCTGCCTACCGTCAATACGGCCGTTCCATGCTGGGGGCAAAGAAGGTTCTCGACAGCAAAATCGAAGAGGGCCTCGCCGGGACTTCTCCCCATCTGGGCGGAAACTCTCTGGGTGTGATCGCCTTGGCGATGGCCGTCATGGACTCTGGACCGGAAATGGAGTCGGCTCCCAAAGATCTTCGCGGGCTGGCTCAGGCCGCCGTCAGGAATATGTACACCCCGAAGAAAGGGTGGCGACCAAAGGGAACCCGGGCATTGCTCTCTCCGGTATGGGTGGCGCAGGCCAAAGTTCTCCCGAAACGACAAAAGTCACATGAGGATTTTAATGCTCCCTTTGTCTGGCGTCCTTGGAATGAAGAGGATCCTTCGAAGTATTTTAAGTCGGCCACCAAAAACCACCAGGGAATGGCTCCGGAAGCCACCACGGCTGCGGCTCTCTGGATTCTGACAGAGGGTGAGCCCGTCACAGAGGCTGTCCCTCAGCCCCCTCCTCCGGCTACGGAAGAAGACGAGGCTCTTCCCTAGTAGGGGATCGGGTCATGAGAAGAAAGCGGTGTGGGCCCGGGTATTCATACGGCCCCCAGTCGGGCTGTGCACGGTTGAGATAATAACGGAAAAATTTCTGTCGTACCGGGGGGAGAGTCAGAAGGTTTTTCAGGTTCTGAAGGCTCACGTCATGATAGTGGGGGCGGGGCCAGGTGGTCATTGCCACCTCCAGCCTTGGGTTCCACCCCATTTGCTGAAAACGCTCCCGATTGGAAGGGGCGGTGAAAATCACAGATGCATGAGCAGGAAGGGAATCGAGGGTTTCCTGGTACTGGTAAGGGGCGGGTCCGTCTCGGAAGTACCATAACATGGGCCAGCTGAACTGGTTCTCGGACACCAGAACCGTTCCAGGATGGGCTTCCAAATGCTGAAACGCGATGTCCACCGCCGGTTTGACTCCTGCGCCTGAGTGCGCATACATCATGGGTTCAATCGGCCCCTCCGCATTTGGTCCATTGATCCGCCATGCGTTCACGGTCATCTGAAGCAAGCCAAGACCCAGTACTGCCAGCCCTGCGATTCGGACAGGCCCCCGCCATGCAAGTGTCCGGTCAATGCCGACTGCAGTTAGCAGACACAAGGGGAGGGTGATATGGACCAACAGCCAGGGCATCCGTTCCCCTGCCCAGGAATAGATGAGGATGTTCCCAATCGTCCAAAAAAGGGTGAACCCAATCCAGGTTTTCTTAAGGTTGCGGATCCCCACGATCAATCCTGAGAGCAGGATCGGTGCATAAAGCAACAACAGGGAGAGATAGAAGAGGTGACTGGAATTGCCCCGCTCCACTTCATGCTGGGCCAGCCAGTACCCCAGACCTCCCCAAACCCCGGTGGCAAAGCCCTGGACGGGGTTATGAAACAGAGTCGTGTACAGGGTCAATTGGATCGACCAAAAGCTGAACAGGCATGTCACCCAGGCACCTAAACGGCGGACAAACTGATAGTAGGGAATTGCGATGGCCGTTGCCACTCCGAACGGAATCAGGGTCAATCCGACAATCCGCTGGAAGATGTCCGGATCGGGCATGGAGCGTTGATCCCAGGCGAGGTCCTTCTCCAGCAATGCACTGGCAAACGGGAGAGCCAGTGTCAGCATCAGCAGCGCGCATTGGGTCAGGGGATGGCGGAGAAACGTCTGAGTGGGGGTTTTCAAGGTCCGAATCAGTTCAGGAGCTGAACAAACAAGGTTGCCGATGGAAAGAATCAGCCTCCGGATCGCAGGGATCAACAACCGAAACAGATCCCGTATCGTCAAAGGAACAGGCCTCGGGATCTTATGGAAGGGAGGTTTGTGCACCCGGAGAGTGTCAACCAGCGCAAACAAAAGACATCCTGACCCAAAGACTGCACCGTGAATGTAACAGACCTCTTTGCAGGCAAAGCTCAGTCCAAGCGCGATGGCAAGATGAAGCAGGTGGCCGGCCTTTCGTTCTTCCCGATACCGCATCACCGCCCAGAACATCCACAGGGTGAACAAGGAAATATAAATGTCATTCCGGAGATATCGTGAAAAGGTAAGGTGAGCCGGGTCAACCGTGAGAAGGGCTGCCGCGATCAGGGCGCCTCTGGGTCCGAGCCACTTTCTGTAGGCGAGAAGGATCGCCACGCAGCCGACACCAAAGAAGGCCGGGACCAGCCGGTAGGTGAAATCGGTGTGAGAAAGGAACAGATCGGTCAGGGCATTCAGATGAAACAGCAGCGGTCCGTGCATCATTGGATCGTGGCGGTAGCCGGCCCCTTCCGTCAAGTAACGGGAATAAACCGCGTGCAGGCTCTCGTCATGGCTCATGGCCCGGTGACCCAGGTCGGCCAGTCGCGAGATCAGGGCAGTCAACAGCACGAGTGCCCAGCCTATACGTTCCCGATTCGACATCTTCATGCGGGGTTTCTACCGGTTTGGTCGCTCTGTGTGAAGGTTGGAAGGCGGGAAAGTGGGGGAGGGGTCACGTCTCGCGCTTTATACGAAACCCGGTTCGGGATTTGACACAAAGCAGGTCACTCCGTAGGGAGAGGGGATGTCATCGTTTTTCTCCCGCCGTTTTGGATTTAACCGCTCCCGGAAAAAAGACATTCCTGGAGGCCTTTGGAACAAGTGCCCTGGGTGTGCAGAAATGCTTTACCAGGAGGATCTGGTGAAAAACCTGCGGGTGTGCCCATCCTGTGGGTATCACTTTCCCATGGGACGGGAAGAACGGGTTCAGATGTTCTGTGATGAGGATACGTTTGAAGAATGGGACGCTGGATTGGAAAGCGAAAATCCACTGGGGTTTACCGGCACGGACTCCTACGACGCAAAACTCAAAAAGAATCAGGAGAAAACCGGATTCAAAGATGCCATCGGAATTGGGAAAGGCGTCATGAACGGGATTCCGATCGGCTTTGGTGTGATGGATTTCTCTTTTCTGGCGGCCAGCATGGGCTCTGTGGTGGGCGAAAAAGTCACGCGGTTAATTGAGCGGTCTACGGAGGAGGAACTCCCGGTGGTACTGGTATGTACCTCAGGTGGAGCCCGGATGTACGAGGGAATGCTGAGTCTGATGCAGATGGCGAAAACCAGCGGTGCCCTGTCCCGGCACGCGGCACAGGGCCTGCCGTACATCCCTGTCCTAACCCACCCCACCACCGCTGGAGTCATGGCCAGTTACGCAACACTGGGGGACATTATTGTTGCGGAGCCGGATGCTCTGATTGGCTTTGCCGGCCCCCGGGTGATCAAAGAAACCACCCTACAGGATCTCCCGGAAGGATTTCAGCGTTCCGAATTCCTTCAGGACAAGGGGTTGATTGATCAGGTGGTGCCGCGCGGGGAACTGAAACCTCTGCTTACAGATGTTCTGAACGCCATGATGGCCGCCCGTTTCCCTGCATAACCCGAGCCCCTGCATAATCCGAGTCTCTATCCACAGGGTTGGGTCAGAGACGTCCACACCGCCTCTGCGATTTCATCAAACTCCTGCTCCAGTCCGGGATGGGTCCCCCGGATGCCTTTGACGACTCTTCTGGACCAGGTCACATATTCCCGTTGGCGGAGAATGCTCCATCCTTGAGGCGGATCCTCCTGGAGTCCGCTAAGGTTGTCGATTTTATCCGCCAGCCGGATCAGCTTTGCTTTCAGACTTAACAACGGGGCCCGTTCCACCTGGGTTTGTTTGCGCAAAAGCTTGAGATGCTCTTTGTTGTCGGTGACTTCCTGCACCAGGGAGAGGACCTCTGCTCCAAACCGCTCTTCCATCAGGCGGGGAGGACAGGCGGTGTCCTCGAGAACGTCGTGAAGCAGGGCTGCCTGAATCAGGACAGGATCATTCAGTCCGTGGCGTTGTAACCGATAGGCGACCCTCATCGGATGCTGAAGAAACGGCTCATGATGCCGGCCCTTTCGTACTTGGCCTTGATGCCAATGGCTGGCAAATGCCAATGCATCTGCTTCGAGCATCATGACTCCTGTTTTACCGCAGCCAAGTAGCTGATCCAGGAAAGCATTCCTTCGTAAGATTCCCGGATTTCCAGAACCCCGTCTGTGTCATTGTCTTCGTCCGACCACCCTTCAAAATAGGGGTCTACCGACGTAAATCCCACTTCGTGCAGTAGGTCTGTCACCTCTGTAATCGACCATAAGCGCCATTCGTAGGTGAAGGCGTTCGGGATGGAGACAATGTGCTTCCCTTTGAAGTGAATATGACACCGGATCTGATGATTCACGGCATTGAATGCGGCCTGATCCCAAACGTAGGTGAAATCCGGATACTCGGTTCCCTGAAAATCCGTCCCGCCGGGAACGGCTTTCTTTTCTTTCATGACATCCTGGGAATGTGGACCTCCGAAAATATCGAGTAGAAAGATCCCGTTCGACTTCAGGCTTTCATAGACGGATTGAAAGTACTGTTTCAGGACCTCGCGCTCATGAAAGATCATGTACGAGAAGTTCAGGGCCGCCACGCAATCCACGTCCGGACAGCTATGGTTCAGGACATTTTCCTCATGCAGATGAATCCGCTGTGCGTCCTTTCCCAGGACGGGCAGACGGTGCGTTTCCGCCCAGTCCAGGGTGGGCCGGTCCAGATCCACCCCCCACGCTTCCCGGTCACCTCTGGACCGCACCCAGGCACAGGCCATCCAGGCTGTGCCGCAGAAATCCTCCCGCAAGCTGACCGGGGAGGGAAACCCCGCCCGTTCTGAAATGCGTTCAATCAGGGCAAGGTCCACATCCGGGTCTTGAACCGATGCTTCGTAGAGAATGTGTTTATCGATGAGGTCAGGCATAACGTCGGCCAGAAAATCGCCTACATTTTTGCGGTTTTGCGTCGATTCCATGTTGCCATGGAAAGGGGTTCCTGTATGAAATACCTGGAATCCACGGGGCATTACTCATGACGGATTTACGGATGATTGCAACCTCACTCCTGCGGATTTCGGCTGGAATGCAAGTGGGGATCAGATTCAATGTGAACAGGAGTTAAAATGGAAGAAACGATTGCAAGCGACAATGTGCAGATCGAACGGAAGCAGTTCTTTTTTGATTTGAAGGAAAACCGGCGGGGAATTCTATTACGCATCACGGAGGAAGTGGGGGGGCACCGAGACACGATTATTCTGCCGGCGACCGGTCTGCGTGAGTTTGCCGATGCCCTGAACCGGATGATCGATATTCTTGAAAGTGAAGACCTTGATCCAAGCGACCCCACCCAACAGGAAGGGGGGGAGGATCAGGAAGATGAGTTTTACGAGGAGGAAGAGGAGGAGTTCGAAGAAGAGGCCGACGACGATTTTTAATCTTCGCTGGGTGTTGTACTGATGATCACCCTCAAAAAGCGGGAAAACGGATTTGTTGTCATTTTCAAGTCCGTCATTGGGCTGGAGGATGTCCGGTTGTTTCGCTTCCAGCTCTGTGACGAAGCCGCCGGTCTTGCCCAGCCCTTTGTCATGGTGTTTGATACCCGCAAATTTTCTGCATTTGCTGCGGATGCACAGGCGGACTTCGAGTCCCTGCTTGAAGATGCATATGAATCGATGGGACTGTCGCGCATCAGTGTCCTCGGTGTGAGCACCGCCTATGCAAATCTCTTTTGCAACATGATGGTTCGCACAGAACTGATGGAGATCTATCAGTTCCTGGACCTGGCCTACGAGGAGGACTGGCAGGAACAAATGGAGTCCTGGCTGCAGGAGGGAGAGGTGTCTGCATGAGACCTGTTCCGTCCCACACCTCTTCAGCGGGTTATATGGAAGACCGGTCCGCCTGAAAGCAGGTTTTTCCGTTTTCAGCCGTTTCCGTATCGCCAAATCAGTCGTTTTCTCTACATTCCGCATTTATGGACGATTTCTTCAATCCACGTCAGAAAAAAATTATCAGCAGTGCGATCACAGGCTTGGCCCTGATAACCCTGGCAGCCTTGGTGCTGTTCCTGTTCCGATCGATTGTTCTGTTTCTGAATAATTTTTCCTCCGTGTTTCTGCCTTTGGTGACGGCCGGTATTTTAAGCCTGCTTCTCCGGCCGGTGTATCAATGGATTCAGGAACGGTGGAAGCTGAGCCCGAAGATAGCGTTGGTGGCGATTTTCGCGATGCTGCTGATTCCTTTTCTGATGTTACTCGGCATCTTCGGCGGTTTGCTGGTGGAGCAGGTGAATGCGCTCTTCACCTCGTTGCCTGAATCCCTCGACCGCATGCAGTTGTGGATGAAAGAACATGCTCCTGCCATTCAGGCCGCAATGGATCAGGTCGGAGGGATTGACCAGTTGAAGGCCTGGGCCGCAGACCAATCGGGTGCGATTCTCGGACTGGCGGCGGGGGGGGCAAAGGGCTTGGTGCAGACCCTGGGAATCATCGGGGACCTCTTCAGTTGGGCGGTTATGCCCGTGTATCTGGTGTTCCTTCTCCTGGCTCCACCGATTAAATTCGATCGGTTGGAGGAATTCTTCCCCTTCCTGAAGGGGGAGCAACGAGGGGATATTGTGTTTCTGGTTGGGCAGTTTGTCGACATCGTGGTCGTGTTCTTTCGGGGACAATTGGTGATTGCATTTGCCCAGGGTGTGATGATGGCGGTTGGATTCAGCGTGTGCGGTCTGTCGTACGGGTTCATCCTCGGTCTTCTCTTCGGGATGCTGAACCTGGTTCCCTACTTGGGGAATTTAGTGGGACTCTCTATCACCATTCCACTCGCCTGGTTCCAGCCGGAAGGCGGCTTTATGCTGGTCGTCGGCGTCCTCATTGTCATCGCCATCACTCAGTTGGTGGAGGGGTATTTCCTGACACCTCGCATTATGGGGAAAAGCACCGGGCTGCACCCGATGGCTGTGATATTCGCAATTTTCTTCTGGGGCAAAGCCATGAACGGCATCCTGGGTATGATTCTGGCCATTCCGCTCACAGCCTTCCTGGTGGTGCTGTGGCGGCTGGCGAAACAGAAATATCTGCCCATGATGGATCCGGATCCCCCTGCATCTGAATAAGGGATGGATCTCCAATCCCTTGTCGAGCGGACGGCAACCCGGTTCGGGTTACCCGGCTTGGTGGCCGCAGTGTCCCGGGAAGGCTCTCCCGTCTGCGCTGAGTGGGGGTTCGGGAATGTGGATGCGGTGTTTCCCATTGCGTCGGTGACGAAAACGTACACCGCCCACCGCATTCTGGAATTGGCGGCGCAGGGGGGGCTTGATCTGGAGAGTCCTCTCTCCGTTCAACTGCCTGGCTTCAGGCTTTTAGATCCAGATGCCACTGCCGCCCTCACGGTTCGGGATGCACTCTGTCATTTCTCGGGGCTTCCTCCGCATACCTGGGCCTGGGTGTATGGAGATCTCAATCGAAGGGAGTGGATCCTGGAGCGACTGCCGAACCTGCCATTGGCAGGGGCTCCCCGGGAGAAACATCGGTATTCGAATATTCTCTATGCGGTTCTGGGCCTGTTGATTGAGCAGGTGACCGGCGAGAGTTGGGAGGAGGATCTCCAACACGGTTTTCTGTCTCCACCGATTCTTCTCAGTCCTGAAACCGTTACATCCGCTCCAACGCCGTATGCCATGACAGAAAACGGAATGGAGGAGCTCCCGGGTGGCATCGTGAAGACCCATCACCTCATTGGCCCTGCCAGTGAATGTATGGCCTCGGTCCCTCAGTTAGCGGAGTGGGGCCTGCAGGTGCTTGCGTCGCCATATTTTTCACGACTCAGTACCGCACAGAATATCGTATCCCGAACACGTCCTCATGCGGCAATGGGCGTCCTGGAGTATGGCTTGGGATGGAGACGGGATACGGTCAATGGGCGAACCCGGGTGTGGCACAGCGGGCAATGCTCCGGTTACACCTCATTGTTGAGCCTGGACCCCGAAAAGGGGCAGGTGTTCTCTGCCGCCTGCAATGTCAGTGGTGCCGTCGAGGTCCTGCACGCCATGGACCTCTTTGTCCGGGAGGGAATCGACCCTGAATGGGCATCCGTGCAATGCCGCACACGTTCCGGAATGGATGCGAGGCCCGCAGTGGAAGGGCAGATCCCCCTGGGACGGTTTCATCATCCGGGGTACGGGGATGTAGAGGTTCGACGTCTTGGACAGGGACTCGAGTCCGTGTTTCAACATGTGGCACGGGCTCCGCTTCAGGTGGGTGAGGATATGGGGCTTCGCCTGACTTTGGCGGAGTTTGGAGTTTCGTTCCCTCTTGAGGTTCTATCGCAAGATACTCTGAAGATCGGCTTCGGTCAGGAGGGGGAGGAGACCCTTTTTTCCAGGTGTTGAGATTCATGGGAAAAGGGTTGCCCTGGAGGGGGAAGCGATTACAACATGTTCAGGTTTTCAAACAGGAGATGAATATGAAGTATGTGTGGATGTCATTGGTCGGTATGGTCCTGCTTGCGGGATGTGGAGGGGGCTCTTCGACGGAGGAGGGCAAAGACAGCACTGTCAAAGTGGCCGTAATCCCCAAAGGCACATCCCATGCGTTCTGGAAGTCGGTGGAGGCCGGGGCCCGGAAAGCAGGTGAAGCGTATGGGGTGGAGATTCTCTGGGATGGACCTCAGAAAGAAACTGAAACTGTACGTCAGCGGGGGATACTGGAAAGCATGGTGAATGTGGGCGCGGCGGGTATTGCCATTGCACCTCTGGACGAAAACGCCATGGCTCCCCCCATCCAGCGAGTGATCGATCAGGAGATCCCGGTGGTGATTTTCGACTCCAATGTCAACGCCAAGGGATTTGTAAGTTTTGTCGCCACGGATAACGAAGAAGGGGGCCGTATTGCCGGCCGCAGGATGGTGGAAAAACTGGGTGAAACGCAGAACGCGAAGTTGATGATCGTGAAGTATGGGGAGGGAAGCGGAAGCACATTGCGTCGTGAAAAGGGATTTCGGGAAATCGTCACGGACGCCGGTCATGACATTGTCGCCGAACAGTTCACAGACGGTACTCCTGAAGGTGCATTGTCTGTAGCCACCAACATGATGACAGGTCTGGTATCGGAGGGAACCCTTCAGCTCGATGGTATTTTTGCCAGCAATGAATCCACAGCTATGGGGCTGCTCCGGGCCCTGGACCGGCTGTCCAACAGTGGAGTGGATGTCTCGGGTACAAACGTCATTGGGTTTGACAGCAGTCCGGATCTGGTGAAGGCCATTGAATCCGGCCTCTTCGACGGGGTGGTCGTGCAGAACCCTGAACGCATGGGCTACCTCGCGGTTGAAAGCGTGGTGAAAACGCTGAATGGGGAAGAGGTCGAGGAGGTGCAGGATACCGGAGCCAAGCTGGTGACCAAAGAAGGTCTGGCCGATCCCGAACTGCGCAAGCTCGTGGAATAATTAAAGATGGAGGCGGACATCGGCAGGGAGAGGAAAAGCCGGTTTGGGCATCCGCTCTTCCTGTACCTGCTGATCCTTCCCTGTGTATATGTACTTGGGTACCTCCTCCTGAAGGAACGGGTTTTCGACCGAGAGGATCTTCCCGTTACCTGGATGCTTCATGTGCCCTTTTTCTTTCTCGAACAATGGGGGTTTCGTTTTCCGCTTTTGTTCTGGGCCCTCTTTCTGAGCCCTTTGATCATAGGACACAAAAGGACAGGCAGGTTGGTCGCAACTCAATTCCTGAAGATCTTCGTCTTTTACTTCTTCCTCACGGTTCTCTTTCTACAGTATTTCCCTGCCCAAACATGATCGTTGTACATGCAGAACCGGAATGTCCTTAGCGATAGGTGTTCAGGAAGTTCTGATCGATCCAGGATTTGATCCTGAACGCACCACGGCCTTCAAAATAGAAGGGCTTGTAGAGGAACAGCCCCCGCCGTTTCCCGGTTTGAATGATTTGCAGCGCACGTTTCTGGGGGCGGTACTCTTTGAGCGGTCTGCCCTGAACGATTCTGACAATGTTTTCCAGAAGGATGGTGCCCTTCCTGACACCGTACACCCCGAGTTTTGGTAATGGTCGCGGGCCAAAGTCCGAACAGTCTCCTGCCGCAAAAACGCAGGGATCTGAAACGGATTGAAGGGTGGAGGTGATCAGAATTCCTCCGGAAGCTCCCCGGGAAAGGGGCAGGTCTTGAATGATGCGTGGAGGCCTAAGCCCGGTGGCGAGAAGAAAGAGGTCCGCTTCCAGAGGGGCTGCCATCTCCAGATAGGCTTTTCGATCTTCAATCCGTTCCACTTTTGCATCCACATGGATGTGCACGCCTCGTTTTTTCAATACTGTTTCCATTTTTCGAGACACCGGCTGCGGCATGCCCGGGAGCAACCTGCTCTCACTGGAAAGAAGAGTGATGTGTGCCGGTATGTGGTCGAGTCTGCATCTGGCCGCAAGGCTGGCGGTGACTTCGCATCCGGTAGGACCTCCACCGACAACACAGAGTTTTACGGGCTCACCTTCCTGGCGTTGCTGCCGAAGTTCTTGCAGGATATCCGGAACCTCTGAAATGGGTTTAACCGTTCGGACTCTGTTGCCGGAGACTGGAAATAGAACATCAACCTCACTGCCGATATTCAGGGACAGGAACTCATACGGTTCCACCTGCCCGTTACCCAGGTGGACGATCTTTTGCTTCGGGTCCAGGTTGACCAGGAACGAGCGGATATAGGTTCCGCCTGAGGCCTGTATCAGAACCTGAGGATCCAAGGTTGTTTCCTCGGAGGTGTAATCTCCAGTGATCATCCCCGCAGCCATGCCGGAGTACCAGAACCGTCCGGGATCGATCAAGGTGAGGTGGATGCCTGCCTGGCGAAGAGCGGCTGCCTGTAATGCGACATGAAGATGGGCATGGCCTGCTCCCACCAGCAGCATACGGTATGGAGGGGAGGAGGGCATCGGTTTACGCACCGCCAGTGTTCCCTTTCTCCAAAAATTCCAGGGTAGCAGACACTTTGTCACGGAGAGGTTTTCGCTCATCCCCACTCAGGGACTTCACCGCCCAGTGAAACACCGGAATTCGCAGCCGGGTGTTGAGGTCGAATAAACAGGATTCAAAATAAGGAAAATCCGGAATCCATTGCAGGCGGGGCCATGAGGACTTGAGCACCTCTCCGATCACGGCTCCCGCTTCACAACAGAGAATCAGATAGCGGTTATCAGGTTTTTCGGGGTTGGACGCTCTGAGAAGATCCTGGAGCCGTTCCGGTGTTGCATATTCCTCCAATGCATCCAGCCACTCAACGGAAGGGGTTCCTGTTACCTCTAAAAGTCCCGGAAGATCTGCAAGAGCTGCCTGCAAAGTCCTGGACAGTTGTTGTTGCATCATGGCCCTGCCTTCCCCGGTGAGCGTGCTGAGGATTCGGGGATGCTGTCCTTTGTCCAGCTCTACTTGCTCCACATCACTGCGGAGCATGGGAGTGGAGGGATCTTCGGGGGGGAACCAGCCTGCAAAAAAGTGATGATAGAGAACTTCTGATTCTGGAAGCCCGCTCATTGGAAGAGGTCCTCCCGTCCATGGAGATCCCTCAACGTTCGTGCTCCCAGCAGAAACATGGCCGTGGTGAACGCGGTTCGCAGTTGCTCAATCTTCTCCACCACCGCATCTGCCGATTCCATTGCGGGCTCCAAAAAGGGTTTCGCCATGCCTGTCAGCCCCGCTCCGAGAATGATCGATTTCACCATATCGAGTGCATTCCGGATTCCGCCCGAGGCAATCAGGGTCACCCCCAGATCCCTCAGAGGGGCCAGATTCCGCAAGGCGACAGGTGTCGGAATTCCCCAGTCCTGAAACAGGAGCCCGAGATCATCCTCAATCTCGGTGTTCCTTCTGTGGTGCTCAATTCGGCTCCAACTGGTCCCGCCTGTGCCTGCCACATCCAGAAAGAGGACATCCTGGGCACAAAGATATTCCGCATCCGGGAAGCTCAGTCCGCAGCCGATTTCCTTTACGATCACCGGGACCTCCAACTGTCTGGCAATCTGGCCGATTTTTTTGCCCAGCCCGGCAAAGCAGGTGTCTCCCTCCGGCTGAATGGCTTCCTGCAGTGGGTTTAAATGGAGAAACAGTCCATCCGCTTCGAGGATGTTGACTGCGGTCCGGCATTCATCAATTCCAAACCCGCAGTTGAGTTGAACGGCCCCGAGGTTGGCAAACAACAGTGCGCTGGGTGCCACTTCGCGGAGAGTGAAGGACTGGGCGGCCTGTTGATGGGTAAACATGACTCGTTGGGAACCCACCCCCATGGCCACCTGAGTTCGCTCTGCCGCTTCTGCCAGATTCCGGTTGATGTGGCGGAGGTCCTGATGGTCGCCTCCGGTCATGGAGGAGATGAGGAGAGGGAATGAAAGTCTCTTGCCGAGAAAGGTCACCGAAGGATCCACCTCCTTCAGGTCCACTTCCGGGAGGGCCCGGTGACTCAAGTGGAGCTGATCGAAAGCTTTGCCGGAGCGTTCTGTCTCCGGATCGTTCTGTAAAATCTCGATGTGTTCCACCTTTCGGTGATTGGTGGGGTCACTCATGTCCGTTCCCAGTGCAGGTGGGCCTCCATCAGTTCGCCCGGATTGGTCAGTGCGGCCAACAGGGAGAGCTCTCCGCACCAGGCGGCTGCACCCGCGAGGATCGCCAGCCTTCTTCCATTTTCTCCCGGATCCCGGTTCTCCCTACAGCCTAATCTTTGAAGGTTCTCTTCTACAAACGTCAGACCTTTGCCGTTTCCAACGCTGCCGACAATCACATTAGGCAGAGTGAGGCTGAAGTACAAATCCCCCTCCCGGTTTTCAACGTGCGTGATGGACTGACTGCCCTCCACAATGTTGGCCGCATCCTGACCGGTTGCCAGGTAGAACCCGAGCAGGATATTGGCGACATGTGCATTCGCCGTGCGGATCCCCCCCGCCAGAAGCGTTCCGATTAAGTTCTTGCGTACATGCAGAGCCTCGATCTTCTCCGCAGTGGTTTTCAGATACCGGTGCACGAGTTTTTCCGGCACCAACCCTTCGGTGACCACATATTTTCCCCGCCCAAGGATCCCGTTAACGGCGGAAGGCTTCTTGTCGATGCAGTAGTTTCCGGAGACGGAGATGTGGCGGAATTCGGGGTGCGTGGCCAAGAGATGGGTCATCAACTGATCGGCTGCTTTGGTGGCCATGTTGTGTCCAGAGGCATCTCCTGTGGTGAAGGCGAAGCGGAGGTACAGGAGGTTCCCGACAATTTGATGGTGAATGTCCGCGAGTTTCGCGAAACGGGACGTTGCGGAGACCTGTTCCTGCAGGGCCGCCTTGTTGGTGACAAGTTCAGTTGCCAACCGGAGAGCCGCTCCCGCATCAGGGGCTTCAAGCAGGATGCTCCGGGTCATCCGGTCATCCACCAACGTACACTGAATGCCTCCCGCACGCAGTGAGACCCTCGCTCCCCGGGCTGTACTCGGCCATAAAGGACTCTCGTAGGTGGCCAGTGGGATTTCCAGATCCTCTTCCTGGCCCTGATAATGAACCCGCATCGGTCCCACCCATTTCATGGGAACAGATGCAGAGAGATGAGTTGGTTCAGACATAGGGTGTGCAACCTGCATGACGCAAGTCCTGCCGTCAACTACAGGGGGGTGGAAGTTTCGCACCCTGGAAGGGCAGGGTCACGAGTGTTGTAGACAGGTCCAGGTATCCGGAATGGATCGGCCAGGAGGATTCATCACCATGATCACTCCTGCAGCGGCCCCGCGGATGCTGCCGGCTCCACAAATTTTGGCCGCGCCTCCGTTTGCCTCGATGTCGTCCACGGCCTCCTGAATTGGCTCAGGAACGACTCCGATCCGGCTGAGCAGGCGATGGTTCTCCTGAATGGCAGGCGAGAGATGCGGCTCGGTTCGGAATCTTTTCGTGACCGCCTCAAATTCCTCCCAGATGGGATGGGGAGCGGGAAACCGGTCTGCCACTGCACTCACACATTCGCCTGTGGAGCTCTGGGGCTTTCCTGTATGGTAAAAGGCGACGTTTGCAGGAAGCACGTTTGGAAGCGGGCTGAAGGTCCCGTTTTCTGCCCATACTGCGGATCCTGAGAGACACACCGCAACATCAAGCCCGCTGGAGCGGCCATGCTGAAGATGTTCACAGGCCAGGGCATGGTCAAAGAGGGTGGAATCATTCCATTCCGGTCTGACGGCCCGGAACAGACTGAGCAGACAGGCGGCAGAAGACCCCATTCCGGATCCAAGAGGCAGGGAGGACTCGATCTCCAACTTTCCGCCTGTTTGGGGCCTTGCATCATAGAGCGCGGTGAGGAGAAGGGTTTCCGGGCCATCCGTAATTCCGGCTACCGGGAGGTCTCCCCGCAGAAATGCCTGATGTCGGTCCTGAACGTCCAGGGACAGCTCGCGAAGTTCCGGAATCGTCCGTCGGACAGGGGAGGTGCCGGGTAAACAAATTTCTACTGTCGGCTCCTCAACAGGGGTCCACTGGGCATAAACGCCACGTTCGACACACATGGCAAGAGCTGGACGTCCGTGTACCACCGCATGTTCTCCGCTGAGAATCACTTTGCCGGGGGTAAAGGATCGAGTGCTGGGTGGGGCCATATTTTCGTTCGAGATGGAGGAGTCCTGATAATCGCTTGGTCGGCAGATTACCATCGAAAACTGGGACCTGCACCCTTGGAAAGAACCCGCCTCCTATCGGATTTATGAGAATTCCTCGGGGGAGAATTGACACCGTGGGAAAAACCCACAGGGTCCCGCCATGGCGAAATGCAAGGCAACCCGGAATGGAATCAGGCTCATTCTTTCAGATGGAGAAGTGGATGTGATTCGATTCCTCGGCCGGGAGTTGACACGGCTCTTGGAAAACGGGGATCCGGAACAGGGGATCCTGAAACCCTTTTTTCCCTCATTGCAAAGGAAAGACGATCCCATGTCGGTTTCCAATGAACTGGATGAGGCGATGGATACGGATTTGATGCGCCACCGATTGGAACGGATCCAGGTGGTGGAGGAGGAGTTGTTGGCCGATTGCCGGGAAGGGGCTCTGGACGCGATCCTGACCGAAGAACGTTTGGACAGTTGGCTGTCGTTTCTGACGGATCTGCGGCTTTTGGTGTCCACGGTCATCGGGATTTCACCTGGAAACCCTGAACCCATGGATCCCGATCCGGAAGAATGGACCATGGAAGAAAAAATATATGAATTCCTGACGGCCCTGCAGGAGGGCATGGTCGGGGTCGTACTTGGAGAGGCCTGATATGAAAAAACCGAATATTGTTCTGATTAACTGCGATGACATGGGATACGGCGACCTTGGATGTTACGGGTCGACCCAAAACCGGACCCCTGCTCTCGACCGGATGGCCGCAGAGGGGATGCGGTTTACCGATTTTTACATGGCGAGTCCTGTCTGTTCCCCAAGCCGTGGTGCGATGTTAACCGGAAGTTATCCCAACCGTATCGGATTTGATTCGTTCGACGGGGTTCCGGTACTGTTTCCCGGACAGTCAAAGGGCCTGAACCCGGATGAAAAAACCTTTGCCACTCTGCTGAAAGAGGCCGGGTATGCGACCGCTCTGGTTGGAAAATGGCATGTAGGGGATCAGGAACCCTTCCTCCCTTGCAAACATGGTTTTGATCAGTATTTCGGGATTCCCTACAGCAATGACATGGGACGTCAGACCAGTAAGGGGGTACGGGAATGGATCAAACGCTTTGAGAGCCTGCTGGATGTCAGCTACGATACCACAGATGACCCCGAAAGCTGGTATTACCCCCCGCTTCCGCTGATGCGGAATGACGAAGTGGTACAGGAACAGCCTGATCAAGCCGCTCTGACCGAGCGGTACGTGGGAGAGTGTGTGGAGTTTATCCGTGAACATAAGGAAACCCCTTTCCTGCTGTATTTTGCCCAGATGTATGTGCATCTGCCCATCTACACACCGGAAAAGTACCTGAAGGCCTCCCGCAATGGACGGTATGGGGCTGCGGTGGAGCATGTGGATTGGACTGTGGCCGTGATCCTGGATGAATTGAAGCGGCAGGGGCTCGAAGAGGAGACCCTGGTGATTTTTACCTCGGACAATGGCAGCCGGGCCAAAGACGAAGGGGGCAGTAATGCTCCGCTGAGAGGAACCAAAGCCACCTGCTGGGAGGGAGGGCAGCGGGTTCCCTGCATCATGCGATGGCCGGGACACATTCCCGCCGGAACAGAATGCCGGGACCTCTCCACCGCGATGGATTTCCTGCCCACGTTCTGCGAACTCGCGGGGGTGGAGGTCCCCACCGACCGGAAACTGGATGGCATTCCGTTGACGACCGCCCTCCCATCAGGTGAACGGGGCGACAAAGGGTACGAAACTTTCACGTATTTTCATCATGGGGTGTTACACGCCCTTCGCAAGGGAGACTGGAAACTGCATGTTGCCCGGGGGAGAGACGGGGAGCAGGATGTGGAGGAACTTTACAATTTAGGGGAGGATGTGGGAGAGACCCGGAATCTCGCGGCAGAGCATCCTGACATCGTCTCAGATCTGAAAGCACTGGCTGCGGAAGCCCGCGAGGATCTTGGGGATCGGAAGCTGGGAATCGCGGGGACTGGCCGTCGACCGATTGGAGAACATGTTCCACATCAGCCTCTGACCCGATATCGGGAGGATCACCCCTATTTTATGGCGGAATATGACCTCGCTGATGGCGGGTGATTGACTGTATACAAAAAAGTGATCCCATCCCAACGGGTAAAGATACCCGGGCTTCCCGCTTTGACTTGTCACAATGCGGGTGCATAGTCATTGACTATTTTACGTAAGGCAGAAAACATGAGTGATCCTGAACTGACAGAAAATATCGTCCGCGACGTTCTCCGGAACGTCATTGACCCTGAGATTCAATATAACATTCTGGATCTGGGCCTGATCTACGAAGTGAAGGTGCAGTCAGACAAGACGGTGGGAGTGCAGATGACCCTCACATCTCCTGCCTGTCCCTTTGGCCCCATGATCATTCATGATGTCAGGGAATCCTGCCTGTCTGTGGGGGCGGAGGACGTTCAGATCGACTTGGTGTGGCAACCGCCCTGGAGCCCGGAAAACATGACAGAAGAAGCCAAGCTGGATCTGGGCTTTGATCTCTAGAAGGGTTCGGCTTGCATCCATCGTATTTTAGGCGATACCTATTTTACCAACGAATCTTAAACGGAAATAACTATGGCACATCTTGAAATCAAAAACCTCCATGCCCGTACCGGGGACATCGAAATTCTCAAAGGGGTGAACCTGGAGATCAGTCAAGGAGAGGTCCACGCGCTGATGGGGCCGAACGGGTCTGGTAAAAGCACCCTGTCCAGTGTGATTATGGGGCATCCGGACTATGAGGTGACAGAAGGGGATATCCTCCTTGATGGAGAAAGTCTGTTGGAGATGGACCCGGAGGAACGGGCCATAGCCGGATTGTTTCTCTGCTTTCAGTATCCGGTTGCGATTCCGGGAGTCAGCATTTCCAACTTCCTGAAAAAAGCCGTGGATGCCCGGCAT
Source organism: Verrucomicrobia bacterium UBA6053 (assembly GCA_002429065.1). Taxonomy (GTDB): domain Bacteria; phylum Verrucomicrobiota; class Kiritimatiellia; order SS1-B-03-39; family UBA6053; genus UBA6053. The sequence continues at coordinate 73,267 of DIYN01000017.1, read as the reverse complement.
CCGGAAGGCAAAGCCCCCTCGGGTCCTTTTCTCAAAGAAATGCGGGAAAACATGGCCTACCTCGACATGGACCCCAAATTTGCCAATCGCGGACTGAATGAAGGGTTTTCCGGTGGTGAGAAGAAGCGCATGGAAATCCTTCAGATGATGATGTTCAAGCCCACCATGGCGATCATGGATGAGACAGACTCTGGTCTGGATATTGATGCCCTTCAGGTGGTGTCCAAAGGAGTGAATAAACTCCGGGGCCCCGACCTGGGACTCCTCGTCATCACACACTATGAACGGATCCTGACGTACATTCAGCCGGATCACCTTCATATTCTGATGGAAGGTCGTGTGGTCATGTCCGGAGGCCCTGAGTTGGTGAAACAGCTTGAAGAGAACGGGTACGACTGGGTCCGCGAACAGGCTTCTCTCCCCGCTTAATCCTCCCATTAGGAGATCGTCATGCCGGAATTCGATACCGACAGCCAACTGGTCCAGGACTACAAATACGGATTTTACACCGATATTGAGACGGACACCCTGCCCAAGGGCTTAAATGAGGAGGTCATTGCCATGATCTCTGCCAAGAAAGAGGAGCCCACCTGGATGCTGGAATGGAGGCTCAAAGCTTTTCGCCGTTGGCAGAAGATGAAAGATCCCAAGTGGGCCTTCCTGGATTTTCCTGAGATAGATTATCAGGACATTCACTACTATTCCGCCCCCAAGCAGGCCGTTGAGAGTGCGGAACTGGATCCCGAACTGCAGAAAACGTTCGAACGGCTCGGTATCCCGCTGAATGAGCGGGATGCCCTGTCCGGTGTGGCCATGGATGTCGTGTTTGACTCTGTGTCCGTGGGCACCACTCACCAGGAAATGCTGGAAGAGCAGGGGATCATTTTCTGCTCGATCTCTGAAGCGATTCAGAATCATCCTGAGCTTGTGAGGCAGTACCTGGGAACAGTTGTTCCTCCGGGAGATAACTTTTATGCGGCCCTGAACTCTGCTGTCTTCACGGATGGGTCCTTCTGTTACATTCCCAAAGGAGTGAAATGTCCGGTTGAGCTTTCCACCTATTTCCGGATCAACGCAGCAGATACCGGGCAGTTCGAACGGACACTGATTGTATGTGATGACAATGCCACCTGTTCCTACCTGGAAGGCTGCACCGCCCCCCAGCGGGATACCAATCAGCTTCACGCCGCCGTAGTGGAGATTGTCGCACTTGAAAATGCCGATGTGAAATACTCCACGGTCCAAAACTGGTACGCAGGAGATGAGGAAGGCAAAGGCGGTATCTATAACTTTGTCACCAAACGAGGACACTGTCGGGGACGGAACAGTAAGATTTCCTGGACCCAGGTCGAGGTGGGGGCTGCGATTACCTGGAAGTATCCCTCCTGCGTTTTGGAAGGGGACAACAGTGTCGGGGAATTTTACAGTGTGGCCTTCACCAACAACCACATGCAGGCCGATACGGGAACCAAGATGATTCATGTGGGCAAGAACACCTCCAGCACCATCGTGTCGAAAGGGATTTCTGCCGGCAAATCCGCAAACAACTACCGTGGATTGGTTCAGGTCATGGACGGGGCAAAACATGCCCGGAACCATTCTGCCTGCGACTCGTTGCTGATCGGCCGTGAATGCAGTGCCAACACGTTCCCTTATATAGAATGCGAAGAGGACAGTGCCGCTCTGGCCCACGAGGCGACCACCTCCAACATCAGTGAGGACCAGCTTTTTTATCTGCAAAGCCGGGGGATCTCTGAGGAGGATGCCGCATCCATGGTGGTGAAGGGCTTCTGCAAGGATGTCTTCAAACAACTCCCCCTCGAGTTCTCAGTGGAAGCTGTCAAACTCCTGGAAATCAAACTTGAAGGCAGCATTGGCTGACCTGGAGAACCCTTTATGCCGACTTTGAATCTCCCCTTAACCGAAGAACCCTCTCTGCTTCCTGGTTTCGACGAAACCGTCCTGGAATCTGCACGTAGCGGCGAGCACGCCCTGCTGCAGGCAAAACGCACTGCGGCGTATGAACGGTACAGCGTCATTCCGAATCCGGAGGCATTCCATGAGGAATACCGCCGGATGAATCCGGATCTGTTCCGGTTTCCATCCTTCACCCGTTTGGATATCCCCAATGAATCCGTAGAGGTTGCCTCTTCGGATGCGGATGAGCATTATGATGTCGTGATTGCCGTGTCCCCGACAGGGTACCGCATTCAGGACCGAACCGGCGTCCTGTCTCAGGAGGGGGTCAATGTGTTGACTCTGGATGCTGCCGCACGTGAGTTCCCCAATCTGCTTGAGCAGTCAATTGGAACGGCAATGGTTGCGGATGAGCAGCGGAAGTTTCTCGATCTGAATGGTGCCTTCTGGAACGTGGGCTTCTTTATCTATGTCCGTAAAAAAGTGGAACTGCCCAACGGGATTCTGATCCGATATTACAATGATCAGGCTGGCACGACCCTGCTCCCCAAACTGGTCGTGGTGGCTGAACAGGAAAGCCGTTTTGCCATCGCCGAGGAGTTTTCCTCACCGGATGGTGTAGAAACGCTTTGTGTGAGCGGGCGTGAATTCCATCTGGATGCAGCCGCAGATGTGAAACTGATCTCCCTGCAGGGATGGGGAAACAAAGGGATCCATATCGGGGAAGACTGGGCCCGCGTGAAGCGGGACGGAAAAGTAGACCTTTTCAGTATGACCTTCGGTGGATGTGTCAGTAAAATGACGGTTGGCTGCGATGTGTGTGAACCGAATGCAAATGCCTATCTGGGCGGCGTTTTCTTTGCGGATGAGCACCAGCACTTTGACCAGAAAACACTTCAGTATCACTCTGCACCGGATACCTACTCCAACATGATGTACAAAGGTGCCGTGAAAGATCACGGGTATTCTGTGTATCAGGGGATCATCCGGGCCTTGAAACACTGTGTCGGTGTTGACTCCTATCAGACCAACAATAACCTTGTGCTGGATGCGACCGCCCGTGCGGATTCTCTCCCCGGTTTGATCATTGATGCCGATGAGCTTGCCTGCAGCCACGGGGCCACTTTCGGGAACCTTGATCAGGAACAGCTCTACTACCTGCGATCACGCGGAGTTCCGGAAGGGGAAGCCCGCCGGATGCTGGTGATGGGCTTTTTTGACGAGGTGATTGATCGCATTCCCTTCAAGCCGCTGCAGGATCACCTTCACAGTGTGATTGCACGAAAGTTCGGTTCCCTCTAACGGGATCATTCCTCCCGTCGCAGCCCGCGGATGCTCCGAACCTGCATTCGCTCTCCATATTCCTGAACCAAAAACAGGTTGGGCTGATCCTCGAAGATTCGAATGGATCCGGTAAACATCATTTTCAGTTCCTGCCGGTTCGGATGCGGAGCCGCCACCCGCACCCTCATTCTGCGAAACGCTTCTCCGGGTATTCCTGCTTCACGGATAACCGCACCCCCGGGTGCCAACCGGAAGCTCTCTCCGTCGAGGTTCAAAATCACGGTTTGAGAGGAGCTGTTGTAAAAGGTGCCTTTTCCCTTGGGAACACGTCGGTGATCGGCATGCATCACGGAGACGTTTGCCTGTCCATCTGAACGGGGCTGATCCGGATTGTACAGCAACAGGGTGTGCTCTGCATCCCGTTGGATCCGGACCTGTGCAAACGGGGCGAATTGATCCTCCCCCCCGACTTCACCCGTCTTCTTCACCAGGCGCAATGGGCTGTCGCCATCATACCGGTACCGTTTTGTGACCGAACCCCTCGCGATTCGAAGCCTCTGGGGCTGATCGCGGTCATTCAGATAATACAGTTCTGGAAGAGATTCAATGTCACTGGAACCGGATACCAGACCTTGCAAGGGCCATGTATAGATCCGGAACTGTATGTCGCCCGGCAAAAGGGGAGGCAGGCAAAGGAGGAGTGCGAACAGTTTACAACTCATGTGGGGCAAGCCAGCGGAAGTTAATAATTTCATATCTGCGGCCGAAGCGGCGGTTGATTTCTGAAAGTTCGTGAGGAAGCTCGTCAGGTCCGTCCCGCCCGTCTGAGTCTGACGCATCCGATATTTCGGGTTCACTGTATTCCCCTCGGCGTTGCACCGTCAATTCACACCAGGCCTGGGATACGATATGCTCACCGGTTGGGTCCGTGACTCTTCCGTGAGCTCTGATTTTAAAGGTATCTGACCGGACTTGAATCCCACCGCCTATCTTCGACAGGATGTCCTGCTGCAAGATTGCCCCTGGAGCGCCGCTGTTGTTTAACTGGTCAAAAATATTCTCCCAATATCTTCCCCAAAGGTATGGAGTCCCGTTTGTGCCCAGTCGACTCATGTCAAAATCCGCCTCCACAACGCGTCCGGCATCGTCGCCGGAATCCAGTACCTGGTTGATGCCTGATTGCATGATGGCCTGCTGGAGGGCTCCCATTTTCCGGTGGGTCGGATTGGGGGAGAGGGGGGAACGGTTGACAAAATCAGCGAGAGAATAGAACGGGCCGCGTTCTTTGATCACCTTCACAATTTCAACGGCAAGGCCAGTGTCATCTGAAGGATTCATCGGATCATTCCGGTCCCAGATCTCCTCGGGCCGTAAGCGGCGGTAGCCTTCGTACGCGGAAGAACTGTCGGTGTGGTCGTTCGACCCGAAACCACCTCCAAAGGGTCGGGTCATACGGGAAAATGGAATCCGTTCGTCTGTAAAGGGTTCATCTGGACGACCGTCAAGGGGGGCGATGCTCAAATCCATAAATCCGGAAAGTAATGACGCCCAGGCCCCTACTCGGGTGGAGTTTACATTAAAGGAGCCTTCCTGAGTTACCCGGGTGGCAGACAGGTTCAGGTCCCGATCCACGATGCCATTTTGCCACCTCAGTCGCCCATTTGATTTTCCGGTCAGGAAAAAATCATCCCAGAGCATGTCGTTTAACCAATATGACACGTCATACATCGGGATGGTGTGATAGCCCTCCCCATCGTTGCCACTGTGATAATCTCTTTCCAGTAACCCTGTGGAATATCGATTGCCCCATTCGGTGCTGAAACGTGTGTGAAAGACATCAGCCGTTGCCCGTTGGTCTTCAGACCAGATCACCCGGAACGTCTGATCATCCGGAATGTCCGGTGGCGCGAAACTCCCACCGATCGCATAAGTGGGATACCGGTCTCCGACAAATCCCGTATCCTTGTCTTTCGCGATGATATGTGCTTTGCCGTGTTCCCATGGATCTGAATCTGATCCGCGCAGTTTTCCCAGGCTTTGCAGATTGGCATGCATGAGCTGACCGATGGAACTGAATTCTTCGAAGGAAACGGCCACATCCCGAAGGACCGCCCCCGCCCAGGATCGACCCGTTCGTGTGAATGCTTCTGAATATCCAGAGTGACCGAGCAACGCATTGGTATCATTAAAATAACTTGCGTTGCTCGGGTCCAGGAGCACGGGGTCAAAGCTGAGACCTCCAATGATGCTGGGTGGAGATTTTAACCCAATATGTTGAAAACGTGACTGGCTGAGCGCATCCGCACCAAAGTAGGTGGAGGTGGGGTTATAGTGCGCGATCCAGGGAAGATCGATCGTCAGATGCGGATCCCGTGGAGCCAGGAACCCATGATCTGGCATGCGAACGGAGTAAACCAGACCATGTATCAATCCGCCTAATTCGTCAGGAGCCAATGGGGAACTTAAATCAACATTCCACATCGGACTTTCTTCCGGATTTAACAGAGACATGTCCCAATTTTGATTCGGCTGCCGGTCAGGCGAGATGTCCAGTTCAATCGCATTCGCCTGAAATCCCTGGGGAAACATGGGAAAATACCCTGTGACATACAGCTCCGTTGTCGTTGTTTGGTCCTGGCTTGATCCTGAATGTTGAATGCTGGAAGGATCTGTCCCCATGAGGAAGCGACCTTTTCCCCAGTGCACATGTTGTCCATGATTCGCGTCGCGGGAGAAATTGTTCCAATGGTAACCTTGCTGTCGGCCCAATCGTATTTCGCCGTTTCTATTCCATAATCGATCAAGCCCACTTTGCCGTTGAACAACAAACCCTGTGCGGATTTCCAGAATCTCCCAGTCCGTAGTGATCCCATTCAGTTCAATGGCAAGATCATCTGATGGAATCGCATCCACATCCAGTTCGCCCGATGGAGCAGGGGACGCATAGATAATCCCGGACTCGTTGTAGCGGACGGGAAATCTACGCCGGTTACGCCAGGACGCCTCATAGGGTCCCTCTTCACGTTGAAGCCAGTAGTTGTAAACGGCATTTTTATCCGGGCGTCTGTCAGCGGGTACTTTCAGATCATCGATTTGACTCGTTTTCCAAAAAGGGTTTGGATCGACATTTGTATTGACGTCCTGGATGAATGTGAAGGTCTTCAACTCTGTTGGATTGTCCAAGGTCCGATACTGGAAGGATGGGGTCGGATAATGGATTCTGATCCGGGAATTATTTCTCGCCCATCGTCCACCACGGTCATAGGGATTCCAGTAACGGGCAACATCAGGCCGGATCTGCATATTTCGGCTGCTGGAGGGGACCGCCCATGAATCCGTATCTTCATAATCAGTCAGGGGGTTCCAGTTGTTTTCCTCCCCGACTCGTTCTGGCAAACGCCAGCCTCCCGCTTCAATTTTTGTTCTCAGAGTGAGATTTTCTTCCATGTATAAACTGTACCCGCCCCCATTACTCAACCCCTCCACCATTTGAAAATAATGATCTGCGTTTCCTGGAGCGGCCTGGAGTTTTGCAACTCCTGGAGTTCTGGGCAGATACTCACTTCCATGTGCGGAATGGGCCTCCGTATATTCACGCCAATCAAAGGGTGGGAAGCTGAAACCTCCAGCATTCCCATCTCTTCCTTCACTGTATTGTAGTTGATGATGCTGACCCAATTCGAACCACCTAGACTCACCGGGTTCCAGAACCGTGGCAGGGAGTTTCAATAAGAGTGAAAAACCACCTCGATTTCCTTCATCCTGACGAAACGCAAATTGATAGACTGGGCTCCAATATCCGTCGTCCGCATTTGGGTTTCCTGCGTGCCAGCCCGGATGTCGCAAACGGAACCACAGCGGAACGCCATCTCCATTATTGAGGTCGAGGAAGATTCTTACATAGTACTCAGGGGTTTCCAGGCGGACATTGTAAGGGTTCCATAAAGCGATGGCCGGCATCATGTGAAAGCGCAGCATGTAATCGGACCCCTGTTCATCCATTGTGAATCCGACATTCACATGCCAGCGCGATACCACGGGGCTCAGGTTATGATTGCGCTCATTGTGCAGACCTGCCGCCACGCTGGGGATGCCCTGGGAAATATACCCCTGACGTTCAAACTGGGTCATAAAGGTGAGCAACTGGCGCCAGGTGGGGCCCCCCATATCATTTTTGGCTGCCATCCATGTTGAAGGGGGAAACAGCTTATGTTTCGTATTCAGTTGATGCCCTTCACCATCTCCGACAAGTTGTTCCTCCCGTAAGGGAAGCGCATACGCGGGCAGCATCCGATCAAGTTCTTCATGTGTAAGAGACGCCTGAAGCAGTAGAGATTCATCCAATTGTGTTTGCCGTCTTCTGGACACAAAATCCATTAAATCGAGGTAGCCCTGATTGCTGCCGGGTTGAAGGCTTCCGCCAGTGGACACCATTTCCTCCGCGATCGCAGTGAGATCCCGTTTGAGTCCTCCGCGACGAACATTCACCGGCATACCCAGTGAATGCGAGGTCACATCGTGGAAGAAGTAGCGGTAGGATTCATCACCTGCCCCGGAGATCACCTGATTTGCCAGTTCCCATTGAGGGTCTGAATAGACTTTGGACACCAGCTCCATGTGATCGGGATCCTCAATGTCAAATCCGGGAAGGATCCACTCCTGAGCCGCCCGTTGTGCCACCGCCACACTCCATGCATTGGTGCTTCCTCCCCGGAAGCGGTCTTCACTGTTGATGCGGGCTTTGATCCCCTCATCTGAGACCCAATAGGCAAACCGGCCTTTAATCTGGCCGTTTTGTTCGATGTTTTCCAGGGGGGCGGCCACAAATCCGTCGGGGACCCCATTGGAGTTTTCGTCTGTATCTGGATGAACAGATCCCGCACCCACCATGAGGGCCGAATCAGTATCCAACTGCAGGTATCCGTTATCAACCCGGAAAGGTTCATAGAGGGTGGGGTCCATGTGTTCCCCGTTGGAGATGAGCCAGCCGAGGTGTGCTTGGTAGGACTCGTTTGTTTGCAATACGGTCGTACCGCCCTGGTCCACATACTGAAATTGAGCCGAATCCCTGGCTCCGACAACATTCTGATTCTCCGGGGGAACGGATGCACTGATGCGACTGTCCGCCCATGCCGGGAGGGTGATGCGCTGGTCGGGGCCGGTCAGTTCCTGCAGACGGCCCAGTGCCAAGGTTGCGGATAACTTCGCATTATTCCGCGCATCCAGAAGCTGTTGATGCTGAATCACCTGCCGTAATTCCAACCGGACAAACACGCTGAACGCCACCATAATGAGGAGTAACAGGCTCACCACCATCAGGGTGATGAGTAACACAGATCCTTTTCGAGTTGGCAAGGTACGCTGTCGTGGGAGAGGGAATACAGGTGATACACTCATATTATATTTCTACACATTATGTAGAAAACATTATAGCGGAAATCTGATTTTTGTGTTCCCGTTCTACTCGATCAGTGAGAACCAATCCCTTCTGCAGGAACAGGGATTGCACCAAGAATGTAGGAAGATTATAGGATTGTGGTATGAATGAGTATTTTGTTTCTGCCGCCGCTTCTCCTGAGGGAGATGGATCTGAATCCAGACCCTTTTCCCGAATACAGGAGGCTGCGGATGTCGCGACATCAGGAGATACGGTCCGAATCCTGCCGGGGCTGTATCGGGAATGGGTTCAACCCCGCAGAGGAGGAACGGTTACAGCCCCGATTGTGTATCAGGCCGAGGGGGCAGGGGTATGTCTGACTGCATCTGAGAGGGTGACGGGGTGGAGGAGCCTGGAGGAGGGACTGTGGTGTGTCACCTTGGAGGATTCCTTTTTTGGTGAATTTCATTCGCTCCGTGAGGCGAGAGAAGGGGATTGGTTTCATCCGCTGGGAAGGGAGCATTGGCTTGGAGAACTCTTTGTCGATGGTACCCGGATCCATGATGTCGGCACTGTGGAGGAGGTGCGGAGCACGGTTGGAAGCTGGACCCGGATTCTGGGTGATCAATCCGTTGAAATCCTTCTGCATGTAGAGACGAACCCCTCGCAGGTTGAACTGGGGGTCCGACCGGCATGCTTCTACCCTGAAAAAACCGGCCTTGATTACATCACCGTGCGGGGACTGGAAATGTGCCATGCCGCCTCTCCTTGGGCTCCTCCCACTGCAGAGCAGGTGGGCATGGTGGGTCCCAGATGGTCAAAGGGCTGGGTGATTGAGGACTGCCACCTGCATGATGCATCCGGCTGTGCACTCAGCCTGGGCCTGCCGGATGGTTTCGGGGACAATGAATGGAGCCGAAACGGGCGGAAACACGGGAGCCAGCGCCAACGGGAAATGGTTTTCCGTGCTTTGAATGCGGGATGGTCCTTTGAGACAATTGGCTCCCATGAGATTCGGGGCTGCCATATTCACCACTGCGGTCAGGCGGGTATTGTGGGACATCTTGGCGGGATCGGTTGCCGCATCATGGAAAATCACATTCATGACGTGTTTCGAGACCGCCCCTTTGCTGGACACGAGATGGCTGGCATCAAACTGCATGCCGCACTGGACACACAACTCGAACGGAACTGGATCCACGACTGTTGCCGCGGGATCTGGCTGGACTGGCAGGCCCAGGGCACGCGGGTGACCGGCAATTGGTTTCATGATAATGACTGGGAGGATTTGTATTCGGAGGTGAACCATGGGCCCTTACTTGTTGACCAGAATGTGTTTTTGTCCCCGGTCGCGTTCAGCGATTGTTCCCAGGGGCTGGCATTTGTCCATAATCTGGTTGCGGGTCAACTCATGCAGCTTCCGATTCCCAACCGGTTTACGCCGTATCATGTTCCGCACAGCACGGAGGTCGCGGGTGTTATGACCATTCCCGGAGGGGATGCCCGGTTCCTGAACAATCTGTTTCTCTCCTCTCCTGAAACACGCGCCGTTTCTGACAGTACTGCGGAAGATGAAAACCGGGACTTGAAGGTGATGCCCAGAGTGAAAGGGCATGGGACAGCGTTGTATGACCGATATCCGGGACAAGCGGAGGAATGGCGCCCCTTAGGAGGGAATGTAAACGACTACGGGGCGATTCGGCATCCTGTGTTCTGTTCGGGAAACCTCTACACCGGAGCCGCCGCTCCCCATCGTTGCGAAGCGAATCCTCAATGTTTTCCGGAGTGGGATCCTCAGGTCAGCCTGGATGAGCAAGGCGTGAGGTTCACCCTACCGGATGGGGGGATGCTGAAGACGCGGCCTTGCCTTCAATCGGAGTCACTTGAGGACTGCATTCAGTCCGAAATGGGATTTGAGCTTCCTGATGGAACCGCCTGTGAGTTCGGAGAGGATCTTGACGGCGTCCCTCGCACTGCGATGGCATCCCCCGGTCCCTGGGAGAGCCTCTGCCCGGGCCGCAACCACTTCAGCGCAAGGGACGGACGAGATTCCAGGTGTTCTCAGCAAACGTGAAACCAGGGCGGTTGTGCTGGGGGCCGGGGCCGTCCGCTGTGGCGGCGAACAGCCAGGCGGGTTCGCCGTTTTCAAAGAGAATATAGGGACGTTCGATACTGGCCTGGACGGTCTCGGCTCCATGGTCCCAGGGTAAGGTGCGGGACCATGCTTTCACAGGATCCGCCAGAGACCAGTCTGTTCCGTTAGGGGAATGAAGATGCACGGCCGCATGGAATTCGCCGGTAATCTGACCCGTGAGATCTTTGCACACCATTTCGTAGTGATCTTGTTCCCACCAGACAAATGGATCCTCAATACGGAGGCCTGCTCCCGGATCTACCACCGGACTCTCCCCATAGCGGACAAACGGAGTGTCAGGATGATCTGTGACCGCGAGACCCAGACGGCATCCGGTGCTTCGGTAGTACAGCATGATCGTGCCATCGGGTGAGAGGCAGACACTGGGATTGGTTACAATGTGATTATCCCACCCATCCGGATTGTTGGTCAGGGTCGGTTCATCCGGCCGCTCCCAGGGACCGAAGACGGATGTGGAGCGGGCCATCCCGATGCGGATGTCGTGAAACCAGGGATAGAGTTCTCCATTCCGGCTGTCCTTCGCATAGAGCATCTTGAGCATGTCTTCCCGGTCTGGACGCTCCCGTTCGTAGGTGGTCCCGATGTAAAAGAGAAGATACTCATCCTCCCGTTTCACAATAAACGGATTGTGTGTCATACGGCCGTCCCAGAACGCGGGACCCCGTTCCGGGAGAACGACTTCTTCAAAGTGGTAGGGGCCCTGCGGGGTGTCAGAGGAGGCACGCACCACTTCCGAAGCCGCGAGATACCCATGATAGAAAGGAAATTCCTTCGGCCATCTTGCGGCAAACATGTGATATCGGTCATCCTCCCCTTTGACCACAGATCCACACCATACCCAGTGTGTTTCCAGGGAAAACCCGCCATGGGCAAGCGCAGGTTGAAGTCGTTGTTGAAAAGGGATCACCATGCTTGCCTTATCAGGCATGGATCGTGTTCTTTCAAGGAGAATCGAAATTCCACTTTTTTTGTAGTTTTTTATAAACCCATAACGAATAGACGATGGTCAGGATCACTCCGCTCCAGACACTGAAAAAGGCTCCCCACCATATCCCTAGTTCCGGAGGCGTCAGGTGATGCATGAGCAATGGGATGAGGAAGAGGGGAGCTGCAATTTGGCGGTACAGTCCCATCCAGACGGCAAAGAAGGGCTTTTGAAGTCCCTGCAGCATGGAGGTCAGGACAAATACAATCACATACGCATAGAATGTCAGCATGGAAATCCTCAGCAGGACCACACCGGATTCCACGACGGCCGGATCCTGATTGAATCTCGTAATCCAGAACCGGGCAAAGAGTGCAACCAATGGTGCCCCGAGGAAAAAAATCCAAAGACCGAACCGGAGGCAGGCGAAGAGAATTTCCCGTAACCGGTCCAGTCTTTTCGCTCCGAGGCAATGTCCCGCCAAGGTCATGGCGGCAGTATTCAATCCGATGGCGGGCAGTAAGGCAATCTGTTCGATTCTCATGGCGACGCCGAATGCAGCCAGAACTTCCGTGGATACATTCGCCGCGAAAGAGTTGTAGACAAAAATACCCGCCGCGATGGTGAGGAGATTGAGAAAGGCCGGAAACCCCAGCATCAGATACTGAAACTGGATCTTGAGGTCCGGAATGAAATCCCGGATGGACCGCACGTGGAGGGCCTGGTGTTGAACCGCTTTAAGGATCATATACACCATGACCAGTCCCTGAATCAGGACTGTGGCTCTGGCGATTCCTGCAAAGCCCATGGGAGGGAGGCCGGCCCCACCAAAGACGAACCACAGATCAAAGAGAATGTTCAGGACAAATCCCGCAATGAGGGAGTTTCGAAACGGGCGTGTTTCCCCATGGGCAGACATCATGGCATGCAGGGTGGAGGCAAAGACAAAAAACGGTGTCGCCCAGAACAGGGTGCGGATGTAGGAAACGGAGAGTTGGAGGGTTTCCCCAGTGACATGCATCCAGCGGAGAATGTCCGGTGCCACCACGTACCCGATGATCCCAATCAGGACACTCATCCATGCTGCGAAAACAAGAGCCTGCATGGATAAGCGGCATACGGTCTTCTCCTGCTCCGCACCCAATGCCTGACTGACAAGGGCATTGGTGGCGGCCTGACAGCCATGGGCAACAGCAATGACAAGAAAGAAGACAGGAAAACTGGCCGTTAAACCTGCAAGGGCTTCTATGGACAGCTTGCCTGCGGTCCATGTGTCCACCACATTGTACATGGTTTGGAAAAACATCCCGACCATGACTGGAATTGAAAGAGATCTCACCAATTGTGGAATCGGTGTCTCCAGAAGATATGTGGATTTCGACGGGGAAGAGGAATCCATGATCTTACCCTATGGTCCTGAGGGAGAGGGTCAATCCCGGGAATGGTTTTTAGCCTTTTCCGTGCTTCCGGATTGAATTTTCGGTGGGGGGCTTCAGAAGAAAGGCTTACGCAAGGAGCTCACATGACCTACAAAACCATCATCTGCATTTTTTTCCTGCCCATTGCATTGTGCGCAGACATTTCTCCCGAAAAGCTCGAGAGCATCGAACGCTACATGACTCTTTCCCTCGTGGAGGATAACTTCCGGGTCGGGATGAAAGCCGGCCTGGATGCGGGATTTGAACCGGCCAATAACCCGGGCCTTGCGATGTTGCCTGCCGACAAGCTGAAACGCATTCGGGAGGAGGTCGGAAACCTGATGGAGGAGAAATTCAAGTTTGAGGATCTCAAGCCGGAATATGTCCGTATCATCGACGAGCGGTTCACACTGGAAGAGTTGAAACAGATCAATGAGATCATTCAGAATCCAGTCATCCAGAAGATGTACCGGGAGAACATCGAGATGATCCCGGAATTCACGAAGCTTTCGACGCAGATGGTTCAGAAACTGCAACCGGATATCATGCGGACAGTGCAAAAAGTGATGGCTGAGTAAGCGGGAATATTCCTGAAGCTGGCCGTTTGATTTCGCAATTTTTAGTTCGCATTCCCGTCTGACGGCCCCTATTTTGTGACGCCGGATTTTCTCATGCGTTTACTTTTTTCTGATTCCCGTTCTCCCGTTCCTTTTTTAGGGGTTCTCACCGGTTGCCTGGTGTTTCTGCTGACCTCCTGTGCACCCCCTGAGGTTGAGGAACCGTCCCCAACTCCTACGCCGAACCCGGAAGGCACGGATCCTGATACGCCGCAAACACCACTCCCGACGGCCACGCCGCTTCCGGATGTTGTCGTGGCCCCGACACCTGAACCCCGTCCGACCTTCGATCCTGCCGACCCGGACTGGAGTGTGCGGTACCGGATGCTGAAGGAACATTATGAATCTCAGTTTGCCCCCCGGGATGATCTCATTGGACAGCGGCTGGATATCCCTTTGGCGGGGGGAGGTGTCCGGACCGGAGTTCTGAAAGAAATCCGTGAGCGCTCTGTTCTGCTTGAACTGGAGAACGGGTCGATGGAACTGCATGCCGATGCCATGGATGAGCGTGCGCAACGGGTATTCTTTAAAGAGTACTTTTCGCATCTGAGTGCCGTGGCCCAGGCCCGGTCTGAACATAGCAAATGGCAGAAAATGCAGGAGGAGGCGAACCGACCAAAACCGACCGCCACACCCTATCCGCGTTTCGTGCAACAGCCGATGGTTCCCAAAACCCGGCCGGAGCAGGGGGATGACCCGATGTTTGCCACGTACAGGCCGGATCCAAATGCGAAACCTCCCAAAAATGAGGGGCCTGCGGGACGGGTATGGCAGGTGGACTCCTACTTGCGCCGAAATTCCGCTGTGCCGCACTCTCTGCGCTACAAAAAATGGTTTCCGGTTCAACAACATGGGAAAGGGTATAAGGTCCGCGTGCAATATTCGGTGGAATCCGCCGGAGGACTCGGCACCTCGAATGAGGACATGATGTTTTTCATGCACGCAGACGGAAAAGTCTACCAGCGTGCCGGGGTGAAGTAAGGATGCCTCCCTGGAATATCGATCATGCTCATCTGGCGTTGGGGCTGGGGGCCTGTTTCAGTGGGATTTATCTCTGGCTGTTGTTGATGCCCGGTGCTTCGGAGTGTGCTCTTCGAGCGTTTCCCCGAAGTGTCTGGCCGGCCCGATTCCTGGTCGTCATCTGCATGGTCTGGTTTGCGTTCAATCTGAACCTGGTGGATTTGGGTGGCTTCAATCAATATAAACCCATTCTGTTCGGACTGGTCCCTGTGGCTGTGTTTCTCATTCTGAGATATATCCCGGACCTTCTCGCCGTGAGAGGCTTGTGCTGCCTGTTTTTGCTGGCAGCCCAACCGATGATTGTCGTGGCCCGTTGGCACGGTACTCTGGCAAGCTGGGTCCTGTTGCTGTTCCTGTATCTCGGTATCCTGAAGTGTATGTTTGTTGTGGTGTATCCCCACCTCTGGCTGCGAGGACTGAACTGGCTTGGAGAACGGCCCGGCCGCAGGACAGCCAGCTTTTCCGGAGGACTGGCTGTTGGACTCCTGCTGTTCATTTCCGGAGTGATGGCTCTTTGAAATGAAAACGGACTGGCAGGAGCAGATCCATGCTGATCTGACTGCCGGTGCTCTTCCGGTGGTTCATCTCAGCCTGCAGGAGGCAAGAGGGGAGGCACTCTCTCTGGAGAGATCTTTAACCTCTGTGGAGCAGTCTCGGGCGAAACGATTTCGCTCTGAACGGGATCGAACCGCATTTATGGCCGGAAGATGGCTGGCCCGGACTGTCCTCCAACCGTTTGCAGCAGAAAAGACCCCGCTTCAGTTTGATCTTACCCCTGCCGGAAAGCCCTTTTGTGATCAACCCGGGGTTCCGTCGTTTAACCTGAGCCATGCCAATGGAATGGTGGTGCTCGCTCTGTCCTCTGTAGGATCCGTCGGAGTGGATGTGGAGGATGAACACCGGCCCCTTCGTTCCGTTGAAGCCCTGGCCTGCCGGTATTTTGCCCGTGAAGAGCAGGAAATGGTTCAGTCAAACCGTCAGGAATTTCTTCGGATCTGGACCCGCCGTGAAGCACGGGTCAAAGCAGAGGGGAGTGGGATTTCGAAGGGGTTTTCACATTTGAATACCCTTGAAGAAGAGAGAACCGGAACCTGGTGTTACACGGAATGGACCTTTGCCGGATCTCACCGTGGAGCTGTGGTCCATCCCCCTCCCTCTCAAACCGTCTCGCTTTACGAACTGATTCCAAGGCATCAACGGTTGCAAAGACTGTGAATCAGAGTATGACGCTGTCATGCCTGAAGACCCGAATCAGCATCTGGTATTTGTTTGCACAGGAAATACCTGCCGTTCCCCCATGGCAGAGGCTCTGATGCGCCATCTGTGCCGCTCCATTTCCGGGTGGACCTTTTCTTCCGCAGGGATTTTTGCCGGTGGTGGCTCCCCCGCAAATGAACTGGCCATTCGTGCGGTTGAGGAAAAGGGGCTGGATCTTCGTGGACATCGCTCACAGGCCCTGCTGCCATCACAGATTCAGGAAGCGGATTGGCTCATTGCGATGACCTCCGGACATCGGGACTGGATGCTGAATCAGGCCCCGAATCGTGTGGACAGAATCCGAACCCTGAACAGCTTTGGCTCTGCCTTTCCGGACCGGGATGTGATGGACCCGATTGGTGGGAGTTTTGATACCTATCGTACAACTCGCGATGAAATCGAAAGCGCCTTGACCGATCTGATTTTAACCGTCATTCAGCCGACAACTTCTTCCTAACCCCATTTAAACCGACACTCCCCGACACGATATCATGAAGGTAATTTTAGGCTCCGATCACGGAGGTTTTGAAGTCAAGCAACTCAGTATCAATCTGCTTCAGGAACTCGGAGTGGACACCGTGGATGCCGGTCCCCTGCAGCCGGAATCGGTGGACTACCCCGATTTTGTGGATGCGGTATGCGGGGCGGTCACCCGTGGAGAGGCGACGTATGGGATCCTGATTTGCACCACCGGAATCGGAATGTCGATTGCGGCCAACCGTTATGCCCATATTCGTGCGGCCCTTTGTACAAACGCAAAACTGGCCACTCTGGCACGGACGCACAATAATGCCAATGTATTGGTGATGCCGGGTGAACTCGATAAACCGGCCCTCGCGGGAATATTAGAAGCATGGAATTCCTATGCGTTTGAGGAGGGAAGTCGACACGAGCGGCGGATCCGGAAGATCGACAGCCTCGTGGAGAAAGGGTTTGATCCAATTTCCCTGCGCAATACGGATCCGGAATTGTATCAGGTCGTCGAGGATGAGGCCACGCGTCAGCGGCAAAATGTGGAGCTGATTGCGTCTGAGAATTACGCCAGCCGTGCGATTCAGGAGTGCAGTGGAAGCATCCTGACCAATAAATACGCGGAGGGGTATCCCGGCAAACGCTGGTATCATGGCTGTGAATTCGTGGACAAAGCCGAACAACTCGCAATCGACCGGGCAAAAGAAATCTTTGGAGCGGATCATGCGAACGTGCAGCCTCACTCCGGTTCCACCGCAAACCAGGCGGTGTACTTCGCCGCCCTGCAACCGGGGGATACCATTCTGGCCATGGATCTGTCCCACGGCGGACACCTGACCCATGGGATGAAGTTGAATTTTTCCGGGCGGTTTTTTCATGCGGTCCACTATGGAGTGGATCAGGAGACGGAACGACTGAATTACGATCAGATCGCGGAACTGGCCTCTGAACATCAGCCGAAAATGATTGTTTGCGGTGCCAGTGCTTACAGCCGGATCATCGATTTCAAACGCCTGCGGGAAATTGCCGACAGCGTGAATGCCCTGCTGTTTGCCGACATTGCCCACATTGCCGGACTCGTCGCTGCCGGGTGCCACCCGTCACCGTTTCCGCACTGTGATTTTGTCACCACGACCACCCATAAAACGCTCCGCGGTCCCCGCGGCGGTATGATCATGTGCAAAGAGGAATGGGCCAAGGAGGTGGACAAGCAGGTGTTTCCCGGAGTACAGGGCGGGCCTCTCATGCACACCATTGCCGCGAAGGCCGTCTGTTATCACGAAGCACTTCAGCCTGCGTTCAAGGAATATGCGGAACAAGTGGTGGCCAATGCACAGGTTCTTGCCGCTGGAGTTGAAGCACAGGGGCTCCGGATCTGTTCCGGCGGGACGGACAATCACGTGATGCTGGTGGATCTCAGCCCGATGGGGGTGACCGGGAAGGATGCGGCCGAGGCACTTGATCAGGCTGGAATTACGGTGAACAAAAACGCCATTCCGTTCGATACCAAAAGTCCCTTTGTCACATCAGGTATTCGCCTGGGCACGGCTGCGATGACTACCCGCGGCATGAAAGAGAAGGACATGGAGCAGATTGCGGAATGGATTGGCCGGGTCTTGAAAGATCCTGAAAATGAGTCCGTTCGCCAACAGGTTCGGGAAGAGGTTATCGCGTTGACCGCGCATTATCCCGTGCCCTGACGATTTTCTTACCTGATTTCTTGGATAGCGGGTTGACGTGCACCTGCTCTCTGGACAGGGTATCTGTCCAGAGCATCCTATGGAATCGGTCTTAGAGAAAACCGTAGTTCTGGTACTGAACCGAAATTGGCAGGCGGTAAACACCACCACGCCAGCCCATGCCTTCTGTCAAATGGCCGCAGGAAATGCCATGGGGCTTGATATGGATCGGGATCAGAACATGGTTCCCGTTGGTTGGGAATCGTGGCTGGATCTCCCCGTCCGGGATTACGACTGGTCCGTAGGTGCTCAACGAGGGGCGATCCGGGTGCCAAGAGTGATCCTCGCGCGAAATTACAGCAAAGTTCCGATGCGTCACCCCAAGTTCTCTTATCAGGCCATTCGGGATCGTGACCAGGGCCGGTGTCAATACACCGGAAGAAAGCTGGCACATGGCGAAGGGAACATTGACCATGTGGTCCCCCGGTCGAAAGGGGGATCCACGACCTGGAATAACTGTGTTCTCAGTTGTAAAAACGTCAACAACCGGAAAGCGAACCGAACGCCGAAAGAAGCGGGGCTTCGGCTTTTAAAAGAACCCTCCGCTCCCAAAGTTCTCCCCATGACGCTGTTTCTCCGGAATGTGCATGACATCCCGGAATGGGAACCGTTTTTGATCCGTTCCTCCCAGGCTGGAATCGCTGGATAATTGCCGGACCCGTCCGGATTGTTCTTCTCCCCGATTGCACTTCAGGGTTCTTCCCGTTAGATAGCGGTCATGGCGGAAAACACACAACCTTTGCATATTGCGGTCGCTTGCGGCGGGACGGGTGGACATATTTTCCCCGGCCTTGCCACGGCAGAGGTGCTGGATGGACGCGGTCACAGAATCACACTGTGGATGGCGGGGAAGGATATCGAAGCCAAAGCTGTGCAGCATGTTCCCTGGTCGAAAATCACGGTTTCATCCCGTGGGTGGGAAGGGGGATGGAAAGGTGCACCGGGATTCTTTTTGCGGTATATGAGGGCTGCGGCGAAATCCCGTGCGATCATGTCCAAAGAACTTCCGGATGCGATCCTGGCGATGGGGAGTTATGCCGGAATGGGCCCTGTGAAAGCGGGGCTCTCTCTGGGGATTCCGGTTGTGCTGCACGAGGCGAACTCCGTTCCGGGGCGCATGATCAGTCATTTTGCGCAGCGGGCCAACCGGGTAGGGGCGACATTCGAGATGACCCGGCATGAATTGAAGGGAAAAGCACGCCTGCATTTAACGGGAATGCCTCTGCGGCCTGAGCTCACGCAACTGTCTCTTCCAGGAATTCATGACAGCACGAAGACTCCGTTCCATATTCTGTGCATGGGGGGGAGCCGCGGTGCCAGGGCTCTCAACCTGATTACCCGTAGAGCGGTGCGGGAACTGTATGGTCGGGAAAAGAATATTTTCATTACTCATCTCACCGGGCAGGAGGATGAGGAATCTGTCCGTACCTGTTATGCAAACGCGGGAGTGCCTCACCGGGTGTCCGCGTTTGAGGCGGACATGTCGACGGTTTACCCTGATATTGATCTGGCAATTTGCCGGGCCGGTGCCTCGACCTGTGCGGAGCTCAGTGTGTTTGGGATTCCCTCTCTGCTGGTGCCGTATCCCTACGCGGCTCGTAACCATCAGCAGGTGAATGCAGAAGAGTTTTACCGATATCGGGCTGCTGATATGATTGAGGAACGTGAACTGGAAGTGGAGTGGCTCGCGGAGTACATTGAGGGGTGCATGTACACTCCGGAACGCCTGTTGCGCATGAGAGATGCTCTGCGCCGTTGGGCGAAACCAGATGCGGCCTCCCGGCTGGCGGATCTGGTTGAGACGGCTGCAAGGGAAGGGTGATGGGAATGGGGCTTCCATTTGCACCCATCCCGGCATCCGTGCATCTGGTCGGAATCGGCGGGGTCGGAATGGCGGGAGTGGCTCGACTTCTGCAGCAGATGGGGTGTGAGATCAGTGGATCTGATGTGGCGAAAAACCGACTGACCGCTTCCCTGGAGGCCTCTGGAGGCACCCTGTTTTACGGGCATCGGGTTGCCAATGTGGAAAGAGAGATCGCGTGGGCGGTTCGGACACCTGCCGTTTCTGAATGGAACCCGGAGGTCATGAACCTGAGGGCAAGAGGAGTGCCGGTTTACAGTCGAGGAAACGTGTTAGCGGCCCTCTGCAATCGCCGGAAAACGATCGCAGTAGCCGGTGCACATGGCAAGACCACCACCAGTGCCATGTTGGCGTGGATTCTGACTCATTGCGGGTTGGAACCCGGGTATGTCATTGGCGGGGAAACCGCATTGCCTGGATGGGTGGCCGACTTGGGGGGAGAAGGCCCCTTGGTTGTGGAGGCCGACGAAAGCGACGGGACCTTGGTGGCGTATCAGCCACATACGTCCATCCTGACCCATCTGGAATGGGATCATCCGGAACGCTTTCCCACGGAGGAGGCATTATGGAAATGTTATCAACGGTTCATTGATCAGAGTGGCTCCATTTGGATCCGGGGAGATGATCAATGTGCCAGACATCTGACCCAGCATCGGCCGGATGTGAACGTGGTTGGACTCCAACCGGGGTGCGACCTCCAGCTTCTGCAGCAACGGGATCATCCCGATGGACAAGACTTTACGTTCTGCGTCCAGGGACGGCGTCTGCAGGGCGCCCTCACCCTGCCTGGGCTGCACAATACCTGGAATGCGCTCATGGCCTTGGGGGCGTCGTTTGAGGAAGGGGCAACACCGGAGCAGGCTCTGGACGCACTGTCCCGTTTTCCTTCCGTTGCCCGCCGCTTTCAACTTCGGGAAAGTAATGGGGTTTGGGTGGTACAGGATTATGCCCATCATCCCACGGAAATTCGGGCTGTCATGACCTCTCTTGCCGCGAGAAAGGCCCCGCGTCTCCGGGTTGTGTTCCAACCCCACCGATACAGCAGAACCCTCCGTCTGCTGAAGGAATTTGCAGATGCGTTTTCCGGGGTATCCACGTTGGACCTTCTTCCGGTGTATGCTGCATCAGAATCTCCCTCACTCGGGGTGGACAGTGATGTCCTGGCCGAGGCCTGCCGGGAAAGGGGCATCCATACCAAATGTTGGCACCACCCCTCGTCCTTGCTGCAGGAACTGAATTCCACGGCGGTAGAGGGCGATTTGATTGCGCTGCTTGGGGCAGGGGATATTGTCACCCTGTTTGAGCAGATTACCCCCGGTTCACCCGGAAGCTGAATCAGGCTCCAATCTCGGCCCGGTACCAGTCGGTGAAGTGTTTCAACCCCACTTCAATCGGAGTCTTCGGGTCATATCCGAGTTTCTCCTGTGCATGGGTGACATCCGCATAGGTTTGGTACACATCACCCGGCTGCATGGGAAGCAGTTCTTTCTGCACATCGACCCCCAGGCAGTCTGCGAGGACATCGATAAAATGGCCGAGTTTTTCGCAGCGGTGGTTGCCAAGGTTGAAGATCTCATATGGTTCCAGACCTTCTGCGTTCAATGCGGAAACGACTCCGTTGATTACATCATCGATGTAGGTGAAATCCCGCATCATATCCCCATGGTTGAATACGGGGATAGGCTGTCCGGCGAGCATCTTTTTCGTAAAGGACCAATAGGCCATATCCGGACGGCCCCAGGGTCCATACACCGTAAAAAACCGCAGACCCACTGTCTGGAATCCATACAGATGGGTGTAGGTGTGGGCCATCAGTTCATTCGCCTTTTTCGTGGCGGCGTAGAGACTGACGGGATGATCCACGGGGTCTGATTCAGAAAACGGGACCTTTTTGTTCCCTCCGTAGACGCTGGAACTGCTGGCATACACGAGTTTTGGGATGTCCTGCTGCCGACATAACTCAAGGATGGTGAGGAACCCTTCGAGGTTTGATTTCTGATACGCAAACGGGTTTTCCAGGGAGTAACGGACACCTGCCTGAGCGGCCAGATGGCAGATGCGCGTGACGGAGTGAGTGTTCACGATTTCCGTCATGTTTTCGAGGTTGCAGACATCCGTTCGGATAACCGGAATCCCAGCCGACGCCAACAGCTCTGCACGCTGTTCCTTGTGACCGACCTCATAATAGTCATTAAAGGAATCAACGCCGACAACCGAAACACCTTCTTTCGCGAGTCGAAGGCATAGGTGGGTGCCGATAAATCCGGCCGAGCCGGTGACGAGAGTAGTGGACATCGTATGGTGTTCTCTAGTGAACTATCAGAAAAGGGCAAGGGGCATCTTCTTTTCTGCTTTTTTCAACCCCGTTCCCATCTGGGAACGGGGTTGGGTCGTTCATGAAAGGCATTCGTGGTTTCCGGCTCAGGGCTCCATACGGACGAGAACGCTCACTTCGCGGCCTTTCTCCAATACGGGAAGAAGGTTCCCATCCAGGGCGGTGCCATCCATTTCCAAGGTGACATGGCCTTTGCAGATTCCCTTCGGTTTCTCAAACCGGATTTTGTAGAGGGCTCCACGGAAATGACGGTCCATTTCCGCCCATTCCCAGTCAGAGGGAAGGCATGGATCGATTCGCAGGCCATCGACCTCCGGTTCAACTCCCATCATATGTTGCTGCACATTGAGAAGAGTCCAGCATGCGGTCCCTGTTGCCCAGGCATGACTCCCTTCACCTGGCCGGTCAGACTCATCCGCATAGGTGAACTGAGGAGCGATGTAGGGCTCAATCCGGTAGGTATCCGGTTCCGCTTCATGACGGGTGCAGGGGAGCATCTTCTTGATGACGTTGTATCCGACATCCCCCCGGCCGGCTTTAAATTCAGCCCAGATCCGCCAACGCGAATTGTGTCCCTGCAGAGATCCGTTTTCTTTGGTGCCGGGAGCGAAGCGGCTGATGATGCCTGCACGGGGTTCCGGTTCCGGGAATGGCGGATAGAAACAGTAACTGCCGCGTTCGGTATCGATGTACTGATCGTACGCTGCGAGGATTTTTTCGGTTTGTTCCTCATCCGCAATCCCGGCCACAATCGCAAAGGCATTGGGATTGGTGAAGATCATGCCGCCGGTAGTATTGGATTTGGATCCCAGAACCCAGCCGCTGTCATGGGTCCCTCGCCAGTACCAGTCTCCATCCCAGCACAGTTCATTCATCTTGTCTTTCATCGCCTTGCCGCGCGCCTTGTAGTCGGCCATGCGCTCAGTGTCTTTCATGTACTCCATGCAGGGGTAGAAGAGATCCAGACAAATCAAGGCCCAGCCCACGAGCATGGAGGACTCCCCTTTGCGCTCATTCCCAAGTTGGTCCAGCGCGTCATTCCAGTCTGCTTTCAGGATCAGCGGAAGTCCCCGTTCCGAGAACTGGCTCCAGAAAAACTCCATTCCGGCAATCAGGTGTTCGTAAATACTGGCATCCGGTTTTTGGGATCTGCCGGAGATACAGGTCTCAGGGTCTACCCAGGGGGTCGTTTCTTCAAGAATACTGAAGTCTCCGGTTTCGCGGACATAGTGTCCAAGAATAAACAGTGGGTTTAACGGATCGTCGGAATGGAAGGTACGCGAACCCTGCATCGAGACAAAGTTCCCTCCGTGAGCATAATCGCCTTCGTCAAACTGCCAGATCATAATCCGGTCTTTGATCAGACTCCGTACCCACTGGGGATCCTGTGGCAGACGGGATACGGCATCCTGACATGCATCGCGTACCCCATAATTGTAAATACCGAAATAACAGTATCCGGTGTTCCGGTTCCACCAACTGAGGTTTGCTCCCTGATATTTGAACCAGGTGTTCACCATCATATCCAGGTCGGAATCCGGTGTGCGGACCATGGGGGTGGCACACACCTTTTTCCAGTAGGCTTTGGTGTTGGCCAGAGCGGCATCCGCTTTTTCCACGGTACCATATTTATCCGTAAGATCCGTGATCTTTCCCCCCTCGATGGGCACTGCACCCAGGACAATCACGTAATCAGCGGTTTCTCCGGGCTGCAGTTCGAAGCGGTGCTGCAAGGCGGCACACGCATCACGTCCGGTTCCGGCATTGTTAGCAAGTGGTCCTTTCTCCACGGCCAGCGGATTTGCAAGATCCCGGTAACTGCCGACAAACTCATACCGGTCCCCCTCATAACCTGCAATCTCTGCCGAAGAGGCCAGGAAGACAGACTGGTCATATGGGATGTTGTTCTCGTCGCTGTTACAGGCCTGCCATCCTCCTGTGTATTTAATCCACTGAACATTCCGGGTCACTAAGGCATTTTCTTCAAAGCTCTGACGGTTGAACAACAGATAAAACTCCCTCCAGGAAGTATCTTCATACCAGTTTCCGAGTGCCAGCTCGGTGTAGTTGTATGCACTCAGGTTCCGGACCTTGTCCCCCGTGTTTTTCAGGGACACCCGCCAGAGGAGGCAGGCATCTCCAGACAGTTTTGGGTTGGGATCCGCAGCATCCGACATGGGACAGAAATAGGTGATGTCAGCTTCAATGTCCTGTTCCCGGGTGCGGATGGTTTGTGTGCCCAGACCAATTTCGCATTCCCAGCTCTCCAGTTCACGGGTGGGAGGATAGCCGTTTGCACACCAGGAATCTCCGGTTTCCTCGTCCCGCAGATAGATGAATTTTCCCGTGGTGTCCCGAGGGACCCCGTCAATATGCCAGCGGGTAATCCGTCCCACGGTCGGGTTTCCCAGGAAACTGTATCCTCCTCCAGTATGCGAACAGACATCGCACCAGTTGCCGTTGGACAATACATTCATCCACGGGCGGTCCAGAAGGGGTTTTTTCAGGAGGAACGAAGTGCCATCTTCTGAGAATTGGCCGTATTCAGTGGAGTTCATAAGGGGAAGTTCCTATGGGGTGAGGTGGGAAAATCTGGAAATGCTCCATGCCATACCCAGGGGTCAAATGCCAATCATAATCTCAAAATCGAAATCGAAATCAGAGTGGAAATCAGGTATGCCGATGAGCAATGAAGCAAGGTGTTGAATATGTGCTGTACCGGATGGTCAGGGGGGGGGTGAAGATGCTTCCGGAAGCATGGGCCTTTTTCTGCATGGAACGCCTTTTTTGGTTTGCCCACCAGGTTTGCGGTTGGAGGCGGGAGGATACGCAATGCAGAATTCAGCAGGTTTTTCCGGGATGTTCCCCGGAGGAGGTGACCCATCATCGGAAAGAGGCTGTGTACCATCTGGGCAGGACCTGTACCGAGCTCCTGCGGATGCCTCCTGATTTTTCATCGCGTATTGAAGGAAAAGAGGACACGTTCGACGCCTTTCGGCATGCGAGGTCTGAAGGGAAGGGGGTCCTCCTGGTGATCGCTCACAGTGGAAACTGGGACCTGGCGGGCGTGACCACTGCACAGGAGGGATTTCCCATGTGTTTCATTGCCCGGAAACAGAAAAATAATCGCATTTATAACGATCTGGTGCAGGCAAGAGAGAAGGGGGGAGGCACGGTCCTTGACCGGGATGACCCCAGGCTGATTCGGAAGGTGCTGGCCCTGTTGCAACAGAATTACATCGTGGCCATTCTTGTGGATATCCGGGCAAAAAAACCAGGCGAGGCCTGGAGCTTTCTCGGTCAGGAGGCCTGGGTATCCAATGGCCTGGGGTTGTTGGCGGCCAAATCCGAAGCCATGGTTGTTCCCGTGTATCTCGGCCGTGAAGGCCGGTTTTGCCATGTCTGGAAACCTTTTCCCACGCGTCAACTGGGGCCGAAGTCCTCGCGAGAGGAGCGGGACAGGCTCTTGCAAAGCTGTCTGACAGACCTCGGAGAGGAAATTATGAAGAACCCGGCAAGCTACTTTTGGTTTAACAAACGCTGGGTATTGGAAAAAAAGAACGTTTGAAGGGAAGGCTGCCGGGATGAGGCTGCGGTTCAAAACCCTCTTGTGGGTGCCCTGTCAAATCCTGCATCCCTCCGGCCTTTTTCACCTTCCGGGTTAATCAGCTTGTCCTGGTTGGTATTAATCCATGAGTTGACGGTATGTTCCACTTTGGGAATCAATGCGCTGTCCGGAGTGAAATAAATCTCGGACGCCAGAAAGAGAATCATGGCAACCGTGACCCCTCGGACCGGGCCCGCATCAGCAAACAGAAGGCCATACACGAAGGTATAGGGCAGAAGGAACAGGCACAGGATCCCCTGCATCATGTCTTCTGTAAATGCTTCAATGATCAAAATCACCAGGAACGACACCACCCCGATTCCTCGGATCATTTCGGCCTGGCTGGGTGAAATCCAGGATAAAGCCGTCGCCTGATGATAAAGAAAGGTGCCAAAGAGTACTGCCGCCACTAAGAAAGAACCAATGCTCTGACTGAGAAATTTTAACGCGAACTGTCGCGCTTTTTGGGGCTTCTTCGGGGCTCGTTTGCTTTTCTGTTTCTTGGCCGTTTTCGGTAGATCTTTCGGTTCTTCCACCACCGTGGGAGACTCCCACTCTTTTGGTTTCAGGGCCAGTCTGGACCCTCCGGGAATGACCGAATCTTTCTTTTCGTCGTTCATCGTCACACTGTAAAGAGTTATGGTTGAAATGTAAAGTGAGCCCTGTGCTTACCCAAGGGTGATGCAGGGGAATCAGGGAGAGAAGAAAACAGTCGGCGGTAAAGCCGACTGTTTTGGGTTGGGGTTCTCCGTCTGACGGATGTCAGTCCGGCAGTTCATGATCTGCAAACAGAGACGCATTCGGGCAAACCGGTTTGGTCCCATAGGTTGCAGGTTTTTCGTAACGGACATCCCCCTGCGGACAGGAGGGGGTGCTGTCGTCAATAAAGTTCAGAATTGACGACCATTCGGTCCCGGTGATGGAGTCGGTAGACCCTTTGTTGTATTCGGTTGCATACATGGTTACCGCTCCCTGAATCACTCTCAGATTACCGATACATGATTTTTCTTTCGCGTGATCACTCGCTTTCCGTATGGAGGGGATCGCCAAACCGGCCAATAAACCGATAATCATCACGACAATCATGATTTCCAGTAACGTAAATGCGTGTTTTCCTGCTTTCATGAGGTGGCTCCATTAAGAGAGCCTTTTCCCGTAACATCACGTGATCCGGATCGTACAAAGGAGATCTCATGTGGCTGCGGGTTCCTGTTTAAGAAACCACGGTCGACAAGGAAAGACTCTCATGGTGGATTCATTAGCTGGTTAACACGTGTTCGGGTGCGGTTCCTCCATTGGGGCATGCCGGATCCGCATTCATCATTTCGATCAAGGTGAAGCCTTGTTTTTGGGGGTTCATGTTCTGTTCTCCAGGTTTCGTATTTGTTTCTTTTTTTAATGCCCATTCAACCCTGACGGTCACCCCGAATGAACAGGTGATGTTGAGCATAACCTATGCCAGAACCCTATCCCCGATGCAGAACCATATAGAAAACAGCCGGCCATACAGGCCGGCTGCAAAGGGAAATCCCTTTCGGTATTGGTGGATCAGCTAGGAAGGACGTGTTCCGGAACTGTCCCTACGTTGGGGCATGCCGGATCCGCATTGTAGGTGGCGGGTTTTGCGTAATCATCATCCCCATACGGACAGGTGGGGGTGTTGTCATCAAGAAGGTCCTTAATGGCCGTCCAATGGGCATCATCAATGCTGTCTGTGGACGCATGGTTGTATTCGGTCGCATACATCTGCACCGCGCCTTTGATTTGGCGGAGGTTGTTGATGCAGGATTTTTCCTGAGCATTGTCACGGGCTTTCTGCATGGAGGGAATGGCCAGGGCTGCCAACAGTCCAATAATCATTACCACGATCATAATCTCAACCAGGGTAAAACCATCTTTGCGGTTCTTCATCATGTATTCTCCAGTGTGTGTTGTGTCATGTGTTCTTCTATTCACTCTTTCGGCTCTTCAGTCCGAGAGACGCATCCATCTTAGCAACCACTGTGCCAACTGAAAAACCTGAAAAATCGAAGGAGATGCGGGGAATTGAATTACCAGATAAATGTTATTTTTTGTAGGTTTTGCGTATTCCCGTCTTTCAGATTTGTGAAATTTGTAACGAGAATGGGTTCTGACCATTCTCAATTTCGCAGATGACATGGACCATTCTGAATACGAAAACAGCCGACCCGAAGGTCGGCTGTCCAAAGGGAATGATATGATTCCCTTACTTACACTACAGATCAGCTAGGAAGAACGTGCTCTGCAACGGTACCCACATTCGGGCAGGCCGGATCTGTTCCGTAGGTAGCTGGTTTGGAGTACGCATCATCCCCATAGGGGCAGGTGGGGGTGTTGTCATCAAGAAGGTCCTTGATGGCCGTCCAATGAGCATCAGACACATTGTCCGTGGTGGCATGATTGTACTCGGTTGCATACATCTGTACCGCGCCTTTGATCTGACGGAGGTTGTTGATGCAGGTTTTTTCCTGAGCATTGTCACGCGCTTTCTGCATGGAGGGAATCGCCAGAGCGGCGAGTAGGCCGATGATCATCACTACGATCATAATTTCGACCAATGTGAAACCTTGTTTACGGTTTTTCATGTTTCTGTTCTCCAGTTTCTTTTTTTGTTTTGGGTTTAATTGTCCATCTAACCCCGTCATTCACACCGACGGACATGATGAGAAAAGCATTAGATGTGCCAACACCCAAAATTTTATATTAATTTGTATAATATTTTCTGGAGAGAAAAAAAATAGAAGTTATTTAAACCTTAGGGATAAAAACATCCATACGTAATATATGTAATATCGGTATCTGCCCCTTCATTCTTGAAAACGAGAATGAGAAAATGATTACATGACGATTTCGCTGAGCTTGAAAATCGGAAGGAACATGGCGACCACGATTCCACCCACGGTGACGCCGAGGAACACAATCAGCAACGGTTCGATCAGGGAGGTGAGGCCGTCAACGGTTGCATCGACCTCCTCTTTGTAGATATCCGCAATACGCGCGAGCATATCATCCATTTTCCCGGATTTTTCCCCGGCACTCATCATTTGGATCAGGAGACTGGGAAAGTGGGATGAGGCCCCAATCGATTCTGAAATCCCTAATCCACTTTCGATGTTCGGTTGTGCATCCAGGGTCGCTTTGCTCAAAACGGCATTATCTGTCGCCGCGGCGACGATTTCAAGGGAGCGTACGATGGGCACTCCGGAAGAAATCAACTGGGCGAAGGTGGAGGAAAACCGCGCAAGAGAGACCTTTTTGATCAGATTGCCAAAGACAGGCATTCGTAATTTGACGCCATCCACCTGGTAGCGCCCCGCTTCGGTCTTTTTGTATTGGGTGAACACCACTCCAATCACCACCGCACCACCGAAATAGGCGAGGAAGTTGGCCCTCATGGAATCACTCAGATCGGTAAGAAACTGTGTCGGGCCGGGAAGTTCAGAACCAAAATCAGCATACATACTGGCGAAAGCCGGGACAATAAAGAGGATCATACCGATGGTGAGCAGGATGGCGACGACGGTCACCATGACCGGATACATCATGGCCGACTTAATTTTCCGTTTCAACAGCACGGCCTCTTCCAGGTAGCCTGCCAGCTTCATCGAAATCTCCGCCATCATGCCGCTGGTCTCTCCTGCTTCAATCATACTTAAATAGAGGTTATCAAACACCGTCGGGTAGTGTTTCATCGCTTCTGACAGACTTTCCCCTCCTTCGATGTATTCCCGCAGTCCGGCCACCACCGGGTGAAAATTTTTGTTTTCAATCTCCGTTTGCAGAGTTTCGAGCACTTGTACTAAGGGCATGCCGGCGTCGAGCATGGCGCCGAGGAGGCGGGTGAATACGGGGAGATCCTTGTTCTGGATCTTTTTACTTCCGGGAATTTTGTAGGTTTCGGGCATAAGGGATCAGGTGGGTCAGATGTCGTGTACACTGTAGGACCGGAGGCTGTAGGGAGTCTCTGCGAAGCCAGTCATACTTCCAAGGGAGCAGAATTTATGCCGGTTTTGAATTTCATTGTTCCCTGCTGCCACTTTCGACAGGCCACTCGAAAGGGTCGTTTATACGCTGCTGGTAATCCGGAGAATCTCATCAATGGAGGTCAGTCCTTCGAAGACCTTATTCAGTCCTGCTCTCTGGAGAGTGATCATCCCCTGTTCCACAGCAACTTGACGCAATTCTGCATCGTTGGCCTCTTTCAGAATCATTCCTTTCACATGGTCCCCGATTTCCATGATCTCCATAATACCGCCACGGCCTTTGAACCCGAGATCATTGCATTTGCCGCACCCACCCGGCTTGAAAATGTCTTTGGATTCAAACTCCAGACCGTCAACGTTGATATGGTTTTTCTGCAGTTCGGGAATGGTGACGGTGGTGGCGACTTTACAGGCTGGGCATAAACGCCGGAAGAGGCGCTGGGCCTGTGCTAGAATGAGGGCAGAGGCGATCATGAAAGGCTCGATTCCCATGTTCCGAAGGCGTGACACGGCACCGGGTGCATCATTGGTGTGAAGGGTGCTCAACACCAGGTGACCGGTCAGAGCCGCCTCAACCGCAATCGTCGCCGTTTCTTTATCACGTACTTCTCCCACCAGCACAATGTCCGGGTCCTGTCGGAGGATGGAGCGAAGGGCAGATGCAAAGGTCAACCCTACCTCCGCATGCGTCTGCACTTGGTTAATGCCTTGCAGCTGATATTCCACGGGGTCTTCACAGGTGATGATATTGGTTTCCGGATCGTTGAGTTCCTGCAGGGCCGAATACAGGGTCGTGGTTTTTCCGGATCCGGTGGGACCTGTGACGAAAATCATCCCGTACGGCTGGCGAGTGGCCCGGGAGAACGCCTCTTCTGAGTACGAGTCCAGTCCCAGATCTCCTAACCCAGCCGGAAGGTTGCTCTTGTCCAAAATACGCATCACGATTTTTTCACCGTGAATGATCGGCAGAATGCTGACCCGGATATCCACTTCCTTTTCAAGCGCCCGGACCCTGCAACGGCCATCCTGGGGGACACGTCGTTCCGCGATGTCCAGATTGGACATGATTTTGATACGGGACACGATTGCACCGTAAAGGTGTTTGGGCGGATTCCCTGCCGCGACCAGAATCCCGTCCTGACGGTAACGGACCTGGCATCCGTCCAGCATGGGCTCAATGTGGATGTCACTGATTTTCCGGCGCATGGCCTCAATCAGAACCGAATTCACAATCCGGATGACAGGTTTCTCGTCCTCGTCATCTCCCAGGGCCTCCAGGTCGTAGTTGTCCGTCTGGACGGCATTCAGCAGATCATCTTCTTCATCCTGCTCAAACTGTGAGAGCGTTTCCTCCAGGTTTTCCCCATCATTCGTAGGCGTATCGGACAACCGGTCTTTGACCATGGCCTGCAGGGTGTCGGTTGGAACCACCACGGTCATCACCTTCATCCCGCTGTTGGATGCAACCGATTCGAGCGCAATCACATTAAACGGATCATCCACTGCAACAGTCAGGGTTTTCCCGATCCGGGAGATGGGCAGGACCTGATGTTGACTCATGGTCGCAACCGGAAGGTCTTTCAGAAGCTCCGGCGTTGAGCGGGTCACGGCAAGATTCATCGGCTCGGTACCGGCGTTATGCGCCAGTGCAATGGAGATCCCTTCCGGAGGGATGAGCTCCATTCCCACCATGGCCTGCTCCATGGTGAGGTCCTCCTCTTCAGCCTTGGCCGCCGCCACCTCCAACTGGTCTTCGGTGAGCTGATAGTGCTCCGTCAGGTAATCAAAAAGATTCTGCGAAATCGTATCCACGCCTCATCATGGTCATCCCCCTCGCGTTTGACAAGTCTGGAAACAGAGGGTCATCTTGTTTTGTTGGGCTTGATTCCTCATAGCATAGGCTGGTAGGCTCCCCCCATGATGGCCGATTCTGAGGAACCCTTTTTTGATGACCTTGAGGCGGACGACATGCAGGAGTCACTGGACTCGCTCTATGAGCAGAACCGGGAAATTCTTGATGCCGTTCAGATTCTGGAGGAAGCACTTCCGGACATTGAGGATGCCGTTGGGGTTCACATCACATTGTTCGATTTCTATAATGAACTCGAGAGTATCAATGATGCGGGAAATTCACTGGTCGAAGCCGCGAAGAAAGTGGGGCAGGATCAGCATGGGGACCTTGTGTTTTTTCTCTATAATCAGTTGGAGTTGTTTTCACACCTCTCACCGGATGCACAGCATGCCTATGAACGGCTGGGGCATCTGATTGCAGAGGACGAAGGGGAACTCAGTGCGGATACACTTCATCTGGACCAGCGGAAACTGTTCGTCTCGGATCTGATTCCCGAGATCCTGCTCGCAGGTCATCTGCACCGGATGCATGTGATTTCAGATCAGGAGTTTTATGTGGTTCTCCAGGATTTGTGCTGGTACTCCAACCATGAACCCGTGGCTCCCCGGGCAGTGTTGTATGTGCTGGAAGACCGGGGGCTCCCACATGGAGAGAAAGCGGTTGAGTTTCTCGCGCATGACTCCAATACGCCCTACCTTGATTTGGATTTGATCCATCTGGATGTCGAGCTTCTCGAGTACCTTCCGGAGGATTACAGCATCCGTCGCGCAGCCTGTCTAATCGGGGAAGTGGGAGGGGAACCCATGGTGGCGATTCTGAATCCGTACAATCTTCATCTGAAGGAGGAGGTCGGCCGGGTGCTGGAAAGTGAACCTCATTTTTATCTGACCTCCGCAAAGGGGTACCAACGCTATCTTGACTTCCAACGCGAACCCACCGCTGCGGAATAAGGGCATTCTATGCTGGTCACCTTTAACTGTACGCATTGCTCGGCAAAACTGCGCATTAACGCAAATGCAATGGGCTCGGACCTCAGTTGCCCCGAATGCGACAAGGATATTCGGGTTCCGGACATGTCACTCGGACCGGGGTTTGTCGTCGGTGGATTTCTCATTAAGCACAAGATCGGGCAGGGGGGAATGGGAGAAGTGTATCTGGCCCGCCAACTGTCCCTCGAACGTGACGTGGCCCTGAAAATACTCCCATCCCAGTTCACACGCGAGAATTCATTCATTGTCCGCTTTTTGAAGGAAGTCCACTATCAGGCCAAAATGGATCACCCGAATATCGTCACGGCGTTCGATGCCGGAGAGGATAATGGGGTGTATTTTATGGCGATGGCCTACGTTGCGGGTGAGACCCTGGAGGAGTGGCTTGATCGTGAAGGCACCATGGAGGAAAAGGATGCGCTTCAAGTTATTCGCCAGGTTGCCATGGCTCTGGAGTACGCGTCCGGTCAAAAAGGAATTCTGCATCGGGACATCAAACCGGCGAATATCATGCTCACCACGACGCTTCATGCCAAAGTGCTGGACATGGGACTGTCGAAAAACACGCTGGAGAAGCAGTCCACCACCGTGGCGGATACTCTGCTGGGCACCCCCAACTACATGAGTCCAGAGCAGATCGACCATCCGCAGAATATCGATCACCGTGCAGATCTGTTCAGTCTGGGGATGACACTGTTCCATATGCTGACAGGGCAGGTGCCTTATGAGGATACCAGTTACCTCAAGACCCTGAAACGGCATGCTGCGGAAAAGCTTCCGGATCCCCGTACGGTGATGCCGGGAATCTCACCGGGAGTCTCCCGCCTTCTTTCCCGGATGCTGGCACGTGATCCGGGGGACCGGTATCCGGGGTGGATGGAGTTTCTGGATGATCTGCAGGGAGTCCAGTCCGGAAGCAAAATCCCTACCGCCCCTGAAGGGGAGACCACACTGGATCTGAAACCCCTGACGGCGGATTCTCCGAAAAAAGAGGCACCTGCCCCCGCAGCCTCTCCGGTGCCGGGAACCTCTCAACCGACGCCGATACCGGCACGGCCTCAGGAGTCCGGAGCGAAAAGGATGGCTGGAGTCGTTCTTTCTGTTTTGATCGGTCTGGGGCTTGGATTGGGGGGACTGGCGATCCTGAGATCCCAGATGCAGGGTGCTCAACCGGTTCCTCAACCCACGCCGACTCCCTTACCGCCGATCCCCACCCCGACTCTGGTTCCGACCCCGACTCCGTTTGTGGATGAAGGGGCGCTCCAACGCAGGCTGACCGATATCATTCTGGATTACGGGCGGGATCCCACCTCGCATGATTCCACAATTGGCCGCTTGGTGAGCCTGGCCACGGAGGCGGGCGATTCTGTGATCGCGGATCGGGCGGCGGAGATGATTATTCAGGTTCGGCGCGAACGGGACACGGCGTTGGATACGGCACGCCGGCGTCTGCGTGAAGACACATTGCGGTTGTTGTATGAACAGGGCGTGGATGCCGCCAAGGCCCATCTCGATGGATATGAAGGCCCCTTTCTGACGGAAACGGAAACCCTCCGCAGTAATTTGTTGAGGCGGATTGAAATCCGCGCACGACAGGAGGAGAGCCAGAGAGAGGCGGATGAAGCGAAGGCCCAGGAATTACTCCAGGACCTGAGCCAGAAACTTGCCCCGCTGGTGATCCGGAAAGAGTGGGTTCAGGCCCTCGGACTCATTCAACAGGCATCTGAAGAACCGGCCATGTTCCCGGTTTCCGCAGAGGTTGCAGAATACAGGACACAGCTCCTGGCTCTGCAATCCGTGCCTGATCTCGTGATCGATTCCTTTGAGCGTGGAGTCAAGGAGGATGTCTCGCTCCGGTTGAAAGACGAAGTCCTGGTCGGTGAAATTGTGGAGCTCCTCCCGGATGGGATACGTGTGATGGAGACCTTGTATTCTGAAACCGGTCTGCCGCAAGGCCGGGTGGAACGAGACGTGCTGTTCAGTGAATTGAGCCATCTCGAAGTGCTGAGCCGCCTCGATGATCATGAAACAGATGCCGTGCATACCTACCGGGCACTGATGCGGTACCACTATGGAGAAACAGAGGCATGTCGGGAGGAACTGCAGAAAGCGGAGAGCCTACTGTCCGAGGCGATTTGGAATTTCCTGTTCCGTCCTATCGAGCTTCCCGATCCCATGGAACCGGAACCACTGCCTTTTCCGGAAATGTTTGAGCCTGATTTGGAGATCGGGCCGGAAGAGCCCTGATACCGGGACGGGATCAGTACGTGACGTTACGTTCCTGAATCCAGGTCCGGATCTCCTGAACGCGTTGTTTCCAGGTATCCGGATTCCTGCGCTCTTCCACAAAAGCTTCAAACAATCCAATCAGGATACGGCTGACCGTCTCCACCTGCTGCATCCGGTCCTGAAACCGGCTGACGGCATCCAAAGCACCCTCGGGCACGACCGGTTTGAGTCCCCGGATGGCAAATGTTTCACCATCGAGACCCAGCTTCCAGGTTGCCTCCCCCCGCACCAGTGTCAACGTGGCCTTCCGGAGTTTTTTTCCGGCCAGAAGACAGGATTTTGCCTCAGCACTCTGGGTGGGGTTTCCTTTCCGAAGAGAGATTTCATGCGCGCCTCCTCCCTCCATGACCAGAGTCAGTGGTCCTTCAAGCAGAACGCCGACGGCCCCTTCTTTTCCGGCAGGGACTTTGTCAGGGCTTTGCTCGGACTGGAACCAAAGCCAGGTCATAAAGTCATGACCCGCAAGAGGGGAGGTTCTGTCCGGATCCACTTCAGAACTGAAACTGCAGGGGATCCATTCCCGGCTGTCACTGTGTCCGAGATGTAGGGCGAGCTCTTCGGGTGTGAAGACCTGTGGGGGAAACCCCAAGGCATCCCGCAGATACCGTGTGAACACATCGACCTGCTTTTCGGCCAAGGTTTCCGCGAAAAGAAGGGCGTCTCCAGGGCGGTGAACAAAGGTCATTCCTTTTAACTGGGGAGGCATTGTCGGGAGCAGCCGATCCATAATCTCCTGTTTCATTTCCGTTCGCTCTTTGCGGGAAACGTACTCATTCCCACTGACGGCCAAGCGGACGAGTTCCTCCTGTTTCATCTCGGCCCGAAGCAGACTGATCGGAATTTTACGCTCCGCCTGAAGTAGGCAAAGGCGAAGGTACCCCCCGTAAAAGGCATTGAGCTCATCGATTTGCCTGTCCAGCAAATGCCGGCCCGTGACCCATCCATACACCGGCTGGTCGCGGATGGTGTCCAGAGGGGGGGCGGTGTGGGCCGCGAACCCATCGAGCAGAGGGTCGGGCAATTCCCGGTTGAGGTGGTAAATTCGAAAACTGATGGAGCCGGATTCAAAAGGCATAACGGATGTGCAACATGAGGTTCAGGATGGAGGGGTGGGGTGTTTACCGAAATGTGTGGCGTCTTCCAATCGAAAAGGCGCTCATCTCCTCTTTCGAAATGCGCGCCAGGATGTCGCGGCTCATGGCCCGCAATCTCGCACTGTCAGGATATCGGTTTTCAAGTGCTTTGAACTCAGGGTGATGCACCTGTCTCTTTCTACCCTGACCCTGTTTGGGTTTTGCAACGGCATGACACAGCTCATGATAGATAATAAAACGGATGAACTCCTCCGGCACCCATGGACGGTCCAGGGCGGGATGAATCCGGATCCGCTTCTGCTGCTCCCACCAACTGCCAAAAACAATGGATGTCCGCTTTCGTCTCCGGGTGCGTCGTGGAGCCCGTCCCCACATAATGGAGGCTTCCAGTTCTTCAGTGAAAAACTCGGATTTCACCTCCTCCAGCAGAGAGGACAACTGATGATAGGTTCCCGGAGGGCATGACTTACTCCGCATCAAGATGTTCCTGAAGAATGTCCTGTAACGAAGTCTCCAGTGGGATCTGCGGGCACCATCCGCATTGCTCCCTGATTTTGGAGGTGTCGAGCAGAGGGCTGGCGTCCGTTGGACGGAACAGTGCAGGATCCGTTTCCAATTCCGGGCGGATCCCGCAGAGAGTGGAAAACCCCTCTACCAGAGCCGAGATGGGCCGGAGTGTACTGGAGGAAAGGTTATAGGCATGTCCCGCGGATCCCTTTTCCAAAATCAGCCGGTAGCCTCTGACAATGTCCCGAACATCGGTGAAGTCCCGCTGACTTTGCAGGTTGCCCGTTTTCATGGTGGCAGGAGCCCCCCTGACAAAAGATGCGAACTGCCGTGCAAAGGCTGCGGCAACAAACCGTGGGTGCTGGCCTGGGCCGATATGGTTCCACGGACGTGCAGTCATGACCGACAACCCCAATTGAGATGCAAATGCCAGCGAGGCCTGATCTGCCGCCTGTTTCGTGATGCCGTACAGTGTGGTTGGATGTAAGGGATCCTCTTCTTGTACCGCACGTCCAAACGGAACCTGTCCATAAACCTCTGCGGACGTGACCGCCAGAATTCTGGATTCCGGGGCATGTCTGCGGAAGGCTTCCAATAATCGGACTGTACCGGTGACATTCAGGTCGGTCGCTGTAACGGGGTCCTCCCTGCAGAAGGGGATGTGAGCCTGACCGGCAAGGTGAAGGCAGGCATCCGGTTTGATCTGTTGCACCAGAAAATGCAGCGTATCTGTCTGAAGCAGGTTAAAGGTCACCTGACGTTCATGGCTGGGGCGGGTTCCCGGACCGAGGCCCTCATATACTTCGTACCCATGGGCCGCAAATTCATACACGGCATGTTGGCCGACAAATCCATTTGCACCCGTGATGAGAATTCTAGTCATCGGTGTTCTCCGTTTGTTCGGGTTGTGGCCCGTTGCCCCACCAGTGTGTGAGCCAGTCAATTCCAGTGGCGATTTCTTCGGGAGTAGCTCGACTGGCGGGTTCGATCACCAGTGGAATGGCAAGATCTGCCAGCCCCCGAAACCGCTCAAGTCCCAGATCGCCGGACGGGGGCATGACATGGTCCTCAATCCGTGCCGCCACATCATGAATATGCACGCCACCCAGGAATGGGAGTTGGGATTGGACCCAGTTCTCATGATGGAGGGCTCCGAGGTTTGCCCGGATTTGCCCGTGACCGAGATCATGCCAGGTTTTAAGGAATGGCGTCTGATACCGGTGCAGGAGGATCTCCATCTCCTGTTCGTTGGGAACCGCTTCCAGTGTGGGAAGATTCTCCAGACCCAGACAGATTCCCAGCCTCTCTGCATGGGGAAGTAATGCATCCAGTGCTCTGCAGACCTGGTCGAGATGCCGACCCGCCTTTTTCTCCCGTTCCTTCATGAACTTCAGAAAGGTTTTTTCGTATCGGGGGGTCTGTTGCTGGTTCAGGTACAGGAGGTCCATTAACTCCCGGGTGGAGGTTTTGCGGAGATTCACATACCCACAGTGAATCACCACGATTCCGGCACCGACTGCCGATGCGTATTCCATTGTGCTGAGCGTATGCTGTACGGCGAGGAGGTGCCTCTTGTGATGAAGATCGGCAAACGTCCAGAGTTCCGGATGCCCCTTTTCAATTCCCATCGGCACCGGGCAGTAGTTGTGCACACTTGGAATCGTGACCGCTCCCTTTTGCCGCATGGCCTCAATGCCCGGCAGCAGAGAAAGTCGGGTGTCATATCCCAGCTCCAGACGTGTGATCCCCAGTTCGAGGATCTCCTCGATCATGGTCTCTCCGGAGGTGTGTCGTGCCGCGTTCCAGCGGGTGGTCAGCGAAAACTCCACAATCAGGATCCGTCCAGCAATCGGCCGATCCCACCCAACACAGAGCCTTCTCCCTGAGACTTGCCTCCTTCAGATGGGGCATGGGCGATGATCCGGTCTGCCAGCCGGGAAAAAGGAAGAGACTGCAGATACACGGTTCCGGTCCCCTTCAGAGTGGCGAGAAAGAGGCCTTCACCGCCAAAGAACATGGATTTGAGGTTCCCGGCTTTCTGGATGTCGTAGTCGATTCCGGCTGTGAACCCCACCAGACAACCCGTATCCACCAGGATGGTTTCATTGTGGAGCTCCTTCTTGATCACGGTGCCTCCGGCATGGATCAATGCGAGTCCGTCTCCATTCAACTGTTGAAGGATGAACCCCTCTCCCCCGAAGAACCCTGCGCCAAGTTTCTTGTTGAACCGAATCGTGATATTGGTCCCCATGGCCGCGCAGAGGAAGGCATCTTTTTGACAGGTAAAGCCTCCGCCCATCTCGGCAAGATCGAGGGCAATGATTTTTCCGGGGTAGGGGGCCGCAAATGCCACCCGCTTCTTCCCGCTGCCGGTATTGGTGAAATGGGTCATGAAGATGGATTCCCCGGTGAGAGCCCGTTTTCCGGCCGACATCAACTTGCCCATCAGCCCACCTTCGGGCTCCGTCCCGTCCCCCATCTTGGCTTCAAACTGGATCCCGGTGTCCATGTAGTTCATGACACCGGCTTCTGCGATGACTGTCTCCTGGGGGTCCAGTTCAACCTCTACCAGTTGCATGTCGTCGCCAAACAATTCGTAATCGAGTTCGTGTGAGGGCATTTGTTTCTCCAGAGAACAGGGTAAAAGTCTCTGTTGTCATCCGGCGATAAAAGATCAAGGAGGATTTGGCCGCCGAACGGGAGATTCCAACTGATGAGCTGTTCAGGAGGAGGGGACGCTCCTGGGGGCATAGCGTTGCCGGATGGCATCCGCCTGTTTGCGGATGTTCTCCATCTCCTCCGGCTTTTTGCGTTCCAAGTTGCGGATTTGAAATTTCATCCGCATGTTGGAGGAAAACCGGCTGTGATGCCGGTCCAGAAAATCCCAGTACAGAGTGGTGAACGGACAGGCATCCGGTCCGGTGGCTTTTTGGGGAGAGTACCTGCATTGCGAACAGGCATTGCTCATTTTGTGAATGTAATTCCCCGAAGCACAGTAGGGTTTACTGCCCACGATTCCGCCATCGCCATACTGACTCATTCCCAGGGTATTGGGCAAACTGACCCAGTCAATCGCATCCACGTACATCGCCATGTGCCATTCATGAAACTTGTAGGGATGCACGCCGATCAGCAGGGAGAATTCCCCGAGTACCATCAGGCGCTGAATGTGATGGGACCAGCCCCGGTCCATGACAGATTCCATGGCATCGCGGGCACAGGCCATGTCGGTGTCCCCATCCCAGAAGAACGCCGGAACCCCCCGGTCCTCACATTGCAACTCGTTCAGGCGTTCATATTCGGGCATGTAGGTCCAGTAGATGCCCCGAATAAACTCCCTCCATCCCAATAGTTGACGGATAAACCCTTCGACACTGTTCAGGGGAGCCTTGCCGTTTTGATAGGCGGTCTCTGCTGCATGGATACAGCTCATAGGACTGATGAGTTTCAGGTTGAGGGCTGCGGACAAACGGGAATGATACAGCAGATGCTCCCCGGTCCAGATGGCATCCTCAAATGTCCCGAAATTGGCAAGGCGTGTCCCGATAAATTCTGTGAGTGCCTGTTCTGCCTGTTCGGCCGTGACCGGCCATTCAAATGAGTGGAGGCGTCCCGGGTGGTCTGGAAACCGGGAGTTGACCATCCGGATCACAGATTGCGTGATTTCATCCGGGTCCGCAGATGAGGGCGAAGCAAGAGGGCCAGGACCTTCTTTGCCAAATGACTTGCGGTTCTGACTGTCGAAATTCCAATCGCCTCCTTCCGGTGAGCCGTTTTCCTCCATCAGGATAGCGTAGCGCTTGCGCATGTATCGGTAAAAGGTCTCCATGCGGAGCTGCTTTTTTCCCCTGCACCAGTGTTGGAACTCCTCCTCGGTGATGAGGAAATGCCGGTCGGTTACATAGCGGATGGGGATCCCGGATTCGGCAATGGCGTTTCCGATGTCTCTGCGTACCCGATCATCCCCGGCAGGACACATGACCAGGCTCTCTGGACGAAGATCCTTCAGGTCGCGTGACAGTAAGTCCGAAAAACAGCTTCCCCGATCCTGAACCGGGTCTGAGGAAAGATGGTGATACCGGACTGAAATCCCCTCGGATTCCAGGGATTGGGCAAAATGCCGCATTGCGGAAAAGAACAACACCAACCGTTGTTTGTGCGACCAGACATGGGTGGCTTCCTGATGGGTTTCCGCCATCCAGATCAGGTCCTGATCCGGGTCGAAATCGTCAAATACCGCCGAATCCCGGTTGAGTTGGTCACCGAGTATCAGGATTAAACGACGGGGGGTGGAAAACGTATTCACAGTCACTCAACGTCTGGCGACCGTGTCACATTACACGATCTCCTGTCTTATCTGGAATCCGGTACAGTCTTCGGATCCAGGTATCGTCATCTGCCGTGGAGAAGGCCGGAAATGAAGAGGCGTCGGCATCCCAGTATTTCCGTTTCTGGATGACCACTACCGCGTCACCCGGCAGCGCACGGTTTAATGCGGCTTGTGCTGAATCCAGATTGTCGACATGTCGTCCCAGATGGAAATCAAATTTTGCGGAATTGATACCGACCACGTGGAGGGTTCCCTGATCCGGAAGATGTGGGGCGGCCGATTGCAGGAACCTGGCATGACGGCCGTCCTCGCCCAGAACGCTGATCAGGATACCTGCAGTTACTCCCGCCAACAGAAAGACCGGGGCCAGGAACCGGAACTGTAACCATCGGGGTCGTTCATCGGGAATCCGGGTGCTAAGAATCCAGACGGCTGGAGGGATGAGCATGAGGGCATAATGCTGCTGCTTACTCACGGTCATGGTCAGGAGAACCAACCCCGTGCCCAGCCATGTCCATGCAAGTGGGGGAACGGACCGGCAGGAGGAACGAACGACCCACAGAATTCCCGGAAGCAGGAGAAGTGGAAGCGTGTAGACATAATAAGGAACAGGGTTTCGGTGTGCCGTGGAGACGAAGGTGTCGTTGAGTTCCTGTTGCAGGGCGGCTTTGGCCACAGGATCGAGT
Organism: Verrucomicrobia bacterium UBA6053; assembly: GCA_002429065.1. Taxonomy (GTDB): domain Bacteria; phylum Verrucomicrobiota; class Kiritimatiellia; order SS1-B-03-39; family UBA6053; genus UBA6053. The sequence goes on along the minus strand of DIYN01000017.1, from coordinate 31,533 downwards.
TGCAAAAACACTACCCAGAATCCCACAGCCGCCAGGGCAAGGCCTACCGCCCAGAACCAGAAGGAGCTGGAGCGTTTTTCCCATGCCAGGGCAATCAGCATGGTGATCAATGGAAGCAGGATTCCCCCTGGACCTTTGGAGAGAAATGCAAAGGCCATTCCCCCTCCTGCGATCACCCCGGATCTCCGCTTCCACCCCCACAGGGCCACTGTCATTCCTGTGAGTTGGGGCATATCGGTTTCCGCCAGCATCCCATACCAGAGAAATCCTGCACTGAAGAGAAAGGGAATGGCGGTGTGGGGACCTGATTCTTTGGTCAGAGACAGGAAAACGCCCACTCCTGTTACCGCCAGAATCAAAAAGGGCAAACGGGCCGCCCAAACCTGGTTGGTCTGTCCCGTGACCACATACCCCAGTCCGGCAAGCCAGTAAGGCATGGGAGGCTTCCGATACCGCGGCTGGTTCTGGAAATCGAAGTGCATCCAGTTGCCATGTTCCACCATATTGCGGGCGGTGATGAGGACCCGTAATTCCTGTTGGCGGGTGGGGGGGCGGAGTCCCGCCAGAGGAATCCAGACGAGTGCCAGCAGGAGGAGAACCTGACGGCACTGCATGGGTTACTCGCTGAGGTCTTCGAACTGGTACACAAACACAATGGGGAATTGCTCCAACACAGGAGACACCCATTCAAGAATGGCCTTGTGGGGAGTCTCTCCCGAGGCATAGAGGAACAGAACCGGATTCTTTTCTTCCCGTTTTTTCAGGTAAGCCTGCCAGTCATCAGGAGTGGAGATATCCACCCGTTTTTCCAGAATGTCCGGCGTCCGGCTTTCTTTCCAGACTTCGGTCAACTCCATGACGGTCGCGGAAAAGTTCCCGTTCGTTTCACGCAAATGAAGTTCGATGGGCTGAGAGGGACGTTTCGAACGGTTCCGGTAGGCAGGGTCTGGAAGAAAGGCCTGGTAATAAAGACGCCCGGGCCGGGGGGGGGAGACGCGGACCGTGTTCAAATGCTGCTCAATCAACTGCACTTTCCGCGCGAGAACAAAGAGGTCTTTCAGGAGGAGGGATTCATCAAACACGACCCGGAGGTAATGCTCCTGGTTCAGGCGCTCATTCAGTGCGGCTCCCACTTCCTCCAAGGTGGTGGCCTCCGGTGCATGCTCTCCTTCGATGTTGACTTCCTGATCGCCTCCGGAAACATGCAGACTGTAATCCACTGCTTCCGGAAAGGTTCCCTGAACCGCCGGTTTCAGCCGGAGGATCATCGGGGTTCCGTCGGGAGCTTTCACTTGGGGATTTCGGAGAAATGTGCCGTAGGTCTGGGTTTTGCTGCCCTGGCGGGGAAGATCAAAAACCGTATTCCGCAGGTTGAAGGTAGAGGCAATACTGTTCGGACTGAACTCGTCCGCGCCATACACGGTTTCTCCCTCATTTGCCATTGAGGGCAGGGTGGGGGCCCCGGTGAAGACCCAGGGTTCCGGCTTCATGATGTTTTCGCTTTCAATGGCCGTTTTCTCCACCGCCATTTCCACCGGAGATTTTTCCCCTTCCGGTTTCCATAAAATGGTGGCGGTCACCCGGTCTCCCCGCGGCCAGAACTCATAGGCATCCGGATGGACCGGTGTACCGGGTTGCAACCCGATTTTCTCCAACGCCCGGTGAATGTCACTCGGGGCTGCATACGAAACCATCAAGGATTCATAATCATGTCCGCTTGCTTCGGAAATGACGAAAAACTCGAGGGGATCGCCGGTGGACATTCCTGTGTGCTGTCCCCACACCAGAACCTCCTTCTGTTGGAGGTCGGCAATCACGTAGGGGGCTGTCCAGAAGCGTTCATTTCCCTCCAGAGCCTCGGTCGCGCGTTTGAACAAGGTTTCTGCATGAGGTTTGCTGGACGCACTCGCCGTATCCTCCTCCGGCTCGATCGGAGTACTGTTCAGAAACTGCATGATCAGCACCGCAAGTGCCTTGAAAGAGGTGGGGATGAGTTCAGTCATGAAGAAAACCTATCACAGGGGGAAGACGAATAGCAAGTCGGGGTGAAATTGAGGTGATTACCAATCACTCTCAAGGGTGTAGCGAATGTGAGGGGTGAACAGATCCGGCTCCAGCAGAAAGCTGTCATGCCCTTTTTCACTGTGAACCGTAATGCGTAGGCAGCGAACACCCGCCTCCTTGAGAATGGCTTCCAGTTCCGCCTGCTCCCCTGGATAAAAACACACATCGGTATCGATGGTGAAGATCATGTACCGCTGATGCCGGCAACGCTCAAACACCTCTGTCAGATGTTGAGCTCCCAGCATCCGTCTCAGGTTAAACCGCTGCCACATGGCCATGATCCGCAGGTATGTGTTGGCGTCAAAGCGGTTCACGAATTTCTGGCCGTGATGAAACATGTAGGATTCTATTTGGTGCCCGAGTTTATAGAAGGAATACCCTTCCCGTGGCTGGACCAGCTCTCCGCGTGCGCGCGATTCCATGGTCTCGAGTGAGACATAGGTTTTGTGGGCGATCATGCGGGCGAGCATCAGTCCACTGTCCGGACGGGATCCGTCATAGTAGTCCCCGCCTTTAAAGTTCTGGTCACTTTCAATGGCGGTAATCTGTTCGAAATTATGCAAACGGGTCAGGCTGGTGAGCCGGGCTCCTGTCCCAAGCGGGAGCACGACATTCACCCGTTCCGGGAACAACGTGGCAAACGTCAGGCAGAGCATGCCCCCGACAGAGGGTCCTGTCACCGCATGCAGCGTTTCAATCCCGAGGTGATCCAGCAGCAGGGCCTGTGTCCGGACCACATCCTCCATTTTCACAAAAGGAAACCGGCTGCCGTAGGGGGTCCCGTCATCCGGGTGCAGAGAGGAGGGGCCCGTTGTCCCATAACATCCCCCGAGATAATTCGCGCAGATGATAAAAAACTTGTCCGTATTCAGAGCGCGGCCCGGACCGATGAACTCCTCCCACCAGCCGGGTACACATTCCTCCGTCCAGAAAGGGCCTGCCTCAGGCACGGACTCGCAAATCCCGGCGGCGTGCTGGCTCCCACTGAGCGCATGAAACACCAGAATGGCATTGGAGGCGTCCTCATTCAGGGTTCCGTAGGTTTCATAGGCGACTGTCACCTCCGGAATGGTTCCCCCGGCCCTGCAGGTGAAGGGTTCCGCAAGCGTGAAAAATTTAGATTGCGTACGCATACGGCACCCCGTACCGTTGCAAAACTCAAGGCGCAAGCCGGAACCTGCACCCGCTTTTTTGCAAGATGCGGCTTGAACGAATTTGAATTTCATTTATCTTAATCCCTACTAACCCGATAGACATTGTGTATTGAGTAAATCAAGCGGTCAACATTGGCTGCACAAATCCTGGAGGACAACATGCCTGTATTCGAAAATATTGTAGACACCGTGGGGAAGACCCCTTTGGTGAAATTGAACCGAGTGACCGATGGCTGTGTGGCTGACGTCTATGTGAAACTGGAGTCGCGGAATCCACTGTACAGTGTGAAAGACCGGATCGGCAAAGCGATGATTGAATCTGCGGAAGCATCCGGAGACCTGAAACCCGGTGGGACGATCATCGAACCTACCTCCGGGAATACGGGTATTGCGCTTGCCTTCGTTGCGGCTGCCAAGGGCTATCGCTGTATACTCTGCATGCCCGAAAGCATGAGCCTGGAGCGCCGCCACTTACTCAAGATTCTCGGTGCAGAACTGGTTCTGACCGAAGCGGCAAAAGGCATGCCGGGTGCCATCGCAAAAGCGGAGGAACTCCATGCCGCGACACCGGGATCATTCATGCCGCAGCAGTTTAACAATGATGCGAATCCAACCATTCACTACAACACCACCGGACCGGAAATCTGGGAAGACCTCGGAGGGGAAGTGGATGCGCTGGTGGCAGGTGTGGGAACAGGCGGAACCGTGAGTGGCGCGGGTCGTTACCTGAAGGAGAAAAACCCCGGCTTTAAAGCGGTTGCGGTTGAGCCCAAAGGATCTCCCGTTTTGAGTGGCGGAAGCCCCGGGCCTCACAAAATTCAGGGGATTGGTGCTGGATTTGTTCCCAAAAACTACCACGGGGACGTGGTGGATGACGTCCTCCATATCACCGAGGACGAAGCCGGGGAGATGGCCCGCCGTTGTGCACGGGAAGAGGGCATCCTGATCGGTATCTCTGCGGGTGGAAACGTTCACGCTGCGGTGGAGTACGCCAAACGTCCTGAAAATGAAGGCAAGAACATTGTTTGTATCGGCTGTGACACCGGGGAGCGGTATCTCTCCACCTGGTTGTTCCAGCAGTACCTTGACTAAGGTCTTCTGAACCGGATGACAGTTGCCCGGCGGGAAACCGTCGGGCTCTTTGTGTTTAAAATCCGGACTTGTCAGAAAGCATCTGGAGGAAGTAGAATTACGTTCGTGTCCTTTCTTACTGATTTTGTGGAGATGGCCAGGAGGCGGAAACTGTTTCCCCATGAACAGAACCGTCTGGTTGTCGCCTGTTCAGGCGGACCTGACAGTTTGTTCCTGCTTTATTTGCTCTGGTCCTGTCGGGCAGAACTTGGACTGGAACTTGCCGTCCTCACCTGTGATCATGGATTGCGTCCTGAAAGCCGGCAGGAAACCCATGAAGTGCGTCAGCAGGCATGGACCCTCGGGCTTCCGTGTCAGGTGCGGTGCCTGAATGTTCCGGAATATCAGGCAGAGGGGGAATCGTTGGAAATGGCCTCCCGAAGGCTCAGACGCCAGGCCTACATTCAAACCGCAGTGGATTTCAGGGCTCACCAGGTGGCTCTGGGGCATCATAAACTTGATCAGGCCGAAACGGTGCTGTTGAAATTAAGTCGTGGCACCGGACCCAGAGGCGCCGGGGGAATGGACTGGGTGAGTGCCTTGACAGAGGATGTGGATGTTGTCCGTCCACTCCTGGATGTCTCCCCGGGTGAGATCCGGGAATGGTTGGAGCGCTGGGGGATCCACCCTCTTGAAGACGCATCCAATTACAGTGACCGGTTTCTTCGCAACCGGATGCGGCATGAAGTCCTCCCGGTGCTGGAGGATCGGATTAATCCCGAGGTCATTCAGCATCTTGCGGATTTTTCCGAACAGCAGCGGAAGTTGGAGGCCTGGGTATCTTCCGAAGCAAGGGAAAGAGGGCGTTCGTGTATTCAGGATGACGAACTGCATTTAGAGCCATGGCGGTTTTTGCCCGAGGTGCTCCGCGAACGAGTGCTGATGGGGTGGCTGCAGGACCAGGGTCTGGACATGAGCACCGTCACCCAGAAAAACCTCCGCCAGCTCCTGGATGCTTTCCGCTCCCCGGTTTCATATGCCCGAAGATGGCGGATCGGTAACCTGGCGATTCAGGTGGATCAGGACATTTTGTCTCAGGACGAACATCTTCAGCCTCCGCGACCCAAAGTCCTGCCGTTACAGGGGGAGCTTCTCTGGGAATCTCTTCATCGGCCGGTCCGGATTTCCCATGCGGACCGGGTGGATTTGGAGGTGTCCTCCTACAAGGATTTTCAGGGGCCGCTGACGGCATTTGTCCGCCCTCCCTGCAAAGGAACTCCGCTGCAGATTCGACCGCCAGAACCCGGTGACCGTTATTCTCCATTGGGGTTGGATGGCAGCGTGAAATTGTCGGACCTCTTTATCAATGGGCATTTGCCGGCAAAATACCGTTCCGTGTGGCCGGTTGTGGTGTGCGGGGATGAAATTGTCTGGGTTCCGGGTTTCCGGGTCGCGAACGCCTGGAGAGTGGAGCAGACACCCTGCCTGCAGATCACGCTGTCCACCGCAGAAGGCTAAGCGCGGATGACCGTTGATCAGAAGGAAGTGACCACCTGGATCCGTGAGGAATTGGGGCATCAGGGACGGATTCAGTTTTCGGGTGCTTCTGATTCAATTCGGGAATCCTTTCGCTGGGGAGAGCCGTTTATGGCCTGGCAGGATGACGGCCATCTTCAAATCAGCGTTGCCCTGTCCCTCAACCAGCAGTTAACGGGGGGAGTCGAACTGTTGGATGTGGAAATCCGTGACGGAGAGGAGGGAGCCACCACCAAAGTCCGGGATCTCGGGGAGCGGTTGATGTCCTATTTGGCCGAACGAAACCTGATGAATGCGGCTCTCATGGCGAGTCGCAGAGGCCAGCAGCGATCCGAACGGGATCGGGCCGAGGCGATTCATGACTGGAAGGCCGCTCACCGAAAGGAAATCCGGGAAGGATTTTCCCGATTGGAGCCTGAACTGATTCTCGCCATCCGGAGAGAGGACCGGTCGGAAGCGCGCCGCCTGCTGAATGCACTCCTCATGCACATTTATAATCTGGCTCAGGGGAAAACCGAGCGGTTTCGTGAACTGGTGGCCGAGTTGGTGGTTCTGATGCGCCACAGTGCCCGGGAGTGCGGGGTGGGGGAGGAGGTGCATCCCATGCTGTCCGGTCCGGTATGGGAGACGGTGAGCCGGATGGAGGATGAGGAGGAGCTGAGTCGGTGGATTCAGCAGAACCTGGACGGGTTGATGGATTTGATCGGCTCTTCCTCGCTCCGCCCCGCGACCCTGAGGGCCCGGAAAGTCGTGGACTACATCCGGGAGAATTGCTTCCGTCAACTCCGGCGGACCGAAGTCGCCCGGATAGCAGGCCTTTCGGAAGGTGAGTTCTCGAGGACGCTGCGTCGCGAAACCGGGATGACGTTTCAGCAGCATCTGACCCGGTTCCGCATCGACCAGGCCTGTGATCTGTTGCGTCAAAGTGAACTGACCATTGAAGAGGTGGCCTACCGGTGCGGATTTGAAAGCCCGCCTCATTTTTCCCGCTCGTTTAAAAACAGGGTGGGGGTGTCTCCATCCATGTTTCGCGCTCAAAGTCCGTAATCCTCGGCAAGCTGTAACAGTCCCTGTCTGTGCAGGGCTCCCTTGTACATCCGGGGATGAGCATCCCGGCCGAGAAAGGAGAGGGCGGCTCGTTTACTACGTCCATTCATGGGTTCCACGGGGAGATGCTTCATCCAGTCTGGGGGATCAGGCGTAGGGGATGTCGCCAGCCACCACGGAAGGACCGCATTCACAAACAGAGCGGCACTTCGGTCCGGACCCACAATCTTCGATCCGGATTCAGCAACCGGTGGGGGAGTGGTCTGAAGGTGCCGGAGGCTTCTTCGGATCCACACGGGCGCTTCCTCCTGTGGCCGGGGGGACCAGACCGTGGAAGGCGGCTGACCGTGTTGGAACCAGACGGCTGCGGCCCAGAACCGACGGGCGGGATGATTCCCCGGCCGGCACTGGTCCAGGTGCCAGTCGGACCGTTTGCATACCGAATCCCCCACCATCTCCTGCATACGCCACCAGAGATCCCACAACCTTCGGAGGGGAAACCACGGCGGGATCCCGGAGGGTCCCTGATCCCCTTCGTCATGCGGTAGAAGGCCTGAACTGCCCAACAGAGCGGTATACATCGCAACCGGGTTTCCATGGGAAACATGAAGCAACCTGGAAAACGGGAGATGGACCGCCAATTGCTCTGCTGTTTCAGCATTCCGACTGTACCCCAAGCCTCTCATCAGGATTTGGTACAGGGCCTGATCGGGACCCACGGACCGGATCAGATTGAGCATTTGAAGGGTTTTCCGACGTAAACGTTCCAATCCGGCCGCTTCAAGCAGCCGGGTGCCGGAAGCTTCATCATGGCTCTGAAACCAAGTGCGGAGTCCGGTAGGAGCACGATCCTTTTCCCAAGGATAGGCTGAGACATCAATGTTTTCGAAAAAGAAATGCGGGGTGTGATCCAGATCTCGCTTCAGGGAGACCTCCTCACAACCCGGGGGGAGGGTCCCCAGGGGAAGTTCTCCATGAAAATAGGTGACATGCAGGCGTACTTCCCGGTAGCCGGGATCCTGTTGGTGACCGTGATGAACCCAGTCCATGGGATGAAGATGCACTTCCACATCTCCCTGAACCCTTCGCCCGCCTACCTGCCATTCCGCATTCCGAAAATCAGGTCCGGCACCGTGGTTCCACTCTCCAGGATGGAGGATCTGGAGTTCTTCCCCTCTTGTGGTTTTCAGGAGGGCGGGCCGCAGTCTGTAATCGGCCCAGACGCAATGGAGATGGCGCTCCGTCAGGGTGAGGTTGTAAGGGAAGGGCTCTTGAACCCTTCGGGGTCGACCGGAAGCCGGGATGGGTGGATGTGCAGGGGTAGTTGCGGATTGTCCGGGTGATCGTTGCAGGGGAGACGTTGTGTTCATACTTCCTGAAAGCGGGGAATCCCGGATTTTCCGCAGAAATCTGAAAATAGACATCGCCTATCCGATTTCCAAGTCAGAGGATTTTTCAGCAATCTGTTTGTTTTTTCCGTTTGACCTTTGGGTAGCCTTGAGATTAAAAAGAAGCTTCTTCGTCAAAAAGTGAAATTTTTAACGATTTCCGGCAGACTTTCCAATTTTACCGTGTAGGGTTCAGTATCGTTTTCCTCCAAACTTCTTATGTCATCGCAACTGTTTACACCTAAGCATAACACCCTCGCACGGCTGACGTTGCTGCTGTTCGTGGGCGGTGCCGCCGGGACTCTGGGCCTTTTGGACCTGATTCACCGTTCACCGTATGTTCGTTACACCAAAGTACGCAGGGAGCAGCCTGTTCCTTTCAGTCACAAACACCATGTCAACATGGGGATTGACTGCCGTTACTGTCACACCTCTGTTGAGAAAAGCAGTTTTGCCAACATTCCCCCGACTCAAACCTGCATGAACTGTCACAATATCATGTGGAAAGAGTCGGATATGCTCGAACCGGTTCGTGAAAGCTGGCGGACGGGCAAATCCCTCGAATGGACCCGGGTCCACGATCTCCCGGATTTTGTCTATTTTAATCACTCCATTCATGTGAACAACGGAATCGGCTGCGCCACCTGTCACGGTCGCGTGGACCAGATGCCGCTGACCTGGCGCGAAGAGCCTCTCTTTATGAAATGGTGTCTGGAATGCCACCGGGATCCCGCGGAGTTTGTCCGGCCAGATGACAAGATCTATGACATGGCGTATGACCCCCAAGAACTGTCGCGCGAGGAACGTGAGGCCTTGGTGGATGCATACGGCATCGATACTTCGAACCACCGCATGACCAACTGCTCTATTTGCCACCGATAATGAAATCCGAGACCCCTACCTCTTTTGGAGATGCAAACGGACGCCTGGACCTGCGCAGCATGCGTGAGGTTCTGAACGAAGAGTGGAAGGAGCGGGATCGTTCCCGTTACACCAGTCTGCTCGAAAAGAACGCGACCGAGCTTCCACCGCCTCCCTCCCTGCCGACGACTGAAGAAGAGGCCAGCGGCGTCAGTCGACGCGGATTCATGAAACTCATGGGGGGAAGTGCCGCCCTTGCCGGGTTGGCGGCCTGTACGAAACAGCCTAAAGAACTGATTGTCCCTTACGTCAAAGCCCCGGAGGAAATTGTTCCCGGCAAACCTTTGTTTTACGCGACGTCACGTTCGTTTGGCGGGTACGCGCAGGGACTTCTGGTCGAATCACACATGGGACGCCCCACAAAGGTGGAGGGCAACCCGAAGCACCCGGCCTCGCATGGAGGAACGGACAGTTTTTCCCAGGCCTCTGTCCTGGACCTGTATGATCCTGACCGGAACAAACAGACCCTGAAGCAGGGCCGGGTTTCCAATTTTAAGGCCTTTGCAGAGGAACTGGCGGCTGAGTTGGCGAAATCGAAAGCCGGGCAGGGGGTACGCATTCTCCTTCCGCACAGTACGTCGATCACTGAGAAACGTTTGTGTGAGAACATTCTGGAGGCCTATCCCGAGGCTCAGCTGCATGTCTTCGATCCCTGCAGTGCGGAAAACGAAGAGCTGGGGACTGAGAAGCTCTTCGGGAAACCGCTTCAACCTGTTCTTCACTTGGACAAAGCGGATGTGATCGTCTCGCTGGATAGTGATTTTCTGGGTTGGAACCCCGCACGCCCCCGCTACTCGGAAGATTTTGCCAAACGCCGCCGGGTTGCCGAAGGGGCGGACCGGAACCGTTTTTATGCGGTGGATTCGGTGTACTCCCTCACCGGTGCCCAGGCCGACGACCGCTTGCCGATCCGCGCGGGTCGGGTTGAGGCCATTGCCCGTGCGATGGCAGCCGGACTGGGACTGAAAACAGATGTGCCGGAGCTGACAGAACGCGAGGCGTCCTACCTCAAAGCGATGATTTCCGACCTGCGCAAAGCGGGACAGAAGGGGCTGGTCACAGTGGGCCCCCACCAGTCGCCGATTGTGCACGCTCTGGGGAACCTGATCAATGCTCAGTTGGGTTCGATTGGTACGACCATCGACTTTATTGAACCTCAGCTGAATGGCACTGCGCATGCCTGGGAGGATTTTACCCAGTTCTGCCGCGATATGCATGATGGCAAGGTCAAGGTCCTGTTGATGCTTGAGGTCAACCCTGTGTACGCATGCCCGCTCACCTTGCGCTTTGAAAAGGGCCTCAAACAGGTTCCATTCTCTGCTCACCTTGGACGTTATCTGGACGAAACCTCCACCCAGTGCACATGGAGTCTCTCCGGGACGCATTATCTGGAAACCTGGACGGATCTGAAATCCTTTGACGGCACCGTGAGCATTGCTCAGCCATTGATTGCTCCTCTTTACGACAGCAAGAGCCCGCTTGAGCTTCTTTCTCTGATTGCCGGAGAGGAACAGCCTGCATTTGCTCTGGTCCAGGATACCTGGAAAGCCCGGACCGGTACCGCAGAGGATGAGGACGGGTTCCGTCGGTTCTGGCGCACGGCGTTGCATGATGGGTTTATCGCGACGACCACCGCCAAGCCCTGGAAAGGTCTGAAAGCCAGCCCTGCTGTGTTGCAGGAAGCGTACGAAGATCCGAAAGCGGATTTCGGCCTTGAGGTCGTTTTCCAGCCAGACATGCGGGTGTGGGACGGTGAGTTTGCCAACAATCCCTGGCTGCAGGAAATGCCTGCCCCGGTCAGTACGCTGACCTGGGACAATGTCATCACCATGAGCCCGGCGACGGCCAAAAAATACCGGATCCGTCTTACCGAAGAAAATGTTCAGGCCCGTACCCGGGTTCGTCCCCGGGTGCAGATTCTGGAGCTGAATATCGATAACCGGAAGCTCGTGGGACCGGTTCTGGTCCTTCCGGGTCAACCCGATGATACCGTGATGGTCACACTGGGGGGAGGGCGCCAGACAGGGGCTGTCGCAGCCGGAGTCGGATACAATGCCGCCACTCTACGGACCGCAGGTGACCCCTGGATTCAACAGGGAGCGACCGTGGTCCAACTCAACCGCTGGCATTCTCTAGCCCTGACCCAGGATCACTTCCCGCTTCAGGCGGATGGACGGAATATCATCCGTGATGCGGCTCTGGGTCAATACAAGAAGATGAAGGATTTCCCGCAACAGATGGGACACGTCTTCGATGATGAATTTACCTTGTACGAGGGATGGGATTACAGCAAGGGCCTCCAGTGGGGCATGGTGGTGGACCTCAATACCTGTATCGGCTGCAGTGCCTGTGTCGTGGCCTGTCAGGCCGAGAACAATATCCCCACCGTGGGGAAAGACGAAGTCCTGAACGGACGTGAAATGCACTGGATTCGCGTTGACCGGTATTTTGAGGACATCGCGAACGGGGAAACCCGCCTCCATGTCATGCCCATGGCCTGCGTACACTGTGAGAATGCCCCGTGTGAAACGGTTTGTCCGGTGGGAGCGACCATGCACAGTGCGGAAGGGTTGAACATGATGGTCTACAACCGTTGTGTGGGGACCCGCTATTGCTCAAACAACTGCCCGTACAAGGTCCGTCGCTTCAATTTCTACAAATACACGGATGATGAGACCGAAAGCCTCAAGCTGCAGCGCAACCCGGACGTGACGGTTCGATTGCGCGGAGTCATGGAAAAATGCACCTACTGTGTGCAGCGGCTGAATCTGGCCCGCATTGATGCGAAAGTGGCTGACCGTGAACTGGAAGATGGCGATGTGGTTGTGGCCTGCCAACAGGCGTGCCCCACCAAGGCGATCAGCTTTGGCAACATCAATGATCCGCACGCAAAAGTGACGAAGCTCAAACAGAATCCTCTCAATTACACGATTCTTGAACCGTTGAACACCCGGGCACGCACCAGTTACCTCGGTAAAGTGCGTAATCCCCATCCGGATCTGGATCCCGCGGCCCGAGAAACACTTCACTTCTCTCACGGTCCTGGCGGTCACCACGGTGAACATGCCGCCCCTCCGCCGGTCGTGCCGGATGAAGCCCATTCCTCTTCCCACACCCCTTCCGGACACGGACACTGATTTTCTGGAGAATGTAGCTTATGTCGACTGAAGCAAAACGAGATCCGGACGGCCAGCTCCCGTATGTTCATGGCCATACTCTGGGCTCCGTAAGTGACAAAATCGCAGGTGTCACCACCTTGCCGATGAAAAAAATGCCCAAGTTCTGGTACGGGGGCATCCTGATTGGCATTACCGTTCTGCAGGTCCTGTTTTTTGCCATTTACAAACTGATTGTCACCGGTACCGGTATTTGGGGGTTGAACGTGCCGGTCGCTTGGGGATTTGCCATCATTAACTTTGTATGGTGGATTGGGATTGGTCACGCCGGAACGTTGATTTCCGCGATTCTGTTCCTGTTCCGACAGGATTGGCGAATGTCGATTGCCCGTTTTGCGGAAGCCATGACCCTGTTTGCCGTGGTCTGTGCGGGTCTGTTCCCGCTCCTTCACGTTGGCCGCCCCTGGATGGTGTACTGGCTGTTCCCTTATCCCAATACCATGGGGATGTGGCCTCAATTCCGTTCCCCGCTGCTCTGGGATGTGTTCGCGGTGTCCACCTATGCGACTGTGTCCATCATGTTCTGGTTTACCGGTCTGGTTCCTGACCTTGCCACCATGCGGGCCAAAGCAAATGCGCTGTGGATCAAACGGATCTATCACGGGATGTCACTCGGTTGGACGGGGGCTGCCCGTCACTGGCACCGCTACGAAATCGCGTACCTTCTGCTTGCGGGTCTTTCCACTCCGCTGGTCCTTTCCGTTCACTCCATCGTTTCGCTGGACTTTGCTGTTTCGAACGAACCGGGCTGGCATACCACGATTTTCCCTCCCTATTTTGTCGCCGGAGCGATTTTTGCCGGATTTGCCATGGTCCTCACCTTTATGATTCCGGTACGGGCCATTTACGGGATGAAAGACCTTCTGACCGAACGCCACCTCAACAACATGTGCAAGGTGATGCTTTTCTCAGGTCTGATTGTGGCCTACGGATACAGCATGGAGCTGTTCTTCGGCTGGTACAGTGCCTCCCCGTTCGAACGCTTCATGGTGTTGAACCGTCTGGAAGGACCACTTGACTGGAGTTACTGGGCCCTGATCCTCTGTAATGTGGCTGTGCCCCAGTTCCTCTGGAGCTACAAAGTCCGAACAAATCCACTCCTGGTGTTCATCATCTGTCAGTTCATTTCCGTCGGCATGTGGCTGGAGCGGTTTGTGATCGTGATCATCTCCCTCCACCGGGATTTCCTGGATTCCAGTTGGGACATGTATGCCGGTACCCGCTGGGACTGGGCGATGTACATCGGAACCATGGGACTGTTCCTGACCCTGGTCTTCATTTTCATCCGCACGTTGCCGATTCTGGCCATCTTTGAGATGCGCGAGTTGGTGCACAAATCCGAACACCACGACGACGAGCATTAAGGATCCACGTATCATGTCACACGAACGAACCATCAGCACCTACGGCGTTGTCGCCGAATTTGCCTCGGACAAAGAAGTGCTCGACGCCGCCCATAAAGCCCGGGAAGCCGGCTACACCATCATGGAAGCGTACAGTCCTGTGCCGGTACACGGCCTGGATGAAGCGCTTGGCCGCAAACGCAGCCGTTTGCCCTGGCTGGTGTTCTTCGGAGGACTGACCGGATGTGTGGGCGGATTTTTCATGCAGTACTGGATGTCCGCCATGGACTATCCTTGGAATGTGGGTGGGCGTCCTCCCAACAGTTGGCCGGCATTTATTCCGGTTACCTTTGAGCTGACCATTCTGCTCTCCGCTTTTACGGCGGTGTTCGGCATGTTCGGCCTGAATGGACTTCCCCGTCCGCACCATCCGATTTTCAACACCCCGAATTTCGACCGTTCCACCCTCGATCATTACTTCCTCTGTATCGAAGCGGAGGACCCGCAGTTCCATGAGGAGGATGTGACCCGTTTTCTTTCTGAAATGGGACCTGAAGCCGTGAACACTATTACTGATGCCTGACCGGATGCACATGACCACTTCCAGATCTCCTCTCATGATGACAGCGGCCTTGCTGTTCCTGCTCGGAACCGGGTGTAAGCCCCTGTTCGATATTCGCAAGGCGATGTACGATCAGCCCAAATTTGAGCCGTTAGAAAAAACAGACTTTTTCGGGGACAGTCGCTCTGCCCGCCCGCTCATTGAAGGAACGGTGGCTCAGGGGCAACTCCGGCTGAATTCGCACCTCTACGAAGGGGTTGAGCTCATTGACGGGGACTACCGCTCCGCACAAACGTACCCCTTTGAAATCACGATGGAGGATCTGGAGCGCGGTCAGGAGATGTACAATATCCACTGTTCTGTCTGCCATGGTCTTTCCGGCCACGGAAACGGGATGGTGGTGCAGCGAGGGTACGCGAAGGCTCCCGGTTTCCATCGCGATGCCCTGAGACAGGCTCCTCCCGGATATTTTTACGGCGTGATCATGAATGGCTTCGGTAAAAACATGATGCCTTACTACCACCAGATCCCGGTCGAAGACCGCTGGCGGATTATCGCCTACATTAAAACCCTGCAACGCAGCCAATTTGCACAGGTAGAGGATCTCGAGGCCGTTGACGCCCTGGCTCCCGCCGAAGCTGTTGAACACGAGTCTCCGGAACACGCGCATGAGCACCACTGATCTCCCATACCTTCCCAGTAAACTGAAGGACATGCAGTCCCTGTCCCTGCTGATTGCCGGGGTTGGGCTTGCCATTCTCCTTCTTTCCTGGATCTTTGGCGCGGCGAACTTTTATCAGGGGTACCTGGTGGGGTGGCTGTTTGCCATTGGCTTTGCCGCAGGCGGGCTGATGATCTGCTGCATCCACAATCTGGCCCACGGCGGATGGGGATTCCTGATTCGCCGGATTGCGGAGGCGTCGGCCATGACCATTCTGCCGATCATGGTACTGTTTCTTCCCATTATGTTTTCACTCGATGATCTGTATCCCTGGGCCATCCGTGGGGAAGACGGGCTTTCGGTGTATCACACCGACCCGGTAATTGGAGCGAAACTTCATTACTTGAATCACGGGTTCATGTGGCTCCGCTATCTGATCATCACGGTCATCTGGTCTGGAGCCGCCTACCTCTTTCATACCTACAGCAAACAGCAGGATCTGACGGGTGACATGAAATGGCGCCGCAAGATGCGCTTTATTGCCGGCCCCATGGCCCTTATTTATGTTCTGACCGTGACCATTGCTTCGGTTGACTGGATTATGGCACTGGAACCGGCCTGGTTCTCCTCAATCTTCGGGGTGATGATGGCTGCGGGACACATGTTGACCATGCTGTCGTTTGGTATCGTCTTCCTGACATTCCTGGCTCAATGGGAACCCGTGAAACGGGCATTTACGCTCGAGCGTCAACATGATCTCGGCAAGCTGCTTTTCGCCTTTGTCGTTTTCTGGACGTACATTGAACTTTCCCAGTTTATCATCTACTGGCACGCCAATCTTCCCGAAGAGATCACCTGGTACATGAACCGGCAGACCGGCGGCTTTAACATGCTGTCCTGGATCCTCTTTATGTCCCAGTTTGCCATTCCTTTTCTGGTCCTGCTTTCCCGCAGTACCAAACGGAACCGGAAAACACTGCTTGGTGTGGCCTCGTTCCTCCTCTTTATGAGGGTGGTGGACATCTACTGGATGGTTGCACCGAGTATTAATCTCCCGCATGAGAAAACCGCTGCACTGTATCCGGTAAAAACGACGGCCATGACCGGCTCTGCGTTCCACCCGCTGGACGTCATCGGTTTTGTCACCTTTGGGGCTCTTTGGTTCGGGCTGTTCCTGAAGAACTTCCGTTCACGCCCGATTCTCCCCGTGAATGATCCCTATTTTTCCCTGAATGCTGAAATTAAGGACAGTGAAGCATGAGTGAATCTGATACTCCTGAAGAAAAAAACATCTCCGTGAATCCGGATGAGACTCCGGAAACGGCACCTGCGGCGGAATCTGAATCCAACGCGGACCCCAATGGGCCTGTGAACGAAGATTATACCGATTCCGACATTGAGTTGGGCGTGGTCAAGAAATTTGTGCTGGGCTCTTTTGCCGTTTGTTTGCTCTTCTTCGTGATCATGTTGGGAGTTCACCGCATGTATCGGGGATCCAACATTGAGGAAAAAGGGGTCGCGACTTCGGAAGAGCGTCAGATCCCCGGGGAAGACGATGCCTTGCTCCAGACCCTTCCTCTTGAGGATAAAGCGGAATATCTGGCCCATGAAGCCGCATTGTTGAATACCAAAACCAATGCCGGAGTTCATGCCGTGATCCCGGTGGAGTCTGCAAAACAACTGATGCTGGAAGAAGGGTTCCCTCACAGCCAGGTTGCAGAAACAGAACCGGTGCCGGAAGCGGCTGACGAAGCACCGGTGGCAGTGGAAACCGTGGTCGCCGCAAACGCAACGCCTGAGGTGGCTGCTCCTGCCGCTCCGATGGCTGCCGCACCGGTGGCGGAAGCTCCGAAATTGGATCCGGAGATGGTGGCGGCGGGTAAGGTCATCTGGGAGACCCAGTGCATGGCTGCCTGTCATACCGGGAAACGGGGGGCGATTGCCCCCAACATTCACAAAGCCTTCGGAACCATGAGGAAGCTGGAAGGGGGAGAGGAAATCCTCATGGACACGGCCTACGTCCTCAACTCCATGAACAACCCCAACGAACATATTGCCCGCGGGTACATGCCGGTGATGATGTCGTTCAAGCAGAACCTCACTGATTTGCAGAAAGAACAGGTCGCTGCCTACCTGCAGTCCATGGGCAAGCCGATTCCGGTGCCCGTGGTTGCGGCCCCGGCTGTTGAGTCTGCCCCTGCTACTGTTACGGATCCTGCTCCTGAAGCTGCAGAGCCTACTGCACCCGTTGTGGTTGAAACCGCACCGGTTGCTGAACCGCCATCTCCTGCAGCGGTGGCTCCAGAGGTGCCGGCCGCAACACCTTCGGTTCCCGTGGAAGCTCCCGCCGCTGTTCCTGCAGTCCCGGTGCCGGTTCCTGCTCCTCCCGCCGCACCGACTCCTGTGCCGGTCACGCCTCCTCCTGGAACGATCTTTGTCTAATGCGGATTCGACGGAACATTGCATGGTGCATGTATCTGAGCCTGGGCGTTCTCCACGCTCAGGAAGCATCCTCTGTCCCTGTACCGGATAATCCTCCCGGGTGGGTGGAATCGTCTGGGGAAAGCCCCTACATTCCGCGGGATCCCCGTGCAGAACCGTTTCTTTCGGTCGAGTTTTCTCCTGAACTGGAATCGGTGCTGCCCCTGGATCTGGAATTCATGGCGGATGACGGGGCCCGTGTACCCTTGCGCGATCGCGTGGTGGACGGAAAGCCTATCATCCTTGCACTGGTCTACTACCGGTGTCCGACCATGTGTAACCAAGTTCTGAACAGTATGGTGAAGACCCTGAAAGAGCTGACGCTGGAAGCAGGTGTCGATTATTCTGTGATGGCGGTGAGCTTTGATCATGAGGAAACCCACGTCACGGCCAGACAGAAAAAAGAAACCTACCTGCGGGAATATGGAAAATTTGACGCCCCCGGGTGGACGTTTTTTGTCGGAAATGAACCTGAAATCACCCAGTTGACCCAAGCTGCCGGATTCGGATATAAGTATGATCCGAAAATCAACCAGTATTCGCACGGAAGCGGTTTACTGGTCCTGACCCCGGACGGACGAATTTCCCGCTTTCTTCCTGGTTTGATCTATTTTCCTCGTGATACCCGTTTGGCCCTCGTAGAGGCCGGTGAGGGAAAAATCGGGAACCTCTCCGACAAACTGGCTCTTCTTTGCTACAGCTATGATCCGGAAACCGGGAAATACGGTCTCCTGATTCACCGGATTATCCTTGTGGCCTGTCTGCTAACCGTGGCGGCGGTAGGGTGGATGATTTACAGTCTCATTGGGCTGGATCGGAAACGTACAGCTGCACAACTCGCCGGTAGCACTCCCGCCTCTTGATTTTGATAACGAATTCCTAGACAGTACTTCATGAAAGCAGTCAAAACTTCTCCGGACGTCGCCTCCACTTACGCGGATCAGGTGGATGGTCTGTATTATTACCTCATTGGCGTTTCGGTCTTTTTCACCATCGCCATCTGTGCGCTTATTATCTACTTTTCGGTGAGGTACCGCCGTCAGTCCGATGCGGACCGTCCTGCGCCAACCAAAGATGGCAAACTGCTGGAAATCCTGGGATCTGTGATTCCCTTTATTCTGGTGATGATCATGTTTTTCTGGGGAGCAAAGCTTTACTTTGACGCCCGGATGCCTCCCAAGGATGCGATTGAGATTCTCGTGACCGGGAAACAGTGGATGTGGAAACTTCAGCATCCGAACGGGAAGCGTGAAATCAATGATCTGCATGTCCCGGTTGGCGTTCCGATTAAGCTGACGATGACCTCTGAGGACGTTATTCACAGTTTCTATCTTCCGGACTTCCGGAAGAAAATGGACGTGGTGCCGGGTAAGTACACTCAGATGTGGTTTAAACCGGAAGAGGAGGGGGCCTACAATCTGTTCTGTGCAGAATACTGCGGAACGGAGCACTCCCTCATGGTAGGGAAGCTGTATGTCGTCGGCCAGGAAGAGTATGAAAAATGGCTGAATACCCGCTGGGTGGACGGAGCTCCCATGGCGAATGTGGATACGAATGATCCTGTTGCCGCAGGTGAGGAAATCTGGGACACCAACTGTGCGGCAGCCTGTCACACGGGCAAGGCCGGAGCCATTGCCCCGAACATTGTGGACAAATTCGGAACCATGCGTGACCTCGAGGGAGGTGAACAAATCCTGATGGACGAGAATTATGTGCGGAATTCCATGCAGAATCCCAACGAGCACATCGCCAAGGGGTATCCCGCAGCCATGGTTTCCTTTAAAGGCACCTTGAACACCACTCAGATGAATCAGGTGATTGCGTACCTGAAGTCCCGATCCACCGCTGATTCCGAGTAACACCTTTTCTAAGCTATTCTCATGAACGATTCCGCTGAACAACCGACATACAACTACCTGACAGCAGGTGATACGGTCAAATCGTGGCTGCTCACGGTGGACCACAAGCGTATTGGGGTGCTGTACCTCATTGCCATGACCTGCTTTTTCCTGGTGGGCGGTACGGCCGCAGGGCTTTTCCGTCTTGAGCTGGCCACGCACAACCCGGATGTGCTGTCGAACGACACCTACAACAAACTGTTCACCATGCATGGGATTATCATGGTGTTCTTCTTCCTGATTCCGGCGGTTCCAGGCGTACTGGGGAACTTCCTCGTGCCGCTGATGATCGGGGCGAAAGATGTGGCCTTTCCACGCCTGAACCTGGCGTCCTGGTACATTTACATGCTCGGAGGGAGTTTCACCCTCTTGGCGGTGCTGCTGGGCGGAATTGATACCGGCTGGACATTCTACACCCCTTACAGTTCGGTTTATGCAGACTCCAATGTGATTCTGGCGGGCACCGGTGTGTTTATTACGGGATTCAGTTCGATTCTGACGGGCCTGAACTTCATCGTCACCATCCATAAGATGCGTGCGCCCGGGATGACCTGGATGCGCCTACCTCTGTTTATCTGGGCCCAGTACGCGACCTCCATCATAAACATTCTCGGTACTCCGGTGATCGCGATCACACTGCTTCTGGTCGTGTTTGAACGCGCTTTCGGATTTGGAATTTTTGATCCTGCACGGGGAGGGGACCCCGTTCTGTATCAGCACCTGTTCTGGTTCTACTCCCACCCCGCAGTGTACATCATGATTCTTCCCGGCTTCGGCGTGGTATCGGAAGTTCTTGCATGTTGCTCCCGGAAACGGATTTACGGCTATGAGTTCGTGGCGTTCTCCAGTCTGGCAATTGCCGCGATTGGATTCTTTGTCTGGGGACACCACATGTTCACCTCCAGTCAGTCCGAATATGCGGCGTTGATCTTTTCTGTTCTCACCTACCTGGTGGGGATTCCCACCGCGATTAAGATCTTCAACTGGACGGCGACCCTTTACAAGGGATCGATTGAACTGTCTGCCCCCATGATCTACACTCTTGGTTTCATCGGGCTGTTTCTGGTGGGGGGGCTGACCGGTCTGTTCCTCGCCACCATGGCGGTGAACGTTCACCTTCACGATACGTACTTTGTGGTCGCTCACTTCCACTACGTGATGGTGGGGGGAATGATGATGGCCTGGTTGGCAGGACTTCACTTTTGGTGGCCGAAAATGTTCGGCAAAATGTACAATGAGTTCTGGGCTCGGATAGGGGCGGTTGTGATCTTCTTCGGATTTAACTTCACCTTCTTTCCTCAATTCATTGCCGGCTACATGGGCATGCCGCGCAGATACCACGTGTATGCGCCTGAATATCAGCCCTTCCAGATGCTCTCCACCACGGGTGCCTTCTTCATGGGTATCGGCCTGCTGATCTGCATGGTCACCCTGATCAGCTCACTCTTCAAGAAAGGCTACTGCGGACGGAATCCTTTCAAGGCCACCGGTCTGGAATGGAACCAGGCTGCCTCTCCGCCCAATACGCACAACTTCACCGCTCCGGTGGTGGTGGACGTAGAAGCCTACGACTACACCGACGAACGTATCTACCAGGACGCGTAATCTCTTTTTGGAAGAAACACCATGTCTCACGCTTCATCAGACACTGAACACAAGCCCTATCAGCAGCATCACTTCGAGTCGATGCAGCAGCAGACCCAGGCGACCCTGCTGGGGATCTGGCTGTTTATGGCCCAGGAAATTCTCTTCTTCGGTGGAATGTTCGCCGCCTACACCGTGTACCGGATTTTGTATCCGCAAGCCTGGGCCATGGGGGCGGCGTCTCAGAATGTCTGGCTGGGCATGACCAATACCATTGTCCTGATTGGAAGTTCTGTCTCCATTGTGATGGCGGTTCATGAGGCCCGCCACAATCAGAAGATGAAGGTACTGAAATGGTTTGCCATCACGTTGCTGTTAGGATCTGTTTTCTTCGGGATCAAATCCATTGAATACGGTGGGAAATGGGATCACCAGATGGTGCCGGGTTTAAACTGGAATGATCACCACGCTCTGGAAACCATCAATCATCATCTGGCGGAGGATGCCCAGATCGCGGAACTCCCCAAAGGGATTCAACTCTATTATTCCTTGTACTTCGCCATGACCGGAATGCATGCCCTTCACATGGTCATCGGATTCGGGCTGGCCTTCTGGATTATGGGCAAAACCGCCAAAGGATGTTTCAACGAGGAGTATTATCCCCATATCGAATACTTCGGCCTGTATTGGCACTTTGTCGACGTTGTCTGGATCTTCCTCTTCCCGCTGCTTTACCTCATTTAAGTCACTTCCTGCCCCCATACTCCCATGTCTGTTAACACCGAACTTACTGACGATCACGAGCACACCTCTGTCCGCGGTTACCTGATGGTATTTGCCGCGCTCATGGTCCTCACCGTGCTCACGGTCCTTATGTCCCTTGTCAATTTCGGGCTGCTGATGAATGCACTGGTGGCGGTGGCGATTGCCGCAGTGAAAACCTCCCTGGTGGTCTATTTCTTCATGCACGTTCGGGAAAGCCCGAAGATCATCGGGTTTATCGTCATCACCAGCTTTGCGTTTCTGTCGATTCTCTTCCTGTTCACCATTGCTGATTTTCGGGCACAGTATGGTGACGGTGCAAGCAGTATTCCGCACGCGATGCCTTGGTAAGCCGCTTAGCCGTTGGAAAAGGTCATGAGTCATTTGTCATTGGGTGAAGATGAGGGAAGTTTCCACTGACCCACGCGTTCCGCGTGGCAAGCACTGACCATAGTTAGATGAATCCCTCTCTTTTCCATTCCTACTTTAACATGACCAAACCGGGTATTGTCCGGATGGTGGGGGTGACGGCTGCCTTCAGCTTTATGCTGGCGAAGCCGGATGTGGAAGGCGTGGGGCTGGTCCGTTTGATCTGTGCCCTTATCGGAATCATGGCGTCTGCCGCAGGTTCTGCCGTGCTGAATAATGTCATGGAAAAGGATCTGGATGCCCGCATGGAGAGGACCCGGAACCGGGAGTTACCCCAGGGGCGGATCCTGCCTGAACATGCCTTGAGTTTTGGACTGATCCTGACCCTGGGTGGTGTGGCCTGGTTGGTTCTCACCGTGAATTTACTCACGGCGTTTCTCGTTCTGTTCACAGCCTTTTTGTACGTCGTGGTGTATACCCCACTCAAAACCCGTACCTGGCTGAACACCACCATTGGTGCAATTCCAGGGGCGATGCCGACACTGTGTGGATGGGCGGCTGCGATGGATCACCTGGAGTTCGGTGCCTGGGTTATGTTTGCCATTCTCTTTACCTGGCAGCATCCCCACTTTTACGCCATTGCCTGGATGTACCGCGACGACTACGAAAAAGCCGGTTACAAGATGCTGAGTGTGGTGGATCGGAATGGCGCACGGTTATTTATGCAGGTCATTCTGTTTGCCCTGCTTCTGCTCGCGGTCAGTGTGGTGCCTTCACTGGCGGATATGGCGGGTCCACTGTACTTCTACGGGGCACTGTTTCTTGGAGTCTGGCTGGTGATTGAATCCTGCCGGTTCGTAGTGAACCACACCCGGCGTCAGGCACGCAGACTGATGTTCAGTACCATTATCTATCTTCCTGCCCTCCTGGCCGTGATTTTGGCGGACCTGGGGGTCACGAGGTTTCTCTGATCAGTCAACGCGCGTTGGAAAGAAAGGAGCGTGCGGTTCCGGACTGAACCCCTTGGAAGTGAATTCGGGCGAGCAACCGATTGAGCAGGAAGCATGGTCTGTACGGGACCCTATATCAACACTGTGTGTATCAGTCACGCGGTCACATCGTTTTGGTATCCCCTGTTTCCCTTTCCATTGACTTCAGAGGGTTCAGGTGTTTGGTGTAAAGCCATCTGAATGACTATATGATGCTACGGATGTTCTCGATACGACCGCTACTTCCTTTGTGTTTCCTTCTACTGGCTTTGCCAGGGGGAAATTCTGTGGTTCAAGCAGAGGAACTGGGGTCACGGGAATTGGTTGCGCTTGGGAAATCCGCGACTGCGTTGGTGGAACTGAGCGAGGACCGGGTCATGGGGTCTGCTGTCTGTGTGCACGCCGATGGCTATTTCCTTACCAATGCTCATGTGATCCGCGAGGCCGATCCGGCAGAGATTCGTCTGGTTCTCCATGCAAATCAGCCAAAGGAGAGGGTGGTGGATGCGGAGGTCATACGGATGGACAAAGAGTTAGACTTAGCCCTGCTGAAAGTGGTCGGTGCGGGTGAGATCACCTTTACGGCCTTAGCTGTTACCAAACAGGTGCCTTTTGAAACCCAACAGCTCACGGCTTTCGGATTCCCATTTGGCAAACTGTTGAAACAGGAGGACGTGGGCTATCCGAGCATGAGTATCAACATTGGCCGCATTACCGCTCTTCGGAAACGTCGTGAGACCTTGGAGCGGATTCAGTTAGATGTGGTTCTGAATCCCGGAAATTCCGGAGGGCCTGTACTCAATTCCTTTGGTGAACTGGCAGGAATCGTGGTATCGGGGGTGCCGGGATCCGGGGTGAATTTCGCGATTTCCGCGAACCAGGTCTCTGGATTTCTTTCCCGGCCTCTCGTGGAGTTTCACCCCCCTGCGATCGATCTCCAGGAGATACACTCTCCTATGGCCGTGACGGCGGTCGTAGAACGCGTGACGGCTCCCGGGGACGGACCGGTTGCCGTTTCGCTTGAACTTACGGATCCTGACGGAGAAACGCAAGTGTATGAACTGCAGGAGGGCGATGACGGGAGGTTCTCGACACAAATTGTGCCCTTGCGGGAAGCCTTGAAAGAACCTCCGGTGGAAACCTTTGTCACCTTTCCAGAAGGTTCAATTTCCTTTCTCGTACCTAACCAGATGATTCAGGTTGGAGACAAACAGCTTCGATTGGGGAATCTGCGTCAACTGATTCTTGAAACACCCGCCACGGCGGTGGACGTGGATGGGACCCGCTTTCAGGGAGAGATCAAAGACTTGGAAAGGTTGAGAGGCTCTCTCGGAACGGGAAGCCCGCTTGACGTCTCCCTTGAGGGGGCTCGACGGCTTGAATTCACCCAACGGCAGGTGCAGTTAACCCTTCCCTACCGCTTAGTGGTGCAGGCTCCGGGAGCGTCTGTGGTGGAACAGGATGGGGTTTTTGAACTGAAGGGGCATTACTTTGACCCCGATGAGTCCGCCCGGGTTCAGATTGTCAACGCGGTTGCATCTACAGAAACGTCCATGGATGTGAAGTTTCAAGAGGAGCGGGTCGATATTCCTCTACCGGCTGAATTTTCCGATGTCGTTGCAGGAGGCGGCGGCCGTTTTCTGATCCTGCATTTACCTTCCTTGGAAAAACTTGCGGTGGTCGATGTTCCCAAAGCGGAAATAGTGAAGTACATCCCTCTCCAGTCCTCAAAGGTCTTGTTTGCGGCCGGTCGTCATCGCTTGGTGATTCTGTACTCGGCAACCCGGCTCGCGGAAGTATGGAACCTTGATTCTCTGCAGGAGGAGAAGGTGAAGTTACTGCCGATGGAAGGCGTAATCCTGAATGCGGTGATGGGATACAATTCAGAGGGACCGCTCTTGCTGAGAATTGCCGAAAGTTCAGCGACCAGTGCCCGTACCCGCATGGCGGCAGTCGATCCCGTGAGTCTCGACTTCCGGGTCCTGAAACAAACCGTGAATGCCAATCAGAAAGCAGACGATAACATCCGGATGCGGGCGTCTGGCAACGGAGAGCTGTTCGGAATGTGGAAACGTGGATCCTCTCCTACAGGCGTGGTCGTGGCTTCGATCGACGGCCAGGAATTACGCGGAGTGTATCAGCACGAGAGTCGCGGGGTGATCCTGCCCTCCGCAGATGGTTCCTTTCTTGCCACCGGTCGGGGATTGATGACCCCAGGGTTAAAACCTTTTCAGGAAGATCCGTATTCCTGGAAGCTGCATGTGCCTGCCTACGAAGGGGCATTTTATATTCGCGTAGAGAGGAATGACAATACGCAAACCGATGAGCTTCATCTTCGTGCCAGAGGACTGAGCAGCAACATCCGGGTTCTGGAGGGGCTCAAACTCGGGAAAGATCCCAGGTGGAATCAGACATTCCCCTCCCGGGATAAACGCATTCACTGGGTGCCTCAAGGGGGCTTCCTTGCCTATCTCCCGGAATCCAATCAGAAAGTGGTCGTGCAAAAGATTGATATCGACGAAGAGATCAAAACACTCCGTGTTCCCTATCTGTTCGTGGCATCATCTCCACAAACCCGAGTGAAAAAAGGGGACTTCTTTCACTATCAAATTGATTGCCGGTCAAATGCTCCCTTGACCTCATTCGAGCTCGCCTCAGGACCGGAAGGAATGCGCCTGGATTCGGAAGGGCGGCTGACATGGAATGTCCCGCTGACTCCGGAAAGAACGCATGTCGGAGTCATCACGAAAATCAGCACCCGCGACGGTCGTTCCCTTTATCATAGTTTTACTCTTCAGCTTCTTGACGGAGAGTGACGGGTGGTTCCCAGTTGAATCTGTTGGAGAGCCAGATGAGACGGGAGGTGCGTTTCAGAGACTCCAGGGTTTTTTCATACCGCTTCGGTAGCGAATCCCGGTAGGTATCTGCCAGATCCGCCTCATGCTGGTACTCCTCTCTCGTCAAAAACCGCTGTTTGTGTAACAGTTTTTGCCGTTGGGCAAGTCGTGCCTTCCGTTCATCGGGTTTCTGAACGATCATGTTCTTATTCTTCTCAAGTTGGGTTGACGCAGAGATAGAAGGAACCGCTTTGTAGACTCCGGCGGACACTTCCTGGCTTCTGGATGCTTTGATTTGCTCCATTAATGGGGTTTGGTCGATCTCCGGAGGGAGGCGAAGAACCGCCTGTTCGGGATCCCAGAGTTTCTTCTCCGTCAATGTACGGAGGAAGACCTTGTGCAGGTAGCCATCTTTCGGGAGCGTTGCAATCCCCCGCTGAAGTTCCGCCAGACTTTTTTCAGGATCCTGAGACAGAAGAACTGCACCGGTCAGCATCAGGACAGGATCTGTTCGGACAGCTTGCATCAGTTCCCGATGGCCCTGGTCGGAGAGTGTGGTGAGATACTTGAAAAAATGAGGAAGTTCCTCGATGATGCCGTCCCATTGACCCTGGTAATAGAGAAACTGGAGTTCACTCATCTTGCGAATAATGTCCCCATGAAGGAGCTCCAGGTCATCCATTCTCTCAAGATGCTGTTGAAACAGATCCTTCCAGCCCATCAAGGTGTCCAACTCGATGAGACGTCGAAACATCACAGATGATCTGTGCCATAAATCAGAGCGGCTCAGGGTGCGATGCAACAGGTCACGATGCTTCTGTTCCTGGAGCAAAGGTCCCCAGAGAGAAAGAAGCCTGTTCAGGACCGTGCTGTTCAGTGCGGGATGCTGAAGCAGCCGTTCCGTTGTCAACGAAAGCGCCTCTATCTCACCAGAGCGTTTTTCAATCTGAGCCTGAGCGAGGAGAAGTCTCGGATCATTCGGATAGTCCGCGTATAAAGCCCGGATGCGTTCCCCGGTGGCAGCCAGAAAGAGGTCATCGGCATCCGCAGGTAGGCCCATTAGGAGGAAATCATCCGGGATGGTGAGAAGCAGAGGGTGCGTCAATGAGTTGAGTCCCAGAAGGGGATGAACCGCCTGGTAATAACGTTCCGACCACTTGTTGGGCTCATTCCGTTCATACGTATTCAGCAACGCGCTTTGGATGAAGGAAACCCAGAGATCCAACTTCCGTTGCTCCACGACCTGTTCGGTCAGAATCGGCAGGGGAAGCATGAGTTCCTCAAGCAGATCCAGGCGTTCGTCCCGTGGGATTTCTCTCCCTTGTTTGCTGTGCTGAAGTTTCTGCAGGAGTTGAAGCGTTGCACGGTCCAGGGGCAAAGGGGGGACCGGGGCAGAGCCATATACAAGCTGTTGATTCAGGAGTGTCTGCTGTGCGGCCAGCCGAAGATGATGTCGCGACAGCATCCATTCAATGTCATTTGTATACTGGGGGCGACGCTCTTTCCGGTACGGCTTCGCAGGATTCATTGGCGTCTGACGCTGGATCAGTAACTCAGGAATATTCTGCGCAGGTCTGTCTTGAGGGTCGTAGGACCTGAACTCGGCATAGAAGCGCAGAAACCGCTCCATTTCCGGGCTGGGATACCCGCGGAGTACAAAGGTTTCAACATAAGAGATGGCACTGTTGTTATGGCTGGAAACCATCGACCAGATCACGTGCCTGGCCGTGAACGGCTCCCAGGTCTTGGCCAGGGCACGTACGTCTTTCTTCTTTTGCTTCTTGGTTTGGCTCAGTACCCTCATTGCCAATGCCTGGCTCATCAGAGGGGCGTCCTCCTGTTGAACGATTCTGAGTGCAAGTTCAACCTGATCGGGTGTAACCGGTTTTCCGTACGTGGTCTGTAAGCGACTTCTTAGAGTCTCAACGGGAGGAAGGGGTGGTTCTTCGCTCCAGGAGAGACTTGTGAGGGAACACAAGAGCACTCCTCTTCTCATCAGACGAAGGGAAACGTTCATCTTGCGGATGATTCGGAAAGAGCTGTTACGGCTGGGCTGGCGGAGGGACATCGTGTGGCGGTTGTGTTTCGGGAACCCATACTTTTAGGAGAAGCGAACGTTTGAATCCGCGTTCAGAGGTGTAGGCAATGACGAGATCATGCTGCCCTGCGGGAGGGGGAGTGAGAGGGGTCCAGGTAATGTTTCCGTCCGGATACGCGGTAAAGCCTTCCAGTTCACTGGTGGCACGAGCCGAGACAATCGGATGCCGCGAATGGACCTTCATTCGAAACGAATGGATGCCTTCCCGAGGAAGCTGAATGTCAGGTGGCACTTCCGCAAAGAGATAGTCTGCCTCCTGATGTTTCAATGAGGCAAAGAGGTCAAACGGCCGGATAGAGATGCCTGCCTGGTCGGGATCCAGTGTGACAAGACGCTTCCCCTGCACAGACAGGATGAGCCGTTCTCTGAGGGGGGGCTGTTCCACGAACGTTCGCTTTTGCCTGTCCTGGACGTTGTGAACGACGGAGGGAAACTCATAGAGAGCTTCAGGGTTTCCGTCCGCATAGAGTTCCGCTTTTCTGTAGGGGGCATGTTGGGCCCGCGCATGATGGGGAAACAGAAAAGGGACAACGAGAAGAGAGTAGGGGGCGTCCACGGCGGAGACTCTCTCATGGTCCTTGGGTATGTATCCCTCCCGTAACGCGAAATGATTGGTGAAACCCATCCGGTAAAGAATTTCCCGCTCTTGGACAGCCTTGAGTCCCCGTCTCCCCCCTTCCAGATGGATCCAGCGTGGGGCTTCCCCCTCTGGACCCAGAATCAGATAATGCTCGTTGCCGACTGCAAATGCCGGGAAGCGAAATGCTGACTCTACATCGATACCTTTGTACGTCGACTGGGTCAGTTTACGGCTGTGCTGAGGAGGTTGACGCTCTTGTGGCAGTAGACGCAGCGTTTTCGGATCCATTAAAAGTGCTTGCGGATTTTGTTCCCGGGTGGTCACCAGCAGAGGACTTCCGGCGACCCCTGAGAGATGTATGGATCTCACCTCTACTGATGACAGAGGGGTTCTTGCGCTGTGTTGAAGTTTCTGAGTCTGCAGGTCAATGTGATC
This sequence comes from Verrucomicrobia bacterium UBA6053, assembly GCA_002429065.1. Taxonomy (GTDB): domain Bacteria; phylum Verrucomicrobiota; class Kiritimatiellia; order SS1-B-03-39; family UBA6053; genus UBA6053. The sequence goes on along the minus strand of DIYN01000017.1, from coordinate 2,577 downwards.
AAAGCGTTTGTAACGCTGATCAAACAGAACCAGATCCTCATACCCCAGGGCGATCAGCACATCCGGATGGCCGGTTGTGACACTGAAGAGGGGCTCCCCACTCTGGAGGTCCACGAGGAGCAGGAACGCAATTTTCGGCATCCAGAGTGCCAACAGATTCTGGTCTCCCCCCAGCAGGATTCGTTCAGCCTGAGCGGGAAGCCGCAGGCTTGCATTTGAACGCAATTCGGGGAATTCACCCGGCTGGGATATCGAGTGAAGTCCGGGAGTCTGACCATTCACCGGCAAGTGGATGGTTTCCTGGTCTGAGAGCGGCTCATCTGTCAGGGTTCGATTTACGAGAGTCCCCTCTGTAGACAGGCGAAACATTTGTTCGGTTCGGTTCCCTTCCCGGTCCCGAACTTCCAGAATGACGGTGCATTCCTCAGGATGGTCAAACCTGGGGAGCCATTCTAGTTCTCCGTCATCCGTGACGTGCATATCCGCAGGTCCCCCGAGGAGCCGGACGTGGAAGGGGGGCTGGTTGCCTTGGATTCGGAGAGGATAGCGGAAAAGTTCTGACACCCTCGCATGGAGTGGAGGCATGGAGTCGATAAACAGATACGGAAACGGAAGTGTTTTCAGGACAGAGTGGACGTCAACATCATACACCCAGAGAAATTTCCGGTCCTGATTTGGATGTACCAGGACCCCCGCATCCGGTGAGTAGAGTACTTCACCATCTTTTGCCTGCTGAAACACATAATAGTTCAGCACATGAAATTGCTGGATATCTCCAAGGGGAAAGAGCGCGAGTGACTGTCGAAGGCCGCGTATGCGAATTTCGGCCTGTATCTGGGCCTCTTTCTCCACCCCTTTTCGACGGGGGGGATCCGCCGGAGGGATGATGCGAAGTTCATAAGGAGGACGTAGCGCGGGGATGAAGAGCACTTTCTGGTCTTCTTCCAGATACATCTCATGTTTGTATGGCTCTGAGACAAGAGGCGTATCCAGATCGGAATACTTGAAATACTCCCAGATGCCGTCTTTTAAAACGTAGCGGTGTGGACTGGACGGATCTTTATGCAGAAGACGGTTTTCCTCCACTGGGATTCTGGGTGGAGGGGCCAGCTTCCGTGAACCATGAACGCGGACTCTATGGTCCAGATCACCTTTGTAATACCGAAATTCCATACGATAGGGGTCCAGGACGCGGATCAACCTGGAGTTGGTGTGGGAGTCCTGTTCAGAACTGAAGAAGTAAACCTCTCCGCTTCCATCGGGGGCCATGACCACGGAACGCAGGATGCCGAATGGCTCCACGTTCAGCTCTTTCGCCTCCATTTTGTTCTCCAGATCGATGACCTGTAGGGTTCCCAGAACGCCGGAGGCGATGATGAGATGCCGGTTACTTGCGGCAAACTGGGTATCCGCACCCATTCTTGGAAATTCCGGACCCCAGGTCATCTGTTTGAGGTCATAGAGCGCGATTTTATCTGACTCAGGTAAGTCCAGCACGATCCATTCGCCATACTTTGCCGAGGCGATCCTGCCTAATTTTGTCGGCAAGGGTACCCGTTGTGCGACCCCGGGTTTGATCTCTCGTTTCGATGTCGCATCCTCTGCTGGATGCTGCGCACGAGATCCGAACGGAAGGTAGCTGCAGATTCCGAAACAGATGAACAGATAGATGGATTGTGGGCACTCTCGAAAGCTCATCGTTCGCGTTTTCATGATGTTCTTGATAGGTGGCAGGTATGCGAATGCAAGTCTGTGTATTCGGATCCATCGGGATGAGCCAAGGGGGCTCCCTGATCGGCCTCTAACTCAGTCACAGGTCGCCGGATCAGAGGACAGGAGGGAATGGTCCGGATCGTTTACTTGAGTACCAGGGGTTCGGTACAAACGGATACAGCATACCACCAGTCCGATAAAGCCTCCGATATACCCTGCCTGATGAATCACCGCTACCCGGACAAAGGGGGCCAGCTCCTGGATCCCGAATAAGTAGCCCACCTGTTCCCACTTCCCGGTGTCCCGGGCTGCGAGACCTCCCATAGCATACCCCAGGATGCCTGCGCTCAGTGTTATAAGAAAGAGAAGCCCAAACGCATTCAGGCATACTCGTATGGCGTTTCGGCAGGAATGACGGGGGACCGCAATTCGGCCCAGGAACCAACCAAAGATTCCGCCCATTCCGGCGGTGGCAAGAAATCCGATCATCCCGACACGAACCCGGTTCGGCACATTCTCCGGCAGATAATGAAACTGATAGAATTTGACCTTCGTATAGTACTCCGCGGAGATGGTGTAGGTCAGTTGATCATGAAGAATGCCGTACACACCCGCAATCAGACTGCCGAGAAGAGCGATCAACAGGATGGTGGGAAGCCAGGTAATTCGGAACCGGGGAATAATCAGTCGGCATATGATTCCCCAAATTTGCTTCTGCTCCATACGCGGATTGTGAGGTCCCGGTAATTGGCATGCAAGAGAAAAGGAAGGACCCGGTTTGCGAGAGAGGAAGCTGGCTTTGAATCAGTTCGACCTCTTCCGCCTCCAATCCCTCCAGACAAAAAAACCCCCGCCATGTGGCGG
>DIYN01000023.1 GCA_002429065.1 Verrucomicrobia bacterium UBA6053 | reverse complement strand
GGCCCTGCCGGGAACAGGATTTGATTCCCCGCAGAGCCTGCGGGTTTACGGAGCCGTGGTGGAGCATATCCATTCGTGCAGTTGCTGCTTGAGTTTCGTTTTCTTTCCCGGCTCAGTTGCGGCAAGATTGTGCAACTCGTCAGGGTCCTGGGTGAGATCAAAGAGTTGGTCACATTCGCCCTCAGGGTCGGTCACCAGTTTCCATGAACCCTGTCGGACCATTTTCATCCCTTTGAACTCACTGAATACTGTGGTGCGGTTGTCCTCCCGGCCTGTGAGCAGTGGAGTGAGAGTCTGTCCATGCATGACCGGAAGGGGAGCAGCCCCGGCCCATTCCAAAAACGTCGGCGCAAGGTCGACCAAGGAGAGCATCGAACCCGGTCTGCTGCCCCCGGGGAATGCCTTCGGATATCTGGCCAGAAAGGGCACCCGGACCGAGGATTCATAGAGGAGGGTTTTTCCGATCATCCCATGATCGAGAAGCATTTCCCCATGATCCGCGGTGAAAACAATCAGGGTATCCTCCAGCAGGTCGCGGTCCTCCAGCACCTTCAGGATCCGTCCCACCCCGTTGTCAATCATGCTGACCTGGCCGTAGTAGGCTGCACGTATGGTTTTCCATGCACCGGGACCGGTGGCCGCGGACTCCTCCTGCTGCCGGGCCCGAAGCCATTCCGGGGCATCTTTCATGGGGTCCTCAATCGGAGGATCCATGCTGTCCGGGGAATAAAGCCTGGCATATTCCTGCGGCGGGTCCCGGTAGACATGCGGTCCCGCCCAGTTCACGGACAGATAAAACGGTCTGTCCTCCTGAACCTGCTCCAGCCATTCCACCGCCCGGCAGGTGATCCATCCGTCGTGGGTCTGATCGGGTTTCAGGACGGAAGGCTGGGTGTCGGATTTATCACCCTGTCTGCGCAGGGCCGCTCTGCGTTCGTAGTCCTCGACAAACCGCTGCCGGATACCTTCGGTTTTTTGAAACTCGACGTAGGGGTCTCCCTCCCAGTCTTTGGCCATGCCGATTTTTCCCCGGGTGGCGATGCTTTCCTCAAACCCAAGTCGGTCCAGGCGCTCTGCCGTTTCGTCCCAACTGGTTCCGAGATGGGTTTTGCCGATGTGACAGGTCCGGTAGCCCGACTCCCGGAGGTTCCGTGCAAGGTTTGGCTGATCCCCCATGCGGTCCAGACGGTTGTCATTGTCCACGATCCCGGTGTCGTGACTGAAACGTCCGAGAAGGGTGGAGGTCCTGGACGGGATGCAGAGTGGGGTCGCGCAGTAGGCATTCCGCACATACACCCCTTCATCCGCGAGCCGCTGCAGATGCGGTGTCTGAACATGCGGATGCCCGGCGGGAGAGAGGACGTCCGGATGATGCTCCTCTGAAAACAGGAACAGGAGATTCGGTTTGGGTGTCTCAGTCATGGAGTCTGTCAAACCTCAGGTAGGGTACGGCATACCGGCCATTCTCCACGCGCGTCCAATATTCCCGCAGGACGTCTTCCGGGATGGGAACCTCCATCTCACGGGCGATGAACGAGGTGTCGGAATCCGCGTCCGGCATGAATTCATCTGCCGGATGTGGTTCCCAGGTTAGAGGCTCCCAGACGGAAGCCGCATCCTGATTTCCGGGAGCCTGAAATTCAGCCAGAAGGGATCTCCATCCATCCAGATCCAGCCAGTCTCCGGCCGGAGCGTGAAACGGTGTCGCGGGGTCTTTCAGGAAGTAGAGGTTGTGATTGGTGTCCAACACTTCCAGGATGAAGGGGAACTGCTTTACCGGATCTGACTTACGGGTCATGTAATCCACCAGTGCGCCGCTTTCAGAAGCAAAAATGTTATGTTGAACACGGACGCTTTCCCAATCGGCTGCATTCATGGGGCCGCCCTTTCGCTGATGGAACTTGTACAGAAGTTGGGTCTGAAGCACAGAATGCTCCACATGACCTTCGAGATTCTGAAACACGAGATTGTTCTCCACCACAGAATTGGCGGCCATGGTGACGAAGACCCCGGTACGGTTATAGGCGACCACGTTGTTGCGGACAACTTGAGGCCCCCCGTTGGGCCGGGTGAATTCGATCATCACCCCCATCCGCTGATTTCCCAGGTAGAAGGAATCCTCGATCAGGATATGGGTGCAGTACACATCGTACCAAATACCATTGGCGTAATTGCCTACACTGGAATGACGCCGGATGGTGATGTTGTGCACTCCTCCACTCTTAAACCCGGATGCGTCCCAGCCAAGAAAGGCCTCCCATGCTCCACGGTAGTTGTTAAAGTGGGTTGCGATGTCCTCGAACAGAATGTGATGGGACTGCCCGGCCCCCATTCCGTTTGCCGCGTTGTCGTTTGCCTCCGTTCTTCTGACGATTCCTCTTCTGGAGCGGACCACATTCAGACCTTTCGACGAATTCCCGTTCATGGCGCAGTCTTCAACGATGAAGTTCTCTGCATTCGCGATCACCAGAGCCGGGCAGAAATAGCTGGCCATGTTCCGGGTCAGGGTCAGGCCGCGAACGATAAAATTCTTCCGGTTACTCATCACCAGAATCGGGGACCAGGGTTTCTGCCAGGTTCCGGCTTCTATCTGTTCCACATCCTCAATGCGGCCTTCCAGACGGATGAAGATTTTTCCCCGCAGTGCTTCCGGGGTTTGCGGATCCGAATAGATTACAAAGGTTCCGGGATCCTTCAATTGGGTTGGGTCGTTGAGAGCCAACCCCCGGTAGACCAGTTTGCCCGGCAGGTTGTTCTCGGATTCGTCTACGATGCCCGGCCCTGGATCCAGCATGGTGGCGACTCCATCCGGATCGACCCAGTCATAGGATTCCCCGAGGACTTGGCGAAGGTGTTTGCCGTCGACCCACAGCATCTCCGTTCGCTGTACCGTCCGGCGCAGCATCGCAAATCCATAGGTGTTGATCCAGGGGCCCGCATCCGGCTCAATCTGGTAGGGCCAGTCATTCATATAAAGTCCGGGCTCCCCCTCTACCGGTGTCCAGTCTCCGGGGCGGAAGGAAATGCCCTCAATGTCCTCTGCCGCTCCGGAAATGATCGTTTTTTCGGGTACGCCCTCGAGGACAAACAGGGTCTCACGCTGATCGTCGGTCGCCGTTTTCGGGAGTTGAAAGGCATAGCGGGGTTTTTCACGGTACAGGCCCTCTGCAATCATCAGTTTGGTGGGAATCCCGTCCATAAGAGAGGCCTTCACCCGGCCTGCAGACCCCGTGATGGTTTTGAAGGGTTGTTCTCGGGTACCTGGATTGTCATCCGATGCCCCGGGATGGTTCTGGTCCACGTGAAAAATCTTTCGGATTATGCTTTCATCCAGTTCGGGGGTTTCCGTAGTGGCGACATACTCGAATTGAGGATCGCGTTTGATCGGCCAGCCCCATGCGTCCTTCCGATGAGCCGCAGTCGGCGTCACCGAAGGGGGCTGGACAGACGGTCGGCTGCATCCAGCCAGAATCAGAAGCAACGTGAACAGGGTCGGGGTTTTCATTCAGTCTCCTTAAGATCAATCCACCAGGGGCTCATCCAGATGAGGTGGCCGTCCTGTTGACGGGCACGGATGTAATAATAGACCTCTTCAACCGGTCGTTCCGGACGCAGATCGCTCCATTCCAGTTCCAGCTCTGTCTGTGATGAGGGAAGGTCAAAGGCATGCGCAATCTGTCCGAACGAAATGAGTTCCACGGTTTCCCAGGGAGCGGTTCCCTTGAGGGAGATCCGGAAGTCACGTGGAGCCCGCGGGGAAAGTTCCAGTTCACTGCCAATCCATTGACCATTCAAGCTCGCCTCGGCCACAATCCGGGCTCCGGTGGTGGCATAACATCTTCTTGCATGCAGGGCCCGCACGATGGAGGCCGGGGTTAACCCGTCTGCGAGAACACCGGTCACTCCTCCCACCAGACCTCCATTTCCCTCCAGACTCGGCCAGCCGTGATGGTTGTCGGTGCCGCCGGTAAAGCCGATTCTGTGGCCCCGGGCCAGAGCTGTCTCCGCGCTTCCACCCAGGCCTCCATGAAACGGAAGCCAGAATGGGGGCTGCCAGTCCGGATCCGGGCGTTCGGATTCGAACGCTCCCCGCTGTTGAGTCATCTCGATCAGGCGGAGATGCTGAGGAATCGGTTGTTTCGGCCAGTGAAAGGCGGTCCAGGCGGGGACAGAACCCGGGGGGCCTTTGCCGACGGCGTTGTCCATGTTGGAATGATGCGGGACCACCAGTGTATCCGGATCGGAGAACAGACTGCAGAGTTCCTCAACGGTGAAACGGGAAGTTCCGCTTTTTAATATTGGGGCAAACTCGTCTTCGAATTTATCAGACAGGTCGATCAGTGTGCTGAAATCGGAGGTGTAGACATTGCAGTGTCCGTATGTCCGGCTGAGTTCGAATCCGGGGATAACCGCAAAGGATCCGGGTTGATCATATGCACGGCATACCCGCTCCTGATCCCGGACGGTAGAGCGGCCGTAATCTCCCTCGTCCAGAATGTGCTCACTGGGTCCGGCAAAATCCAGGCCGAGTTCATCGCGTGCAGACTGAAGGGCTTTCGCCATGTCACGCTGACCGTCCGTACTGCTGGCGGTGTGCCAGTGAATATCTCCAAAATAGACCGCTTGACCTCCGTGGGTGCGGGGGAGCGGGTTTGATGTGGTGGTAAACGCACCCTTCACGGAGATGCAGAGCGGTGCCGTGATCTCCGGAGAAATCTGTAGCGTGAGCGTGCCGGATTCCGGTAGGGGATGCTCTTCACGGATTCCCGGTCCTTCCACTGCGACGGTGCTGCCGGGGCATGGAGCGGTAATCCCATGTGTATCTGCGGTCCGGATCACAAGGTCCCCATTAAAGCGGCGGATGGCTTCCAGACGTTCGGCCTGATCGGCGATCAGCCGGATTTCAATCGGATCTGCCAGGTCATGGAACGGGAACCGGCAGGGGTCCGGCTCAAATTCCTCATCCTTGATCACCGCCAGCCGCAGATCCCATTCGAGGTCTCCTGCAGTGCTGATCATGCGTCCATGCGGGTTCAGTGTGACGTCAATGATCTCCCCCGCAGGCAGCTCCTGATCCACTGCGATACAGCCCAGACTCTGTCGCATACGGTGGCGGACAATTCCGGAAGCATCGGTGTTCACCGGGAGAGCTTCACCGGACTCCAACCGTTTGACCGCTTCCAGGCGCAACCCGTGAAACAGGCGGAAAGAGGCGGTGCAGACATGGAAGACCGTGCCTGCCGGAACAGAATGGTTCAGCGCAAAATGGAATGGCCGAAATGCTGCCTCAGTGTGGACGTAGGTGTGCACGGGAATCGGATCTGCCGATGGCGTCACGGATCAGGGAAGCGCGGAAGCCGGTGTGAGGTGGATATGCCTCAAGGTCACATCCTGAAGGGTGCCCAGCCGGAATTGAAGGAGGGTATGTTCAGCATCCTCCGGTAGTGAGAGGTGTTTCTCCTTGTTGTAGGTGAATGAAAAGGAATGCTCCTCCCAACGCGGCATCACCGTCAGAGTGTTTACAGGGAGGCCACCCGCGAGATTAAACTTGTTGGGGCCCTCTTTGACGGGGTTTCCGAGGCCGACGAGACAGGATCCCTTCACTGAGCTCCGGATTTCAAACCCGAGCGTATACGTTGTGCCGTCTTTTAACTGTTTCAGGCGCTGGTTGACTGTCACGGCTGCTGGTTTTGCCGTGTCGGTGACAACCAGTTCGGAGATGTTGAGGTAAAGTCCTTTCCCTTTCCGTACCTCGAGACTCTTGCCCAGGGTTTCCGGTTTACGGTATTCACCCTTGGTCAGGATAAACCAAAAGCGGGAGCCTTCATCGAAGGAACCGTTTCGTAAGATCGGAACCTCTTCGCTCCGCACGCCACCGGCGATGGAGATCAGGGAAACGAATGCGAACGTACGGAAGGTCAGGTTCATGTTCTTCAACCTAGTGGCCGACATGTGTTTTCGTCAATGGATACGTGAAACCGCCAGGTGAAATGAGGGTATGAAAGTCTTTAAGTGTATGATTTGTAATTGTTTGTGAGTTTGCAACGATGCATGATCCTTTCGAAGGAAAGAGTGAAGCGTTCATCCGGAGCACCCGGTGAACGCTTCGGCTTCTGTCGGTGGAAATTCCCTTGCCTGCTTCCCCGTACTGCACTACCAGAAGAGGATGGCCGACTTAGCTGAACACCCCTTGTTTCTTTCCCGGGTGGATCCCGAATCCGGTGTGCGCTCTTTTCATCTCAAGGAGGTGATTGCCCCCGTGCAGCAGCATTTCTATTTCGTGAGTGATTCGGTGACGGCTTCTGAGGACATCTGCTGGTTCACCTGCGCATGGCCTCCATCCAAACCCCAGTCATTGGCCTGGGTGTCGCTGGACCCTCATCAGCCGGAGTTCCGTCATTTGCCCCAGGCGGTACCGGAATCCGCCCGCCCGCTGTTGTCTCCCCTGGGAGGTGCATGGTTTGGGGTTGGGCCACGAATCTTTCATGTCGATCTGGAGGGGAGGGTGGAGGAGGTCTTCTGCCTGCCGGAGTCCTATATCGACGGACGGAAACTGGACCGCTTGGCCACGCACCTCACCTTGAGTTCGGATGGACAGTATTTGCTCATCGACGGCAGTATAGGCTCGATGTGGTTTGTCGGGACCGCTCACGTGGAGACAGGAGAGTTCACGCTTCTTCGGGAATTTCCCAGTCATCACAATCATGCGCAGTTCTCACCCACAGATCCTTCACGCTTTCTCATCGCACGGGATCAGCAGACGGACCCCGTTTCCGGAGTGTTTCTTCATCATGCGCAGCGTACCTGGCTGATGAACCTGAACCATGCCGAGTATCGATGCCTGAACCCGGAACATCGTTGTTCCCCTTATCATGGTGCCTGTCATGAATGGTGGTCCCGGGATGGATGGCTCTGTTACATCGATTATGACGAAGGGGCGTTCGAGCTGAATGTGGATACCGGTGAGAAGCATCATCTGTGGGCTGAGCCTTTGTGTCATGCACATTGTGACTCCACCCGCCGGTACTGGTGTGCCGATGAGTCTCCCTATTACTGGAAGGAAAGACCCTGCAAGGTCCTTTTCCTGGACCGGGAAACCGGCAGCCGCATTGAAATCGAATCCGCCATGGATCTGCCCTTACCCCACATTCCGAATGTGCGGGGGCTCTACCATGTCGATCCACATCCCCAGTTTTCCCCGCGGGACCGTTGGATCGTCTACACCAGTACGCCGGGCGGGAGACCTACCGTGGCGTTGTGCCCGGTGGAGGAGTTGATTTCTTCCTGATGCTGTCAGGTGAAAGGGGTGAGGGGGCATGGCGGGTGTGGGCATTCGCTCTCCGTTCTTTTGCTGCGGAGCCTTAGTAACGGAGCGCAGGTGCCCACACCCGCATAGACTTTCTCTATCTTTTTTTGTTCTCAATCGATCCTGATCCCGATCCCGATTGATTGAGCTGCGTGCAACTATCCTGCCCGCAGTCCTTGTCTCCCTATCCTGTCTTACACCAAGACCAGTTCACCGGGTATCAGCACATGTTTGGTGACGTCCGGCCAGCCTTTCTCATACCGCTGCATGTGGGATGTGAGGAGATCCACAGCCGACCGTCCGATGACCCGCGGACGCTGGTTGACACCCGGAAGTCCGTCGGCAGGCTGGGCAAAGGCAAAACAGGCGACCTGATTCAATGCACGTTTTCCGATAATATCCTCTGTGGCTCTGAGGATCTCGATACTGGGCAGGATCAGACTGTCAGGTTTGTGTTCATAAAACCAGGCGTGAAATCCACTTTCAATTTCATGTGGAGTCCCGGACCAGACATAAGGGGGAAGAGGCGTCGTTTGCAGAATGTCATGATAGTGGTGGTAATGCACCATGGGACCGGCATACCGCTGACGGTGATTCAGGTCCTGCCAGGAAATGTGACCCGGTCTTGTTTTTCCCATGTGATGCAGGCGGTCATAGATCAGTGATGTATTGTAGTGATGATCCGCAATCACTTCATGCACCGGAAAGGGCTGGCTGAAGGTGGTGGTGCTCACGACGGAAAAGTGCTGAATGTCCAGTGCGGGAGGCGTTCGGTCTTCCGGATGACGGGAGAGCAGCAGGGCCCCCTCGATGTTCCGGGCACGCAGAACCCGGTTGAGCTGCCGGATGGATTTCGCATCAAAATCTGTAGGGAATTCGGTCGCGATAAATCCCAGTTCTTTGCAGCGCTCCTCCGCTCCCTCCTGCAGCTCCCGGCTGTAATGGGAGGGACGCTGTTTGGGATCCGTGATCAATGCCACCGCCGATTCAAACCGCTGATCCCGCATACTCCGCATATGGGACATCAGTCTGCCGTATTCCGGATCCGGCACATAACCAAGACGTTTAGCGGCCCGGTGTACTTTGGCGGCCGTTGTTTTTGAAATGCGAGGGTCGTTTTTTAAAACACGGCTGACCGTTGACTGATGGACGCCGGTTGCCTCCGCGATGGCTCGTAGTGAGATTTTCCGCTTCGCCATGCATGCAACAATGCATGCTTACACAAGACCTGTCAACCGGATTGACGGCAGACGGTTCCCCCGTCCACCCATTCTCCCTCCATCCGGATATGCCGGGGAACCGCCGGAATGCCGAACTTGTTCGCCTCCAGCCGGGCCACCAGTTGCTGGACCGTGGTTCTGGCGATGTCCTCCACTTTCTGGTCGACCCCGCTGAAGTTTCCGAATTCCGGTTCATGTCCCAAAATGGCGAATCCAATATCCTCCGGAACCTTCAGGCCCGCCTCCCGCAGCCAGGTGATGATTTTCCGGTCATAGGTGAGAATGCAGTCCGGGGCCTCTTTTTTCCGCCAGGTGTGAAAGCCCTCCTGCAGCAGAAACCGGGTTCCTTCTGGCAGGCGCGCGCCCCATTCCTTCTCGTACAATTCCACGTCAATCAAATCTCCCTGGTAGACGGAGAGCGTGTCCAGTTCAGGCGTGTTCAGGGTTTCAAACAGGTAGCTGGCAATCCATTGACTTCTCTCCACGGTATCGTTCGGATTGTCAACCGCCAGACCCACTCTGCGGTATCCGAGGGCGGCGAGTTTCCGCATGGCCAGCCTCATCCCCCGGAACGTGCTGTGGGACACATTGTCCAGTCCTACAAAAGTCAGTTCACGTTCCAGCGAGATCGCCGCCACCTGGCTCCAGTCCACATCCACGGGTTTTCCATAGGTAATGAAATCGTGATAGATCACCCCATGGATATTCCGGCACTTCAGGATCTTGTTCAGAGATTTCCCTCTTCGGAGAAGGTCACGCACCGGGAGTTCGTCCAAATGATACCCCAATGTCTCAGCCTCCTGTTTCAGGGACTGAAAGACTTTATGATACCGGATGCCCACATCCCCGAAATGGTCAAAGGGGGTGGTGTTCAACAGGGCGAGGGCGTGTGTAATCGGTTTGCTCTTCCGCTGCCGCATCTGGGACATCAAGGCACGGAGGGTGGGATCGGATTCGTACCCCAGTTCCTCGGCGGCCTCCTGGATCCGGATTCGGGTGGGCTCGGCGATCTTAGGGTGATTGCGGAGAGCGTACGAGATGGTCGACTCCGCATACCCGGTGGCCCGGGAAATATCTTTGAGGCTGACGGGAGACGAGGAGGGCATGTCAGGAGCGGGGGCGGTTGTAGGAGTAGGAGGCATGTCGGGGAAAGTGACTGGCATTGATGCTCAGTTGCACCAGAAGGTCCCGGGTCAGTTTGTGCTGAATGTCGCGGACGTTTGGATGATCATAAAGATTGATGTACTCATCCGGGTCATGGCGAAGGTCATAAAGCTCCCCCTGAATCAGGTTCGGATTCCGACGCAGGACATCAAGATTTCCCGGATAGAAGAGAATCAGTTTCCAGTCGGTTGTCCGCCACATCAGGTTGGGCGCCCAGAGGATCTCATCGTATCCGTGGCTGTGGAATTCCGCATAGCTTCCCAGCCGGTAGGAGGGGCCCAGCAGGCTCTCGCCGGGAAGTTCATCCGGAATCCGCTCTCCGGCGGCTTCGAGGAAAGTGGGGACCAGGTCGACGAGTTCAGCCGGACGCGAATCCTTGGTTCCCCGGGCTTGCGGAGGGACACCATGACCGGCCACAATCAGCGGAACCCTCACCGAAGCGTCATAGAGGGAGTATTTGCTGAAGCGGTCTCGTTCTCCCAGGCTCTCCCCGTGATCGGAGGTGAACACCACCAGGGTGTTTTCCTCCTGCCCGGTCTCATGCAGATAGGTCAGGATTCTGCCGAACTGAGCATCCACATAACTGCACAGAGCAAAATACCGTTTCCAGATCTGACGCTGTTCCCGCTCCGGAAGCGCTCTCCATGAGTCCACAATCTCATCTGAATGCCACATGTTGTAATGACGGTGAAGGTCGGGAGGGGGGCGGCTGACATCCGGAATCTCATCCAGGCAATACAGATCCTCAAACTCGCGCGGCACGGCAAGCGGTGCATGCGGATAATCAAAGGAGAGATACACGTGCCAGGGCTGATCCCGGTTTTGGGCCCGCCGGAGGCTCTCGATCGCCTTGGTGGTAAGCCAGTGCTCCCGCATACCGTCACCGGAGAAGGGGGAGGTTCGGCCCATGTATCCTGCGAAGCTCTCTCCTCCGGAACGAGGCCCCACCTTGAGTTCATACTCCTTCATCCAGGACATCTGTTCGGGGGCCTCATCAGAATAATAAACCGCTCCGGGTTCCGATTCATTCCCTCCGGCCATGCGACCGAGATACCGCCAGTCGAAGCCCCGGGTGCTGCGGACGGCGGGAAGGGTGTCTCTCCCGTCAAACTGTCCCATGTACCAGTGGGTTTTCCCGCAGCCGATGGTGAGATAGCCTGCCTGCTGTAACCGTTGAAAGATGGTCGGCACCGGAAGATCCTGGTCGTGGTGGATGGCCTGGTTGTTATTCCGGACCCCGACCTGGGAGGGATAGAGGCCGGTCGTGAGTGAGTAGCGGCTGGCCACGCATTGTGGATTTTGACAGACAGCCTGGTCGAAATGGATGCCTCTCGCGGCCAGAGCGTCCAGGTTCGGAGTGCTCACCTCGGGTCTCACGCATCCCAGTGCATCCCACCGATGCTGGTCCGTCATAAGGAAGAGAAGGTTGGGTTTGTCAGTCATGGAGAGGAAATCGATTCAACCGCGAAAGACTAACGGCTTCTTTCTTTTTCGGAAAGCATCCGGTGAAGGAGCGGCAGATCAAGAGGTCGCACTCACAAAAAAATCCCTTTAAACAGCGAGGATTCTGTCTTGCAACCATGCGCAAAGGAGCCGCGTGCGACTGCCGGGTTCTTCCGCTTGGACCGCTTCCATCGTAACGGACTCCTCATCTACAGCGCGTTTTGTAAAACGGGCTGGAACCTGAGGACCTTGCCTGTGAGTCGCCGATGGAGACTAACCGTAAAAAAACAAACCATCACGAAATGCCCCCTTTTTGTCCTTTCATGTGCGAGGGGGGTTCACATAAGAGGTTGAAGGCCCAGCCCCATCGCCCGCAAGTACAGAACGTCACACTTAGAATTCAAACATGATCTTCCGACAAGTGGAGATGACAAGTTGAGACATGCCAATTCACACACAAGTTGAGTCCTGTGAGATTGGGCCGCCTGGGACGCGGGATTTGTTTCGGGTGACACGGTTTTTGTCGAAGAGCACGCATTCGGGTGCCGGGGTGGACCTTGTCGCGAAACAGAACGACTACATCCTAGGATGGCTCGAATCCGAACGCAGACAACGGTCTGTTATCATTCGAGCGCAGATGATCACTGAGGAATCACGGGAAATGGTTCTCGACGGTCTGTTGTCCGAATGGCTGAAACATCACGACAGAACTCTCGGCCCTGTGAGGACAAACCCACTTGAGCAGGACGAGGAGCTGCTCGCGGTGTGGAGAAAACATGGGTTTGCAGAGGAGAGTACTCAAAAGGAGATAGAGTATTCGTATGAGCAGGTCACAACGGATAAAGTGGCGGAAATTGTTCGTCGACTCAGAGCAACAGGTAAGATCCCGAGTGCTGCCAGACTTGAACACTATGGTGAGCCTCATTTGTCTGAGGTTGAATCGATGATCTGTCCCTTGGGCTTAATCCGCAGCGCAAAGCTACGGGCGCTGACCTTGCAGCCTTACTCGGGCTTCGACCGCGACCTCAGTGCGGTCATCTACCTGGAAGATGTTCCGGTTGGCTGCATTCTCGCAACTGTTCCGAAACATCAGATGTTTTGGCTGGAAGTACGCATGGCACGCGCACGTCACCGGGGATGGGTGAATGCATGGCTTCTCCATCACATCACGCAGCGGGTGATGGCGCGCGGGCTGTCCAAACAGCGGTATCTCTACAACACCTCCACGATGGGAGAATCTGGAAATCTGGCGGCGCGGAGTGAGATTCCTTCTCGTGTGATCTGTCAGCGCGTCATTATGGCCCTTTAGTCTATTTTTAACTTGGCACGATTTCGACCGCACGCTACTTTTAGTTCATGAAATCTAAGCATACCAAATTTGCTGCAGCGACGTCCCTTGGTGTTTTAACGGCTTCGCAAGCGTATGCTGCGATCGAAGTGACCACAGAGAATCTGATTCTCTCCCACACCGGTGCGGATGGCACGGAGACGGAAGCTTATCTCGACGTGTCGGGAACAGGGGCGATTCAAGGGTCGGCTTCCGGCGCGGATTTTACCGTCCGCGCGGGAATCAACTCAAACATGGTGACGTTTGATCTCACTCGTGATTTTAACCAAGGTGACAAGGACTATGAAGTTGCGGTGGATGGGGCCGGCAGCAACACGAACCAAGTCTTCAGCTTGGACGATCAGATCACCACTCATTCGCACTGGTCTGACAGCGTCGTGCAAAACCTAAACACGATGGGCAATCTTTCCGAAGGTGAATTTGGCTTCTTCGGATTGCGGTTCCCGACGGGTCAACATGGCTGGGTCAGTATCACTCTCACCGATACGACGTGGAATGGAACGACAGATTCCACAATCTCCGCGACGGTCCATGAGTTGGGAATTACCACAGCGGGAGAAGCGATTCTGGCTGGACAGGGCGGGTCCATTGTCCCTGAACCCTCTACAGCTATGTTGCTGCTTGCTGCGGGTGCGGCAGGTCTTGCACTGTATCGTCGCCGCAACAGCTAGTCGCTTTGGCGACATGGGTTCCGATACGGCCGTCACGAGTTTCTGATGAAACCCAGGTGCTGTCTTGTCCACATCGCTGGACTGGAGTTGCATCGTTTGGCTTCACTGGTAGAGGCAGGAACCCTGCCCGTATTCCAACAACTTTTCGATAATGGCGTTCGATTTGTGTTACAGGGGCACCCCCCTTTAGGCTCCCCATCCAGCGAAGTTACGTTGCTTACAGGGAGAGCTGCGCACGAGCACGGTATGTTTACCTGTCTCACGGATCCGTCAGAAACGGAGCCGCCGAAGCTAACGCCGACGCCAACGCTGCCTGCTTCCGTTTGGGAGCGCTTGGAGTCTGTTGAGAAAACATGTCTGAGTGTGGGATGGCCGGTTTTTCCTCCCGCCGCAGGGGGAGGGGTTCACGAAAATCTTTTTCTGGCAGCTTCAAAAGGCCGTGTCCCGGATACCGTTTCAGATGAACTCTCAGGGTTATGCCTGTATCCTGAAGAAGTAGGCGAGGATCTGCTTTCGGTTCTGGCCCCAAACATTTCAAGCCACCCTGCCAGTGGGAGGTTTCGTCTGGCGTTGCAACTGGCCATCGGGGATTTGTTTTCCAGGCATTCGGTGACCACCGCTTTACTCGGGTCCTCAACGAACTGGGATGCCGCATTTATACACTATCCGTTTCTTGATACCCTCTCCGAAGCCTTCCTTCCTTTCGAAGATCCACCGTTACATGGGGGATCTCCCGATGAGCAACGTGCATACGCACAGGTCATTCGAAATGCGTACGTACTTCTTGACCATTGCCTGGCCAGGATTCGTGAATGTATGGGCACGGAATGCACGCTGATCCTCTGCAGTGGCTATGGGCTCAGCTCATCTGCGAAACGTCCTCACCGGCTGAGCAGCAACCCGGTTGAGCATGAAGCGTGGTTACAGGCCGACGGTGTTTTTCTGGCGGAGGGACCCTGTTTCCGGCGGGGTCAGGTTTTGCCGAGTCAATCTATCCTGGGAGTTCAGGACCTGGTGTTGACTCTATTGAGTCATCACGAAGCTGATTTGCCCCAGACCTGGAGTGGGCTTTTTCAGGACCAACCGGTCAAGGGGGGAGGCAACCGTCATCCGCTTCCAGAAGCGAGTCCTGTCTCTGTCTCTCTGCCTGCTTCGGAGACACTTCGTTCATTGGAAACCGAATTCAATTTGTATGGCCAGATTGCGCAATCCCAAAAGGCGAGTGGAGAGTTGTATCAGGCCATCGATACGTATTCAGCGCTGTTGGAACGCTTTCCTGAAGCAGACCACGCACGGTTGGAACGGATCAATCTGCTCCATAAACTCGGCAGGCTGGATGAAATTCTGGTGGAACTGGAGACGTGGAATCCATGCCGGCTCGATCAGCTGCATGTCAAGTTGCTGCAAGCAGAGACCCACTACGAATTGGGTGACTACGAGGCTGCGTTTCACATTCTTGATACCCATTCGCTGCTCGTGTCAGACAACCCGGATCTGCTGAGCCGTAAGGGCCTGGCCCAAGCGAAGATGACGCAATTCTCCCAAGCGAAAGATACGTTTGAACAGGCCTTGAGGATCGAACCGGATCACGGCTACTCCTTGCTGGGCCTTGGGTTGATTTCCTTTCTTCGCGGTCGTCCGGATGAGGCCTTCGTGTATGTTCAGCGAGGGTTGAACACCGCAAACAATTTCTATCTTGGGTGGTCGTTACTGGGAGAAATTCTCCTCCAGCTTGACCGTCCTCAGGAAGCGCTGGAGGCCATCCAGCAGGCGATTGCACTCGACCCGCCTTTTCCGGCCAAACTGTTTCACCTGGCGGCAGACATTTGCGAGAATACGGCTCAGCTCGAGCCCATGAAACATCACTACCGCAAAGCAGCCCACGAGTTCTCGATAAGGGAGTGGAACGTAAAGGCCCAGAGAAACACGACCTAAGTTTTGATCAGGCCGGGGGAACGGAACCCTCAATGTACATCGGCCATGAGGGGGAGGCGCGTGACGGGTCATAGGGATTTCCGAATAGATCCCACGCGTTGATTGTTGCCGGCAGTTTCGGGTGAACCGTGTTTCCGGGAACAGGCATCCAGACCGAAACGGTTCGGCCGCTTCCGCTGAAGGTGATCCATTTCCCCGTTTTTTCCTGTTGGATGCCATTCATTTTCGTTCCTTCCAGTTGCCAGAACAGGTTGGACAGTGCAGTGGCATGCGGCGGGAGTTCATCCGTTGGCATCATGACGACCCAGTTGGTGGACCAGCCGCCTGTTCCATGCATTGAGTAGAGGAAAAAACGGTCCACTCCGTGTGCAAGCTGCGAAAGATACTGCCGAACTAGGCCATTCGCCTGATCCAGTGCCAGTCGGGTGGGTTGCGTCGGTCCGGTATGCCGGAAGAAGGTGTGGAGGGCGGGTCCGGGACCGCCTTCGGTATTCCATAACTCCATGTCGGGTGTTCCGGCGGTCTTCATCTGTTCCCGAAGGTTCGAGACCGCTCTGGACATGGCATCTCCCGGGAATCCCTGTTGCTGCGGGGTGTAAAGATGAAAGGTCATTTTCTCAATCCCCTCCGGGATCCCGTTCCGGGTGGCAGCTTCCCCCCAGGGGCTTTGTTTGTTGGCCAGAAGCAGGTTCGGAACAACCACTTCATCCACTCCGTTTCGGGCCATCGCGGCCAGACGGGCATAATCCTCCGGGGTCCCTTTCTCTTCTTTCCGGGTGTGGGCATTCCAGTTCATGCGGAAGAAACGTCCTACGTAAGGTTCATTCCAGATTTCCCAGGCATCCACCTGATCCCGAAAATGACGGGTGACCTTTCGGCAGTACTCCGCCCAGGCTTCTTCCTCTTTCGGAGCCCAGTGTTTATCCCAGTAGCCGTTCCAGGGCCCTTCCGGCTTTTGCCTGCTGACATCGCTGGCCCAGGGCGGGGAGGTGTCCAGAACTCCGAGCACGCTGAGGTGGTGATCCCGATACACCGAAATCTGTGTTTCTCCGGATGAGAATGTCCAGGTGCCTTTTTCGCGTTCGACGGTGTTCCACTTGACCCCACCGGCTGCGTCATGCATCCGGATCCAGTTGAATCCAAGCCGTTTCACCATTGCGGCCTGGGACGGAACCGGAGCGGCATGAATGCCAAAGGGGGAGTCCGCGGCAAACCTTCCCTGGCTGCGCGGCTCGCGGATACGGTGCACCATCATTTCGCCCCAGGGGGTCAGGGCCTCTCCTGAGGCATCGACCATCCGTGCTTCGATGCGGTAACTGCCCAAGGGGGAAAGGGTGGACATCCCTTCCGCGTTTGGGGTCACGGTTTGCAGAGTATCCGACGTCAGGGGCAGGGGGCCAAACGGAATCTGGGTACCGTACACATCCTCAAACTTCCCTGTTAAATAAGAGGGAACAGGAGACCTGACCCACACCTGGAACGAGAGGTCGGATCCGTCCGCCTGCAGTCCATACGGGTCTTGGTGAAACAGATGCAGTTCCGCCCGTTCGGCTTCTTCAGGGTTCTCGCGTTGGGAGACATGGAGGCCGGTCAACCAGTAGGTATCCGGTGTATGAAATTTCAGGATTTGAAACCCGTCAAGCGGGTAGGGCGTATCAAAGGTGACATCCAGTTTCTGCCAGTCACCGTTCAGCGTCATCCGCTGCACAGAGGACTCGGGTGGTGCGGTCAGCTCCAAGCGAAGCCGCTGCCCGGGGCGTTTCGAACGGATCCATCCCTGAACCCGGGTGGGGGTCCCTCCCAGAGCCTGAAAAGGAGGTGTGCACAGGAAACTTCCTCCTCTGGGAATTTCAACGGCGGGGGTTCCCTCGGGATCGGTTACACCGGGCATTGTTTTACTGGCAACCCGCCATCCGGCATGTGAACGGGACCACCCGAAAGGCAGTCCGTTTGGAAACGTGGACTGTGGAAGAAGATTTCCCGCAGTATCCGGAATGCCTGCATTCAGATCCTCCAGATCCAGAATCCAGACCCGAAGATGGTCTAGATCAATGGTGCCGGGCTCGACCATCCTGAACACCAGTTCTTCGTGTTCTGACGCCTGTTCTGAACGGGGAGGAATAAGGAACTCCAGACGCATCCACTCTGCGGGAACGTATACTCTCCGTTGCTCCCATGACAGTCTGTCGCTGCTGTCGGCTTTTCTCAGTCCGACATCCATTCGGGCCGTGGAGGGGGACCGTGCATCAATCTGAATCCGGATCACCTTGTTTTCCGGTACCGTCAAGGTGGGACTTAGATCGAAATAGGTATGGTAGATCTGCTCCAGATGGATGCGCTGGGCGGTACGTCCCTCCGAAACATTGGTGTCCAGACGCTGCAGGGAGCCCTGGTAGTCATTTACCAGCGGACGGATCTTCCAGTTGGCCGCCAATTCCCCGTCAAGTCGAGAGCCCTTTCCTGACTGTGTGTGCGGAAGAAACGCCTCCTCAAACCCCTCGGAAAGACTTGGGGGGATGGCGGATAATCGGTCCTGTTCAGGGGGGAGCACCGCTTGGGACCGGGGAGCCGAGGGGGCAGACGGCGGTTCGGCGTTCGGCATGCAGCCGCAGAAAAACAGCATCACACCATAGCAGGCAATACGTTTGAGAACGGGGGGAAGGCGAAAGGCAGAAACCATAGGGGAAGTATAGGGCTGCCGGGAACATTCGGGAATGCCATTTCTGCCTTCTGTTTGTGAACTGTTCACTTTCCTCTGGGCAGACAGACTGGAGACTGTCTGGATCAGAAGAGGATTCCGCTCTTGGACAGGAAGAAAGTCCTTGCTAGTCCTTGCCCTTCTGATGGAGGGGATGGAACGCAACCCCTCTGGCCGTCTGCCATCAGGACGTCTCTTATGATTTCTTCCTCCCACCCACGAGTACACGTTGAACGTTTGGATGACGCAAAATCGATTCAGGTACGGGTGAACGGCGAATTGTTCACGTCCTATCTCTATCCTGACACGATCATGAAGCCGGTGCTGTATCCTGTGGTTTCGGAAGCAGGGAACCGGGTCACGAGGGGCTTTCCTCTGGAGAATGTGGCGGGAGAACGGGTGGATCATCCGCATCATATCGGCATCTGGATGAATTTTGGCGATGTCAACGGTCTGGACTTCTGGAATCACTCGGAGGCTGTCCCGGCAGAGAGAAAAGAGCACTTTGGAACCATCCGGCATCGGGAGATTCTGGACATGCGGGAAGAGGGCTCGGAAGCCCATCTCACGGTCAGTGCCGATTGGCTCAGGCCCGGCGGTTCGCCACTGCTGAGCGAGAAAACCACGTTCCGGTTTTGTGCAACTGCAGGCGTCCGGATCATAGACCGAACCTCGGTACTGACGGCCGTGCAGGAAGACGTTCTGTTTCAGGACAACAAGGAAGGCCTGATGGCGATCCGGGTTGCACGCGGGCTGGAGCATCCCTCCGAGCATCCGGAAATTCTTACCGATGCCAAAGGGCACCCCCAACCGGAGCCCGAGGTCCGCACCGACGGAGTGTCAGGCCGGTTTTTCAGCAGTGAAGGTGTGGAAGGGGAAGCGGTGTGGAGCACGAGGGGACCTTGGATGACCTTGGCAGGGAGGTTGGAAGAGGAAGAGGTTTCCGTGATACTGTTGGATCATCCTTCCAACCCCGGGTATCCCACCCATTGGCATGCACGTGGATATGGACTGTTTGCGGCAAACCCGTTTGGTCAGGCCGCCATGCACCCGGACCAGACCCCTCTGAATTTCCGATTAACGCAGAGCGAATCTGTCACCCTCCAGTATCGCGTCGTCATTCACTCGGGTCCCCGGCCAAGCAACCATGATATCCGTCGCATCTATTCGAGATTCGGAACCGATATCGGCGTTTCGTGAGGGGGGCATTTGACCTGAAGAGGAGGCAGAGTGCATCTTCAGGTCCATTCACCCTGATGTGAACCCTTCACTGAACATCGAAACATTTTTGGTTCTGAGCGAAGGGGGGGTGGGGTACGGTTTCATCCATACATATTCTTTCACCCAGACATATGGAGAGATGAACATGAAAAAAATGACTGTTGGGTTTGTGTTGACTGCAACCCTTTCTGTTTCCCTGTCAGCCGCCGTGCTGGTGTATGAGGGGTTTGATTATTCCGCCGGGGCACTGCCGGGCTCAAATGGAGGGACAGGATGGTCTTCTGACTGGGGAATCAATGGCTCCAGCGGCAGTATCAATCCCGGGGGGGATGGGCAGGTGGAATCTCCTGCTCAGCTCACGGCTCCTTCGGACTATGCGCTGACTCCCATCGGCAACAGTGCCGAATTTGACAGCGTGGGCGGGTACAGACAGTTCAACGCGAATGCGATCGACATGAGTCAGAACGATACGTTCTACTTCAGCTACCTCTGGAGTCAGTCGGGCACAGGAAGTGGTGGGAACATTAGTGTCGCCTTCCTCGATAACGCGACAAACTCCCGCCGGATCTGGGAAACCCAGACCGCCAGCCAGTCCCTGACCATGGATTTTGGAAATGATGCCTCTGCCGCTGCGGGCAGCCTTGGTTTCACCGCTGGAACCTCTTACCTGATGGTGGGGAAAGTGGAAACCACAACCGGTGCGGATACCATCAGTATCTCCATTTTTGAAGCAGGGACTGCCATCGGTGCAGAACCTGTCACCTGGGGGCTGAGCGGCAATGTGGAGGTTTCAGACCAGGATCGTGTGATCAACCGCCTCCGCATCATCGGAACGGGGAACAATGACCGGTTCGATGAGTTTTATCTTGGAGATACCTTTGAGGATGTCACCGGGGTGATCCCCGAGCCCAGTACAGTGATGCTGGTCGGGATCGCGCTACTTGGCGGCTTGATGGCCCGGCTCCGCCGTTCCTGAGTGACAGATCCATCAGGAAGGAAGCCCACCCCGAGGTCTTCAGGGTGGGTTTTTTAGCCGTCTGTACCCAAACAGGTCTTCACCTGTTCATGGCCTTTGCCTCACCCGGAATCGGACAAACCCTCGCTTGACGGATGGATTCCTCAGGAGGCATAACACGGAAACAAACCCTGTTGCCAAGATCCCACACCCTCACAGGACCCTATGCAAGATGCATTCCCCGCACTTCCGTTTCAGATCTCGTACGCTGTTGCAGAGCATGACGGCTCCCACCGCACGAGGCTCCATCGGATTCCGATTGCGAAAGAAGCGGTGCTGGAGGCCGGAGGGGCCTCCTGGAAGCTTGGACTGTCCTCCGATGACGCTGCCGCCTTTCAGGTGAACGCCGAAATTACCTCCGGGGAGGCAAAACAGGTGGCCTTTGGTCTCTCGTTTCGGGATGAGGAGTGGCACACAGAAAATTTTGTCCTGATCCCCGGTTCTGTCTATGACGGCAACCGCTTTCATGCGCAGCAGTACACCTACAGCCCTCCACCGGTAGGGCCCAGCCTGGAAGACCGTGACCGCACGCCGCATATCGGGGACCTCCCACGACTGAATATCGGAGAGGGGATCTCTCATCTGGATCAACTGTCCATTGACGCCGCCACTCCTGCGCTTGCGGTGTATGTTCCGGCCAGGAAAAAAGCCCTGGTTCTGTTGACTGCGCAGAAGACGGGACTCGGCCCCTTTGGGTATGAAGTCATTGAAAACGAGGACCGCAGCCAGGCGGAACTGCTGCTCCTGGCTCCGGGTCTTCGTCACGACCGGTATTTTACCATTAACGGGTATACAGAACCCTCTCCGGATCGGGCGGCTGACCTGCAGGAAGGGGCCCGTGCCTGCCTGCCGTTTCAGTTGCACTGGATGGACTGCGAGACCCGACAGGAGCTCTTTGATTTTGTCTTTGCACACCGCTATGATTGCATGCCTCCGGAGCCGATGCGCAATGAAATTTCCTTCTCCGCCACCTGGGACATTCTGCATGCAAAGCATAACCGGGAAAACTGGCGACCGGAGCATGGACTGTATCAGGTCAGCATCAATCAGGACCCTCCCAACCCCTTCATGCTGTTTCAGTCCGGATGGGTGGGCGGGATGATGACTCCCTACCCCATGCTGCAGGAAGGGGATGATCAGTCCGTGGAGCGGGCTCTGATCAACATGCGCCTCTACTTGGAAACAGGTGCGCAGACCGAATTCGGATTGTTCCATGAATATTTCCATGGAGGCATCTGGCAGTCCAACATGAAGATGGTCTACAACGCCACCGGACAATGTGAATATGGAGCCGATCCGGAGAAACCCTGGACTCTGGTCAGACGGATTGCGGATGTCCTGTATTTTCTCATTCGTGAATTCCGTCTGCTGGAGACCACCGGCCGGGAGAATGCCGTGAAGCCGCAGTGGAAAGATTCCGTGAGGCGGAATGCGGAAGCGGTGTTGCACATCTGGAAAACCCATGGCGAGTTCGGGCAGTATATCAATGTCGAGAACGGACAGATTGAAATTGCCGGATCCACCGCTGGCGCCATGATCCCGGCCGCAATGCTGCTGGCAGGGGACTATTTTCATGAGCAGGCCTGGGTCGAGGCTGCGGAGGAGATCGCAGAGACATTCCGGGTGAAAGATCTCGCACAGGGGATCACTACCGGCGGCCCTGGAGATTGCTGCCAGTCTCCCGACAGTGAGTCTGTCGCGGCTCTCATCGAAAGTTTCGTCCTCCTCTATGAACACACGGGGAACCGGAAATGGCTGACGGCTGCGGAGGATGCCGTTGTGCAAACGGCCAGCTGGGCACTTTCCTATGACTATGAATTTCCGGTCGGATCGGCCCTGGCGACCATTGGGGCCCAGAGCCGGGGAGCGTTTCTCGCCAATTCACAAAACAAAACGGCTGTTCCCGGGATCTGTACCCTTTCCGGGCAAAGCATCCTCCGGGTATACCGGGCCACCGGCAAACCGGAGTATCTGGAATTGCTGAAGGAAATCGCCCACTCCATTCCGCAATACATGGGGCGTGACGACAAGCGCATTCCGACCCGGCTTCCCTGGGGAAGGCCGGGGGTCACGGAGCTCCCGGCGGGTTGGATCTGTGAACGGGTGAACGTCACCCAGTGGGGAGAGAGGATCGGCGAAATCTCCGCGTATTCCTGTTGGTGTGAAGTGGCCATGATGCTCACCTGGTGTGATCTGCCCGGAGTGTACGTGCAACCTGATACAGGTGTCGTTTGGGTGTCCGATCATGTGGAAGCCGTTCTGGAGGGTACCGAGTTGGTTGTCACCAATCCAACCGCCTATGATGCCCGAGTGAAATGGATGGTGGAGACTTCTGAGGACGCCCGGAACCCCCTGCCCATAAACTTTGCCGCAGAGCTGCCGGAACTGTCTGTCCCTGCCGGCGAAGTCGTGCGAACGAAGATCTGATCAGATCAGGTATTCCTGGGCCCTGCTTCGCGGCCGGTGTCTGAATACGGAAAGCAGACTGCAGAACAGCCCGGTCAGGGCGAGGGTTGAGGGTTCCGGGATGACGGTGACGGATTCACCGGTCATCACCGCATTGATATCCCCCACATATTCATCCAACAATGTGTCACCGGATCCCGTACCGCCGCCCAGGCTCAGCCAGTGCGTGCCGATGAGCGCCAATTCACCGTTCCAGACCACAAAGGTCGGTGCTCCTGAATCACCGCTTTCCACTCGGGCCTCATCTGGATCGAATCCTCCTTGTGCAGCCGTATCAAAGGAGGAGCTGACTGTCCGGTTGGTAGAAGAGCCTGATGTGCTCATTTGGACGGAATCGATGACATTTCGACCCACCTCATTCCCTCGTCCGTGCATGTAAATCTCCATGCCCACATAATTATTGAGGTCCCCCTGTTGCAGAATGGGATAGAAGGTGATGTTATCGGCTGGAAGAATCGGGCTGTTGAGTTTTCCAACCCAGATATCTGTGCCGGTGATGCGGTGGGACTCCGATATGGTGCGGGATACCGTGGGAGCGGTCGGATCAAATCCGGATCGAAAGGAAATGCCGGTTCCCACCGGGCTGGCCCCTCCAGGGCGGTTATGGTTGGCACTGATGACATACTGGGGTGAAATCAAAGTGGCCTTTCCGTCTCCGCCCGAGATTTCCACACCGGACCAGTCATATTCAATTCCGATAAATCTTGGGTCATTGGAAAACCGGAAATGCCGGGCCGTCGTTTCGCTTTGGATGACCAGAGCGTGGAGGAGGACAGGGGACAGGGCCACAACCAGGGAACATAAACCGAGTCGTTTCGTGATCGTCATGATCGCCCTTTAGCATGTGGAACGTCAATCAGAACACAGCGGTCCTGCATCGTTGCACTCCGGCTTCCCGGTGCGGGCAGGTCACGCTGGGGATGAGATCTGTACACCTTCGAGATGGTTCCAGACTTTGAAATTGCGGAGATACAGGTCTGTATTGACCATACAGCGGATGGCAAGATGCCCACGATTGAGGCACGTTCCTGTGCCGGTGAAGGAACGGTCCACGGCATGAAACACCTCCTCTCCATTGATCGCCCCACGGATGATCTCCCCCTTTTGGAGAAACTGGAGTCGGTTCCAGGCTCCCAATTGAGTGGGACGGGTTTGCGTTCCATGTGCAAGCGGAATGCCGTAGGGCTGTTTGATGAGGCCGTGGGAACTGACATCATTCCGGGTGTCATTCATGTCCCGCCAGCATTCCCAGTGATAATTGCGGACATCCTCTCCAAACACCGTGGTCATTTTTCCAGACGTTTTTCTCGGGTAGTCCTGCATGAAATCCTCGCCCCAGAATCCGGAACACTGGGCCATAAACAGCATCAGTCCTCCCTCCCGCATGGGTTTGAATTCGAATTCGGCATAAAGGTGACCCTCCAACCAGGGGAGCAGCCACAGATATACCTGCTTTTCGGTGTTTTCCGGTTCGGTCACAACCTTCCAATAGGGGATCGTAGGGGTTCGTACATGCAGTCCGTCTGCTTCGGACCGGACCGCTTCGCGGTGCCCCTGCAGATAGAACGATGAGAGATCCTCCGGCGAGGAGAGGGGGAGATGAATCTTCTGCTCCCAGCGGTCGTCCGGCTCAAAAGAGAATGCCGGATTGCCTATCCCGGCATAATGCCGTGCAAGGTTCCGGTTGTAGTCCGCATCCGGAATCCTCACTTCTTCCGAGTATCGGGATGCGACGTCCCTGTCGGACATACACCGGTCATAAAACGCGAGGTCGGAATACACCATGCTGGGGATACCTCCCGAATAGAGCACGTCCCCCGCAGACTCCACGTCATAGTCACGGGTCATCCGGTCGGAGGACCCCATCCGGATCCCGTTCACATACAGGTACATCTCCCCCGCGTGATGGTCCCAGGTGTAGGCGAACTGATTCCAGTGCATCTTTTCCCAACGAAAGCCTACGGTTTTACAGATGGCCCGGTACCGGTCGGTATAGGCCCCGGGATAAAAGGAACCTGCAAAGTGACGGACCTGGACTCCCGGATGCCAGTAATCAATCCACTCCATGGAAAAATGGGAGCGGTTGAAATCGGTCAGATACCTGGAATCGGACAGGAGGGAGCGGACACCGTTATTGGGATTGTTCATGCCCATCGAAGGGGGAGGGCAGGTGGTGGAAGTATCTTCAAGGGAGAGGAGCCAGAAGGTAAGGCTTCCCTGACGGAGATTCAAGGTGTGGGAGGGGAACTCAAATCGCTGGTGGACAGACAAGGGGTTGGCACCCGTTCGTCCCTGAATGGTGAGCCAGCGGACAGGGTTGAGGTCTGAATGAGGTTCGGAGAGGTGGTATGCGATATGGGGTGTCATCACCCGGACAGGATACCTGCCGGTTCATGGGAATCAGCAGGATTGTTGCCCCACATCGTGCTTCGTTGCATCTCAGACTTCCGTCCGGCCAACAGGAATCAGACCCCCTGACGATACATTCCGGATGCGATCAGATACACGGCCGCATTTCCCCAGTTGTAATCGAAGTGGCTGCCGTTTTCATAACTGTAATCTGTTTCCCGGTCCCAGTAGTTACTGGTGTTGAGGTGACCCGGATCCGTGCAGATGTTTTCCCGGCCCAGCCCATGGTAGGACTGCCAGGCCAGGAAGCGGTCCGCGATGGTATCTGCCTGCTTCCCGTAGCCTTTGCGGGCCAGGGTTTCCAGCAACCAGTAAGAGATGTGTGGCCAGGCCTTTCCTCTCCAGTATCCCGTCGGGGAATAGTCCGCCTCATCGTACGCCATCGAGGGAAACGGAACCACCCCGTTAAACATATCGGGGTTCAGCAGAACGTCTTCAATCAGTTCCGTTTCCAGATCCCCGAGAATCGGCATGTCCGCAAACATCGGCCAGAAGAGATAAAAGCTTTTCGTTTTTTCGAAGCGCTGAAGGTTGTGGTTGTAGTCATAAAACCGCCGGTCCTCCTGGCAGTAACAGATCTCCATAAAACGCTCGAAACGCTGTTGAGCCTGGTCCCGGTATTCCGCAGCCAGGGGATGATTTCCCAGAAGCTCATGAAGGTCCGCCAGATGCATGGCATCTTTGTAGAGGAAGGAATTCAGGCTGACAGATGCGACCGGAGGCAGCCAGGTACACCCACCTTCCTGTGATTTGTACTTATCATAGATGGGCGAGTCATCCGCAGTTTGTCCGGACCAGGACCATTCCGCCAGTCCGTCATGATCCGCATCGCAAAAGGTATTCCAATAGGCATGGTTCTTTTCCAGATACGGGAGCATTTCGTTTACAAACCCAAGATCCTGGTCGGTTTGATAGCATCGTGCTGTTGCCCACGATGCGATCGGGGCCTGTGGTCCCCACCGGGTATCGCGGTTTGACAGCCGGTAGTCATAGGTGTTTTCCTGATTCACCCCGAAATGGGAATTCAGATCAGAAAACACCGATCGGATCGCTCCTTTGGCAAATTCCGGATGAAAGTCCGCAATCGCGACGGCTGTAAATAACGAGTCCCAGAAGAAGGCGGTGCTGAAAACCAGACCGGGACGGCAAAGCGTGGCAATGTTCGCGTCAAATCCTGCCGAGTCCCCGCGGTACCCGGTTCTCAGGATTTTATAGCGGCTCTCAACGCGGTATGCATCCTTGACGCTGTGACCCACCGAAATGGAGTCATAGTCGATCTCCTGGAGAAACCTCGTTTTGTTCTGCTGAACGAGTTCATCGAACGGCATCATGTCTGTGACGGATGGATGCGGTGGAAGGTCAACCTCGGGTTGCTGGAACCATGCGACCGCATAGTCGAGCACAAAGTCGTGCTGCATGGAGGCTCCAGGTGCCAACGTCACCTGTTCTCCATGGAACCTGTAAAAGATGGACTGCTCGCCTCCTTCCAGCGCAGTGCTCTCCTCTTGCCGTGCATACAGCGGGGAGTGGGACACCCCGGTTTGCAACTGCCGACTCACCTCCCGGATCCGAACCTGGGCGCAGGGGACATCTGTGAACTTTCCAATTCCTGTATGTCCTGCCTCCACGAACTGATCGCCTGCCCGGGCATAGGAGTGAGGGCTGCAGGTCTCCGGATACTGTTCCTGAAACCGGCTCCACTGCCCAAACCGATGTCGGGAAACAGAGCCTTCGTAGCAGGGGGAGAAGGTGAGTGCACGGTTCGAGTCATTTGTGAGGACAAATTCACTGCGCAGCCCCTTGTGATCCTTGAACGTGTGCCTTCCCTTGACCAGGAGTTGACCGTCTCCGAATCGAAGAGACCCATGTTCGATGGCCAGCCATGGGTAGGAATCCAGTGTGTTGCGTTTCACGCTGATGGGAGTGCCGGCATCAATCCACAGACTTAACGTCGCATCCAGAAGAACATCAACCCCTTGGGTTGCTTTCGGATATAAAGGGCCGACCCCGAAGGGAAGTGCCTCCGTGAATGTCACGGCAAACTGGCTGAATCCATCCACAAAGGGCCTGCGCCAGTCAGTGTAATTGATGAGATTTTGAAAGGTGTGATCATACGTATCCATCTCCAACTCTCTACAGGATTCGGCCTCATGTTTACCATGGATTAAAAAACTTTGATTTGCATTATTCACGCATAAGCGGGAGGTATGAAGAATATTCCCGCCTTGTCGTTTGAATCGATCGAGATGTTTGAATGGCCCTTTATGATGGTGAATCCTCATCCATGGAAATGGGTGGATGCACAATTCGACCATTTTCAACTGTGGATCGTACTTGAGGGCACCGGCCAGGTTTGGGTGGACGGCGTTGAATATCCGCTTAAACCCGGGGCCTGTTTTACCTACTCCCCTGAATCAGAATTGTGGGCCCAGTCGCCGGGAGGGGTCTTCCATCATTTCGCCTGTTATTTTTTTCCCGTGATCCGGGGGCAGATCTGCACGCAGGCTGCGGAATTGCCATTTCTCAATGTGATGATTGAGGAGTCCGCGTTTCTGAGGGATCTCTGTTTTCAGGCGGTTCGTTGTGCGGAAGAAGGACATGATGCCGCGAGGCAACAGGCCGCCCGGTATATTTGGATTCTCCTGAGTATGATGTGGAAGGCTGAGAACACGGATCCGTTGACGGCCATTGAGCAGCAGATTCTTCAACAGGCCCAGAACATCAAACGTGAGCCGGAGAAGGCGTATCCTGTAGATGCATTGGCGACGGCGGTCTCGTTATCTCCTTCGCAGTATACCCGGATTTTTAACCGTATGCTTCACACCAGCCCGAACCAGTATCACATCCGGGCAAAAGTAGACAAAGCGCGCACGCTTTTGAGGGAGACGTCCATGGAGATCGGCAGAATTGCGGACCTGTTGAACTACTCGGACGCGTTTTTCTTCAGTCGGCAGTTTAAACAATTCACCCAACGTAGTCCCATGCAGTATCGGAAATATCCGTACTCTTCCCTTGGAAAATAAGGTCCGGTTGAGGAAAACCCGACCATGACGGGCCCGTGTTTTCACCGGGATCCGCGGCGACGGAGAAGACTCACCCCGAGTATACCGGCGATACCCATGAGAAGAAGGGAGGAGGGTTCGGGAATGACCGCCAGGGTCACGGCTCCGAGTTGCGCACTGTCTGAGCCGGTGGAGTTGTTCATGTCAAAATCCAGAATCAGATATCCGACCGCATCAGTGTCGGTGTACGAAAGCTGGCTACCCATGGCACTGTATCCCCCTCCGTTCCGCTGGTAGGAAAAATCAACGGTTTGGTTGGTGGCATCCCAGAGAATCCGGAAATCGAAAGTGCCGGTAAAGTCGCTGGTCAGATCGGTGGCGGAGGTCTGGAACGTGGTCCCCTGGGAAAAGCCAAGTGCATCGAGACCCCCGGAATCATTCTCATTCCCAAGTACAAAGATCGCTCTGTCACGGGAATTACTGCCGAGGACATCCCAACTTCGTTCATTCGTGCTTCCGGTATTCTCCGTGAAGCCAAACGAGAAATGATCATTGCTCCCCCCTGAGATGCTGCCGAACGTGACGCCGGTCACATCCAGCTGATAGATACCGGAGGTGATATCTGCAATGTCCGCATACCAGGTGCCGTCCAGGTTCACAGCCAGGTCAAGTTGACCGGACTGCACCGTCGGGGTGCTGCCTGAGCCGTCTCCCCAGCTCGCACCACCACCCACTTCATTGGCGGCTCCGTCAATGGTGGTGCTGTCCGCATCGTCGAACTGCCAGTTTTGAAGGATTTGCGCTCCTGCGGTCGAAACCAGGAACATGCAGCAGACGGAGGTCAGAAGTTTCATGCTGGAATTCATAAGTCCTCTTTTGAGTGTGTGTCAGATATTAGAAATGTACCGCGTTACATTATACCGCATTGACAGGGGGGGCGGCATGCCCTACCTTGTGCATAGATGCGCATGGAAAAAACCTCAGATGAGAAAAAGAAAGGGACGGGCCGGGTGACACACCGGATGATTGCGGACAAGTCAGGCGTCTCCCAGGCGACGGTGTCCCGTGCCCTGCGCAATGATCCCCGTATATCGGAAAAGGTCCGGAAAAGGGTGCAGCGGGTGGCGGCACAGCTCGGACACCGTCCCGATCCCACCTTTAACCGTTATATGGCGGAAATGCGGGCCATGCAGGAAACCCGGAAACAGGAGCTGCTTGCTTTTGTCGGGAACCCCGAATTGAAGGAGACGTCCTACGCGCTTGAGATACGCAGAGGAGCGTTGAAACGTGCGGATGAACTGGGTTTCTGGGTGGATGAACTCTGGATTGGCGAGTCCCGTCAGGATTTCCGGACCGCCAACCGGATTATCAAAGCCCGGAACATGAAAGGAGTATTGTTGCTGCCGTTTCAAAATCCCCGTGTCCGCCCTGAACTGAGCTGGTCCAGTTTCGCCGCAGTGTCCACCACCAAAATTCATCCGGACTTACGACTCCATGGCGTGCATGGTGATGTTCGCCGACGCTTTGAGGAACTTGCGGATCATGTGGTTCAGGCGGGATGCAGGCGACCGGCCCTTGTCTCCTGGCAGGGCCCGTTTGGAAGAGGGGCACGCCCCCGGGATGCTGCGTATTTCTGGATGTGGCGTATCCTCCTGCAGGGAGACCCCATTCCCCCATTTCGGATGGAGGAGCATGAGGAATTCGGGCCTTCATTCCTTGCCTGGCTGGAACAGCACGACCCGGACTGCCTCTGGGTATGTGGACAAACCATGCGGGATGTGATCTGGTCCCAACTTAACAGGAAATGGAAACAACGGTTGCGGGTTGCCAGTTATGCCAATGTGGAGCGTAATGAACACATTGCGGGCATCCGGGTGGAGTATGAGCTGGTGGGGCGGGGAGCCATCGATCTTCTCACCGCCATGGTGATGCGGGGGGAAGTCGGCATCCCTGAAGAACCTAAACGGGTCTCCTTTCTGGGAAAGTTTGTCGGCGAGTTTTAAATGGCCGCCGGTTTCTGTGGAGGATTTACCGGGTCGAAGTCCCTGTGACCGACCCGAAGTCCGACCCGATGCGGATCTCATCCAGACGTTGGGTATTGTTCGCAGAACCCGCTCCGTAAAACCGATTTAATACACGGTCCCGATCTTCCGGCACCACGTTTCCATGCATGTGCCAGAGTTCCGGCTCCCCGGTGATCCGCTCCTCCCGGCTCCAGACGCTGGCATAGATCTCATCAGCTTTGTTCGGGTCCTGAAAAGCCACTACTTTCACAACCAGCAGATGTGGAATGCCGGGTTTGAAGTCTTTCTCACCTGCCGTTTGTTCACCGTTTCCAACTCCCAGCCTGATCCTGGAAGACTGCGTCGTGATGACAAAGGGTTTCCGGCTGTGGGTTTTGTCTGACAGCAAACTGAGCTGCATGGTGCCGAATTCCCCGCTTCCAGACTGGCTCCAGAGACAACTGATGTAGAAGACGCCGTCTTGATTCAACGGTATCGGATTCTGAAGTTTGCGGGCAAGGCCCGGTCCAAAGTTCGAGGCATGTCCTGGATTTTTGTTGGAATAAGGAAAATAGACATATCCTTTGGGCGCCTCCAAATTGCCGTTTCCGATTTCGACACCACTGTCAACGTCCTCCAGTCCTCCCCATTTGACGTTTCCTGACCAGGAACTGCTCCAGCCATCCCCTACACGAAGCCCCTGCTGGGCAAGAGGGGTCTCATACCCGGAAAACCCCTCGATGACGGTTTGCTTGGAGAAACCCGGGGGCAGGGATGCTGCAACGACGATCAGAGGAAAGAGAAACGTTTTCATTCCGCTATCATATTCGGTTGTTGCTTGCAGGGAAGATAGGGATGTGCCCAGCTCCGAAAAGGGGTTAGTATCTCTTATGTAACTCATTGCCAATAAATGGGTTAATTCGATGCAACGATGCAAACCTGTAGAAGGCTTGCCTCTCAAAACACCGACAACCCAGAAGGGCATATGCATCTCCAGAGCTGCCGCAGATCACGCCATCCGGTCGCTTAGCACGTGAGGTTTTTCATTATGATCCGTTAGCTTGTCGCTGCAAGAACGGTGATGGCAAAAAGCGAAATTAATAGATGATAACTATCACGTATACATTAAATATCTATATTTTCTTGCCGAGTATGTGTCCATCCCTGAGTATCATGAACAAGGTGTGGGAGTGACAGGTACGTAAAGGTGGTGCTGTTATGCGTTCAACAATGATTCCCAGTAAAAGAAGTCTGGTATGTAGGGTTGATTCATGGGCAGGCTTGGTGATGAGATGGATGTTCCTCATAGGTATTTTTTGGGGTTCTACGTTGTTTGCCCAGGTCACTTTTGAGGCGGAAACGCAGATCGAAACGGGATCTGAACTTTTTGAACGTTATGTAAACTTCCGTGAGAGCGTCTGGAAATTGAATCCCCCCCTACAGGCAGACACCGACCAGCAAGAGGAAGTGTTCTCAGAGAAGAGAAGTGATCCGGTCGGGCAGCTTTGGGAGTGGTGGTTGCAGCAGTCCGGTTGGTTCATGTCCCATTCAGGGGGAACCGCCAGCTTATCCCCTGC
Organism: Verrucomicrobia bacterium UBA6053; assembly: GCA_002429065.1. Lineage (GTDB taxonomy): Bacteria > Verrucomicrobiota > Kiritimatiellia > SS1-B-03-39 > UBA6053 > UBA6053. The sequence continues at coordinate 20,753 of DIYN01000023.1, read as the reverse complement.
TTTACAATCCCGGATCTGGGAAAAAGGGGATGTGCGTGAGCTAATGATCTGGGAGCATCCAGGGAGGGGTAAATTCTACGCGACCTTGCTTGGAACGGATAGCCTTCCAACCGAGGAAATTGCCTGGAGCAAAACAGCAGATTGGGAGCAAAGGAAAGGCGAAACTCTGGAAGAATTTCACAACCGTGAAATCAATACCCGTCGGGTGGCCTGGGTGTTTCCGTCACCCTATACCCCTGATCAGATAGCGCCAGTGTTCCCGCCGATGATGATGATGTCACAAGGAACTGGAGCAGAATTCCGGGTGGATTGGACATTTGCCACGGACGAAAAAACCCCCAATGGGGTGCAGGTGGATTTCGGGCCTGAAACTGCATCCGGGCCTTTCACTGTTTGGTACCATACCACCGGAGATCTGACCGCCTCGTCCGGATTACCGGGACACTGGGCTCCTGTTGTATGGCAGGGAGATCGACCGACTGAATCCGTGTGGGACACCCCCCTTTCATTTGCCACATTACCTACCCCCACCTTTCTCCGTGCAACCCTCGGAGTGGTTGACTCGGATATTGACCTAATGGATGACGGGTTCGAGCTCTGGTTTTTCGGGGATTTGGCGGAGCCAGGGAACGGAGACTCTGATCAGGATGGGATCCTGAATCATCAGGAGTTTCTGGCGGGGACGGATCCCACAACCGTGGATGTGTCTGGAGATGGAACCCTGCATGCCAGCCGGTACCTGTCCGGACTTTCGCTTGAGACCACCTCTCATTCGCAAGGCACCCTTCAGGTGCTCAGCCCACTTGAATAACCAGCCGAAAATACCGACATGAATGTAAACACATTGAACCGACGTTGTTTTCCGGGACTTCTCGTCGTCCTATTGGGGCTGTTTCCGACTCCCTGCTTTTCCCAGACAAGCTGTTCAGGACCCGGAGAGAGGTTTGAGGGAATCATTCTTGGGCTGGAGTCTGCAGACATCTCCGATCAGTGGGAAGGGTATCCGGAGTATACCTATCAGGGTCTGTGGAATACCGCGACTTCTTATGAGGAAGGAGCCTCCGTGATTCACAATGGTGCATTCTGGCGGGCCACGACCGCGAATCAGTCGCAGCAACCTACTCTCATCTCAACCGATTGGATTCCGATAGATCCCAAGCTGTACCAGAAAGAAGAGGCTCGGATCTCCTATGCATACGTTCGGGTGCAGCATGACCTCACGCTTGGCACACTGCCACTGGAGGATATGCAGTCTGATTATCTCAAGGCGACCACCATGGATCATACCGGAAGCGAGACCTCCCTCTGTTCCGGTGAGGGATTCCGGTTTTATTCGCTGGGATTTTTCTTCGCACGGCGGGACTGGACCTTCAACGAAGACTGCGCCACCTATGATTGGACAGAGCCGAACTTTCAGGGAGGGCCCGAGGCGGGAACCGAGAATCTCGTGGAAGGGGAAAATCCGCTGGAGTTGGTGTTCGCCGATTTTCAGCACGAGGTCGAGGCGACTATCGAAAGTCCGGTTTTCAGGAAAGAGATTATCACGGGGAACCGCTTACAGAAACCCTTTACCGAAGAGGTGATGGTCAACCCACCCACCAACGGGGATGGCTGGCCGATGGACGGTTCGGAGCCGTATCCCTTCTACTATGAATCGGATCAGACCCAGGTGAAAACCTGGAACCTGCTGGATGAGGTACTCCCGACGGAAAGTGTAGCCGCCTGGATCAAGGATCAGGGAATCGATACGTTATCCTGGCAGAAGTCTGCAAGCATGACGGCTGAGTTCGGGGTGTGGAATGCGGATTTCACCGTAACCGCCACGCTGGTTCGTTTCCGGGTCGCATTTCCCTGCCTTCCTGAGCAGTCCACGGTTGAGTTTGAATACAAAAGTTGGCCGGTGGGCGGCACTGAAGCGAATGCCGTCACCGAGCGGGAAGTGCGTGCGGTCAGTGAACTCGAGAAGGCAGAACTCCCGTTTGGCGGTTGGGAGATCTCTTCGGTGATGGTCCCGAAATATGGCTACATCAAAAAACTGGTTGCGGTTTCCCTGCATACCCCCTGTAGTGATTCCGGAGATATTGCCGGCGTCACGCATCAGGCGGAACCCGGCAGCCCCAGCTGGAGTCTCAGCCTGGGGAAACGCACCGGTGGAGGAAGTGCCGGTACCCTGGAGTTTTCCTCAGCGGACCTTACCTCACTGGATGCGTGTATGTTCCGGGCAAGTGCTGCAATAGAAGACGAGGTGCAGCAGGTTTCCGATGCCAACCGTCGCATCCAGCAGATTTTAGCGCCTCAGGTGTTGGTGGACCTGGAAACCGTGAGTGAGGAGGAACTTGTGATCCGGGTCTATCCTTCTGGAGGCGTGGAGAGAGAAACGTCTCCCATCACCGAAGACGGGGTGGGGTCCCGTCCGCAGATTACGCTGGATCTGCCCACGCCCCGTTTTGAGACGGCGGATCCGCCTCTTTCCACCTGGCGGGTCAAACTGGCGACCACCGGACCTCATGAGCTGCATATTTATCGGGAAGGGGGTGGGGGAGGCTCTGACTACCGCTACACCCAGCCGGGAACCGGTGAATGGGTGCTGAATCAGGGAAATGGCGAATCCAGGATTGCAGAAGTACAAACCACCCTGCCGGATCAAACCATTCAGACCGTTCAGCAGATTCTGGCATCCGATGCCACTGTGGTGCAGAAGGTCGTTCAGGTGGAAAAAGCCTACTCGTTTGGTCAGCGGAAAATCTCGGAAGTCCGTGACCCCGACGGGGAGAACCAGGTCGAGACCTGGGACTATTATGAAGATGTCATTGCGGATGGTGGCGCCTACGGACAACTCAAGTCCTTCAGCAGCTCCTCGGGAGACTGGTCCCGCTTTGAGTATGACGGCGATGGAAGAATGACCAAAGAGGTCAAGGCCTGGCTGAATCAGGCTCCGGGGGCGGCAGAGACGGTGTCCCGTGTCCGGTCGATCACCTATGAACCGGATGGACTCACGGCACTGATTTCGGAAAAGGTCCTCGGCCAGGAAGTGTCCCGGAGGGTTCATGTCCAGTCTGCGGATGGCACGTCTGTCTCCACCTTTGAATGCGTGGCTCCGGGAGCAACGCAGCAGACCGCCGGAACTCTGGAGACGATTCGGCAGTATGAAACCGTGGCCCCCTTTGTCGGGCGGCTCAAAGATGTCGAATCACCGGATGGCCGAAAGGTATCCCGTGCCTATTCGGTGGATCCGGAGACCGGGGTGTATACGACCACCACTACCTCAGGACTGGTCGATTCGGGAGGGGTGTTTCTCTCCGGAACGGTGGCCGTGATCCAAACCGATTCTCTCGGCAATCTCATTTCCTCCATCCTCACCGATGTGAATTCCGGGATTGTGCTCGAAGAAAAGACGGTGCTGGATTCCGATGCCTGGGGACGCCCACTATTGGTGGCCTATCACGATGGCACGTCTGAGCAACGGACCTATTCCTGTTGCGGACTGGCGACTTACACCGACCGGGATGGAACCGTGACCAGCTATACCTATTCTTCATTAGGGTTGCGGGAGACAATGTCCGAAAACGGCATCACCACCCAATGGGCACATACCCCTGCCGGGAACGTCAATACGATCCACCGGAAGGGAACCGATAACAGCCTTCAGCTCATGGAGTCACGGACCTACAGCCTGTCGGGTCGGTTGGAGTCGGTGACGGATGGGGCAGGTCACATCACCCAATATGCCTGGTCCAGATCTCCGGACGGCGGCACCCTCCTCACCACCACCTACCCGGATCTGAGCACAGAGGTGCAGGAACGGTTCAGGGACGGGCAGGTCCGTCAGGTCACCGGAAACGGTGCCCGCCCGGTGAAAATGGAGAGGATCCCGGCAAGCGGTGAAACCTCCGTGAAAGAAATCCGCGTGGGGGATCAGGGAGAGGAAACCGAATGGGTGAGAACGGTCTCCGATATGCTGGGCCGCATCAAACGCATTGAATACCCGGATGGTTCCGCGACAACCCGGTATTATGATGAAACCACCGGGATGCTGAAACGGGAAGAGGACCCGGACGGGGTGACGCGGATGTGGAATTCAACTCCGGATGGAGAAACGGTCATTGAGGCCGTGGATTTGAATAATAATGATGAGATTGATGCGGTGGATTACCAGCTTCGTACCCAGGAGAGCTTTCTGCAGGAGGAGGGCCGGGATCTGCGCATCGTGACCCGGTCCATCTGGACGGGGTCGGAGTTCCGTCTCCTCTCCACCGCCAAAGAAAGCGTGGACGGTCTGTGGGCCTCTGTGCAGGAGGAGGGCCGCATTACGCGTCGTGCGACGGTACGGGATGGAAGTGGCGGGTGGACCACCACCCTGACCCTGCCTGACAACTCTCAGGAGGTTCGGACGGTCACGAATGGACGAGTGAGCCAACGGACCTCTCCTTCCGGGTCCTATTCGTATGCCTACGATCCACATGGGCGTCTGCACACCCGCACGGATACGAGGACGAGTACGGTGACAACCTGGACCTACCACCCAGGAGACCTCTCCGCGTCGATCAGCCGGGGAGGATATCTCACCCAGTACAACAGCGTGGATCATCTGGGTGCTCCCCTGTTGATGACGCTGCCGGGAGGGGCCACTATCACCCGTACCTATTCACCTTTTGGACAGGTGTTGACCCGCTCCGGTTCCGGAACCACGCCCCTGACTCAGACCTATGACGGGCAAGGCCGATTAAAGACACACATCACCTCGTCCGGTACCACCACCTGGACCTATCACCCCGCCCGGGGAACACTGAAGAAGAAGACCGATTCTGCAGGCCGGGACACCGATTTCACCTTCACGGCTGCCGGACGTCTGCACACCCGTACCAATGCCCGCAGTCAGGTCACCACCCTGTTCTATGACGCCTTCGGATTGGTGGAAACGGTCTCCACCTCGGATGACACCCCCACCATCTCCTATGTCCGGGATCTTCAGGGACGTCTGGACACCATCACAGACAGCCTGGGAACCCGCGCGTTTACCTACACGCCGGATCAGGACACCTTGGAACGGGAATCGTTTACTCTGGGTGAGTTGCAGGGGATCGAGCAGGTATACAGCTACGATGCGCTGGACCGGAAGGACGGACACACCCTGAAACGGGATACCACCACGCTGTGGTCGGAGTCCCGGACCTATGATGCCGCCTCCAGGCTGCAGTCGGTCACCGCCGGGACTTCTGTGTTCGGATATACCCGGACCCCTGGAACGGATATGGTGGAGGAGTTGACCCGGGACCGGGGAGGGGTGGAGGCGGTCAAAACGGTATTCACTCCGGATGCGTTGAACCGGTTGGAGAGCCTGACTCATACCCCGGCGGTCGGATCCCCACAGTCCAGGACCTATGGGTTCGATGCCGCAGGAAGGCGGGAAAGAAGCACCGATCAAGCCGGATCCTACTGGGCCTATACCTATTCTGACCGCAACGAAGTGCTGACCGCCGGCAGCTTCCTCTCCGATGACACCCCGGTGCCGGGCCTGGCGTTCTCGTATGGATATGATGAGGCCGGCAACCGGGACGAGGCCACTCTCAATGGCCGGTTCGCCGCGACCAGCTACACCGACACCAACGGAGTTGATACCCGGGGAGTGGTCGGGTCTGCGGACGTTCTGGGAACGGCGGATGCCCTGGCTGCGGTCACCGTGAACGGGGTAACGGCGGCCCGGCTGGGAGACCGCTTTACCTCTGTGGTGTCCGCCGATACCTCCACCGGTCCCGCCTATGTGGATGTCACCATCCAGTCCGAGCTGGACCAGGTGGTGACGGAGGCGACAGGCAAGGTGTATTTGCCTCAGAGCTCCACCGCCTTTGTCTACGATGACGATGGAAATCTCACCCTGGACAGTCGATGGTCCTACGCATGGAATGCCCTGGGGCAGCTTACCTCCATGACCACCCGCCCGGAAGCGGTAACGGCAGGAGTACCCAACCTTCGGCTGAGCTTTACGTACGACTATGCCGGACGCCGGGCTACGAAAACGGTCGAACAGCATGTGTACGGAAACTGGCGGGAACTGCATCGCCGACAGTTTGTCTACAGCGGCAGGAACCTGACTGCCGAACTTCTCTCCGATGGACGCATGTTGCGCAGCTACGTGTGGGGAGAAGGACAGGGAGACGGCATCGGTGCCTTGCTGGAGATTCACGACCACCTGGAGCAGAACACGTTCTATCCGGCCTATGACGGCAACGGCAATGTCATCTCCCTGACCGATGCCGACACAAAAACCATTGTCGCCACCTACACCTATGGCCCCTACGGACAACTGCTGGAAAGCACCGGAGCCTACGCCCGCATCAATCCCTTCCGCTTCAGCACCCGCTACACCGACAACGAAAGCGGACTACTGGTGTACACTCACCGGTACTACGATCCCGAAACCGGGCGCTGGCTCAGTCGGGACCCTCTGGGCGAGGTGGCGGATGACAACCTGTACCGTTTCGCGGGAAACAACCCGGTCGACCAGGTGGATTTACAGGGACTGCTGCGGTACTGGCACTGGGAGCCAATCACGAAGGAGGAGCACAACCGCGGGGTGTTCCGTACCCGGCATCAGCCCTACGGTCTGGCAGACATCGGGCAGGACCGGTATTTCAGCTATAACCCCTACAACCCCAACCTGCCGAATATCATGCGGGATGCGGCGGATGCGGGCACCCGGCGGGCACTGCGGGAGCTGTCACAGGAATACGGGGTATTGCTGGAGTTGGACACCTATAAGCTGATGGCCGGAGAGTTCTCGCGGGCTCCATTCAGTTTCGCCGTGTGCATGGTGTCCGGTGCCATTGAGCAGGCGGTGGAAACCGGAAAACACTGGCTGGATTACACCCAGTATCTCAAAGAGGGGGATCTGGTCTCGGCGCAGTATACTGCGAACTACCTCGCAACCAAATCAGCTCCGGAAATCATCGCCATGGCGGTGACCAGTGGGGCTTCAAATATGAGGAGGGCGGCCCCAAGCAACGCAGACGAGTTCGTAGACGTCTACCGAGTATTTGGTGACGATGCCCGTGCACAAGGATTCTCCTGGACGACTACGGACCCAAGAACGGTTCGTAATTTTAGAGATAGGGCGGGTTTACCTTCCGGGGGCGAGAGTGGAGCAAACAACTCTGCAGAATTTTTGATACAAGGAAGGGCAAGAGTTGATGATGTTATAAAGTTCAAATCGGCTGACCCCTTGGATGGGAATGCCGGTGGGCTTCCTGAGCTAATAATTGATCCGAAGAATGTGGATCTGAACGATTTCTCAGTTCTTAAACCCTAGGTTAAAGTAATGGACAATAAATATGCAGGTATGACGGTTAACGAGCGGCTCTATGTGAGTGGGCTGCTCGATGCATTTGAAAAAGCGATTGAAGAGAAAGATACTGAAGAAGCCATTCGTATTCTTTCAGAAGTAGAACTGACAGACGGTAACATACAGCCAATCTTGAAAAAATGGGGGCTTCGCCGCGATCAATGACTACGATTCGCAATCTAATCGCTGTATGCATGCTGGCACTCGTCGGTAGTCTATTGTTTTCACCTGTGAGTGTAGCGGCGGTGTCGGGTACGACGTACGATCTGCCAAGTACGATTACGACGACACCAGTGTTCTCGTCTGAAAACACAACGGTTGGCATGGAACAATCAGCCGCGTCCGGTTTGCGGAGCATAACGAGTGGTCAAGTGTGGTCTATCCTGGTCCTGAGCCGAAATTTAAATGCCCCAAGGGGTGGAGTATCTAAATTGCGTAGTCCGGAAGCAGGTAAGGTGAGAATGCGGTTAAATGGGCGCTAAGCAGTTTCTCTCGAGTTTTTTAAGTCTCTCACTGATGAAACCGAAGGGAGAGTATTTGCATAGATATGATAAATTATGAAAAGAAAAAAAACTAGTCGTTGGTATGGTGTTTCTTGTTCCATTACGTGATTTTGGTTATGCGGCAGGTGTATTATCTCGTTACACAAGTAAGGGTGATGGCTTGGGGTATTTCTTTGGGCCTCGGATTTCTGACTCTGAAAATGTAGACTGTTCAAGGTTTCAAGCAGGGTTGGAAATATTAGTCGGTATGTTTGGTGATTTGGACCTGCATAAAGGAACATGGCCGATAATCGGTATGGTTGAAAATCAAGCGTTAAAGGAATGGCCAGTGCCTAAAATGGCACGTGTTGATGAGGCTACCGATCTTGCGTGGGTTTCTACTTACGATGATGACTTGCAGCTTATAGAAGAAGAAAAAATATCTCCATCTCAGGCTAAAAAATATCCTTATGATCGGATGATGGGGCCTGGTTCGGTCGAAATTCGATTGACGAAATTATTGAATTAAAATCAGTAGCCAGTTTCCTAGAATGTCTAGTTAATACGAGAAGGTGAATAGTAGTCAATGTAGTTGTTGAGTTTAGTGCCAAGGCCAGATGTCAAAAAATATGCAGATGAAAGCGAAATACTTTTGCGCGGGACCATTCAAGGAAGGATTAAGTCTCCATGAAGATTAATCAGAAAATATGGAAGCAAGTAATCTTAATTTTAACCGACTCCAAAGAAATCCCTTTTTGGTTATCTGAACTACTTAGGAATCCATTAAGCGAAGTGTTGAAAATGCCTGATTTGGAAGATGTTTGTGATGGGGAAGTTGCCAGCCCCTTTATAGAAAGAAAAAAAATATCTGCTGATTACTTGGATTTTCTTGTTAGACAAATTGAGTCAGGGGATAGAGTCCCTGATTGGACGGTCCTTTTAAAGAAGCGATTTCATGCGCTTCATCCTTATTTGAACAGTGATGTTATAAATATCACTTTCTATCGAAAGCCTGATTCAGTGACTGTAAGGCTTGATGCGGAAACGTATAAGCTTGTGCAAATAGAAGTGATTTGATCTTGTTGATGCTTACAAATTTAAAAAAATGGAAGAAAATGCCAGGCTGTGAATTATAGCATTTTAAAAACTCCGAATACCCCAAGCAGATGGCTGGGAGCATGGTATTCATTTCTCGCGATCTGACCAGATGCGCCGCCTGACAGCGATCCTATTTTATCTGACTCTCTGCCTGGGGGAGCTCACCCAGGCCTCCCTGGACTCTAGGAGATTTTATGCCGAAAAGATATCCTGTTGAATTTGAAGTTGGTTTTGCTGACTCAGAACTAATTTCGTATGAGAGAGGTGAAAGCGGAGTTAAGGTCTTGATATCCGCATGGAATGAACAGTCCATTTGCCTAGAGTTCAAGGGTGCAATTACCTTGGTTGACTATGGAGCATGGAACTTTTCTGAAATTTGTGAACTACAGGAAAGCAGCCCTACAATGAGTAGGGCACTCCAAACCCAGTATGATGGGAACCCCTTGGAACATCCGTATCGTTTGTTTCAATTTTTGGATGAAGATAATGAGCCTTCGATGGAGGTAGTTGCTGAAAAACTATTGGTGTCACTTGTTTGATCACTCAAGAAAGTGTCTGGCTGTGAATTGTAGCACTTTAAAAACTCCAAATACCCCAAGCAGGTGAGCGGGAACATGGAATTGATTCCTCGCGTGCGCACCATATGCACCGCCTGACCTCGATCCTGTTTTATCTGACTCTCTGCCTGGGGGAGCTCACCCAGGCCTCTCTGGATAGGGCAAATTTTTGCGGGATGCGGTTCATTCGCCCTACGGTAGGTAGTCCTACTCGCGCCCCATCCTCTCTCAGTCAACTCACCCGCATGACCACCCGCCCGGAAGCGGCAACGGCAGGAGTACCCAACCTTCGGCTGAGTTTTATCTACGACTATGCCGGACGCCGGGTACTCCGCGAACTCTCGCAGAAATTCGGGGGGGCTGGATCTGGATACCTACAAGCTGATGGCGGATGAGTTCTCCTGGGCTCCTTTCGGTTTTACCGTGTGCATGGTGGCCAACAACGTTGAGAAGTCCATATGCTACTGATCCTTCTCGATCGAAGGCCGCTGGTAGGATGCCAGCTCTCCGTGGTGAGGTTGTAACATCTGGAAATCCATGGGGTGCAAGTATCCCACCGAAGGCGGGCAGGCTTGCGTGTATGATCCTGACTCTACAGGAATCTGAACTGCGGACTCTCAGGTGTAGAGTTGTTTGATCACCGCCCAGAAGAGGCCGCCGGAGAGGTTGCACCAGTGGGTGAACTGCGGCGCTTCATCGGTGACCTTGGTGGCGCCTTCGCAGGTTTCCGGCCAGACGCCTTCATCGTAATGCGCCTGGGCGAAGGGGCCCTGGCGGGCGGTGCGGGCGATGCCTTTCAGCCAGTCTTTCACCAGGTCGGTTTCGCCGAACTGGAGCAGCGAGAGGGCGCATTGTGCCGGCCAGGCGCCGTAGGCTCCGTTGTATTGATGGTCGGCCCGGAAGCCGCTGGTGGCGGCGTCGGCATCGAGCGGGGACAGAGCACGCAGCCATCCGGGTGTCTGTAATTCGCGCTGAAAGAAGGCGGTCATCTCCTTTTGCACAATTTTCGGGAGTTTGTCTCCGATACAAAATCCGACCATGCCGAAATCCCAGCAGGTCCGGACCTCACGGCCGTTTCCTTCAGGATCCAGACTGCGGAAGTAGCCGCGGCCCTGCACGTAGAGATGCCTGAGAATTGCATCCACGATAGACTGACCTTCCTCCTGCACCCGGGCGGCATCGTCGCCGCGTCCCAGTGCCTGATAGATCTCTGCCATGCGGAACAGCATCCATGCGGCTCCGGCGTTTAATCCGGCCACCACGTGTTCATAGGTGCTGACACATTCGAGCAGTTCCTCTTTGGGCCCGTAATCCGCAAGACCGAAGGCGTCGACTTTCCGGTTCCGCCAATCGAAGGCCAGGTCCTCCAGGGCTTCGAGCAGGGGAACCGATCGGTCGGGTAGCCGAATAATTCGTTCCGTGAGCTCTTCGGGACGCGCACCTCCCTGCTGCCACAGATGCCAGCCGACATAGAAACAGTTGTAGATGTCGATGGTGTAGGGCCAGGGGGTTCCGTCCGCATCTCCGCCGTTTCCGGAGAGAAGATTCACCTGATTGTTGCGACGGATGTCCCCGGCGAGGGCCATGCTGAGCTGGGTCCAGGTGACCTCCGGATCGAGTTCGGCCATGAGTTCACCCGCCAGCCCCCAGTCATTAGGATAAAAGCAGGCCTCCACCCGGCGGGGAAAGGAAATGTTATAGGCGGGAGAGGCTGCCGCATCGGGAAAGGTGCGTCTGGAGCAGAGGGCACAGAGAATGGCACTGACCGCGACCGGGGCGATTTCTTCCGGTACCTCCAGGTCTGCCAGTTGACCTCCAAGGCCTCCTCCAGATGAAAAGGCACTCTCCCACAGCCGCCGCCACTCGGCTTCAGTTTCTGCAAATGCGGTGTCGGGATTCTCCAGCAATTTCAGGGCGGTTGGGACAGCAGATGGAGTGGGCTCCATGGCCAGTACGAAGGTGAACGAAAAGGATTCTCCGGGAGACAGGGTTCGGGAATAAACCGCATCCTGATTGTGCCACTGATCCGGGGCTGGAGAGAGGACCTGCGCATTGTGGGCCTGCCCGGCAAAGGACAGGGTGGATCCCGGTTCCGCTTCGGGAACCGGCCGTTCACGGAAGCAGAGACCATGCGTGTCGATGGGGGCCATGAACGGATTCAGGCCGGAGTGACCGTGGATGTCGCTGACCGTGAGCCCCACCCGGGGCACGCCCCAGAACCAGGGCTCTTTGCCCCGGTTGACGCAGCGTCCGGACAGCCGGAAGCGGAGGTCCAGTTCGCGGGTGTCTCCAGTGGTATTGGTGAGGGTGGTGACTTGCACCAGAGCCGGTTTGCCGGAGGCCATGCAGGTGCGGCTCCGGATCTGCCATCCGTCGATAGAGCACTCCCGATGTACGCTCCAGGGGGTCCAGTGGACGGTGGTGGGGGTGCGGGAGGCCACGACCAACTGCCCGTTGATCGTCAGGTAGGCGGTCGATTCTTCTGCTCCGGATACCGGGGGGAACATCACATGCCGCAGCGAAGTGGGGTCGGCTGGGATCTGGACGCTGCCGAGAAAATTGGTCAGTCCGGGCCGGGACCATTCCTCCAGCGGTTCGTGGGTGATCGCCCATTGATGATACCAGTTCAGGTCGAAATCAGAGAGTTTCATGACGTCTCCTGGGAATAGAGGGATTGGATGTAGTGGAAGGTCTGCTTGGGAGGGAGGGAGTCATCCGAAAGAAAGGCATGGATCTGCTCGCCAAGGTTTTCCTGAAAGGCTGGCCAGGACGCAGACCTCGGCCGCATGTACGCGTAGTGCAGGGTGTCGTAGGTATTGGAGAGAAAGCCTCCGGTTATGCGGTCTGCCACGGGGTCCGTCCATGCGGCTCCGTTTCCGGGTTGACCACCGTTCCGGGTGTAGCCGGAGCACTGAAAGGGCTCTGAGCAGACCCAGGCAATGTAGCGGGCCGCTGCTTCCGGGTGAGGGCAGGTACGGGAGATCGCCAAGCCTGCCCCGCCAATAAGGGCATGGGTCTTCCCGGGAATGGAGGTGAAGGCCAGTCGTTTCTCCGCAAATCCCGGACGGGAATAGTTGGTGTATCCAAAGGCCAGGGGGGCATAGGCGATCTGATGCTGTGCCGCTGACATGTGATCAAACAGCGCGATCGGATTCCAGGAGAGGCTGTCCGGATGGCAACTCTGTTTCAGCGTGCGCAGATCCTGCAGGACTTGACGTCCGATCTCTTCGGGAACCAGTTCAGTGTGACCTTCCACAGGGCCGTACCCCCGCTGTGCACACAGGGTGAGAAAGCTGCACAGGCTGTCGGTGGGGCACAGTGCCATGCCGATGGTCCGGCCCTGCTCCCTGAGCTCTTCCGCCAGCCGGAACACCTCCGGCCAGGTGTGAGGGAGGGCATGCTCCGGCAGAAGATCCGACCGGTACGCCGCCATCTGACAGGCGGCATCCACCGGCAGTGCCCACTGATGGTCCTGGAAGTGATAACTGTCGAAACTGGGGCCCGCAGAGGAGATGGCCAGTTCCTGGAGCAGAGAGGCCGGGATCCACTCTTCCAGCGGAAGCAGGCAGTTTTCCTTCGCCGCCACCCCCATGTGGGGGTGATCGAGGACAATCAGGTCGTACTCGCTTGCCAGCTCCACCAATGGAGCATCCCCGAATTCCTTCAGAGAGCGTTTGTCCCACCGGATCTGAATGCCGTCCGGGTCTTCATACATCCTCTCCGACGCCGCGAGTGGCGCGTACCCCCTCGGATGATCCCAGGTGATCCCGCGAAGTGTACTCATGCCCCTTCCTGACGCTGCCGTTCCCGTTCCAGGCTTTTCTGATAAAACTTCTGAACCTGTTCCTGACCAGCCTCGGACCGATAGAAGCGTCCCAGTGCCTCATTCTCCAGTGCCTGGGCCGCCGGACTGAATCCGCCGGTGGCAAGCTGGCTGAGCTGTTTGAGCACCCTCAGTGCTTCGGGGGATTTGCCGGTGAACTGGGAGGCAAAGCCGAGGGCATCCTCGAGGAAGGTTTCCGGTGGATACAGGTGATTGATACACCCCCAGGTCTGCATGTCCTCCGCGGTCACGGTGCGGCCGCTCATCAGCAGTTCGTTCGCCCGGTTTCGTCCGAGTTTCTGCGGCAGCCGCTGCGTGCCACCGCCGCCGGGGATGAGATGAAGCAGGATTTCCGGCAACCCCATTTTGGCTCCCTCTGCCGCCACGATCATGTCACAGGCCAGGGCGATTTCGAGCCCCCCTCCGAATGCATAGCCATTGACCGCTGCGATCATCGGCTTGGTATTGGCCTCCAGGGATGCGTACAATTGTCGCCCCAGAGCCTGAAAGGAATCAAACTCCGTCCCGGTCAGCTGAGCGTATTCGTTGATGTCCGCCCCGGCCATAAACGCTTTACCGGCACCGGTGAGAAGTCCGACCCGGACGTCCGGAGAGGAGTCGATGGCCTGCACTTCGGAAATGATGGCCTGCATCATCTCCCGGTTCATGGCATTGAGTTGCTGGGGGCGGTTGAAGGTCAGGACAGCGATGCCGTCTGTCACTTCAACCGTGAGGGTGGGGGAGGTCATAAGTCGTTTCGCCGTCAGACGGGTTCTGAGGTGACGGCACCTCGTTTTTTTAATGCCTGGATCTGTTCAGGTGTGAGACCGGCTTCGCTGAGGATTTCTTCGCTGTGCTGGCCAATCAGAGGTGCGGGTCTCCGGATCGCACCGGGTGTTTGGCTCATGCGGAAAGGGATGTTGGTGACCGTAAGGGTTCCGGCCCGGGGATGCTCGACCTCGGTGAAGGCATTCAGATGCTGTACCTGGGGGTCCTCCGCCACGTCTTTCTGCTCCCGGACAGGTGCGCACCAGATGTCCAGGGCCAGCATGGTCTCCAGCCAGTCGTCGGTGGTGCGGGTGCGGGTAATGTCGGCAAGCGCCTCATAGACATCATCCCGCTGGTCGAAGAGGCATTGCGGATCCTCGTATCGGGACAGTGCCGGGGTTTCGACCGCCTCCACGATTTTGCTCCAGGGGCTCATGGCGATGGACAAGTGACCGTCCAGGGTGGGATAGATCCCGAAGGGGGCGCCATTGCCGGGATGGGCAATACCGGATTCCGGGCGCTCGAAAGTGCGGCCCATGTTCTGCACGGTAAAAAAGTCCTGCATCTCAAAGGCCAGCACACTTTGCAGCAGGTTGACCTGAATCTCCTGCCCCTCACCGGTGCGTTCGCGGTGAATCAATGCGGCAAGCACAGAATACACAATGTGGAGGGCACCGAGTTGGTCACTCACAGCGGTGCCGATGGCAACCGGACCGTGGGAGGCTTTTCCGGATGCGAGGGTGGCCCCGCTGACCCCCTGTACGAGCAGGTCCTGACCGGGTCGGGTTGCATACGGACCGTCCGGTCCCCATCCGGTGGCGGAGCAGTAGACCAGTCCGGGGTTGAGTGCCGACAGATCGTCATAACCAAGCCCCAGTCTGGTCATAACGCCGGGCCGAAAGTTTTCCACCACGACATCTGCCTGCTTCGCAAGTTCCCGGATGGCGTCCACCGCTTCCGGATCCTTTAGATCAATGGCCAGTGAGCGTTTGTTGCGATTCCAGGCAAGGAAGCAGGGACTTTCACCGTCTCCGATCCATTCATTAAAAAAAGTCATGGAGCGGTACAGGTCGCCGATACCCGCTTTTTCGACCTTGATCACATCCGCACCAAGGTCCCCCATCATCTGAGTGGCGTATGGACCCTGAAGGAGCTGCGTGAAATCGAGAACCCGGATTCCATCCAATGCCTGTTTCATCAAGATTCGTTCCTTCAGTTACGGGGGAGAACCAGCAGGCCGCCATCCACGGCAAGGTCGATGCCGGAAACAAAACTGGATTCGTCTGAGGCCAGAAAGACACAGGCTCCATTTACCTCGTCTGCAGTGCCCATTCGGCCGAGGGCATGCATCCGCTGATACATTTCATAGAGCTCGGGTCCCTCGTCTTTGGCCCGCTGCTGATTCATGGGGGTGTCAATCGCTCCGGGTGAAAGGGTGTTGAAACGAATGCCCTGTGGACCGTACTGACCCGCGAGCTGTCGGGTGGCGGCTTTCATCCCGCCTTTGGCGGCGGCATAGGTCGTCCAGTGATCCCAGGAGCGGTCTCCCTGAACCGAGGCCATATTGATGATGCTCCCTTTCTTCTGCTTGAGCATGGGAGGAAGAGCATATTTGATCCCCCGGAAGACCCCCAGCAGATTGATGTTCAGCAGGTGGTTCCATTCCGCGTCGCTGTCCTCCGTGATGTCACCCGGAATGGCAACCGCGGCATTGTTGACCAGCACATCCAGACGTCCGAAGGTGTTCAGGGTTTGTTGAAACGCCGCCTTCATATCGGAGGTGGATCCCACATCACAGGGGATCGGGAGAACACGGCCCCCCGCTACTGCCAGTTGAGCTGCCGATGCCTTCAGTTTTTCTGCCCCCCGGGCGATCATGACAACGGCAGCCCCTTCGTTGACAAAGGCTTTGGCCACTTCAAAGCCAATCCCGTCCGATGCTCCGGTGATCAGAGTGATTTTTCCTTCGAGTCGGTTCATAGCCCTATGAAAGCTTGAAGCGGGTGCAAAGGCAATGTAGCTTTATTTCACACAGTTGAAATATGAAAAGAATCACTCAGACGGATGTGGCGGAGGCGCTTGGACTTCACCGGTCCACAGTATCCAAAGCTCTCAAGGGAGATCCGGATGTGGCGGATGCAACCGTCGAGTTGGTCCGGAGCAAAGCCGCCGAACTGGGATTTGTCCCTGACCCCATGCTGGTCGCGCTGGCGGCATATCGGAAACAGTCCCGACCGGAACCTTATCATGCAAATATTGCCTGGGTCTCGAATCACAGCCGGACTGAGTCCATGGATCAGTTTCCCGCCTTTGAGGATTACTGGCAGGGTGCGACGGAACGGGCTCGTGAACTGGGGTACCGTCTGGATCCGTTCTGGCTGGAATCCGATGTTTCCTCACTTCGTTCTTTGGAACGGGTGTTGGCCTCCAGAGGAATCCGTGCCCTGATCGCGGCTCCACAATCCACACCCGGACGGCCGCTGGATTTGCACTGGGAGCGCTACGCGGCGGTTGGGATCGGGTATACCGTTCAGGAACCGCTTCTGGACCGGGTGACCAATGACCACTTTGCCAGTATGACCGATTTGTACGAGGCGCTGCGACTGCGTGGCTACCACCGGGTGGGGTGTTACCTGTGGGAGGTGGACAATGACCGCATGGGCAAAAGGGCCCGGTCCGCCTTTCATTCTGTCAGTCGCGAAACAAAGACACCGGTGGAAACCTACGAGTTGTTTGAACCGGAGTCGTTTCTTGAGTGGGTGAAGCAGCACCGTCTGGATGCCGTCATTTGCAGAGGGGCCTCACAGTTGAGGACGTTACTGGATGCCGGGATCCGAATTCCAGAGGACCTCGGGGTTGCCGGATATGCATTGGAATCCGATGAACCCACCATTTCCGGAATGGCCCATAATAACCGTCGGATCGGAGCAACGGCCGTGGAATGGGTCAGTAACAAACTTCAGCGGAGTCAGCTTGGACTGCAGGAAGGCCCTCAACGCCTGCTCATCTCCAGCAAGTGGTTGGAAAAAACCACACTTCGCTCCGAATGAGAGTGGGGAGTAGGAGTGGGTCATGGGCCATGAATGTTCATTGCCGACAAGGCCTCCCCATCCGTATTATTGTCTTTAGGCCCGTTTTCCTGACCAGAAACTGCGCCCGATCAGCAATATGGCAAAACCAAGAGACCCCAGAAGGACATAGGAGGAAGGTTCCGGGACGATGACCACGGAGATGGGCAACGCCGTACCGTTAATCACGGTCAGGGTTTCTCCCCCAAGAGACTCCAGGATTGTCTGATTGGAACTGTTGAATCCTGCATAGGATTGAAAAACCCCGGATCCGGTAAAGGTGTTTGTGAAATCCGATGCCGCGAGAGTAATGAAAAAATCATCCCCTGAATTCTGGAACCGCAACCGGGTGTCAAATCCGGAACCTCCGGGTGTGCCGACAGACGTGGTAAACGCCAGGTCATTGTCATAGTCAACATTTTCTGTGTCGGGGGTAACGGAAAGATTCAATTGCCAAGCAACTATTCCGTTGGTGAATCCCGGATCATCATTCACAAAATCAGAACCCGTCAATGCAAACTCGTCGGTGAAGGGGTTGATTTCAAGCACGAGATCGGCAACAGCAGCGGCGGTGAACAGCATGCTGAAAATAAAACCAATTGTATGGTTCCGTATCATGAAGGAACTTTATTTCATTTGTCTCCGCCTGCGTCAAGATCGTGAGGGAATCATGGGCAGCTTTTTTGTTGCACATAAAAAAGTGATTCTGACGCAGTTTATGGCTTCATCCTCGTGATCAACATTGAACGCTATGTCACCCAGCTTCAGGATGCCAACGGAAACCCGTCTGGTCTACCGCTGCCTGACCACCCGGGACTCTCTGAATACCCACTTGGAGCATTTTCGCAGAGAGGAAGGGTCGAGAGGAATTTCCATGCATGACTGAATCTCGATGATCCTACTTTGATCCAAGCGGTTCGAAGAGGAATTGCTGCCTGAGTTGTTTTAACGAAGTAAGAGGGGGCTGGACGTCAGCAAGTCAGTTATTATACGTATGTATATTTTAAGGCCAAAAAAATGGTGGGCCGACTGGGGCTCGAACCCAGGACAAAAGGCTTAAAAGGCCTCTGCTCTACCAACTGAGCTATCGGCCCACCAGGGTAAGTGGTGGAGAGTCCAAAATGTTTCCGATGTTCGGAAGGCGTTCCTGATGGCCATCCGAAATGCGGAAGAGGCTCTATAGGCGGGGATCCTTCAGATGTCAAAGGCTTAGGTGAGGATTTTTTGCAGGGCCCACTGACACTCTGCGCTCATGTCATCCGTCACCGTCTGTCCGGCCCGAACATCTCCCGGTAATACGTCGAAGGTATAGGTCTCCACTTCAATGTGAGGGCAGCGGTCCTGTGCGAGTTCGTTCCAGAAATCCTCTGTGAGGGTGGAGCGGGTTGTGCCCAGGTCTGCATCCCCTTCCCAATGAAGAGGCACATGCGCGTGGATGCGGATCGTCTCTGCATCTGTTGCCGGAGAGTCGAGCCACTCCGGAAGGTCTGCCCACCGGAAATCGGGAGCGGAATGGTCCGGGGAAGACCTCCCTTTCACCTGGTGCAGGTACACCCCGTCATCAAAAGGTTGGAGCATCTCCGGTGAGAGGCTTGCAGGACATTCCAGCGCGGCACTGAGCTGTACTTTGGACACCCGGATGCCCTTCTTGCGGTAGGCCCGCAGACTGTCCGCAGGATCTTCGAATTGCATGGCCACGTGACAGGTGTCCAGACAGACGCCCAGATGCCGGCGAAGCTGCTCTTCTTCCGACCCCGTGCCGGCAAAAAGAAGATCCTCAAAAAAGCGGATGGTTTCATCGGTGGTTTCCAGCAGACAGTCCGGCTCGGGTTCCAATCCGAGATGAAGCTGTTTTCCGCTCTCCGCCTCCACGCGTGCTAGAAACCGGCCGATCTCACGAAGCGGCTCTATGGTTTGTTCCGGCCGGGTGGACGCAAATCTGTATCCGAGGGGCACGGTGCTGACCGATCCCTGTGCCTCCTCCGGCAGGATGGCGGACAGGAAGGAAAACAGGTGGCAGGTATAGGTAAATCGTTCGGTGGAGGCCCAATCCGGCAGATAGACGTTTTGTTTGACCCGGGTTTGATGAAACGCCCCGTAGGGGAACCCGTTAATGGTAAAGGCGTACAGATTCTGGTCGGCAAGCAGAGCGGCAAACTCCTCCCGAATCTTCGGCGTCTGCAGGGCGAGGGCGGCCTCCGAGGCGACCCGCAGCCCCAGTCCAAACGGGGCATCCGGACAGAGGGTCTTCCGAATATCCGGAACGGCCCTCATCACGGCAGCGCGGATGTCCTCCACGCCCTCACCCGGATGGACGTTCATGCAGTAACTGAAGTCCTGTCCCGTTTTCAGGCGCATGAGAGCGTGACCAGGTTCTGGAGCTCGTCCTCGATCCAGTCTGCATTCATTTCGTGAACATCCTGAATGGCCCCGATGGGAGAGGGCAAGGACAGCGTCAAGCTGCCGCCCAGGTGTTCCCGGAATTCGTCCAATCCCTGCAGAAGCTGCAGAGAGCCATCTCCCAGCCGCTGCGTGAGTTGCGGTGGAGTGAGATCAAACCCGCAGGCCACTAATGCATCGACGAGTGCGTGTGCCTCAGAGGACGCAATCCAGCCCAATCTGCTTGCATAAAGCGCGTCGAGTGCAATACCGATGGCAACAGCCTGGCCATGGGAAATCCGGTATCCGCTCATGGATTCCAGTTTGTGCGCAGACCAGTGGCCGAAATCAAGCGGACGGGCGGACCCGAGTTCAAAAGGGTCGCCGCTGGTGGCAATATGCTCCAGGTGAAGTTCGGCACAGCGTTGGATGAGCCGGTCCATCGCGGCCTCATCCCGCTGCCCCAGGGCGGGCGACATCTCCAGCAGCTCCTCAAAGAAAGCGCGGTCTTTGATCATGGCCACTTTGAACGCCTCTGAAATTCCGTCTCTCCATTGCGCATCCGTCAGACCCTTAAGGAGAGCGGCATCGTTGATCACAGCAAAGGGGGCGGCAAAAACCCCGACGGTATTTTTGCCTCCATGCAGGTTCATGCCGTTTTTGACTCCGATGCCGGCGTCATTCTGGGAGAGGGTGGTGCTGGGCATCCGGACCAGTCGAAGCCCCCGATGCACCAGAGAAGTGGCGAATCCGACCGCATCCAGGACCGCTCCCCCGCCAATGGCCAGGATCACACTGTGCCGACACAGGTGGTATTCCAGCATCTGATCAATCAGCCCCATGATACAGCGGTAATCGTTCTTCAGGGTTTCTCCACCCGGGACGATTTCAGGGGGACAGACCAGTTGTACCTGATCCGCATGGGAAGCGAACCAGCTCTGTATCCGGGAGGAGAGGCGGGGAAATGCCTGATGGACACCCTCGTCCATCACCACCATGACGCGACGTACGGAACCGCCCGCTTCGGGTTTTACGACTTCAAGCAGCGGGCTTTCGTGATCAGAGAAGGCATCCCGGCAAAAATGGACGGGGTAGGAAAGGGGGACCTGAAAGGTTTGGTGGATCCGATGGGACATGGCAGGAGTATAGAGCGTGATAGTAGGTTTGTTTACAATTATTCCTGTAAACGTCATGTATGCGTTGCGGGTTCAGCTTCGGTGTGGAGTGCGGCGGCTTGCG
>DIYN01000005.1 GCA_002429065.1 Verrucomicrobia bacterium UBA6053 | reverse complement strand
GTCAAAAACCACTCTTCTATGCAGCGCGACGGCTGGTTGATCGGAAAAAGAAAAACCCAGCGTACATCACTGGGTTCTTCAACAGTCTGACCCCCGCCATGTGGCGGGGGTGATCAGGTCTATCCTGTTGGCGTGATTACACGCGGTCGAGATAGAACCCTTTGCCGCCGTAGATGGCGTTCTCGCCCAGCAGATCCTCGATGCGGAGGAGCTGGTTGTATTTCGCGATCCGGTCGGAGCGGCTCATGGAACCGGTTTTGATCTGACCGGCGTTGGTGGCCACGGCGATGTCGGCGATGGTGGTGTCTTCGGTTTCACCGGAGCGGTGGGAGATCACGGCGGTGTAGCCGTTGCGTTTTGCCATCTCGATCGCGTCCATGGTTTCGGTGAGGGTTCCGATCTGGTTCACTTTGATCAGGATGGAGTTGGCGGTGTCGCTTTCGATGCCGCGCTTCAGGTACTGCAGGTTGGTCACGAACAGATCGTCCCCCACGAGCTGCACGTTGTCGCCGATCTTGTCGGTCAGCACTTTCCAGCCGTCCCAGTCGTTTTCGTCCATGCCGTCTTCGATGGAGTCGATGGGGTATTTGCCCACGAGTTCCTCGAGGTAGGCCGCCTGTTCTTCGGAGGTGCGTTTGGCAGCGCCTTCGCCTTCGAACTTGGTGTAGTCGTAGATGCCGTCGCTGTAGAACTCGGAGGATGCACAGTCCAGAGCGATCATGACGTCTTTGCCGGGCTCATAGCCGGCCTGTTTGATGGCGGCAATGATGCTGTCCAGGGCTTCTTCGGTTCCACCGGAGAAAGTCGGAGCGAATCCGCCTTCGTCACCGACGGCGGTGGAGAGGCCTTTGTCTTTGATGATGGCTTTGAGGTTGTGGAAAATTTCCGCACCGCAGCGCAGTCCTTCGCTGAAGGTGGGAGCGCCAACTGGACGCACCATGAATTCCTGGAAGGCAATCGGGGCGTCGGAGTGGGATCCGCCGTTCACGATGTTCATCATGGGAACGGGGAGGGTCTTCGCGTTGCAGCCGCCGAGATAGCGGAACAGAGGGATGTCCAGTTCATCCGCTGCAGCGTGCGCCACGGCCAGAGAGACACCCAGCATCGCGTTGGCCCCGAGATTGGATTTGGTTTCGGTTCCGTCGAGGTCCAGCATGATCTGGTCAACTGCTGCCTGATCCAGGGCGTCTACGCCGAAGAGGGCATCGGCAATTTTTCCGTTTACGTTTTCAACCGCTTTGCTGACGGCTTTGCCCATCCAGCGGCTTTTGTCACCGTCACGGAGTTCAAGGGCTTCGTTTTCACCGGTGGAAGCACCGGAGGGAACGGCAGCACGGCCGACAGCTCCGGACTCAAGGGTGACTTCCACTTCCACGGTGGGATTACCGCGGGAGTCGACAATTTGACGAGCATACACATCAGTGATGTCAGGCATAGGATGTTTCTCCAGTAGGGTTTTCAGAATAGATTCAGACGCGGACTTCCTTAGTGTGTGGGGAGGGTCATGCAAGAACTCGTGGAAAGAAAACCTCCTTTTCTTGCCGTTTTGCTGGGTCCCGCCTATAGAAGAACTATGACATCAAAGGCCAGACAGGTTGGACTGCTTGGAGGCACCTTTAATCCGGTTCACCACGGACATCTGATTCTCGCAAGATGGGCGGGGGAAATGTTAGGACTGGATGAGGTCTGGCTGATTCCCAACCGTCGGTCGCCTTTGCGGTTGGGCGAACCTTTGGCGCCAGCGGAAGAACGGCTGGCCTGGGTGGAGGCGTCGGTACGGAATGAGCCAATCCTATCTGCCTGCGACCTCGAGGTGAAACGGGAGGGCACCTCTTACCTTGTCGACACGCTGGAGGAACTGACAGCATTGCATCCGGATACCGCGTTCACCTTCATCATGGGAGCCGACAGCCTGAATACCTTTGATCACTGGGTGAAAGCAGAACGGATTCTTGAGCTGGTCGACATCCGGGTCGTCCCACGACCGGGAGACGAGGCCGGACCTGCGCTCGCATCCCTGGAAGAAAAGCTTCCTGCCGCCGGGGGAAAAGTTACGATGTTGCCGGAGTCTCCTCATCTGGATATCTCCGCCACCGAGATCCGGAACCGGGTGCAGGAGGGTCTCTCGATCCGGTACTACGTTGCCGATGAGGTCGCAGAGCGTATTGAGCAGGGTGGATTTTTCCGAAACCCTTCTTAGCTCTTCTTTGGGTGGTAGGTATCTGACCATGCTCCCGGTTCAATCCTCATGTTTCTGAGGATACCCTCTCAAGGAATTCCTGGGCTTGAAAAGGGGTTGCAGGTTCGGGAGTAAGCTCATACCCTCATACGTGATGTTCGATTATAATCCATCCTGGCTTCCGGCTGCCGGTTTGAGTGCTCTGCTTTCCTTTGGAGGCGCCTGTTCCGTATTCGCCCAGGAATTCGTGGCTTCTGATGGGGCCTCTGATGACCGGTTTGCCACCTCCATTTCAATCTCCAACGGGATCATCATCTCCGGGGCCGGCTTTGCTGATGATAATGGACTGAAGTCCGGATCTGCCTATGTGTTTCGGGAAA
This sequence comes from Verrucomicrobia bacterium UBA6053, assembly GCA_002429065.1. Taxonomy (GTDB): domain Bacteria; phylum Verrucomicrobiota; class Kiritimatiellia; order SS1-B-03-39; family UBA6053; genus UBA6053. The sequence goes on along the minus strand of DIYN01000005.1, from coordinate 4,622 downwards.
CGGGTTCGCCCGGAACCAGGACTCAATCCGTCAAATTGCTGGCATCGGATGGTGTACTCGATGACCGCTTCGGACATGCGGTGTCTATCTCTGGAGACTCTGCACTGGTTGGGGCGCCTCACAAAGACCGGAATGCCAATCTTACAGCGGGTGGGGCGTATCTGTTTCGTAATCTGCTGACAGCCTCGGGGATCAGCACGGAAGTGGTTCAATTGGAGGCCGCGAATTTCTCGGGCACAAATAATGAACGGCTTGGCTCTACGGTTGCTCTTTCGGGGAATGTTGGACTGATTGGAGCGCCGGGTAGAGGGAATTCTTCTGGAGTGACGTATGTCTTTACCGATCTGGATACCGCGTCAGGGACTGTGACAGAGCGCTCGATTCTTGTTGCTTCAGATGGATCTGTCCTGGATAATTTCGGGTCCTCCGTTTCGGTTTCGGGACCCACCGCGGTTGTGGGGGCGGGGTTTCATGACGGGGTAGCTGAAAATGCAGGCGCGGCCTATGTGTACCGGAATGTGGATACACGAACCTCAGTTACGGGGTTTTTGACTCAGGATGTGAAGCTGATTGCTTCTGATGCTGCGATGAACGATGGCCTGGGCCGGTCAGTTTCGATCTCCGGGTTGAATGCTGTGGCCGGCGCAGAGAATAACGCCACCAACGGGGTGGGTGGAGGATCCGTTTACGTGTACAAGAACTTGGATACAGCAACCGGAACCATCACCGAGGATGTGAAGCTGATCGCGTCTGATGCAGACTCGGGAGATCAATTCGGCACCTCGGCGGCCATCTCCGGGACTACGGTGGTGGTTGGGGCTTCCAGAGACGATGACCGGGGAGCGAACGCCGGAGCGGTGTATGTGTTTCTGGATGCCCCCCTGAAGTCCGGAACCGTCACCGAGGACCTGAAAATCACGGTGGCAAATGGCCAGATGAATGATTTCTTTGGGGAATCTGTCGCACTGGATAATGGACGGATCGCGGCTGCCGCCACAGGAGCAGATGGTGTGGTCGGGGATGCGGGTAAAGTGTACTCAACCGCTCTGAATACGTTGACGACCTTGAACGAAGGGGGGGCCCTCCGCTCCATTACCGGCCTGCATGTGGAATCGCGAACCGACTGGGTGATCGGACAGACAACCATTGGAAACGAAATGCTGGTGGAAGTAGGGAGTACCATGAAGGTTCAGTCTGCCGGTAAGGCCATATTTATCGGAAAAAATACCGGATCCGATTTCAATATCCTGGTGGTGGAAGGCACGGTGGAAGCCGGCGAAATTTATGTGGGAAATGGAACCAATCGAGGAAATGAGCTGGTGGTGATCCCGGGCGGCACGCTGATTGTAGACAAATTGATCGTGGGTGACGGTTCCAATGCGCAAGTGGACCTGACGATCAGCGCGGGAGGCTCTGTGGGTGGGGCCGGGAGTATCGATGGTGATCTGACTCTGGATGCCGGGGGACAGTTTGAGTTTCAACCAGGTGGCTCCCTCCTGGTGTCAGGTACCGTGTCATTGGATTCGACGTTTGGTGTCGATGACATTCTGGGTTTGGATTCAAGTGTGGCAAACGGGGTGTATACTCTCATTGATAGTACAACCAATTTCTCCGCTTTGGGCCTTGAGAACTGGGGAGAGGAAAATGCCTATGATCTGGGTGGTGGAAAAAGGGCCTACCTTTCCGAAGGAAGCCTTCAAGTGACCGTGATCCCTGAGCTATCATCGGTATTGCTGGCACTGGTGTGCCTGGTACCGGGGGTGGGCATCTTCCTGCTGCGTCGCTAAGGTCATCCATCTGTAAGCAGATGAATACCCCCATTGTGGACGTACTCTCTCTGAGAAAGCCGTTTCAACGCTCCGGTTTCCGTTTTCGTACCCTTCCGGGACTTGCGCCTTCAAAACGGGTGAACATGGCGTAAAACAGACTTCGGCTGTTGTATCCGCACCGCTCCATGACCGATTCCACTGTGAGATGCGGATGACTGTGCAGGAACTGAACGGCCATGCGAATCCGGAATCGGTGCAGCCAGTCTTTCGGTGATATTCCGAATTCCTGCTGAAACTGGCGCTGGACCTCCTCTCGGCTTTTTCCCAGTTTGGCGGCAAGATCTGTAATGGTGAAAGAGGCGTTGCGGAACTCATCCTCAAGCAGCCTTCGGGACTCATGCACCCAGTCGGGATTGGCGATACTGTCGGTCAGAGACCCGCTGGCAAATCCTCCCGCCAGTGCATTCAGGAACAAATCATACGCCAGCAGGTTGCCCTCCAGGCATTGGCCTACCGATTTCAGGGTTCTGTTGGAGGGCATGGTGTGAATCACGGCCATCTGTTTCCGTGCCCGGTCGGGATCTGCAAACGGCATGTCTCTGCACATGGGAACCCGGGAAAAGGGGAGCGAGCCCAACCCGGGGTCGGCCACCAATCGAAGGGGCAGTTTCACGACCTGGGTTTCGAGCTGGGTGTGTTCCCAATACTGAATTCCAGGTGGGAGCAGCGTGCACCTGTAGGGGGTCAGGACCACCTGCTCCCCCCGGTGTTTTACCTCGACCCGGCCTTTCAGAATCACCAGGAACAGCCAGAAATCTCCCACCAGACGACGACGCGGCTTGGTTGCGGATTGTGAATACACACCAAACCAGCTTTCGGTTCCCAGTCCACACAGGGAGAGGTCTTTGTAGAGTTCAAAGGGGATGGTATCGAAAGCGTGTTTCATAAAACCTCACAATGCAGGACATACATCCCCTTGTCAATTGGACATCCTATCGATCAGGATGCCCAGACCGTTGCTCGTTCTCAGGATCTGATTCCCACTCCCTGATTGAGAAGATTCAGGTCATGATGATGAGTACGATCATTCGTACGAACGTTCACCCCCCCTCTGATTAGATGACAACCCGACTCCTTACCCCGATTCTTGCATTGCTGACTGCACAGATGCTCAGCGCATCCGAACCGATCACGTCCCATGAAGCGGGATGGCCAGGCTTCAGTGGCCCTCTTGGCAATTTCCAGGCGATTCCACCGGCATCGCCTCTCCTCGACAATCTCAGTCTCGCCCCACTGGTCTGGGAAAGTGAGGCCCGGCATTTTGGCGCAGGCAAAGCCGGTGGGGTAAAACGGGAGACGCGTCAGGATCTGCTGAACAGCTTTGGCAAAGACCGTATCCGTTGGGCGGGATCCCTGACCGGACCGATTGTTGCCCATGGAACCGTGTATGTCGCCTCGTTCCGTCCGGCCGGAGACTGGGTGGAATTCAAGGGCAAGGCGGGGCGGAAACATCAGGAGATCTTTGACGAACCCATTCAGCTTCAGGTCGAGGCTGAGGATACCCTGACCGCCCTTGATATGGAGACCGGGGAAACCCGGTGGACGTTTGCCACACCCGGGGGGCTGTGTTGGACCCAGGGCAAACGGGGAGGGCTTCAGATTGCTCCGGCGTATGCCGATGGGTCGGTGTATTTTGTCGGAACCCAGGGGACGATCTATGCCGTGGATGCCGCCACCGGCGAGGAGCGGTGGCGCTCGGACATCGGCTGGGCTGCAGAGCAGATGAAGCTGGAAAAACAGATGTACCTGAACGGTCCGGATCCTGCATGGGACAAACGAACGCTTCGGAAAGTAAAAACGGTTACCAGCATTGTGGATGGCATGTACCGTTCACCGCATACCCCGACCTGGCATGGAGGCATTCGGGTGATTGGAGATACGGTGGTCTCCAACGACAGTGGAACCGGTCTGGTGGCATTTGATGCCGAAACGGGTTCGAAGAAATGGCAGAAAGGAGGGATCAATTCCTACATGGCGGCCCCGTCCGTTTGGACGCATGAGGGGAAATCCTATCTTTTAGTCGCCACCGGTCCCGGGGGAAAGTCCCCTCCCATGGGAAAAACCGGCATGCTCCGGCTGTTGAATCCGGAGGATGGCCGTGAGATCTGGGCGGAATCGATCGGGCACACTTACCCCACGCTGGCCCCCTTTGGAAACCGGGTACTGGTCAATATCCGGATTCCGAAGGACAAAGAGGAACTCAATGACGGCTTGCTGGCCTGCTATGAACTGAGTCTGGAGGGAGCCAAACGATTGTGGACCCTGCCGGATAACCCCCAATATTATATTCCGTTAAAAAAGGATGCGCTGGGCAAAGTCCGCTTCACGCTCAATGAAGACCGGGCCTTTATCCGCACGCATGGAAAGAAAAAGGTTGAGGCTCCCCGATTTCTGATCGTGGATGCCGCAACCGGCAGGATTCTTCAGGAACAGCAGGGAGGGGGGAAGCTGGCACTGCCGAATGCACGCATGTGGTATGTTCAGGGGGACCGGATTTATGCGACCTGGGACCGTCATCACAGTCCGAACCGGGGAGGGCGGAAGCCGGTGTCCCAGGTCAAATGGACGGATCAGTCGCTGGAGCTTCAGAGGGATGCCTCCGGTCCTTGGGCTCTGGATCTGGCCCACATCACCGGTGGCTATGAAGTGACCATGGAGCATCCGATTGTGGATGGGCGCATGTTTGAGCGGACCACTGCGGGAAGTGTTGTGTGTTACGATCTTCGCAAGCAGGCGGATGAACAGGTGATTCAGCTCAACCTGGAGGAGGCATGGCGGGGTGTCCGCATGCCG